>CAZBFN010000013.1:0-110687 GCA_964491235.1 uncultured Roseburia sp.
CCCGCCAATGCAAAAAGGACACATTTAACTTGTACTTTTTCTTGACAGAGGACCAACGGAAGAAAAACCGCATGAAATACGGTTCTCACTATATGAAAACTTATGTCTTGCCGGATAAATCAATCACACAGGTTCGTGCTGATGTAAATGTCCCATATCAAGAAATCATGCCCCTATGTGTCAAGGATAACGGTGAACTGGTGACACCTGAATCCTTCAAATATTGTGCAAGGGTCATTCACTATGAACTGGGAAATGTTCTATTTCATTCCCACTGTTTAAGGCATACACATGGTACTATCTTAGCGGAAAACGGTGTCAATCCAAAAACAGTTATGGAAAGACTGGGACACAAAAATATTGAAACCACATTACAAACCTATACCTTCAATACAGAAGTCATGCAGCAGACTGCGGTTGATGTATTTGAAAGGGCAATGAACGGATAACCTGAAAGAAGGGCTGACACAGTTCAATGTGTTCAGCCCTTTTTACTGTTCAAAGTCCGTTTTTCATTTTGCGGGTGGCAAATCGGTGGCAATCCCACCTTTTTCAACCCTTGAAAGTCCTGAAAATGCTTATTTTATGCGGAATAAAAGGCAAACAGTTTCAACGTGAAATGTATTTGGGAACATGTCCACGCAACATACCTTCTTGACCTGATATCCTCTCGCCTGAAGCACTTCCAAATCCCTAGCCAGACTGGTAGGCTTGCAGGAGATATACACCATCTGTGGTACGCCATAACGAATGATCTTCTCAAGTGCCTTTGGATGAATACCGTCACGAGGTGGATCAAGCACAATATAATCCGGCTTATCCTCAATATCATCGATGACCTTCAACACATCTCCGGCAATGAATTCACAGTTGTGCAGATCATTGAGCTTCGCATTCTCCTTCGCAGCTTCTACCGCTTCCTCAATGATCTCCACACCGATGACCTTCTTCGCTACTGGGGAAAGCATCTGGGCAATCGTACCAGTACCAGAATACAAGTCAAATACCACCTTTCCAGCATCTGCGCTCATCGCATTAGCATCCGCTGGCAATGCATCCCCAATGAACTCACGGGCAGTCATATAGAGAACCTCAGCACCGAGGGAGTTAGTCTGGAAAAAGGAAAATGGTGTAATCTTAAACCACAGTCCAAGCAACTCCTCATAGAAGTAGTCCTGTCCAAACAGGATATCTGTACCTTCGTTGGTAACAGTATCTGCAACACTATCATTCTTTGTATGCAGGATTCCTGTCATCTTACCCGTATATGTTGCATTATTTAATGCATCCTTCCATCCTGCAAGGAGCTTATCCTCCCAGTTACCTTCTACTTTGGCATTCCATGCTGCACTATCCGCTGGAACCCAGTCATCCTGAGTCGTTGTGACCAGATCCACTAAGATCTCGCCTGTCTTTACCGCCTTACGCACCAGCAGATGACGCAGATAGCCTGTATGACGCAGCTTGTGGTAATATGGCACATTCTTTTCCTTGAAATATTCCAATGTCACTGCCAGTACTGTTCTGAAATCCTCATCTACGATCTGACACTCTGGCACATTTACGATATCATAAAAGCTGCCCCGCTTATGCATACCAAGTGCCAGCGGACCATCCTTATACTCATCTCCAAAGGAGAACTCCATCTTATTGCGGTAGCCCTTCTGTCTTGGGCTTTCCTTAATGCCAAGGAATTCATAATCCTGATTCTCTGGCAAAATCACCTCATCAATCAGCTTCTTTACCTGCGCCGCTTTCATGGAAAGCTGCTCTTCATATGGCAAGGTCTGGTATGTACAGCCACCACAGACCTCCGCATGCACGCATCCCGCCTCTGCCATCTCTAGCGGAGACTTCTCCAATACCTCAAGCAAACGTCCCTCGCACTTGCCCTTGCGGATCTTATTGATGGCAACAGACACCTTCTGTCCCTTGATACCATTCTTTACGATGACATTCTTGCCTTCCTCCGTCGGCATAATTCCCTTATTTGGAAACTCAACTCTTTCAATTACACCTTCTACAATCTGTCCCTTTTTCACACTAACCTCCAATGTCTCTATTACATAAAAAGGGACTGCGGATGCGCAGCCCCTATAATCTCATTCTCTTATTCCTCGGTGATGTCTTCCTCAGCTACCTTCTCTGCTGGCTTTACTACTATTTCCTCGTCATCATCATCTTCAAAGAAATCGTCGTCGAAATCATCCTCGAAATCGTCCTCAAAATCCTCTAAGTAATCTGGTGTGAAGAAACGGTAGATACCGTAGATTGCTGCTGCCACAGCAACGATGATACCCACGATTGCAAAAATCCATACAACCTTAGATGTCTTCTTCTCTTCCTCTTCCTTCTTGTTCAGGATTTCGTTCAGCTTTGTCATGTTGATTAAGTCTTCCATCTTATTCATGGGCTTTTCCTCCTCATTATATATATACTTCATCCAAAAATAAAGTCACATATCTTATTCATTAATTATATCATATGTTTCCCTATTCGCCTATAAAAAATTTATAAATTTGCAGATTTTATAATTTTTTTAACTTGGCAAAAGAAGCGAACATTTTCTTCGTTCCCGCCGTGTCAAAATCAACCGTCACCTCGAAGTCTCTGCCACCCTCTATGATGCCCATTACCGTGCCTGTTCCAAACTTGATATGGGATACACGGTCGCCTACACCATAGCTTAAACTGCCCTTTGTCGTATTGGCAGAAGAAAATGCTCTCGCCTGCATACTCTGTCCAGAAGGCTGCTGGCGCATAGTTGTGCGCCTAGGGCGTGGTGCGCTACTCTCACTTCGCTCCATAAAAGCAGGCTTTCTGATCTCTCCATTCAACAGGTCAGACGGTATCTCCTTCACAAAGCGGGATACTTTATTATATTGCGTCTCCCCTCGAACCATACGTTGTCTCGCACAGGTAATTGCCAGTTCCTTCATAGCTCTCGTAATACCAACATAGGCAAGACGGCGCTCCTCCTCTAACTCCTCGCTGGAATTATCGGAGGTGATGGACATATAGCTAGGGAAAAGTCCATCCTCCATACCTGCCAGATATACCTTCGGGAACTCCAAGCCCTTCGCGCTATGTAAGGTCATGAGTACCACATACTCATTGCCCTCCTCTAGTCCGTCGATATCTGCTACCAATGCTACTTCCTCCAAGAAGCCACTCAGAGTCGGCTGCTCCTCGCCTTCCTCATAAGCTACGACCTTGCTAAGCAACTCATCGATATTCTCGATTCTTGCCGTTGCCTCTTCCGTTCCCTCAGCCTCCAGCTCCTTCACATAGCCTGTCTCCTCGATGACTTCCCTTAGCAGGTCTGCCACACCGATATAAGGCAGCTTGCTTCGCATCGTCTGGATAAAATTCACAAAAGGCTTGATCTTGGCTGCACTCTTGCCCAGAGAAGGAATCTCCTCCGCACGCTTTAGGGCATCATAAAATCCGATATCATATGCCTCCGCATAATCAGAGACACGATTTAATGTAGTCGCTCCAATGCCTCGCTTTGGCACATTAATAATACGGCGTACCGCCAGATCATCCTTCGCATTATCAATGGTCTTAAGATAAGCCAGCAGATCCTTAACTTCCTTTCTGGAATAGAAGTTCACACCGCCCACGATCTTGTACGGAATATTAGACACGATAAAACGCTCTTCAAACAGACGGGACTGAGCATTGGTACGATAAAGTACTGCATAATCGCCATAGCCATATCTGCCCTCTCTCGTACCTGCCAAAATATCTCTGGCAACGTAATCTGCTTCCTCATAGGCAGTATCGAACTGCTCAAACTCAATCTTCTCTCCAGCGTCGTTGGCTGTCCACAATGCCTTGGACTTTCTGCCCACATTATTAGCAATAACTCCATTCGCCGCATCCAAAATATTCTGTGTTGAACGATAGTTCTGCTCCAGCTTAATGGTCACTGCATCTGGAAAATGCTTCTCAAAGTTCAAAATATTATAGATATTTGCTCCACGGAACTTATAAATGGACTGGTCATCATCACCTACCACGCACAGATTCTTGTACTTTCCAGCAAGCAAACGAATCAACTGGAACTGGGCTGTGTTCGTATCCTGATACTCGTCCACCATAATATAACGGAAACGCTCCTGATAGTAATTGAGCACCTCTGGGTCGGACTGCAACAGTTCCACCGTCTTGACGATCAGATCATCAAAGTCCAACGCATTATTCTTATGCAGCATATCCTGATACTCACGATAGACCTGTGCTTGCTTACGCTTTGCAAAGTCTCCAGAAGATGCTGCCCGAAGCGCGAACTCATTCGGAGATACCAGCTCATCCTTGGCGGAAGATATCGCCGCCAAAAGGCTTCTCTCCTTATATATCTTCGTATCGATATCCAGACGCTTGCACACATCCTTCATCACTGACTTGGAATCATCCGCATCGTAAATAGTAAAATTCGTGTCATAACCGATACGATCAATATGACGTCTCAAAATACGCACACAGGTAGAGTGGAAGGTGGATACCCAGATACTTTCCGAGCCATATCCCACCATATCATCGATACGCTCACGCATCTCCCCTGCCGCCTTATTGGTAAAGGTAATCGCCATAATATTATATGGATTCACACCCATTTCTTCTATTAAATATGCAGTACGGTGCGTCAGCACTCTAGTCTTGCCGGAACCTGCTCCCGCAAGAATCAGTACCGGTCCCTCTGTGGTGGTCACACCAAGCTTCTGCTGCTCATTCAATGTATCGTAAATACTCATATCCTTGTTTCCTTTTCTTGTGATAGCATCTAGTATAACACACCTTTCCTCTCATTTCGATAGAAAACAGAACATATTTTCTTATTTTTCAAAAAATGTTTCGAAAAAATTAAAATTTCCAATTACTTAACTCTTGCCACATGGTTTTCAAAACTATATAATGTGATAAGAGGTGACATACATGGATGGAAATACGAAAAAGCTATTAAGCGAAATATTAGAAGATTTAAAGAAAATTGATTATGTTAGGCCGGAAGACATCCCAAACATTGACTTATATATGGATCAGATCACGACTTTCATGGACTTGCAGTTAGAAGCGTCCAAGCGTCACGAAAGTGATAAGATTTTGACAAAAACCATGATCAACAACTATGCTAAGAATGATCTTCTTCCTCCGCCAGAGAAGAAGAAATATAGCAAGGAACATGTCCTGACGCTGATTTTTATCTATTACTTCAAGAGTATCTTAAGTATCAGCGATATCCAGAGTATCTTGAATCCAATTACGGACAAGTACTTTGGCAAGGACGGCAATTACAGCCTTGAGGACATTTATAAGGAAGTATTTGGTCTTGAGCATCAGGAGACCTTGAGCATTATGAAGGATCTAGTCAAGAAGTTGAACACTTCCATGAAGACCTTCCCAGACGCCACTTCTGAAGATGCGGAACTACTTCGTACCTTCAGTTTTATCTGCATGCTAAGCTATGATGTCTATGTAAAAAAGACCATCATCGAGAAGCTGATCGATCATGCAACTTCTGATAAGGCAGCAGATAGTTCTGACAACTCCAAAAAGAAATAATTGTATCAACACTCAAAAACAGCCGCATGGCTTGTACAATTACTGTACAGCATGCGGCTGTTATGTTCTCATATATTTATTCTTTATCAGCGTCTTGGTTCTGCATTCTGGCAAATACCATATCATATCCGTCATTGCCATAGTTCAAAGAACGGTTCACACGACTGATTGTCGCGGTAGATGCACCGGTCTTCTCTGCGATATCTAAGTATGTCTTCTGATCGCGAAGCATCTTGGCAACTTCAAATCGCTGTGACAAAGAAAGTAACTCATTTACGGTACAGACATCCTCAAAAAAAGTATAACACTCTTCTCTATTCTGCAGACTTAAGATTGCATCAAAAAGATGATCTACTGCCTCTGTCCTAAGTTTCTTGCTCATATTCCTACTCCTTCTTCCCAAAATTAACTCTTTTTTCATTTTAGCATATTAAAGTTTTAAAGTAAATACTATTTTACCGCTTTGTCCATGTAAAATCTTACAGCGTTACCACCTTGCATTACAAGGACACGATTGTTATAATAATAAAAGTATTCCAAATTTGCAAGAACTTATTTTAACTGGAGATTTTATCATGAAAAAAGTAGGACAATTCTTTTTTGCCTTGATACCTTCTTTGTTAGTGTTAGGTATGCAGTTTGTGGCTTCCTTTTTTACCATAGGCGTATCTATGCTAGTTGAAGGTACTTGGTACTCGATAACAGATGCAGGCAATATATTTGAGATTCTGGATGACCTGAGTTATTTCTGGATGACAGACCAATTCAACACCTATATCATGGTCATCTATGCCATTACAACGATCACCGTCTTTGGACTTTGGTATTATATGAAGTACGATGGCAACTACTTGCCAAAAATTCGCACCACATTTCACCCGATGTCCATCATTGGAGTTGTGATGCTGATGCCAGGTATGCAGTATCTCTCTACCTACATTGTAGCCCTTACTGCAACCCTGTTTCCAAGTGCGCTTGAAGTATATGAGGATTTATTAGATTCTGCTGGATTTGACACCACTGTTACCTTTGGACTTTTCCTCTATTCTGTCATTTTAGCACCGCTTTCAGAGGAATTGATTTTCCGCGGTGTCACCATGCGCCAATTAAAAAAATGCCTCCCATTCTGGGTGGCAAATATCGTACAGGGTGTCCTTTTTGGTATTTTCCATATGAATCTAATTCAGGGCGTTTACGCGTGTTGCCTCGGTCTGATTCTTGGATATATCTGCGAAAAGGGTGGCAGCATCTACTATTCTATCATGCTACATATGCTATTTAACTTCTGGGGAACTGTGCTGTCAGAATACTTCACCATCGGTGATTCTGACTTCGCAATATTATTCTGGTTCCTGTTTGCTATTGTTATGACAGTGGCAGGACTGCTCATGTTCTCCGGCGGCATCCGCAGACTTCCGTCTGCCGTGGACGCCACCGTTTCCACAGAGCAATCAGCCTAAATATTCACGCAGGAATGCGATCAGCGCTTCCATTTCTTCCTGCGTACCGATACTGATGCGCAGATAATTATCAATACGTTTCTGAGAGAAATATCTTACATAGATATTTTCCTTACGCAGTGCCTCAAAGATATTCTTTGCAGGCACTTTTTCGTGGGTCGCAAAAATGAAATTACTCATGGAATCCCCGAAGGTAAATCCTAACTTCGTAAGCTCCTTCTTCGTCCACTCTCTTGTGTCGATGATCTTCTTTCTTGTCTCCTCAAAGTAAGCCTTATCACGAATTGCCTCCACGCCAAGCGCCAATGCAGTCTGATTCATCGTATAGGAGTTAAAGGAATACTTCACATCATTGATATACTTAATCAGCTTAGCATTTCCCATCGCATATCCGATACGCATACCTGCCATGGAGCGGGACTTGGAAAAGGTCTGAACCACCAGCAAATTGTCATACTTGTCAATCAACGGCAGTGCGGACTCTCCACCAAAATCAATGTATGCCTCATCCACCACTACGATTACGTCCTGATTGTTGGCAATGATATCCTCAATCTCTGACAATGGCATCAAATTGCCTGTCGGTGCATTTGGATTCGGGAAGATCACGCCACCATTTTCTCCGTAATAATCTTCCTTCTTGATAAGAAAGTTCTCGTCTAATGCCTTCGTCTCATATGGAATCCGAAGCATGTCTGCCCACACATCATAGAAGGAATATGTGATGTCCGGGAATAAAATTGGCTTATCGCTATTGAAAAATGTCATAAAAATCATGGCAAGTACGTCATCGGAGCCAACACCCACGAACACCTGATTACTGTCCAGTCCATAGTACTCTGCAATCGCATCCACTAATACCTTACAGGTCGGCTCTGGATACAGACGCAGCTTATCCACGTTAAACTCCTCTAATGCCTTTACCACACCCGGTGCAGGTGGATAAGGATTCTCATTTGTATTTAACTTAATCATCCGCTCCTGCTGTGGCTGCTCGCCCGGCACATACGGAACTACTTTTCTTACATAAGATTCCCAGTTGCTCATTCTAATTTCCTTACCTTTCCGCGGCCTGTATACTTCGATGCACATTCCCTCTAGCAACACAGGCTCACTCATTTTCTTCCGTCTCTTAATTCAATCCGTACACTTTTGCCAACTGCTCAAATGCTGGCATGGAATTCTTCACCGTCTCATGGGACACACAGTATGCCAGTCTTACAAATCCTGGGCATCCAAATGCGCTTCCCTTTACCATCAGAAGATGGAACTTCTTACCCTCATTTACGAACTCTTCCTCGTTCTCCACAGGAGACTTCACCCACAGATAAAATGCTCCCTCTGGCTTGATACAGGTAAATCCAAGCTTGCTAAGTCCTTCATAGAGCATCACACGGTTCTCATCATAAAATGCCACATCCGTCTTCTCATTTAAGCATCTTGCCACTGCCTTCTGAATCAGGGATGGTGCATTTACAAATCCTAATGTACGATTGGAAATCTCAATACCACGGATCAAATCCTCCGCATCTGCTGCCTCATCTGGCACTGCCACATAACCGATACGCTCTCCCGGCAAGGAAAGAGACTTACTAAAGGAATAACCCACGATGGTATTCTTGTAATACTTCGTCAGGAAATCCTCCTGATTGCCATCGTATACCAACTCACGATATGGTTCATCGGAAATCAGATAAATATCTGTTCCGAACTCCTGCTGCTTCTTTTCTAAAATGGCTGCAATCTGCTGCATTGTCTCAGGCTTATAGATAACACCAGTTGGATTGTTCGGTGTATTAATAATCAAAGCCTTGGTCTTTGCAGTGATCTTTGCCTCAAAATCTGCTAAATCCGGCTGGAATGTCTCAAGATTTGGCTGTACTACCACGATATTGGCACCAAAGTTCGCTGCATACTCACGATATTCTCCAAAGAATGGAGCAAATACAATTACTTCATCCTCTGGGTTTAAAATCGTCTTAAAGATAATATTCAGTCCACCTGCTGCCCCTACTGTCATTACAATGTTATGGTCATCGAACTTAGTACCAAAACGCTGATTTAAGTTGTCCGCAATTGCCTGACGAACATCCTTATATCCTGCATTTTCCATATATCCATGAAGTTCTAAGGAGCCTCCCTCTGTGGCATCACTCTCATCCAACAATTCACGGACTGCATCGTTTAATGCTGCCGGTGCTGGCGTCGCTGGATTGCCCAGTGAAAAATCATATACATTCTCTGCTCCATACTTCTCTGCCATCGCCTTGCCCTCTACGAACATAGCACGGATAGCTGAACTTCCCAAAAGTGCTTTCTGAATTCTCTCTGAAACCATGTAAAACCTCTTTTCTGGCGGCAGCTAGACCCTACTGCATACCGTCTATATATCCATTCTTATACTTTACCAAACTACCACGTGAAAGTAAATATGCATTTTCATTTTTTTGTAATGATGTTCATTTTGTATGTGGAATTTTTATTATCGGAAGTTATCAAAAGATCCTGTTTCCTTGGAATCGGTCACTGCGGAGACAGAGCGCAAAATACGGAATCTCTAATGCTTCCGCTTCTGAAATTTGCGATGAGCCATGTCTTTTGAAAATTAGAGCAATTCTGAAAAAAGTCCGACAGATGAAAGACATTTTGGAGCGTTTTCGTGCAGCACTTAGCGGGTTCCTGAACAAAACGTAATCGCGCAAACGAATGTCTGAGGTACGTTCTATCGAGGTTTTCAATAATAGAACGTGCCGAGTTCGGATTGCGCGATTTCATAGCGACTTTGTGAGGGTCCCCGCTTAGTGCTGCTAGGAAACGATCGATTCAATGTCTTTCACTGGCGGATCTTTTTTTGCGAATTGTCTACTATTCAAAGAGACACGGCACCTAATTCCAGAAGCGGAAGCAAAGAGATTCTCGCATTTTGCTCCAAAGTCTCCGCAGTGTTCCGCTTCAAGGAAATAGGATTTTTCTTAAGTTCTCATAATAAAAATTCCACACATAAAATGAGGCGTCATTACGACGCCTCATATATTAGTTATTTACATATGATGCAAATCTCATGAAGGCTTCTCTACCCTCTGCGGTACACTTATAGACACCTGCATCCTTAAGTACTTCCATGAATACCAGACCGATTTCAGTCTGAACCATCTCATGCAACTTTTCTGGTGTCACTGCACCTGTCAATGCACTTCCTGCGGTAAGTCCATACTTTGGAAGGAATTCCTCTACCCAGTCAGCATGCTTGGAAAGTACCTCGTCCTCGCGGATTGCTGCTCCGTCTAAGAGAGCCTGCTCTAAGCTTGCCATCTCTTCCTTCAAACGGGCTGGCAATACTGCAAGTCCCATGACCTCGATCAAGCCGATATTCTCCTTCTTGATATGGTGCAGCTTAGCATGTGGATGGTAAACTCCAAGTGGATGCTCCTCTGTGGTAATGTTGTTACGCAATACCAGATCCAGTTCGTAGTCCTCTCCACGTTTTCTTGCAATCGGTGTGATGGTGTTGTGTGGCTCGCCCTCTGTCTCAGCAAGTACGAAAGCCGCCTCATCGCTATAACCTCTCCACGCCAGTAAAATCTTATCTGCCAGATCAATCAAGCGATCCTTATCCTTAGCACTGATACGAATAACAGACATTGGCCAATTTACAATACCAGCCTTCACATCCTCATAGCCCTTGAATTCGATCTCCTTCTCAATCGGAGCCTTTGCCATGGCAAACTCATAATGTCCACCCTGGAAATGGTCATGGCTTAAGATGGAACCACCAACGATTGGCAGGTCTGCATTGGAACCTACAAAGTAGTGTGGGAACTGGGATACAAAATCCAGTAACTTTCCAAAGGTAGCACGCTCAATCTTCATTGGTGTATGCTCTGCGTTAAAAATGATGCAGTGCTCATTGTAATATACATATGGTGAATACTGGAAGAACCAGTCACTGTTATTGATAGTCACAGGGATAATTCTGTGATTCTGTCTTGCAGGATGATTGATACGACCTGCATATCCCTCATTCTCCTTGCACAGAAGACACTTTGGATAACCGCTCTGCTTTGCCAGCTTTGCTGCTGCAATCGCTTTCGGGTCCTTCTCCGGCTTGGATAAGTTAATCGTGATATCCAATGTACCGAACTCAGTGTCTGCAGTCCACTTTACATCCTTCTTGATGCGATATCTGCGGATATAATCACTGTCACGGCTCAGCTTATAAAAATAGTCTGTCGCTGCCTGTGGAGACTGATGATCATACAGTCCCTGGAACGTGGTCGTAACCTCGCTTGGTCTTGGCATCAACATGCTCATGATCTTTGTATCGAACAGATCACGATATGTAATGGTATTCTCCGGCATCAATCCCTGCTCTGCTGCATAGTCAAGCATCTCTGCAAGAATTCCTTCCAATGCAGCCTCTGCCGTCTCCTGTGTCATCGGTTCTCTCTTCTCATAGGAAGCTACTGCCTCATCCTCCAGCTCATCTAACTGAAATAATTCCAACAGACGGTTAATGGTGTAGCGCTTATCTGCCTCTGCTACCAGCCCAGTCACCAATCCGTACTCGGTCAATTCTAAAATTCTCTCCTGTATCATAGCTCTTCTCCTCTAAGCAAGCTTCACTGGACCGTCACCGATCTCAACTACATAGAAGTCTGCTGCATATCCAATCTTATCCTTATAAGCTGCACCAACTTTTTCAATAAAAGTATCCACTGCTTCATCCTTCACGATGCTGACAGTACATCCACCAAATCCTGCACCTGTCATACGGGAACCGATCACTCCATCTACCTTCCATGCTTCCTCTACCAGAGTATCCAACTCGATACCTGTTACCTCATAGTCATCGCGCAGAGATACATGGGAAGCGTTCATCAGCTCACCGAACAACTTGACATCATTCTTCTGTAATGCATCCACTGCCTTAACAGTTCTCTGATTCTCATATACTGCATGCTTTGCTCTCTTCTGGCATACATCGTCCTTGATAGCGCCCTTGTACTGCTCGAACTGCTCCTCTGTCAGATCACCCAGAGCATTGATACCGATTACCTCACCGATCTGAGCCAATGCACTCTCACACTCGCTGCGTCTCTCGTTGTACTTGGAATCTCCAAGTCCACGCTTCTTGTTACTACAGGAAATCACGATCTTTGCATTTTCAAGCTTAATTGGTGCATACTCGTACTTCAAAGTGGCTGTATCTAAGAAAATCGCATGACCAGCCTTACCCATTGCAATGGCAAACTGATCCATAATACCACAGTTGACACCGTTGAACTTGTTCTCTGAATACTGTCCGATCAGTGCCAGATCCTGATTCGTCACATCAAATCCGAACATATCTCTCAAGATAAATCCAGTCAACACCTCAACAGATGCAGAGGAAGAAAGTCCAGAACCATTTGGAATATTACCAAACAGTACAAGATCCATACCCTGCTCTACCTTCATGCCCTTCTCTCCAAAAGCCCACATAACGCCCTTTGGATAATTGGTCCAGTCCGCTTCCTTCTCTGGCTTCAAGCCCTCTACGGAAGACTCTAACACACCAAGATTCTCAAAATTCATAGAATAGAAACGAAGCTTCTTATCCGCTCTCTTTCTAGCAACACCATATGTACCAATGGTAAGTGCACATGGAAATACATGACCGCCATTATAATCTGTATGTTCTCCAATCATATTGACACGTCCCGGTGCAAAATAAACACCAATTTCACCCTCATCCCCAAATAACTCCTTAAACTTTGCAAGTACCTCTTCCCAAATCATGTAAATTCCTCCTATACATCATTTTTTCTAAATTCTGTTACGCACACCTCTTCTGCCGCCCTTGCAGGTTCCAGCAGAAAATCATTCATTTTTTTATTGATAATTCTATTATAACCTATGATTTTTCATTTGCAATGCCTCTCTGCCAAACTGCAACAAAGTTAAAAAATCATGCAACAAATTTACATATTCATTTTCTGTGACTTTTGGCTCACTTTACTTTATTGTAAAAGTACCTTAAAATATATCTTATATGTTTTTACCAAGGAGGAGTTAATTATGCAATGTTTTCAGTGTGGCACACAGTTCGCAGATGGCGCATCTAACTGCCCAAACTGCGGTATGCCAGTAACAAATCAATTTACAGGGGCTCAGCAGACTTATCAAACGGGACAGACACAGGGACAGCCTTACATGCAGGGACAGCCTTACGGTTTTCCACAGCCAACTTCTAAAAAAGAATTTTTAAAGCATCCAAATTTATCAAAAACCCGCAACACTCTCATCACCTCCGCAGTCGTACTGTATCTATGCTCAGTACTGTCTCTGGTCGTTGGACTGATTGCTGGTAACTATTCTATTTTTATTGATGTACTTCTCATGGTTGGTCTAGGACTGGGAATTCAGCTTGCTCAGAGCCGCGTTTGTGCTGTTATTATAACAATCTATTCTATTATTAATGTACTTTACACAATCATAGCCACTGGTACTTTTGGTGGATACTTGATAGTGATTGGAGCTATCTGCGCATTGATCTCCACCTTCCAGTTCCAGAGCGCATGGAAGAAATATAAGAGTACAGGCGTACTCCCAATGCCAAAGTAAGTTTTTGTTTTTTACCAAGGAGGAGTTAATTATGCAATGTTTTCAGTGTGGCACACAGTTCGCAGATGGTGCGCCTAGCTGCCCAAAGTGTGGTATGCCTGTAACAGCCAATCAGTTTACTGGGGCTCAGCAAACTTATCAGCAGGGACAGCCTTATCAGCAGGGACAGCCTTATATGCAGACACAGACTTACAATTCCAACCAGCCACTCTCTAAGAAGGAATTTATGAAACACCCGAACTTAAGCAGTGCTCGTGGTAATTGTACCTACTCTGCAGTCACATTATATGTATGTGCCGGACTTTCCTTTATTCTTGTCGGTCTGGTGGGCGGAAGCTTTTCCGTTATTATCGATGTGCTCATTGTTGTTGGTCTGGCACTTGGTGTTCAGCTTGCTCAGAGCCGCATCTGTGCTATTCTCATATTGATCTATTCTGTTTTCAATATGATTTCTCTTCAATCATCGACCGGACATAGTGGCGGACGTCTCCTTATGATTGCAGGCGTCTATGCTTTGATCGCCACCTTCCAGTGTCAGGGTGCATGGAAAAAGTATAAGCGAACCGGTGCACTTCCGACCCCAAAATAGATTCCGTTTGATTGATATTTTATTACAAAAAAAGGGTATCTTATGTGTTTTGACATCATATAAGATACCCTTTTTTATATAATAGTAAATTACGTCCTATTGCATAAAAGCACTGCGTGCAACTATATTCAATTTTTCTAAAACTCCAGTTCAATCACAAGCTTTCCCTGACGATATTCCGCATTAATGCTTCCACCCAATGCTTCCGTCAAGCTTTTGGCAATGGATAATCCGATTCCAGTTGACCGTGTTCCACTCTCTACCGTATAGAAGCGATCGAACAAATGCCCCACCTGTATTTCATCCAGATTTGTTGCTGAATTCTGGAAGCACATTCTGCCATCTTCCCCCAGTCTCACAGAAAAATCTCCATCACTGTACTTAATTGCATTGCTTATGATATTAGCTAGGATACGCGCCAAAGCCTGTCTGTTAAGATTTCGATAGGCTATCATTTCTGGCAACTCTATTTCCGGCTCTATCCCCGCTTCTTTCAGGGCTCCATAATAAGCCGCCAGTGCCTCCTCCACTGCACCATTTAGGGACACCCTCTCCCGTTCCTCATAATCAGGCCCAGATAACACCACCGAATATCGGAACAGCTCTTCTGTCAATCCCTTCATGGCATCCACACGATTTTCTATAATAGAAAGATACTCCCTCACTTCCTCCGACATCTCTTCCTCTGCCAGCAGATCCAGATACCCACGGATTGCCGTAAGGGGCGTGCGAAGATCATGTGAAATATTCGTAACTGCATTTTTCAGTTCTGCATCCCCCTGCTCGTAACGCAGGTGTTCCTTGCGAAGCTGCTTAATCTGTCTGTCCATATCCGCCGCCAGTCTGCGCATCTTTTTATCGGAAGTAGAAATGTCAATACCAACGTTGGTATCCTCCTGTAAGCGGACGGCAAATTCTTCCCGAAGTTCATCTGCCGCTTTGCGGAGCGCATAGACTTTCCATACCAAGGTCAGAACCACTAGACCTAACAGTATACAAAAAATGCTCAATATAGTTTCCATACGCTCCCCTTTCCGCCCAAGCTTGCTTTGACATACGCCACATCTTTCACAGTGCTTTAGGCTATTTTACTTTAAATCCTTTTTCTTAAAAAACCATACACCGATTGCGTTACACACTATAATCACAATCGCTGAATATAATAGCAACCTATATGGATGTATCACCTCCACACAGACAACCTGCATCGCCTGACCACTTGGAAGCAGATCAAAGAAAAATTGATGTATTTCCCTTGCTGTTCCAGTCAGATAAGAAGGATTTTCTACCGTTTCAAAGACAATTCCGCCACTTTCACCAAGCACCCCCTGATCTATCATCTCCTGCGCAGATAACCTTTGCTGCAAATAAATAGATGCAAACAATAATCCAAAGGATAAGACCACATTGATAATTGCTGTGTATGCCTTATTGGAGCATAGCATAGCAATCAAATTATAAATGGATGCATAGGCAATCGCCGCCATCGCATAAATCAATATCATTAATACTAGATTGGAAAATCCCATTCCAACCCAGCCAAACAAAGGCACTCCCACTATCATAACAAATAACGTAGCAAGTAATGCACTTACGACTGCACCCACCGAACAGGTAATACTGTTCGCCAGATAAATATCACCTCGTGACATTCCAACCACAATTTTGTTACGGATCGTTCCGTCACTATATTCCGTCCCCACAAAAAGGGATATCACGACCGATAATTCTATTCCTATCATCATAAAAGATCCAAACAAAAAAGTATCCAACTGACATTCAACCGCATACTCTTTCATTGTCTTATACTGGGAAATGACTACCATAATGCAATATGCTATCATGCATATCATTCCACCCCAATATACTTTATCTCTTTTCAGACGATCCAGATTCGCACGAAGTAGTTTATGCATGGCTCTCACCTCCTACTAACTGAATATAGTAGCTCTCAAGGCTCTCGTCACGCTCCTGCATGGATTTGATCTCACAATTCTTCTCAGCAAGCTTGATTGCTAGCTCCGTCACGCTGACTTTTCCATAGATATCTGCCTGACTGTCCGTCCAGATCGTATATTCCAGATTCCACTCATCCAACACCGTTGCCAGGATCTTAACATCCGTCACCTCGATGCGGGTACACTTACGGCATGCCGCAGCAAGCTCCTCTGCACTGATTTCCTTTACCATGTGTCCATGATCCACAAACCCGTAATGCGTTGCCAACTTGGACAGTTCATCTAAAATGTGGCTGGAAATCAACACCGTAATCTGAAATTCCTTGTTTAACTTTAGGATCAGCTCCCGCATCTCCACGATTCCCTGAGGATCAAGTCCATTTACTGGCTCATCCAACACCAGAAAATCTGGATTTCCAGCTAAAGCCACAGCGATTCCCAGACGCTGACGCATTCCAAGTGAAAAATTCTTCGCCTTCTTTTTTCCTGTGTCCGAAAGTCCGACCAGTTCTAATAATTCCTTGATTCCATCGTAGGACGGTATCCCCAGTATCTGAAACTGCTGTCTTAGATTCTCCTCCGCTGTCATATCCAGATAGATGGAAGGTGTCTCCACCACCGCTCCCATCCTCCTGCGGGCAGTGGCAATATCCCCTTCACTGCTCTTTTTCCCATACAAGGTATAAGTTCCAGTGCTAGGCTTCTGCAAGCCACTGATCAAACGGATCAATGTGGTCTTTCCAGCTCCATTTTTTCCGACCATGCCGTAGATTGCGCCCTTTGGCACATGCATGGATAAATTGTCCAGTGCCTTAAAATGCCCATACTGCTTACTCAAGGCTTCTGTCTGCAATACATATTCCATTTCTCATTTCCTTTCGTTACTGTTCACTCGTACCTCGTTCCAGCAACTTTTCGCAGGCTTATTTGCAGTTTTGCTCCGCAAAAGAAGCCTGCTCACTCCTGTTTCATGGTTTTTCGCTGTCCGACAGCAAGTGTCAGACAGCTCTCTGAACAGTAACTTCCTTTCTAAAGTACTTACTTTTTTATGCACTCATAGAATACTTCCCACTGGTTAAGCAACCGGTAAAGGAAATCGTAAAGAAATGGTTAAGATTCTCTCATTTTAAATCCAATACCCCAGACCGCTTCAATGTAGTCCTTGTCCGTCACTTCCCGCAACTTTTTACGCAGGTTACTGACATGTACCTTTAGGGAGCTTTCCACACAGTCAGGTGTATCCTCACTGATATGCTCCAACATCAAGGACTTGGTGACCACCTGTTTGGGGTTATTCATCAGCAGTCTTAAAATCGCATATTCGGTTCTGGTGAGATGTACTTCCTTCTCTGCTACCCACACCTGATGAGTCTGCTCTTCTATTCGAATTTCCTCATAGACAAGTACATCCTTACTTCCAGCAGAATTCTTCTGCCGCAATTGCACCGCAATTCGAGCTAACAGCTCCTTGGTATCAAAGGGCTTCGTCAGATAATCCGCTGCCCCGGCAAGAAGCATATCTACCTTATCCGCAACATCTACCTTCGCACTGATGACAATCACTGGAATTCCTGCAAGCTTTGGCAGAACTTCCTCCCCAGAAAGTCCTGGCAGCATCAGATCCAGCAAGACTAAGTCCGCCTGCTCCTGCTGCAACAAAAGAAGTGCTTCCGTGCCGGAATAGGCACGAAGCACTCTGTAATTCTCCTTGGTCAACACCTTTTCTAACATGTCACCAATATAAACATCATCATCAATAATTGCAATTGTATTCATAAGTCACACCTTATCACATATTCCAGTAATGCTTTCTGTAATATATTCTATAAATCTCCTCATCATCCCAATCCGGATGTTCAGTCAACATTCGGCAGAATTCCTCAATGACCGTAACATCCTCTTCCAGCCATTCTGCAATCTCCGATGCAGGCATATTTTTCTGCATCTTCTTTCGTGTCAATGCAACAATCTTAATCATGCCTCCATCTTCCAGTGCAATTTCTCTTTCACATTTTAGGTGCAATTCTTCATTATACTCTGTCAATAATGTATTCATGACTTCCTCCCTGTTTGATTTCAGGATATCGGCTAAAATCTCTTCTCTGATACATTCTTCCACAGCAGCATCCACAGCCTTTTCAATACTCATTTCCTGACTCAATTTCACCCTGACTCTTCCAACAAACTGGGAATATTCCCACAATCGCTTACATTTCTGCATGATTTTGGCATTACTTCCCATATTTATATTCAGCACAAGTGCGGTACACTCCAGACTTGGCACTACTCCTGCATCTCTTTTTACAAAAGAATCACTGAGTGATAGTATCCTTCGCTCTGGTTCTTGTTGCATTCCATTATAAAATATAATGAACTGAGGTGTTGGCAATTCAATGCGTCTACTACTATAAATATCACTGTTGTTCCCCACCATTTTCCGATACAAATCAGCGAAATAAAACAGACCTCGTAGCGGAAAATTAGGGCTAAATGTACTTTGATGCTCGTACAAATTCAATACGTCCTTCAAGAGAAATGACAAATCATTCTTCATTCCAACGTATACGACATCTTCCATCGTATTCACTTCAATATCTTCTGGATTGTCATATGCAGTATCATTAATTGCATTGTACAATTCCAATAAGTCCTTTTTCTCTCGAAATATAACTTTAAATAGCCGATCCTTATACTCCCTGTTTACTGGTATCTTTTGTGTTTCCTTCAATATACTACCTCCATTATAAAGTTTTTCTTTCCTTCTCGCAATAAATACTGCATTTACTTTTCATATAGGGATTCTTGTACACGACAATTAGAAATTAATATAGAATTGTGTTCTGACTCGGATGATTCCGATTGATTCCCAGATATGTAGTCCGATTATAATTCATTTTTTTACCTTTGTAAATTATCCCGAAAATTTTTGTGCACCTTGCACATGTGCACTTTATACAAAAATGCCCAACCATCGTTTTCTCCGATGGTTGGGCATACCCTTACCAAAATATTTAATTCCCTGCACTTTCGTAAACCGTAAGTCCCTTCTTGAACAGCCCATAAGAAATCATCCAGAAAATAACTGCAATCAGGCACTCCGCACCGATTGTTTTCCATACATTCGCCTGCACCAAGAAGAATGTGGACGGAATATATGCTACAAACGCAAAAGGCAGTACCGTCATCAACACGAACTGAACTGGCTTAGAATAAATCTCAATCGGATACTTTGCGAAATCCGCCACCTCGTATGCCGTAGTCAGAAGCGGTGCACTCTCCTTGAACCAGAATGCTGTCGCTGCAAAAAATAGCTTTACCGAGGTATAGATAACGGCTCCCGCAAGCACAGATATCACAAAAAATAATATATTCTGTGGTGTCACCTGCACTGTGCCATTTCCAATCGCTCTGCCCACCATGATAAATCCAACCAACAGCTCGCCCAACGCATCGAACTGCACTGTCTCACAGACAATCTGGAAAAATATATTCACCGGACGCAACATGTATTTATCAAAGGTTCCTCGCACCACCATCTGCCAAGCCACCATCCACAGATTGTCCGTCAGCAAATGATCAATTCCCCTTGGTATCTGGGCAAATCCGTAAATAAACAGCATCTGCTCAAAGGACCAGTTGTGAATAGTTGGAATCTGCTCGAATACCAGATATAAAAATGCGATTCCCGCCGACTGTGAGATCAAAAATCCACCGAGACCAATAAAAAAATCCACCTTCGACTGCATAGTCGTCTTAATATACTGCACTGCAAAAATCTTGTACAGCCTCAAATATCTGCCTAATTTTCTCATATAAATAGCGCCTTTCCATAACCTGCAAACTTTGGGCCGCAGGCACAAATTTGCATGTGAAAAATCTTCGATATAAGGATTTTTCACATTTTAGCCCCCCAAAATAACGATTCGCTTCTCAATCTTCTTCCACAGAAAGCTTCCTAAAAGGCATAATACCACTGCCCAGAATGCCTGCCTACCAAGCTCCCAGAATATCTGCTCCATGGAATACTTTCCAAGATAGATCATCACCGGCACATAGGTCATCGCCGTAAACGGAAGGAAGGCAAACACCTTCTGTACCACCCCTGGGAAAAAGGATATCGGAATCAATTTTCCTGTCAAAAAGTTCAGCATCGCATTTTTGATGATGGTCATTCCAAAAATATAGGTCGTAACAAAGGCCAGCATGCCAAAACAATAATCAAAGAACATGTAGACCAAAAAGCTCAAAAACAAGCTCAAGAAAAAGAACAAAATCGTTACTGGATCGGTAAATCCCATCCCAAGTCTTGTTACCTTATAAATTTCCAATGCCACCCAAATAAACAATGACGGCACCACGATTCGATATACCATGATTCCAAACGCCTTGGACACAAGGCTCATTCGATAATCGATCGGCTTGATCAGGTTCATCGCCACATTTCCATCAATCACATCCCGCCCGATCTCAGAGGAGATATTGACCATAACAACATCGGAAATGGTATAGGACATGAACACATACAGAATCATCTCACTTCTGGTAAATCCACCCAATTCCCCCGTGGCGCTGCTGGCATAAATTGCCATCCAGAGATAATAATAGATGAACATGCCAAAAAACTTACGCAAAAGATACAGATAAAATCTACCCTTGTACGCAAAATTGGACTTAATCTCATTCGCGGCAAATGGCCAATAAATTTTAAAATATTTTATCATTCCACTGCCTCCACACCACTTTGATAGATTTTCTTTACGATATCGGTAAGCTCAGTCTCTTTGATCTCTACATCCTTTACCGCTACCAGCTCCATTACTTTTGTGATTACATCTGCCACAGAAAAATCATGCTTGCTGAAGTTCACACGCAGATTTTTTTCATTTACCGTAACATTTAACTTATCGCTGATATTCTGTAATGCCTCAATTTGGGTCGCTTCTGGCATTTCTTTTAATTCAAAGCTGACACTACAGCTATGTCCATAATCCTTTTTCAGATTTGCAAGCGATCCATCATATATCTTTTTTCCCGCATCAATGATAATGATACGCTGACACAATTCCTCGATATCCCCCAGATCATGGGTCGTCAGGATTACTGTGGTATTGTACTTTTCATTAATCTCCTTGATTGCCTGACGCATTCTGTCCTTGACTACAATGTCAAGTCCGATGGTAGGCTCATCCAGATAAAGCACCTTCGGATTATGAAGCAGTGCCGCAGCCAGGTCTGCTCTCATTCTCTGTCCTAAGGACAGGGTTCTTACTGTACTATGTATAAAATCCTGTAATTCCAGAACCTCATTAAAAAACTCCATCCGCTCCTTAAAATCGGCGTCACTTACCTCATAGATCTCCTTCAATACCGTATAGGTCTCACTGAGGGGCAGATCCCACCATAACTGGGTTCTCTGTCCAAAGACAACACCGATATTCTTGGCATTCTGCTTACGGTTCTGGTATGGCTCAATTCCATTTACAAGACAGGTACCCGACGTAGGTGTCAAAATACCGGACATCATTTTAATCGTAGTAGACTTTCCAGCTCCGTTACTTCCGATGTAACCCACCATCTCGCCTTCCTTGATGTCAAAAGATACATCGTCCACTGCCACCTTGCAGTCTTTCTCCTTGGTAAAAAGCCCCTTGACTGCACCTTTAAATCCCGGATAGCGCTTCGTCGTCACAAATTCCTTGCGAACACTTTTCAATTCTATCACATTTTCATTCATTTCACTTCACCCCTGCATAATTTTTCAAATTGTATCACTTTAACCATAAGATTTCAAGCTATTTAGTAATAGGTTTCGAAATTTTCTAGTCAGTTTCGAAACATCGCAGACCATACATGGTTCCTAACAAAAATGGACGAAACCGCTACAAAATTAGGTTTCGTCCATTTCTTATTTTATGGGATACACACAAATACATTTACATGCTAGAATCTAGTGAAAATAGCAGTTCCTTTTTCAAGGATACCTGCAATTTTTTCATTTGCATCCATACGACTACTGATTTTCTCCATATCACCAACAAGTACCTGCGTACTTTCAGCCGCTCCATTGACTCCCTTTGCTCCATCGTCAATGGCAACCGTGATTGTACTGATGGAAGCCGCGATCTCATCCATCGCCTGCTTCAATGCATCCGTTTTCTCTGTAAATTCATCCATAACTTCCTCTATGTAAGTTGCATTCTCTCTATACTGAATGCCACTTTCGACAAAATTACCGAACTCAGGTAGAATTGATTCATTCAGATATCCCACCAGGTTATTGGCATTTCCTGCCAGATTGTGCACTGCATCAGTCACAATGACATTGATTTCCTGAATTCTATTTGCAGTATCACGACTTAAATCTGCCAACTGACGAATCTCATCCGCAACAACAGCAAATCCTTTTCCAGCATCTCCCGCCCGGGCAGCTTCAATCGAAGCATTCAATGCAAGAAGATTTGTCTGGCTGGAAATATTTAAGATTTCATTGGTGAGGCTATTGACCTGATCAACACTCTTACTATCTTCGATTGCCTTATTCAATACCTCAAGAATCTCCTGTACCTTGGTTCCTGTTTCATGCATCGTAGACTTCGCATTACTCTCCATCTCATCCGCATTTTGCTTCATACTTCTAGAATACTCGTTAATACTGTTGGATTTCTCTGCAATAACATCCACCTCGCCACGTACAGAATCAACGCTATTGTTGATCATTCCAGCAGAAGTTCCCACTTCTGACATAGTAGCTGCAAGCTCTTCTGTCACAGCGGAAAGATCTGAGGCACTGTCATTAGAAGTTCGAACACTATCCTGCACTTCATCTACTACGACCTGCATCTCTTTGGTGTTCTCGATGATAAGCTTTAAGATACTCTGTTGTTTATCCATAAAAATATTAAATCCATTTCCAAGCTCTGCCAGCTCCTTGATGGTTCCAATATGAACACGCTTTGTCAAGTCACCTTCATTCTTATCAATATCGGAAATGATATTTCTGATCTGTTTATTCGTATCTGCGATTGGGCGAATAACAAAGAATAATACACAGAGCAACGCTGCTACAATAGAAAGAACACAAACAACAATCGTAGATCTATTGCTCAACAACGCACCAGAATATACATTTGCAAGCTGTGATCTTGCATCAGTTGCTCCTGCATCCGCATTGGTACTTATAACCTCTATCTGTTCCTGAATGGCTGTATTATACTGAGCAATCAAACCATTCGCCAGCTCGTAGGCCGCTTCTTTTTCATTGTTCGCACTGTATGCCATCATATTCGCCAGCTCATACTTCATGGCTTCATAATTACTAACAATCTGCTCAAAAGCTTCTCTATCAGACTCCACCAAATAATTTTGTTCATATTCTTCCAGATAACCTTCCAGAACTTCCTGCTCTGTCCGGATAGAATCTACCATAGATACCATGGTATCCAAATCAGTCGCAATAATATGGGACAATCCCTTGCTATGTATTGACTGTGCTGTCTTTTGAATCTCAGCAAGTTTAGAAATACTTGTCATATATCTGTCAGCAATTTCACTTGCATTGGAATTTACCTTTTCAATATTTGAAATACCCTGTACATTCGAGAGCACACATACAATTCCCAATATAAGGACCGGAAGAAGAATAACGGTCGTAATGCTAATGCGATGCTTCTTTTTCATTTTTCCTTCCTCCTTCTTACTATATTGTCGAATCCGTAATTTCAGCCACTAAAGTATCCATTAGTTCTTGCAAAGGCTTACCATCCGGGTTTCCTGCTAGAATTTCGTCTGCAAAACGCGTACATGCATCCCAGTATAATCCACCCACTCTTTGCAGATTTCCATATTGTGACTGTTCAATAACAGCTGCAATTGCAGGAACCTGATTTACAGCATCTGATGCAGATGCGTTGATATTAGAAGATCCCTGACTTCTTTCTTCAAAACGGATTGTCTGGTTTTCCTCATTTGTAAGCCAATCCGCAAGTTTGTGTGCCCATTCCACATGATCGGAATAAGCATTTACTCCCATCATCTTGTAACCGGTAAAAGAAGACATCTGTATCTGCTGACCCGCACAGGTATAGGTAGGAAGCTTACATGCTCCATAGTCCTCTCCCCATGCTTCCTCGATACCTACTGCATTCCATACACCACTAATGCCCGCGATTACCTCACCTGATTTAACTCCCTCCACGAAAGATCCATCTCCCTGTGCAACAAATGCAGGACTTGATGTGATTGCCAGCAGTGCTTCCGCAACATCCGTTCCCTTGATTTCACCTTCTGTCGCATTCCAGTTACAGTAATTGGTAACTCCATCTTCGTTGATACCGAATTCCATTCCAGTACCACCAAAAAATGCATACAAATACCAACCAGAATTAAACTCCATGGAAAACTTCTTGCCTTCTGCTTCCGCTACTGCAAGAATACCATCCAAGGTCTGTACATCCGTCTCAGAAAAATAATTCTTATCATAATACAAAAAATATCCATTGTCTGCCGTATATGGATAAGCATATAGGATTTCATTGTAACTTGCTGCTGCAACCGATTCTGCCAAATTAGCTTCACTTACCGCGGAAGCATTCGGAACAGGTGATAATGCTCCGGCTGCAACCATTCCTGAAAGCTGATCATCCGCCATGGAAAATACATCCGCACCATTATGGACATCCCCTAACAAAGAATTCTTAGTTTCCGCATCACTTTGCGCTACCAGTGTAATCTCAAATTCTGCCTGTCCTGCATACTCCTGCTTAAAGGTCTCAATCATTCCTTCCAGCATCTCAAAATTATTCTCTTCTGCCCAGACAGTCAGTTCGACAACTCCAGATTCAATCGCAACTTCTTCATCTGCTCCAGATTCGGCAGCTGTTTCTGCCATTCCTATCTCTGTTCCATCTGTTCCAATCGATTCTCCTGTCGTCTGACTGCTTCCACAACCAGATAACCCCATCATTAATACCGTGCCAGACAATATAAATGCTCCAATTTTTCTTTTCATTTTCATCATCCTCTTAAAAAGAAAAGTGGAACATACATATAAATACTAGTCTGATATGTCCCACTTTATCTTATTTCTTGCTATACTTTTATTCTGCCTTAAAGTCCCGAATCAACTTCCATGTTGGCAGGGCATTTCCATCGTAATCAAAGAGTGCCTGATTTGCCCACTCATTACCACATGGTCCTGGGTCCTGCATGTACTTAAGAGATGCTGGTGTTGCCCATCCAGAGCCATGTACTGGAATCCATGCTGGCTCCCAATAGAAGAAGCCCTTGCCTTTGCCACCCTTAACATGACTGATACGATTCAAGAAATCCTCCATAAAATCGCACTGTCCCTGCACGGTCATTGGGTACTCGATCTTCTCTACCAGAGATGGCTTTGTGGCATAGCCCTTGCGCTCTTCATCAGAAAGCTTCTCGTAGTCCTTGTAGTCCTCCATGGTGTATCCCATGGACACCTCTGCCACGATAAGATCCTTGCCATAGCGCTCTGCAATATCATTCATGTTATCATCCAGCGCCTGCATCGAACCATGCCAGAATGAGTAATAGGACAAGCCGATAATATCAAAATCCTCACCCCGTTTGGTATAGTTATCGAACCACTCACGGTAAAGCTCATTGTTACCGCCATTGTCAAGATGGATCATAATCTGAATCTTGTCGAGCTTTGCACATGCCTCGTTCACGCCAGAAAGCTCACCTGTCAAACGCTCTGCATCCATCTTACGAACTGCACGAACTCCTGCGCTGACGAACTTTGCAATATTATCGTAATTTGGCACCTTTCCCTCTGGCCAAAGCAGTCCGTTAGACAGCTCATTTCCGACCTGTACCATAGTAATATTGACACCATTCTCCAAGAAGGTTCGCATAGTCTCTAAGGTGTAGTCATATACTGCCTGCTCTAATTCTTCCACTCCATAGGAAGCCCATGCCTTTGGCTTGATCTGCTTGCCCGGATCAGCCCAGAAATCACTGTAATGAAAATTCAAGAGCACACCAAATCCTGCCTCTGTCACTCGCTTTGCAATGGCAAGGGAAGTTGGAAGATCATTTTCTCCTGCTCCATATGACTCTCCTGCCTCTGACCACGGATCATTCCATAGACGAATACGAATCGTATCCACATCATACTTTTTCACGATGTCTAAGATATCCATCTCTTTTCCGTCGTCATAATACTTTGCGCCACATCTTTCCAATTCCACCAATGTGGATAAATCCATTCCTTTTACAAAATTCATTTCTAAATCCCCTTATTCTAAATTCCACGGAACTTAAAGCTAAATTCCAATGGCTCTGTTACATCGATATGATATTCTGGATGTACCAATGCACCCCAGCTATCGTCACCGGCAACACCCATCTGTGCCTTTGCTACCCGCACTACCGTGTAGTGTACCTGTGGCAATTCATAATCATGCATTGCATTTTCTATCTCATGAGGTGTATAAGGAAGTGCAGAGAAGGATAGATCCTCTCCCTCGAACAGCATTCCTCTTCCACGCTCATCTGTTATCTTGGCATAGCGAACCCCCATCTTGTTGCCACATTCCTGTGGTACTAAGTACTTCGCCATATTATCCGCAACACGGTTCTGGTAGATACCAAGCTTTGCACCATGCTTACGGTCTGCGTAAGTCTCTTCTGGTCCTAATCCATACCACTCAAGCTTGTTATAATCTGCATTCAGCTTGAACATCATTCCAAACTCTGGCATATCGCCAAGTTCCTTCACTGGATCATAGGAAAGCTTTGTCCGAACTGTGCCATCTCCAGTCACCGTATAGGTCACCTTACACTCACTCTGTGGTGTAGTCGGCATACAGTAGGTATAGGTAATGGAAACCTGATTTTCAGATTCCTCCACGACTGGTTCCTTGTAATCAAATAAGCCCTGACTGCTCATTCCCACATACATACTTGCAATCTTCCACTGTGCCATTCTGCCCTGCATACGGCTTCCACAGTCATTGTCATTCGGTGCTCTCCAGAAGTTCGGCATTGGAATCTTCTCGATCATCTCCTGTCCGAGATAACGATAGGATACCAGACCTGTGCTTAAGTAGGAGAACAATACTTCAAAGTTCTCTCCCTTTACACCAAGATTACACTTTCCATGAATCACACGAATCGGCTTCTGCTCGTTAGCGCTTTCCTTTGCTACTGTCACTGGATATACCTTCTGTCCAAATGCCACCTCATGACCTGCCTTTGCCCAGAGCATATCCTCCTTCAATCGGAAGGAAACGGTCAATGCATATTCTGCTCCTGCCTCTCCCTTTCCGTCCAATGCATTTATCAGCTCTGTTCCAAATCCATTAAAATCACAAAGCTTATAAGTCTGCTCTGATAACGCTCCAACAGCAACTGCCACCTTCTGTTCTTCTATCACAATGCCATTTTTCTGTAATACCAGATAGCAGTCATACATTCCCGTATCTGTGAACAGGTTCTTATTCTTAACTGTAAATGTGTCCTCTGCAAAGCTCACACTGATATTCTGGTAATTGAACTTTACTTCCTGCATCTTTGGAGACTCTGCACGGTCACCTGCATAACAGATACCATTTCCACTGAAATTGTAATCTGTCGGACGCTCTAAAAAGTCGCCGCCATAAGCCTGAAATTCCTTACCGTAACGATCCTTCTTCAAAATGGACTGATCGATATAATCCCAAATAAATCCACCCTGATAACGAGGCTCTGTATCTGTCAAGTCGGTATACTTGTGCATCGCACCGCAGGAATTACCCATGGCATGTGTATACTCACAACAGATAAAAGGCTTTTCCTTCTGCTCTTCTAGATTCTGCTGGATACGCTCAACAGATGGGTACATCTGGCTCTCCATATCGCTGGAACCATTGTAGCGTCTGTCATGGAACACACCTTCATAATGTACGAGACGATCTGGATCTAATGCACGGAACTTCTCTGACATATCATAAATGACCTTGCCACCATAGGACTCATTACCACAGGACCAGATCAGAATTGCCGGATGATTCTTATCCCTCTGATAACAGGTATTTACTCTATCTAACATGCGGGCTGTCCATTTCTCATTATCTCCCGGCACGATAGATTCAAATGGTGCACTCTTTCGCATTACTGCATCCCATGAACCGTGGGATTCCAGATTATTCTCTGCAATCATATAGAGTCCGTAACGGTCACACAGTTCATAGATACCAATACCATTCGGATAGTGGCTGGTTCGAATAGAATTAATATTGTTCCGCTTCATTGTCACAATATCCTGCAATGTCTCTTCCATGCTTACTGCTCTTCCGGTCAGACAACTGAACTCATGACGATTCACTCCCTTAAAGACAATACGCTTGCCATTTAAGCACATCAGACCATCCTTCATCTCGAAGCGACGGAATCCGACCCTCTGGGAGGTAACCTCAATGCAAGCCCCAGCCTCGTCATAGACCTCGATCTGTAACTCATACAGATATGGCTCTTCTGCGCTCCAAAGCTTCGGAGCATCTACTGGATAGGAAAAAACATTGCTGCTTCCGATTGCCTCCTCTTTTTCCCAGACAACGGTACCAGAAGTCTTTCCATATCTGCTATCTGCGCCATTTAAGCATCCTAACTCTACCAGACGCAACTTCACCTTACCTGCTATATCAGAAGCACTCATCAGCTCGCCAGTCTCTGACAGCCCCATTGCAAGCTCAAGCTTCACTTCTGCTGCCTTTAAATCCTCTGCCACCAATGGGCGCACCTTCATATCCCAAATATGTACCTGTGGCACTGTATACAGGCAGACACTGCGGAACAGTCCTGAGAATCGATAGAAGTCCTGATCCTCACACCAGCTTCCGATTGTCCATTTAAACACCTGTACTGCCAGTTTGTTCTCTCCAGCCTTGACATAAGGTGTCAATTCAAACTCGGATGGTGTGAAGGAATCCTCTGCAAAACCCACATACTGACCATTCAACCATACCACAAGTCCACTCTCTGCACCCTGGAAGGATACAAAAAGTCTCTCTCCCACCATCTGTTCTGGCAGTGTAAAATACTTCACATAGCTTGCCACCGGATTAAATTCCCTTGGCATCTCATCCGTCCAGACTTCCTCTCTGCCGTCCCAAGGATACTGGGTATTCACATACTGAGGACTGTCATAGCCCTCCATCTGAATATGTGCAGGCACTCGGATATCCGCCCAGTTCTTGCAATCATAGTCTTCCTGTTCAAATCCCTTGATGGTCTGGTCATAATTTCTTGCATAATGGAACTTCCAGCTTCCATCCAAAAACAGGCGAAAACTACTATTCTTACCAAGCACATCTGGCAGTTCCCCATATCTGCCATTTGCTTCCTCCCAACCTCTGTAACACACATGGTCGGAATGAGCCGCAATACGGTTCTCCATGTAGATTTCTGGATTGTTCAGCTTTGTTACATCAAATCCCTTCATAGCACTACCCCCATAACAAAATTATTATCTGATAATTTCATTATATCTAAAAAATGCGTGTTTTGTGGGTGTATTTCTACACAAAACACGCATTTTCGCCCATTTGTAAATCTACCAGCCCTTCCGGGCAGAAATGTTATAATTCAACAATTTCCGCTCGTAATTTTCCGGATTAATTTTCCACTGGTATGGGGAGGTGTTCAAAAACTTTTTAAAGTTTCGATTGAATGTGGAAGTGGTAGCAAATCCCACCTTCTGTGCCACAAGATCCATGGAATCATTAGACTTTTTCATCAGGTCACAAGCCTTCTGGATACGCACCAGATTGATATAATCCACTGGCGACATATTCATGCTTGCCTCAAATACCCTTCGAAAATGGGTCTCACTCATGTGACATACCTTTGCCAGATCCTCCACCCGAATCAGATGTACATATTCCACCCGAACATAATCTAGAGCCGCTGCGATCTGAGTCACACCAGAACTCTTGCCAAAGGACTTATTCTCCATAACTTCCTGCACGCTCTGTCTGTCATCTTGCTCACTCATGCTAAGAATTTCTGCGACAAGTGCATATAACAGCCCTCTCACAGTGTCCTTATAATGGGTGCGGGGATTTCTCATCTCCTCCATGATCATCTTCACTAACAACGATAAATTCCGATATTCCCACTCATGTACAAAGAGGGCTTTCCGATTCATTTTCTCTAGCATCTCCCTCTGCAAAAGTTCGTTCTCCGGATACATCTCCGTGACAATCTGCACAGGGTCAAAAAACAGATACTCCCAATGACTTGGCCCCTCATTTAGGTTACTGATGGTAACATGGGGATAATTGTTAGGAATAATGCTCAGCATCGCCGATTGATACGGGAGCCTTTCCTCATCGAGGATAAGCTCTCCTGTACCACTTCGGCATACGCCAATTTCCATCAGGTTATGGAAGTGAAGATTGACCTCATCATGCCCGTAATTCCGAATCCAGTTCTCGCCAAGGAGAGCCAACACATATTCATTTTGTGGTATCTCGTAAAAACGGAGTTCAATGGTATCTTTCTTCTTTTTTCCCATATTTTTCTCTTTCTTTGCAGTGTATCAGTTTGACTTCACTTTGTTCTCCGCAGCGCTGCTCCTAGTCAAAGTCAAACTTAGTAATTCTCTCTGCCATTGCACGGTAACGGAAACGAACCATCTCATTTTTCTCTAAAACATCTGCTTCTGTTCCTGTATACTGGCAACGAATACAATAGTACTCTCCCTTATCCTTATCAAAAAACATATCAATGTCAAGGTCACGCATAAAGCAGGACGGACATCTATAATTTAATTTGCCTTTTCCAGATTGAGCCATGTTGCAAATACCTCCTTATCAGACATAGTTTTCTTGTATCCTAATGTGAACATTGGAGAGAATGCATATCCCTCTCTGATGTATCCTTCTGCATCCTCAGAAGAAGCAGTCATAGATACCTTGGTCTCGATTGCAGGAATCACTGCACTGACTTCCTCGGCACCCATCACTGCTGCCTCACGGCACTTATACTCGTAATTAATGCTCTCTGCAGTATTTCCCTTTGATGCCTTTAAGGTAATTCCAGTCATATCCTCTGGATACTCTGTGGTACCATAGCATGCAACCATATATTCATTGATCTCAACCTTTGCAGTTGGATCGCTCATCTCTAAGATCGTACGCTCGATACGGATGTTTCCACTTCCCTCTTCGAAGTACTCCTTAGTCTGAAGCTTAACAGTAAGACCGTCGAACTCGATGTCCACTGGATCAAGTGTCAGGATTCTTGTCACCTTACCATCTGCATCCTTCTCCTCAGAGAAATGAGCCTTGGTACGGCATAAGCATAAATCAACTTCCTCACCGTTGTAGCATACCTTTGCACTTCTGACAGTACCCTCGCCAGCGTAGTGTGTGAAGTATCCTGCGCGGTACTTCTCCTGAATCAGGAATGGATAAGATGCATCCTGTACGTGCTTTGTACCGATACCAACTTCCCACTTTAACTTTGCTGCGTATGGACGAAGGTCTACGATTGCACCGCCCTGATCCATGTTCACACATGCTCTCATGTATGGATCGCAGTACCAGAACACCTGCTTGTCAGATCCGTATAAGATATCTCTCCACAGTGCACATTCTGGCTCGGTGTAGTGCTTCTTCTCACGATAGTAATCTGCGAACTCGGACATTGTTAAGTCAAGAAGCTTGCCTTCCTTCTTCAACTTTCCGTAGTAAGCACATCCATCCTCGTAGGACTTTAATAACAGCTCATATGGAGCCTCCCAACGTCCCATCTTGTTCATCCAGCCTGGTCCAACGAACATCATGTTATATGCATATCCGTTGTTGTACTTAGCCAGATCACGGTACTGGTCGATCAGGTTGTACAGATATGGGTAATCCCATGTCTTAGAATCATAGATCATACCACGTAATACATTCTGTGGATGGGTTCCGAAGTTAGAACCATTTCCGTCATAACACGCGATCAGGTCACGGGATAAGTGAGGGATTGCTACGATTCCGCTATCCTCTGCCTCGTTTGCTGCTGGTGCATGTGTATTCTCCTTGGATGGAATCCATGGTGCCCATGGGCCTCCATCGAATAATGTGTACCAAGAATTGTTACAGGTATGGTAAGCCTTAGGACCTTCCTCCCAGCAAGTAGCAACGGCACATTTTACCATTGGATACTTTTCCTTGATATAGTTTGTAAGTTCAGCATCCATGTAGTAAGAACCTGTGGACTCTGGATAGAATCCAAATCTCTCATGGAACTTTTCAAATACATCATTTACGATTTCCTTCTTATCCTCCATAGAGAACATCCAGATACAGAAATCCTTGGTGTTATACTTCTCACGGAACTCCTTACATGGAAGTCCAAGTAAAGATAATGCGATCTCATCACCATACTTCTCATGATGCTCTTTTGCAAGGGCTACCGCCTCATCATTGAAAAGGCTGGCATATGTCATCTGAATTGTGGTCTTAAGACCATTCTTGTGAGCAGCCTCCTGCTGTGTCTTAAAAATGTCCAGTGACTCTGTTAAAAGAGCCTTTCTTCCGATATCTTCTGTCTTTCCATGACCAGTTACCTTCTCCGCATACTCCGGAACCATCTCTGGTCTGTGAATCAGGTTTAATACAAATTGATCCATTTTCATCCTCCTTATTTCATAAAAATTTTTACAAAATTTTCTATCCTTTTACTGATCCGCCTGTGATACCCTCAACATAGAACTTCTGCATGATGACGAACAGGATACCGATTGGAATACCAACCAAAACACCGCCGGCACAGAATCTTGAGAAGTACGTCGGCAACAGCTGACGCTGTAACATGTTATAAAGTCCAATTGCCACTGTCCAGTCCGTAGAAATACCTGAATTTAAGATAATTCTTGCAAATACGAAGTCTGTCCATGGTGTCAGGAAGGAACTGATAACGGTATATACGATAATTGGCTTTGACAGTGGAAGCACGATGGTAAAGAATGTTCTCGCCTCAGATGCTCCCTCGATGTATGCCGCCTCTCTCAGTGAAGTAGGAATCGTATCGAAGAATCCCTTCGCCACCAGATATCCGAGTCCGGCTCCACCGGAATACACCAAAATCATACCGATGTGGCTGTTTGTTAAGTTGACTGACTTTAAGATAAAGTAAATTGCAATCATGGATAAGAATCCTGGGAACAACTGTAACATAACAGCAGCGTTCATCAATGCTTTTCTTCCTTTAAATCGCATACAGCTCATTGCGTAGCTGACCATAAGTACAAAGGAAGTAGATATAATACATACAAAGATTGCAATGATTAATGTGTTCTTGAACCATACTGGAAACTGTGATACGGTATCGGATTCAAACAACATTCTTGTATAATTCCGAAGTGACCATGTCTCCGGGAAAAAGCGGCTGGTGTTCATTCCGTCGTAACCGCTAAATGAGGTTACAATCAGCCAAACGATTGGTGTCAGCCAAATCACTGCCAGTACAACAAGTACTGCGTGAAGTAATACAGAACTAAATATTTTTTTCTTACCCATCATCTGAATGTATCCTCCTTGTCTCCCTTAATCAAGAAGTTAAAGGCAAATAGCGTTATGATCGCACACACGATAAATACGCAGATACCGATAACCGCTGCCATCTTATAATTGTACTGCTCACTGGTCAGACGATACAGCCAGGTTACCAGAAGGTCGATTTCCTTACCCCAGGAAGCCGCAAGCTTCTGATCGGTGGTAACGTATACATCCTGTGTCAACAGATAGATAACATTGAAGTTGTTAATGTTTGCCGTAAACTGTGTTACCAGATATGGACCTGTGATAAAGAACATATACGGCATTGTGATCTTTCTAAAGATCTGGAATGGATTTGCGCCATCAATCTTAGCACTCTCCTTTAATTCCTCTGGGATGTTCATAAGTACACCAGTTGCAATCAGCATCAGGTATGGAACACCTACCCAGATATTGATAAATACGATTGTGATCTTAGCCCACACTGGATCTGTCAGGAATGGAATATAATTGGTGGAAATCCAGCCCATATCCTGTAAGAAACCGGTCAATCCAATGTTTGCGCAGAAGGTATTTGCAATACCTGAATTAGCAAAGAAGTTACGCATCAGCAACAATGTTACGAACTGTGGTACAGAAATCGCTGCCACGAAAAGTGTTCTCCACATTTTCTTTAACTTTGTCTGCTTATTGTTGATCAACAGTGCTAAGATAATTCCTCCAAAGTAGGTAGTAAATGTTGCAAGTACCGCCCACAGGAGTGTCCAACCAAGGATCTTCCAGAAGGTATATCCAAAGGTGGATGTGATTGTTGTGGTGAACAAGCTCTTAAAGTTCTCTAAGCCCACCCAGGTAAACAATCCATTTGGCGGCATATGATTCTGATCATAATTCGTAAATGCAATACAGATCATGACGATCAATGGCATAATGTTGAAAATAATGATTCCGACTATCGGCAATGCCAATAATGTGAAGTGGAACTTGTCATTCAACATAGCAGAGCAATCCTCTTTAAATGTGTTGATATGCTTTCCTGCCTCTGCCAACTTCTGTAAGCGGTATGTACTGCGCACATTTGCCATCCACAAAAGGATCGCTACAATAAGGAAAATCAAACTGATGACACCAAACAACAATATCAACAGTGAATTGTCATAATCATTTACTTCATTCTTCATGGTCTCCGGGTTATATACCATAGCCCGCTCCACGGTTCCAAGGGTATTTAATTGTCCTATATAAGGAATTCCGATCAATACGGTATATAAAATGATTCCGATTTCCAATAATGTAACAAGGAAACCTTTTACAATTTGCTTTCTTCTCCAATATCCGGCACCTGCTACTAATAATGATGCCTTTACTGCCGCGTCACCTTTGACTACGGCTTCCCCAAACTCTTTAAAGAATGTTCCGATCGCTCCAAAAAACTCGGCAACCGGGCTCTTTTCTCTTTTATTCTTAACTTCGCTCATGCCAAGCACCCATGCCTTTCCATAGCCACTGCTCTTTTTCAAAAGCAGATTTTGAAAAGAAAAGACCCACTCACGTATTCTGCCTCTCGTATGTGGGTCTCTTCTAATTCTGTACAAAATCTAGGTTTCAGATACTATGCCGATTTACTGTACTGGCTGTCCAACTGCTGCTACCACATTGTCAAGTAACTCCTGTAAATCAGTTCCTTCTGGATTACCCTGTGCGATAATCTCACCAAAGGTCTTTGTTGGGTCCCAGTATCCACCACCAACAGTCTGAACAACACCGTTTGCACCGTTCTGAGCAGTTACTGCTACTAATGCAATGTTCTCCTGTACTGCTGGATTCTCACCTGCTGCGATATTAGAAGGTCCGATCTGTCTAGCTTCAAAACGTGCTGTCTGGCTCTCTTCGTTAGTTAAGAACTTAGCTAATTCCATAGCCCATCCAACCTGTGCAGAGTTTGCGTTAACACCAATCATCTTGTAACCTGCTGCAGATCCCATTGGAACCTGATTGCCAGCGCATGTATAAGTAGGAAGTGCACATGCTGAATATCCCTCACCAAATGCTGCCTGAACTGCTTCTGCATCCCATGTACCAGAAACGATTGCTGCTAAGTCGCCAGTTGCGATCTGGTTAGATGTATCACCATCTGTGATAGGAAGGAATGCGGAATTAGTAGCGATATCGAGCATAGCCTGTGCTACGTCTGTACCATTGATTCCGTCTGCGGAAGTTCCATTCCAATCCATTGTTGTGCTGCCATCAGCGTTTAACTCTGTGGTAAATCCAGCTCCGTAGAAGAAACCTGCATTATACCAACCAGATGCCATTACCATACCAGCCTTCTTATCAGCTGCTGCACAATCTGCAAGGATTGCATCCCAGTTTGTAGGATCTGTTACTACAGTGCTGTCATAATATAAGAAGTATCCGTTATCTGCTGAGAATGGATATGCATATAATGTTCCATCAACAGTAGCTGCCTCAACGGAACCTGCTACATTTTCAGAAGAGATTGTATCTACATCCTGAACTGGCTGTAATACACCAGCCTTAACAAGGTCTGTAATCTGATCGCTTGCAAATGCGAATACATCTGCTGCTGCCTCAGGGTCAACTAAGATATCATCCTTTGCCTTTGCCTCAGACTCAACACCGATTGTGATGTCAAAAGTCTGATCTGGGTTTGCTGCCTTGAACTTCTCAACCAGCTCTGCTGTTAAAGCCTGATCTTCCTCAGCTGCCCATACCTTTAATGCGATTGTCTCGCCACTCGCTGCTGGAGCTGCTGCCTCTGTTCCAGAAGCTACTGCACCAGTGCCTTCATCACTGCTTCCACATCCTGTAATCATAGTAGCTACCATGCTTACACATAACAATGCGCTCAAAACTTTTTTCTTCATTTTGAAAATCCTCCCTTTTCTTTTACACCTCTTTGTGTCAGAAAACCGATCTTGTGTTGCGTGTTTGCGCAATCGGTTGTTCTATGGCTAAAGTATATCCCCTAACACCTTTTGTGTCAATGTGTATAATTTATAATAAATTCATCCATTTTTTAGCATAAATGCACAACACTTTTGCGTCTTTTTATTTTTCAAAAATCTCTTTTTTCGCGTTTGTGCAACCGTTAAACCAAGCAAAATCAAGGTATTTGCGCTATTTTCCCACAAAAAAAATCCTACGGAATTTGCCAAAAGGCAAATCCGTAGGATTTCGTTATTTCGTTGATTCCTTTAATACTACTTCATATGGTAATAGTGTCATCCCCTTGACTTCATTCCCTTCAATACTATCAAGCAGAGTTCTGCATGCCACTCTGCCAAGCTCCTTGGCGTCGAAGGAAAGGGATGTAATGGACGGTACATGATTCTCAAGGATCGTACTGTCATAAAAGGATGCCACTCGGACATCATGGGGCACTCTTACCTGCTTCTCTCTTAATACCTTTAACACGCGGCTCGCCACTGCATCATCCATGCAGACAATACAGTCCACATCACGATCCAACACTTCCGTTACCGTCTTATCCACACGCACACGGTTCTCAGAGTTCAAGTACAACAAGCTTTCGTCTAAAGGCACACCTGTCTGCTCATAGGCTTCCTTGAATCCCTGCAATCGGCTCTGGGTAACCACATATCCTTCATCCTCACCAATCAGTGCGATCTTTCTCAAATTCTTCATTAATATAATAGAAGTCAATTCCTTACAGGCACTTCTATGATCATGGTCGATCTGCGCAACATTCTCATACTTTGTACTACCTGTGGTCACAAATGGGAATTGCTTCTGCTGTAAAAACTCAATCTGTGCATCCTCCAAAAAGGTACGCATCAGAACGACACCATCTACCTTTCCATTTGCGATAATCCGCTCCAAAGAAGATATATCATTCATATTACATGTGGTAAGCAAAATATCATATCCAGCAACCTCAGCCACTTCCTGAATACCGAACAGACAGGTCTGGAAGAAGTTCCAGTCTACGATCTCATAATTACCTGGCATCACGACACAGATATTATAGGTCTTAGACTGTGCCAGACCCTTAGCTATGGCATTCGGCTTATAATCGTGTTCCTCAATGTATGCCAGAACTCGATCTCTGGTCTCCTTGCCGATACGCCCCTTTCCTGAAATCGCTCTGGATACCGTTGTCTTAGATACACCAAGCGCTTCTGCCACATCTGCGATTGTAATGTTCTTATTTGTGTCTTTATCCATTGTAAAACTGACCTCCCAAATTTGCGCTGTTGCGCAACTACTTTTATTATTGTACAATTTCCGTAAAAAATCAATCCTTTTTATCACATTTATAACTTTTCTCTGATATAGCTATTTTCCAATGTTTACACCAATTCTCTCCGATGGTATAATAAAAGCGCAAGCGGTTGTTCTTGTGTCGGGGAACACATTACTTTTTTTCACGAATGGAGAATCTTATGAAAACAGACAAATTACTATTTGGGGCAGCATATTATTCTGAATATCTACCTTACGACCGTGTAGATGCTGACATGGAAATGATGGCACGGGCAGGCATGAATACAATTCGTATAGCAGAGTCTACCTGGAGCACCTTAGAGCCCTCGGAGGGCGTATTTGATTTTTCACATATTGACCGCATGCTAGACGCAGCAGCAAGATACGGTATCTCTGTCATTATCGGCACTCCGACCTATGCCATTCCTACATGGCTGATGCAAAAATATCCAGATATCCTTGCCATCACCAATGATGGCTCGGGGCTATATGGGCACAGACAAAATATGGACATCACACATCCGGGCTACTTAAAGCACGCGGAGCTCGTCATCCGGGCATTGATGGAGCACATCAAGGATGTTCCACACATCATCGGCTTTCAGCTAGACAACGAGACCAAAAGCTACGACACCGCCGGACCTCGAGTACAGAGCATGTTCGTAGAATACTTGCAAAAGCAATATCCAGATATCAATGAGTTCAACCACGAGTTCGGGCTAGATTATTGGAGCAATCGGGTCAATGATTGGGCAGATTTTCCAGATGTCCGGGGCACCATCAACCAGAGCCTTGCCGCTGAATTCCAGAAGTTCCAGCGCTCACTTGTGACGGATTTCCTCACATGGCAGTCTAATATTGTACGAGAATACGCAAGAGCAGACCAGTTCATTACCCAGAACTTTGATTACGACTGGATGGATTATTCCTACGGTTACCAGCCAGAGGTGAATCAGTATGAGGCAGCAAAATGCATGACCGTTGCAGGCGCTGACATTTACCATCTTTCTCAGGGCGATTTGACTGGGGCAGAGATCACCGTCTGCGGCAATATATCCAGAAGTCTGAAAAAGGACAACTACCTCATCCTAGAGACAGAAGCGCAGGGAAATATCGAGTGGCTTCCGTATCCGGGACAGTTGCGCTTACAGGCATACAGCCATATCGCAAACGGTGCCAACAGCGTTATGTACTGGCACTGGCACTCCATCCACAATGCCATCGAAAGCTACTGGAAGGGCGTGCTCTCCCATGATTTTTCTGAAAATGAGACCTACCGGGAAGCCTGCCGTATCGGAGAGGAATGGAACCGTATCGGCAACCATCTAAAGAATCTGCAAAAGAAGAACCGTATCGCAGTCTTGGTGGATAACAATTCCCTGACAGGACTTAGCCATTTTCCATTGGAGACCACCGGCAAGCACAGCTACAATGCCGTACTCCGCTGGATATGCGATGCTTTTTATCGCATGAATCTTGAGTATGATATGATTTCTTCCGCAGAACGGGATTTTTCTGATTATGATTATCTGGTTGCTCCGGCACTTTACAGTGCCTCCGAAGAACTGCTTACCGCCATATCTGACTATGTAAAAGAAGGAGGACATCTCATTGCCACCTTCCGAAGTGGTTTTTCCGACGAGCAGATCAAAATATATGCAGACACGCAGCCTCACATCCTACACGAGTGCCTTGGTCTTCACTACGACCAGTTCACATATCCTAAGAATGTCAAAGTGAAGCTGGCAAGCGGTTCTGACTCCCAGACCTGTGAGAGCGCTGCACACGACTGGATGGATCTAGTCACCTGCGATACTGCCACTCCAGTTGCCACCTATGACCACCCAGCATGGGGACGCTACACTGCGGTTGCCAAGAATCATTTTGGAACAGGCTCTACCCTTTATCTTGGAGCATTCTTTGGCGAAGAACTGTTAGAAAAGATTCTGGGGGATTATCTGACAGAAAGCGGATGTACCGATCTTAACAATGAAATGCCACACTTTCCAGTTATCGTAAAGCGTGGCACCAATGACTTTGGAAAAGAAGTGTATTATTACTTTAATTATTCTGGGGAAACACAGGCCATCACCCATTGGGGCGGTGGGGGCATGGAACTGCTGACAGAAAAGGCAGTTGCTACGGGAGAAGTCCTGACCATTGCACCATGGGATCTGGTGATTGCGGAGGTATAAAATTAAATTAGTGAAAAATCCTGTCAATCCACCATATCCTCTCATGATAAATTAATATTACCCACGTTTCGCGGCCTTTACACAGACACGCCCATAGCTAAAACAGCTGGCATTTCTGCCAGCTGTTTCTATTACATATTCATTCCATATATATCACTTTACTTCATATTTGTATGTTCTTCCTCATACTTACTATATCATGATATATTATCTTCTCCCTTCTTTGGCATTTGTATTCTGTAATCACCAGGATTATCCATAAACTCTTGATAATTAATTTCTACATACAGCCAATCCGTAAGCGTCGGTGGCTGCCAAGCTTGTGGATACATCTTATAATATTTTTCATAATATTCTGCTCTTCTGACAAACCATTCGCTTTTATACTTTTTCCCTAGATTTGTCATTGCTTTTAACACCTCCCACTTATCCTTTAAATTATCATCATATGTAAGCAAAGTTGTTTTTGAAGGCCTTTCTTCTTGAATGTCTACTCCATCACAGACATCATAATGCTCTGTGACATCCTTACAGTGCTTCATAATACATCTAAGTTCCTTTTCTGTTTCTCGCCGCCTTTCTTCTAGCATTTGTTTTTCATATGTAGAGAAGTATCTGCATTTGTCAAACTTATCACATGCCTCTCCCAAAACCCGCTCTTCAAATACAGGTATATGTGCCACAATAGAAAGTGCATTTAACATAGATTCTGCATTAGGCTGTCCTTTATCATATTCAGGATAGACATCACAAATAAGCAAAGCCTGCTCCTTTTCTCCTAACGCACCTCTATCCTTATATTCAGATGTCTGCATATAAATTCCCGGTTTTAACCCGTGATAAATTGTAGTTTCCATTAAATATTCGTTCTTTGTAACCTTTTTATTATCCCATGATCCCTGTCCAATAAAACAGCTACCACCCCTTCCGCCAGTTCCAACAGCATTACATAAAACCGTTTTTAGTCCTGCCGACAAATAAAATCCCTGTCCAAACACATAGTAATCCACAGTTCTCGTAGTACATGCCGGTATCAGTAAAATTGGCGTGCGCAAATATTTGTATTCTTTTTGATATAGTGCTGTATATGTACCAAATTTCTGCATATCTTTCAGCATCTTATCTCGATACCTTTCGTAAGCCGCTTCGTTCTCCAACAACTTTGAATTCTTATACTTAATATATGCCTCTAATGACTCCTTTAAAAAACTTGGATAATTGCAAACAGATGCCATAGCAAAAGTTTCAGCGCATATCAATTCTATAACATCATCTCTTGCATCATAAAAATATGGCATAATACACTTCCTCTGCTTTTCTTGTGCATATCTAGCATATTGATGCATAATTGGTGAAAAATTTTCTGTACAATGATATGCCGGAGTCGGGTTTATGTCTTCATGCAAGGTGACTGCCGGATATTTTTTAAATTTTTTCATTAATACCTCTGTTTCACCTTCAGCATTTTTCATTATCACTGGCAACGGTGCAGAATGCCAATAATTCTTAGAGTTCAAATTAATATTATCTAATACTTGTCCATCTGAAAACTGATATCCGACCGGTATTCTATATGTACCTGCCCATACTGAAAAAGTATATTCCTTATTTTCCTGCATCTGTTTTCTCATCCATTCAACCGTTTCGGGACGCATAGAATATTCTGGCAAAAGCAATATCTCCACACCAAACTTATGGCAGGTTTTCATCACTTTTTCTAGCAACTTTCGTCTGCGAAATTCTGCACAGCTATCCTCTTCCGCAACCATTTCTCTATCTGCTTCTTCGGTTGATTTTCCACTATTTTTTTCATGAACTTTCTTAGCTTGACATCTTTCGGACTCCGGATGACAATAAGTGGAATCGATCCTAAACTGAAATAACGCAATTCTATCTGCATTTGAAAATACTTTTGTATTTGCTCTGTTTTCCCATGCTTTATCATGAAACTGCTCTATTTCTATTAATAACTCCTGTTCCTCTTCCTCACTCTCCCTTTTAGCACGTCCGTTATATAACTCTGTACTCTTTTCATCAACTATATGCACTTCTAAGCTTTCTTTTTTCTCAGCAATAACACTTTGCATTTTTTCCAAAGTCTCATTATCTTCCCATTTCTGCAAAAGCTTTCCAAATTCCTGATCAATAGTAGACACGCCTACTACCTTTCCACGAATTTTGGCAAGTGTATAAACCTTTTTTTCTTCATCCTCAGGATTATACTCAACATCACAGATGTTTTTATTTTTCTTTCCATATGTACAGAAGTATGGTAATTCTTCAAATCTATCCGTTTCCGTCTCAATTCTGACCCGTTTCTTCTGAACCAGTTGCTTATAATATACAGATTCTTCTTTTACCACCTCAATTCCATAATATTCATCCACACGATTCAAACATTCTAAAATCTCATGAACCTTTGCTCTTGTCCACACGTCAAACATTTCTTCCATTTTTTCAAATGGATAATTCATTTTAGAATCTTCACCTTCGGTTTTCTTGAATTGTAAAATATTACAGACATTAATCAATTCTTTTTTTATCTTATCTCTCGGAATTACCTTGCGATAATCATTACCAACGATAAAACCTGACTCTTTATCAATTTCGCACACCTTTGCCAACAGAACTAGCCATCCGAAATGCGTTAGATATAGGTGTTATGTAATTTCTTACCCTTAGAAAAAAATACCTCTCGCTCTTGTAAGTATTTAGGATTATAGCCTCTTTCTTTCGCAAATTCCTGCAATTTCACAAGTTCTGTATTATGCATATTCTTATATACATCATAAGCAATATCATACCCACTCTTACTTTGCTTTACAAAACTATTTTTCTTATATTCTGGCTTCTCTTCTAAAATCCGTGGATATGTTTCCTCTATCCATTGAATACTTTCGTAAAAGCTACATCCCAATTTCTTTTCTAATATAGTAAATATGTTTCCACTTCTCTGACACTCAAAACAATAAAAGCTTCTTGTTTTAGTATATATGTGCATAGATGGGTTAGGATCATTATGATAAATACAGGAACATACATAATCATCTCCCACACTCTTTGTTACTATTCCTAACTTATCGCAAATATCCTTAATCGTTACTTGTTCTTTTATATATGTATAATATTCATTTCTTAAATTCCCCATATTTCCCTCTCCTCTTTCTGTATAACATTTATTTTGCACAGTGTAGTTTGTTTTTATTTATAATAACACCTTCATCGCTTCTATACAACTGCAAATATCATCCGATCCCCGTAATTTTATCGAAGTATTTCTAGTAACGCATCAAAAAAATCCACGCAGACACATCAGCATGGATTCTCTCAACTCATTCTATTTTTATTCTACTTCCACATAATTTAAAAACACTTTTCCACCGAGTGTTTCATAACCTTTTATTTAAATATCTTTCATCACCAACTGCTCTGACAAGCAGTTGCCTTTATTGGGTATCCTAAATGCAACAAAGGCGGACATTCTTGTCCGCCTTATAATTCTATATATATTTATTCTGGATATGTATAGATAGAATTTACGCTTAACATATGCTCCCAATCTTGTTCCTCACGCAATATTCTAAGCACATGCACTTCCCTCGCATCTTCCTTAACTACATAGAATGGACGGAGAAAATGGTTTCTTATGTATCATATATCCCCTATACAAAATCTGTGTCTTTTGGAATATGCTTCCCATATACTCTAACTTACTCAATTCCTCCTGCAAATCAACCTGAAATCGATCTGCCCTCTCTTCTCCAAATTCTGCCTCTACATAATCAGCAATATCTGTTACATCATAGATAGCTTCCCATGTCAAAATAACTTTATACTCTGGCATTTCTCCTAATTGTCCTCAACTCTTTTATCTTTTGAAACGCATCTTCTAGTGGCAATTCTCTTCCTGCTTCCATATCGTCAATTCCTCTATCCAATATTCGTAGGAAATTATTTTCTTCCACTTTACAAGTTTCTTTTCTATCACTCTTCATCAATGCCATAATATCACTCCATTTCTACTCAATGATAGTCTACGTTCCTTGACTTCTCTTATTCATAGTCTATCATAAAATATATTCAACAACAACTCAAATTTACACCTGCCCTGCTGCCGCCTTAAGCTGTGCCAGCGCCGCCTCTGACGCTATAAGTACATCGATATTAGTTACATATCCTTTTGCGGTATCCGACAGCGCATTATAGAGATTTCTCGCTGTGGTAATCGCATTCTCACTCTCCAATGTAATTGGTCCACTTCCGATCACGTTAATTAAATCAACGACCGTCTGCGCCTCCTGCTGTGGGTTTCCCACTGGCTCTGTTCCCGGAAGATGATACACCAACACCGGATATCCCTTTTCTATCGTATTGTAAATGGTCTGCGCTGCGGAATACGGCAGATTGATGCATCCGTGAGAGCCGTTGGTCTTATAGATATTTCCACCGAATCGATTCCGCCATGTGGCATCATGCATTCCCACATCCCCTGCAAAAGGCATCCAGTAATTCACCGGCGTTGCATAATCATCCCCGCGCAGTACCGCATTTGTGGTAGTATAGGTCACTCCATATGCTCCTGTCGGGCTCGCATGCCCCTGTGCCACATTTCCAGATACAAAATCCGTCTCGAGAACCAGCTCCCCATCCTTATACAAGAAAAGATGCTGCGCTGTCAGATTGATCTCCACATAGGAATCACCATAATCATGTTCTCCGTGACTATTGGCAGTCTGAGCATATACTGGTTCACGCTCCACTGCTGCGCCAGCCTTAATATCCGCAAGAATCTGTGCTGTTTCCGCTTCATTGTCAATACGCCAACCATAAGATCCTTTGGAAATCGTCACCGTCTCACCATAAGAAGTCTCAAGCTCCTTGGGCTGATATGCCGTATTGTATGTGCTTCCGAGGTCTTTTACATAGGATAAAACAGCCTCTTCGTCTACTACCACCTGATGATTCTCAGCTGTCAGCCATGTACTGATGATTTCACCATCCAATACTTCCTGCTTCTCTCCAAAGTCATAGGTAATTATCGCCCCTGCATATTGATTCAGTTCTTCAATCAGCTTTAGAAGTTCAGCGTCATCATCCTTCACCTGCGGTTCCACATAGCATCCATTTTCATCCAGATTCACTTCACCCATCAAGCTCTCTACTGCATTTGAAACCACCTCGACCAATGCCGCCCTGTGAATCGTGGTTCCATTCTCCGCCGCTACAAGGATATAGCCATCCTCCTTTGTATATTCAGAGTAGGTGGCATCCACTGGTGCCGTCTGATTCTCACTCTGCATAAAAGAAAAATCAGAAAGCACCGTCTCCAGTGCCGCAACATCAAAATCCACCGACTTTTTCAAGTCCAGTTCCTCCTTCTGAAACAACGTCACGATCCATGCAAATCCATTCTGCTGCTCCATAAGAGCCTGCACTTCCCCATCAAAGGAGACGCCCATTCCTATACTGCTTCCAGAGATCGTCTCCTCCACATTCTCCCGTCCTATCAATCTAATGGAATAGTTAGCTATCTCGTCCCTAATAAGACCTTCCGCCTTCGTCACACTGCATCCTCCCACATCAATTCCGTCTATGGATGTTCCAAAGCAGAAATGACTCTGGAAAAACACTGCAAACCCCATATATATAACAGCCACAAATGTAATTACAGCTGCAATTGTTAAGCTAACCCTTTTTTTCATCCCAATATTTCCTTCCTCTAATAGTAAAAGATATTCCAATACCCTCTCGTATGTTAATATAATCTGCAAAATAGTTCAATTGTTTTTTTCGTTGTATATATGCACAAAAACCATGGAAACCATTTCCAAAAATCTTAAAATTTAGATAATCTTTCTTAAAAAAAATGGAAGGTCATTGTTTCTAAAAAAGCACTGTGCTATAATCGCAAAAGTGATATTTTTTTGAGAGGTTAAAACTTTGAAGACAGAAACCAAAAAGGCTATCGCCGCTTTTATTGAAAAAAATAAGCATGGATTGCTGTTACTGTATTTTCTTATTTATATGCCTTGGTTCGGACATCTGGAAAAGACAGTGACCACCCATTTTCATGTAATACATGTAGCATTGGATGATTACATTCCTTTCTGCGAATACTTTATCATCCCGTACTTCCTGTGGTTCGCCTACGTTGCATTTGGGTTCATATATTTTTATTTCAAAAATAAGGACGAATATTTTCTCCTATGCAAGACCCTTTTTGCAGGCATGACAATTTTCCTGATTATCTCCACGATTTATCCAAATGGTCATTATCTGCGTCCGACCACTTTTGAACGGGATAACATTTTTGTAGACATGGTCAAAATGCTCTATTCCACTGATACTTCTACAAACCTGTTCCCAAGTATTCACGTATATAACTCCATTATGATCAATGTTGCAATCTGGCACTGTGAGAACTTCAAGAAGAACCGCTTGGTTCGCTACGGTTCTGGAATCTTAATGGTAAGCATCGTCTTATCCACCATGTTCTTAAAGCAGCATTCCGTATTTGATGTTGTTACTGGAATCATCATGGCAGTGACTATGTACATGATTGTATACGTTACTAACCCATATCGGGTTCCTGTCAGACAGCAGCGTTACCAGCGCAAGCTACGTCGAATTTAAAATTATTTATGAACAACAAAAAATCAAGCAACCTCAGGAATGAGGTTGCTTGATTTTTTCTTTTCTATTTTCTATTGCGCTCGATCCATTTTATAGCAAAGTCCACAAGTTCTCTCTGCTTCATTAAAGTAATGGTTCCATTACCTAATGATGCCTTTTGCACAGCACATTCTTTTTCAAATGCCTCTCCAATTTCATCAAAATCCTCGCCATCTACATAGAGTGTGCTGTACCCTTTCCACACTCGCTTTCCATTCTCCATGATTGCGCTGTACTCTACGCTGTCATGCTTTCCTGGATATTCTGCCCTTGCGTCTGCCAGATGCAACGAAGTATTTTTATCATAGCCTACTCCTATCAGCAGAACATATCCATCCAATTCATACAGCTTATCAACAGGTGAACCCTCTCCAAAAATATTAGACAGATCATGTCCCGTTGTAAGGTGCTCTGCATATTTTCCGTTGGCGGCTACGGAGCGAGCCGGATGGTCGCTACGCAAAGTTCCAGGCCACTTGCGAAACATCTCCGCAACGGCACCCATTGTATTTGTCGGGGTAATGTCCTTGTTATATGCAGGCCAGTTGTCCCGGATCGTTTGCCACCATTCTTCCGGCTCCTCCCAGTGAACTCCCGCAGTCGGATCAAGATTTTTCCACGACTGGGTCGGCATCATAATGGTTCCATCAGTTCCCACACTTTCCATCAACGCTTCTATTACGATTTGCGCTCCACCACAAACAAATCCCAAACTACTGAGAGAGGTATGCACCATAATTGTCTGACCTTTTCCTACACCCGCTTTTGCCAATGCGTCAAGGATATCCTGTTTCAATACGATTTTTCTTTCCATTACTTTTCTCCTCCATTCTTATTTCATTTTAGCTTCCGCTCTGGGGGATTTCAAAGGTTAAGTATGTAACCCTGCACAAAAATAAGAAGCTGTATTTATGCAAAATTGATAAATACAGCTTCTTATCATGTATGAAATTCTTTTGTACTTTTTCGCACTACCAAGGAAACAGGTAACGTGATCTCCTCATCCATATCCTTCTGTTCTTTTAATTCCCGCAGCTTCTCTATCGCCAGCTTGGCGCGTAGCGCACTATCCTGTTTTACAGTCGTCAGTGCAGGGCTGACCATCTGGCACATAGGAATATCATCAAATCCTGCAACAGATATATCCTCTGGAACGGAAATTCCCTGTTCATTCAGAAAGCACATGATATCGATTGCGTAATAATCAGAAACAGCAAATACGGCAGATACCTTTTTGATGGAATTAAAATGCTGCTGATAAAACTGCCAGCGTTCCTCCTTTCGCATTGGAATCGTTAGAACCTCAACGTTTCCGGGAGCAAAACCTTTCTGGAAGCCCATGAGACGTTCTCTATCAACTCCAATCTCATTATCGGAAATACACAGCGCATTTTTGTGTCCAATCTCTCTGAAATAACTTCCGACTTGATACCCACCATCGAAATTATCTATGGTAATATTCAAAATCCTTTCAAAATTATTGCAAAAGCCATCGTAGACCACAAAAGGGATTCTCATGTGGCTACGCAAGTACATATAATCTTGGTCGCAAAAGCCAATTACCACGATTCCATCCATATTCCACATAGAAGCGAACTTGATAATTTCCTCAGCACACTTTGCTTTTTTTACCATCATAAACTGGTCACTGTTTTCAATTTCGGTAGAAAGATAATTGAGAGAGGATGAAATAAAAAAGTCATCCAAAGTATGGCCTTCATATTTTTCATGGTCGTTTACAAAAACACCTATAATTTTAGACGAATTTTGCGCCAATAGAATACCTGCTATGTTAGGGATATATTGGCGCTCCTCGATCAATGCCATAACACGCTTTACAGTTTCATCTGAAATCTTCTTCGTCTTTCCATGAATGACGTTGGAAACTGTCGCAGTGCTTAGTCCCAATTCCTCCGCAATATCACAAATTCTCACACGTTGTTCTTCCATAGCTTCTGTACCCTCTCAAAATTACTGTATTACCAAAGCTTAAATACCTTAATGGCAGTTTTCATTATCTTATATTTTGCATTTTCCAACTCTCCTGCCGCATTCTTAAGTTCCTTACGGATCTCTATATGCTGTGGACAATGGCTCTCACACTTACCACAGCCGACACACTGGGATGCACTGCTGGTATCCTTGCGAAATGCGGTACACTGCAAGTAGTCCTTTCTACCAGACTTCTTTCCTTCGGAATACATTGCATTGTAACAGCGGAAGGTTCCCGGAATATCAACGCCCTTTGGACATGGCATACAGTAGCCGCATCCGGTACATCCCACTTTTACATTCTTTTCAATCTCTATCTTTACCTGATTGATCAAAGCCTGATCTGACTCCGTTAGACATCCCACCGGTGATTCTGATGCTGTCTTAACATTCTCCTCCACCATTTCCATGGAATTCATACCAGAGAGGACACAGGTGACCTCAGGCTGATTATATAACCACTTTAACGCCAGTTCTGCCGGAGTTCTGCCCTCCGGGTCCTTACGGAACAGCTCCTTGGCTGACTCTGGAAGGAGATTAACAAGTCTTCCTCCACGAAGAGGCTCCATGATAATGACAGGCAAGCCCTTGGCGTGAGCATGGCGCAAGCCCTCTACTCCCGCTTGAGAATGCTCATCGATGTAATTGTACTGAATCTGGCAGAAATCCCAATCATAGGCATCCACCAACCGCTTGAACATATCCGATCTTCCATGATAGGAAAATCCAATGTTGCGTATCTGTCCCGATGCCTTCTTCTCCTCGATCCACTCTACCATGCCAAGCTTCTTTAATCTCTCCCAGGTAGGAATATCCGTCAACATATGCATCAGGTAATAATCTATGTAGTCTGTCTGAAGACGGCGCAGTTCCTCCTGAAACATCTTCTCCACGCCATCCATAGACTTAATCAGATAATGAGGTAGCTTTGTTGCCAGATTGATCTTCTCCCTGCAGTGATTACGGGCAAGAATCTCACCTACTGCAACCTCATTTCCAGCATAAACATATGCCGTATCCAGATAGTTCACTCCGGCATTAATTGCCGCCATGACCTCTTTTTCTGCCTTATCGATATCTGCACTATTTCCGTTTTTGGTGAAGCGCATGCATCCATAGCCCAGTGCAGAGATGTCATTTCCATTTTTATCCTTACGATATTGCATTATGCCCTCCCAGTTGTGATCTGCTCTAATTCATCCATCCAGATGCGTGCACAGGCATCAGAAGGCATACGCAGGTCTCCTCTTGGTGACACTGCCACACTTCCTACCTTTGGTCCATCTGGCAGACAGGAACGCTTGAACTGCTGCGCAAAAAATCTGCGATAGAAGGTCTTCAACCATTTTAAGATGGTCTCATCATCATAAGTTCCATCAAAAGCCACCTTCGCCAGACGATACACCTTTTTCGGTGGATATCCCTGTCTTAGCATATGGTACAGATAGAAGTCATGGAGCTCATATGGTCCTACTATATCCTCTGTCTTCTGGGATATCTTGCCATCCTCTGGTGGTAACAGCTCTGGAGATACCGGAGTGTCCAGAACATCAAGAAGTACCTTTTCCAATGCCTCATCTCCGCAGGTATCTGCATAGTAATGTACCAAATGACGCACCAATGTCTTTGGCACAGAAGCGCTCACTGCATACATAGACATATGATCGCCGTTATAAGTCGCCCATCCAAGTGCAAGCTCTGACAGATCTCCTGTTCCGATGACCATACCTCCTGCCTGATTAGCAATATCCATAAGAATCTGGGTACGCTCTCTCGCCTGTCCATTTTCATAGGTCACATCGTGTACCGCCGGATCGTGGTCAATATCACGGAAATGAATATTCACTGCCTCCTTGATATCCACCTCCATAAAATCAGCTCCAAGGCACTTGATCAAGTTCACCGCATTATCGTAGGTACGGTCTGTGGTTCCAAATCCCGGCATAGTCACCGCCTTGATGCCTGTATGTGGCATTCCAAGCATATCAAATGCCCGCACAGTCACAAGCAGTGCCAGTGTAGAATCCAGACCACCAGAAATGCCCACTACCGCAGTCTTGCAATTCGTATGCTCCAGACGCTTTTTTAATCCCATCGCCTGAATCGCCAATATCTCATCACAGCGCTTCTCACGGTCAGTCTTGCTTCCCGGCACGAAAGGCATCGGGTCCACAAAGCGGGTCAGCTCTGCCTCCTCCACCTTAAGTGAAAATGGAATCTCAGCGTAAGCCTCAGATAACATCTCATAAGTCGTCATTCTTCTACGCTCTGTCAAAAGACGTCTCACATCGATCTCTGAGTAGGTAATCTCACAGGTAAAACGAGGTGACTCCTTTAAAATACGACCATTCTCCGCAATAATATTGTGTCCAGAATAGACCACATCCTGGGTAGACTCCCCGTCCCCTGCGCTGGCGTAGACATATCCACATAAAAGTCTCGCAGACTGCCCATTTACCAACTCTCTGCGGTAGATATCCTTGCCGGTGGTCTCATTGGATGCAGACAGATTTACAATCACCGTCGCACCATTTCTGGCATGGCGGATGCTTGGTGGCTCCGGTGTCCAGAGATCCTCACAGATTTCCGCTCCAATCTTTAATTCCGGCATATCCACACAGGAAAATAGCATCCGTGTTCCCATCATGACACGCTTGCCACCAATCGCTACCTCTACTGGATACTCCATCGCCCTTGTAAAATGGCGCATCTCATAAAATTCATTGTAAGTCGGAAGATAGGTCTTTGGCACAAAGCCAAGAATCTCTCCACCGCTTAATGCTGCTGCCACATTATAAAGCTTTCCATTATATTCCACCGGAAGTCCCACAAATACAATGGCATCCAGTTCCTTCGTATACCCAGCTATCTTAAGCAAGGCATCCTTGGCACTCTGCAATAAATGCTCCTGTAAGAACAGGTCACTACATGTATATCCCGTAATGCAAAGCTCCGGTAATACAATGACCTTAGCCCCCTGCTCTGCTGCCTCTTCGATACAATCACAGATCAAATTGGCATTATACTCCGTATCTGCCACACGAATCTTTGGTGTTACTGCTGCAACTTTTACAAATCCGTCTCTCATTTTCTCATTCCCTTTAACTCGTCCACATCAAAATTGTACGCCTTGTTACAGAACTGACATTTTACCTCGATCGCCTCACCGTCATTGATAATGTCATCCAGATCCTTCTTGCTTAAGGTAGCGATTGCTCTGGATACACGCTCCTTAGAACAGTCACACTGGAATCCTGTCTCTATGGTATCTGTAATCTCTAATCCAAACTCACCTAAAATGTTCTCTAAAATCTGCTCTGGTGTGTTGCCATCCTCTAACATCTCTGTCACAGATGCAATCTCTGTGATCTTCTTCTCCAAGCGATCTACCACATCGTCTGAGGTAAATGGCATCAACTGGATGATAAATCCACCTGCCTGTTTAACAGACTGATCCTTATCCACAAGAACACCCAGTCCCACTGCGGATGGCACCTGCTCTGAAGTAGCAAAGTAGTAAGTCAGATCCTCTGCGATCTCTCCTGTCTGCAATGCAATCTGTCCCACATATGGCTCCTTTAATCCCATGTCCTTGATTACACTCATCACGCCTAGTCCTAAAGCTCCGCCTACATCCAGCTTGCCCTTATCGTTCAGTGGAAGCTCCACATCTGAAACTCTAGGGAATCCCTTGACATGTCCACTGGAATCCGCTGTCACAGTAAGTCCCTGTACCGGACCACTACACTGGATCTGAAGTGTCAGAAGATCCTTCTCACCCTTCATCATCACGCCCATCATGGCCGCTCCAGAAAGTAATCTTCCAAGTGCTGCTGTCACAACTGGTGTTGTATTATGGTCGCATCTTGCCTCCTCAACCATTCCTCTTGATGTGATGGCAAATGCTCTAATCTGGCTGTCTGCCGCTGTTGCTCTTACAATATAATCCTTCATGTTCTATCCTCTCTTTATCTATAATTTGTAACTTGCAGTGCTCGCTCGATTTCGCTTCGCTAGCCCCATTTCGCAGTGCCCGCTCGATTTCGCTTCGCCCGCTCGATTTCGCTTCGCTTGGCACTGCTCAATGCTTCCCACATTCTCGTGCAATGACATAAATACGCTCGCTGTCCTCTTTTACCGGTTCTCTGGTAAATGCGTCGTATGCAGCCACAAACTCCATACCTGCCTCCGCAAGTAACTGTTTTATTCTCTCCAACTGATATGCCCGCTGGAAATGTGTCTCCTCATACTTTCGATACAGTTCATTTTCCTCCCGTATAAAAAGCGTCAGATCATACTCATTGATATTGGTCTCTTCATCATAATAGTTATCCCAGATAAAGCTGCCCTCATCACGGCTCTCACTGATGGTGATTTCTCCCAGTAATTCCTCATACTTATATACTGTGTTCAGATCAAAGATAAAAATCCCCTTCGGATCGAGGTAATTGTTGACCAGACGGAATACCTCCCGCAGATCATCCTCATCCAATATATAATTCATGGAATCACAGATACTTACCACAGCTCGCACCGTGCCGTAAAGCTCGAACTCCCGCATATCCTGCAACAGATAAAGGATATTCCTGCCTGTCTCTTCTGTATCCTCAGAAGCTTGTATACCGTATTCTGCATCCCTGGCAATCTCAAGCATCTCCTCGGAGTTGTCCACACCGATCATGTCGTACCCCGCCGCTGCAAGCAATCGGGTCATCTTGCCCGTGCCACATCCAAGATCCAACACCAATCCGTCCTCGATGTCATATTCCTGCAACAGACTTCTTATATATTCGAACCATTCTTCATAGGGCACATTATCCATAAACAGATCGTACACCTTTGCAAAACTATGATAGGCTTCCACTTCATCCCTCTTTCCTGCCACATATTTCCGGGCAAAGTACTTCTATGATATACTATCAATTTTTCTTATCGAAATCAAGTTTTGCGGTCAGAATTACCTATTACAATCACCTTGATTATTTCTATGAGAAAAAGTATACTTATTTCATGAAATTTTATGTAAGAAAAGGATTTGTTACATGACGGAAAATTACGAACATTACATTACGAAAAATATACAAGCCTTTTATAAGCGCAGGCTGTTACCACCTATCGTGTATCTGCTCCTGCTGCTTTTTTTCTGGTTTCTTTTTTCGCTGTATGCACCATTGTTTCCGGATACGCTCTCTTCTGCAGATACTCTAGAAAGTGCTTACCGAAATGATGTGGAATATGTAAATGCCGATTTATCGAACTTGAATTTTACCGGATATACCGAGAATTTTCTTGGAATGACCACCGGATATTACTACTATACGATGCGAGGTGAGGAATGTATCATCGTCCTCCTCTCTCCAAGCACCAGTGAGCAGGGACTTCCTTCCATTGAGAACGCTTCCATCCGGGGACGAATCGTCAAGGAATCCACTAACTTTGAGGTACTGCTTAATAATCTGGCAACGGATTTGAACTGGACAGAAAATGGCATCCGAAACAAAGTATCCCACTATGTATTAAGTGAGCCGGACTACAATATGTTCGGAAATGTGGTACTTTACGTCGTGGTATTTGCCACTGGTGGCTATGCATTGATCTGTTTGATCCTGTTTATCCTATATATCAAGTTTCCGCTGCTGTCCCCACCTTGTCAGGACTTGGCACTCTTCGGTAATCCTAAGAAGCTGTTGGAACAGGCGGAGGAGGAACTTGCCACACTGCCACAGTTGGCGACAGAGGATATGTTCATCACGGAGCACTTTTTTATCGAGACCTCTGTATATGGCAATGCCATCGTTCCGATTAACGAGATTATCTGGATCTACAAGTACTCCACTATGCACAAGTTCCTGTGGTATCATTTTCGCATCTCCTACACACTGCATATCAGTGCCAACCGCCATCTGTATATTCAGTGTCCGAAGAATATCAAGTCAGATATCGACGGTATCATTGACTACCTCGCCGAGGCAAATCACGATATTCTAGTGGGATTCTCTGAGGAAAATCGTCTGAAAGTGCAGGAGAATCAAGGGACTCCGATGCACATTGAGAAATTCATAGAATTCTTGAATCGAAGATTATAAAAAATAGAATGTCACCATGACATTCTATTTTTTTGTATAATTGTTATTATAAGAATTTAAGAAAAATCGGATTTTCTTGAAGCGGAGCACTGCGGATTCATTGGAGCAAAATGTAAAAAACTCTTTGCTTCCGCTTCTGGAATTGAATGCTGTGTCTCTTTGAATGATAGACAATCCGACGGTATATGTCCGCGTCACGGAAGGCAAAACAGCGAACTTCCTAGTTTCCCTAAGTGGGCATCTTCACAAAGTCGCTATGGAACCTCGCAATCCGAACTCGGCACGTTCTATTATTGAAAACCTCGATAGAACGCACCTCAAACATTCGTTTGCGAGGTTCCGTTTTGCTCAGCCGCCCACTAAGGGAAACACGAAAGTTCTCGAAAATGCCTTCCTGCGAACGCGAACATATGCCTAGGATTGCTCTAGCTTTCAAAAGACAGAGCTCATCGCAAATTTCAGAAGCGGTAGCATTAGAGTTTCCACATTTTGCGCTCTGAATCCGAAGTGACCACTTCTAAGAAAATTCGATTATTTGATAATTTTGTTTAATAAGAATTATGCGCAAAAAAAAAATTCATGGCGACATCCCATTTTATTCTAATCCGCTACGTCGAAATGCGTATACAAATGCTACTACCGCAATCAACATATTCCCTAAAATAACACCTATCTGCTCGCCTGTAAACGTGGCATTCCCAAGCTGATTAATCATCATATATATCTGCTGTGAATAGGTGAATTTGGCAACCTTTTCAATCGTCTCGTTGAACATCGCCAGCATCGGAAGGAATGAAAATACCATCATGACTGGCACAGTAAGGGAAGTCGCCATCATCTGGCTCTTGCTCCATGTACCAATGGCAGCTCCAATCAAAAGGGACACCAGAATACCAATTCCCATAATCAGCATGAATTCGCCATAATCAGCTCCTGTATATCCACCGGCATAGCCAATCACACCAGCGCCTATCATACAGATACACCAGATATAGAGTCCTACACCAATCAAGTACTCACCCGGCTTCACATTAGACATTAACAGTGCCCGTAGGGTATTCTTTTCCTTCTCCTCGGATATGATGGACGCCATACTGGTAAGGGGCGCCATTCCGATATACATCACACCAAAGAGATTGCAAAAATAGTGGGATGGCATATCCTCCATATTTATCAGATTTTCCATGATCAAAGTCATCGCTGGGAACATCAGAAACTGTATCAAAAGTGTCTTATTCTTAAAGGTATCCTTGATCTGTTTCCATAAAATAGCTACTATATGCTTCATCATTATTCAAACTTCCTTCCTGTCAATTCCATAAATACTGTTTCTAGATTTGGCTCTGTGGAATGAATCGTCTCGATTGCTTCCTTCTCCCAATACTGTGTCAGAACCTCTATACTTTCCTTGTCGTGTGACAATTCTAGATCTGTGCCATCATACAGATGAATCTTGATCTTTTTCTGATGATTATATCTACGACAAATCTCTTTTGGCTCTCCATATTCCATGATCTGCCCCTCGTTCAATAACGCAATATGATTACACAGCTTTTCTGCCTCCGTCATATTGTGGGTAGTCAGAAAAATAGTCACGCCCCTCTGTTGTTCCTCTAATATAACATTATGTATTTCCTTGGTGGTGGCTGGATCAAGACCGCTTGTCGGCTCATCCAAAAATAGAATATCCGGCTCTGCCATCAGCACCCTTGCCAGCAACAGACGGCTTCTCATTCCCTTTGACAGATTGCTTGCCAGTGTCTTCTTGGCATCCTGCAAGCCAACTCTCTTTAACACTTCATCAATTCTGTTTTTCGGCAATCCATAAATCTTTGCAAAAAATAATAGATTGTCATAGCAATTCATTCTTTCATATAATCCGAAGTTATCCATCATCATTCCGATTCGACAGTAATCTGCTCCGTTCAGCTCCTTAGAATCCTTGCCAAATACAAAGGCTGCCCCGCTAGACGGCTTTAACTGTCCTGTCAAAATCTTAATCAATGTCGTTTTTCCAGCTCCGGAAGGGCCAAGCAAGCCCAAAATCTCGCCTTTTCCAATTTCCAGATTGATATTTTCTAATACTTTTTTCTGTCCAAACTTATGTCCAATATTTTTTATCTCAATCACTTTTTCCATCTCTAATTCTCCTGCTTTATTCTCTGCAATGCATCCTGCATTTTTTCATTTTCAAGCTTATTCTTTAACATTACGGTCACGGTGCTGATTCCACCACATATACCATAGCACACAAAAAAGCATACCCACGGCTTCCACATCGTGGCTGGAAACCAGTCAAATATCAGAATAAACACGATAATCGTCAGCGCAATCGCAACAAACATCGCTATCATTCTTTTGGCTTCTGACAAATTCTTAATCACTTTGTCCGTTAAAAATAAGACCTGCCATCCTACGTTCAGTGCCGATATTGCAAAAAACTGCATTAAAATACTAATGGTGATTCCCTCACTGCCAAGGGCGTAGAGCGGTGAGATCTCCCTTGCACTTTCTCCAACGAGCGGACAAAGTATACTAAGTGCAAAAATCGAAGCACCAAACGTGGCAAGCACCTTCGCCAAATAATCAAAAATTGTTTTTTCTCTTTCCATCTCTATACCCCCAATCGTTTCTTTAATTCTTCTGCATACTGTCTGGAAACCATGATCTGTTCTCCACTTTCCAACGTAAGACGAATCTTGCGGTCGATGTCAGTTTTTAGCGACTTGATATGTCTTAAGTGTACCAAAACCGATTTGCTTGCTCGAAAAAATCCGCTCTCACACAATCGTTCTTCCATCTCATAGAGCTTTAACTTCGATTCGTAAAAATCATTACTGGTGTATACGAAAGTCTTTCTGTCCACTGCCTCAATGTAAATAATATCAAATACATCCAATATGAAGGTTTCTGTCCCCTTTGCCACAGCAAGCTGCTGATTTAATATCCGCAGGGTCGCGATGATCTTATCAATCTCTGGTGTAAGCTGATTACAGGATATCGCAATTTCTGTGTCCTTCACCTCATCATTTATGTTAATTGAAATCTTCAAACCCTCACTCCTTCCTCGTGTTCCACCTTATCATTAACCGCAAAAGATGACAAGTGGTCATGACGCGAGTTGCCAGATATCTGACATAAAATACCAGATGCTGATAAAAAAATGATTGTCATATGACAACCATTTTGGGAATTATTATACTTACTCATCGAACAATTGCTGCATCACATTAGAATAACACTTTATCACTTCTTCATATCCAACATTATCACCAATCAATTTCTTTGTGGAATCCTCATAATCCTTCACATAAAATCCAGACTCCACAATTTCTTGCACTTTCTGAGTAATGTCCACCTCATATCGCGCAGATGGTGCTATCTTTACATCCATATTCGCTCTATGTTCCCTAACATCTCCAACTAGCTTCCGCAACTTTTCATCAATTGCAATATGTGGATATAGCTTATAGATATCATATAAATGTCTGGAATTTCTTGTCGCTTTTCCGTTCATATAATAATCGCACACTGCAAACAACTTATCCACAAACGTTCTTGTAAGCGCTTGAACCTTCATTCGGAAAGGTTCTAGACTATATTCAGAAATAATTTCCGGATCAGATTCCTTTAAATAGTCATATATGAGACTTGCAATTTCTTTTTCTTGCGTCGGGTAAGCATAGGACATCAATGCAGTTTCCAGCTTCACGTATGGTCTGAGTATATTTTCTTCCGCAGAAGACATTGCATCATAGAGAAAATCATAATGATTGTAATCCTTATCACTTTCGATTTCATCCCAATTATCAATTGGCAACCCTAGTTCATCACTGATAGATTTCAGAAGTTCATACTTAATCTTCTTTCTCCTAGACTCACCCATATGTTCATCAAATGTGATATCAATATCTTCTGAAAAACGTTCTATTACATGATAAGCCTTTGAAAGAGATGTACCACCCTTAAAGACTACGTTGGAATTTCGCTTTGCCAATTCCTTAAGTAACAGCGTAACGTAGTAATCCTTTTCTATGATATTCTCCTCTATTCCGCTTTTTTCTGAGACCATCACGATAATATCATGCAATAATTCTCTATCTTCCTTATGCAAATACATCATCTAACCTCAATTCATAATAATATTTAAAAACACTTACTGGATAATCTCTGATGTACAAATCCACATCCCCTCGTGTTATACCATGTGATTTAATATATACTTGAAATTTTTCTCTTGCTACCGTATAGTCATCATCAAGATATGCATCCAAATTCTTCAAAAGCTCCAGCATTTGAAGAACATGCACATTCTCTTTCGTTACTTCAATGTTGGATTTTCTTACTATAAATGTTCTTTTTCCAATCAAAATTTCTCTCACCTTGGCAGCTATATTATTACTTACAATCTCAACTTTATTAGGAACCTGAGTAGAAACTCCAATTTGATTGGCAAATGTATTACCAGAATAGAAGCCATCTACTTTGCCTCCCCTAGAAATATACTTGTATCTGGCAACCATATCTGCATTAATCCCTACATTCTCACTAAGTCTTGATTTCTTCGGAATATAGTAGACACCATTCTCATACTTTACCAATTTACCTTCGTCACACAGTCTCTTAAACTGTTGATTGATGGCAGACCTACTAACTCCTACGATTTCTATATCAGAAAAAAATATAGGTTCTGCGACTCTATAATTATCAACCAAATATTCATATAGCATATCTGCTCACCTCGTTTCTTAACGAATGTAACCAACGTATTTACTTTTGTTAAGATGATTATATTCTTTGCCTTAGTTTTTGTCAATACAAGCAAATTATTTTTGAAGTTTATAACCAAAAAAGCGCCAGACCACTCATTTGCGCAGTCTGGCGCTTTCATTCAAATCTGTATTTTTCTATCGGCAGGATGTACTAATGGACTCAATTGCCACAGCACCACCTCTTACGACCTCAATTCTCTTGAACTTTGACTTGAGTAATGCAATCAGTTCGTTATTTCTCCGCTCTGTCAGTTTACACTCCAAGAGCACACTGTCATTGCCTACGTCACATACTTCTACATTGAATACCTGTGCAATCTGGAATACCTCTGACTTCTCCTCTGCACTGATATGCAGTACCTTCGCAAAAAGGATCTCCTTCATATGAATCGGCACATCCGTCAGATCAATTACTTTGATGACCTCGATCATACGATTTAACTGCTTTTTAATCTGTTCAAAGGTGATGTCATCACTGGTCACACAGATGGTCATACGGGATACCGTCTCATCCTCTGTCGTACCAACAGTAAGACTCTGCAGGTTGTAGGACTTTCCAGAGAAAAGTCCAGAGACCTTCGCTAAGACACCGACCTGATTTTCCACATATAATGCAATCCATCGATTTTTCATGGTTGACTCCTTTCTCGTGAAGTCAGCTCTGCTGACTTTGGGCGCTTCGCCCTATCCGAATCATTCTCTCCGCCGTGCGTCAGCTCGATTCCGTTTCACTACATCTCGCTGAGGGCATTCGCCCTATGAAAATCGCCTCAACATGAATTTTCCATGCAAGCATGAAATTCATGTTGCGTCTATTTTCGCACGGCTCATTTTAAGATCATCTCGCTCATAGGGTTTCCACCTTTTACCATCGGAAGTACGATCTCGTCTGTGGAAATCATGAACTCAATAATGGTCGGTGCATCCGTATAAGTGCGTGCCTGATCTAATGCTGCCTGAATGTCCTCTTCCTTCTCTACACGGATTCCATGAGCACCATAGCTCTCCGCAAGTGCCACAAAGTTCGGTGTATATGGAGGGCATGCCTCGTTCGGTCCCTTACAGTTAGCTGGGCAGGTCTTTCTTCTGCGCAGACAGGTCGCCTCATAGCGCTTTCCGTAGAAAAGCTGCTGCATCTGGCGTACCATACCCAGATAATAGTTATTAAATAAGCAGATAATGACTGGAGCGCCCTGTACCACCGCAGTCGCCATCTCCTGAATGTTCATCTGTAATCCACCATCACCGGAGAAACATACTACTTCACGGTCTGGATTACCAATTTTCGCACCGATTGCCGCTGGAAGTCCGAATCCCATCGTACCAAGTCCACCGGAGGTAATAAGCTGATGCCAGGAATCCAACTCCAGATACTGGGTCGCCCACATCTGATGCTGTCCTACATCCGTTACATAGATAGCATCTCTAAAGGTGCGGTTCACATGCTCATAGACCATCTGTGGAGTCATACCGTGATCTCTGCGCATCTCAAGTGGATTTTCCTTATCCCACTCTGCGATCTGCGCCTGCCACTTCTCTGTATCTCTGGACTCTGCCCACTCTAAAAGCTTCTCCAATGCAAGGTTCGCATCGGAAACCACTGGAACATCTACCACTACATTTCTGGAAATGGATGCTGTATCCACATCAATATGTACAATCTTCGCCTTCGGCGCAAACTCATTCAAATCGCCAGTGATACGGTCATTAAAACGTGTTCCGATAGAGAAAAGTACGTCACACTTGCTGACCGCCATATTGGCTGCATACTTTCCATGCATACCACTATTTCCGATATAAAGCGGATGTCCTGTCGGAATCGCGCCCTTTCCCATAATGGTGGTAACCACTGGAATCTGTGTCTTTTCCACGAACTTTAAAAGCTTATCATTTGCCTTAGCGATATTGATACCACCACCAGCTAAGATCAATGGACGCTTCGCAGAACGAAGCATCTTATATGCCTTTTTGAGCTGTCCTACATGCACGCTCTCATTTGGCTTGTAACCACGAATCTGTACACTGGAAGGATACTCTGCTGGTCCACTGGCTGTCTGAATATCCTTTGGAATATCGATGAGCACTGGTCCCGGCTTACCTGTGGAGGCAATGTGGAATGCCATCTTAATGATGCGTCCCAGATCCTCGCGTCTGCGCACAGTGACACCATACTTTGTGATGCTTCGGGTCATACCTACGATGTCGACCTCCTGAAAGGCATCATTTCCAATCAGAGAAAGTGGCACCTGTCCGGTAAAACATACCAGCGGAATATTATCGTAATGTGCATCCGCAAGTCCAGTAATGATATTCGTCGCTCCCGGACCGCTGGTAACAAGGCATACGCCCACCTTTCCAGTAGACTTCGCGTAGCCCTCTGCCTCATGAATGAGTCCCTGCTCATGTCTCGGTAAGACGACTTCGATACCATCCTGCTTATATAATTCGTCAAAAAGATCGGTCACGGTACCACCCGGATAACCGAAAATGGTGTCCACGCCTTCTTCCTGCAAAGCTTTTACAAATAACTTTCTGCCTGTAATATCCATGTCGTCCTCCTTATTTCTTAGTACGAAAATGCCGCTTGCCCACGGCAAAAACGATTATTGTACAAAACTATATCGTAAAATCTTCCGAAATGCAATCCCATCCAAAAATAAATCAAGAAGATTAAAATACATCAAGAAACTTTACCCAATAAGTCCTAATGTCTTTAAAATAAAAATCCAACCTGTCAATGTAAATGCCGCCATCAAAGTAGTCGTCACTACCACGCTGGCAGTCAAAACGCCGTCATTGTTCATATTTTTTGCCATGATATAGCAGCTCGGTGTGGTTGGAGAAGCCAACATAATTAAAATGGCTATCATCTTCTCCCCAGTAAATCCCATCCATGCTGCCAGCGGCAAAAGAAGTAATGGCTGGATTACCAGCTTGATCAATGAAGCCGCAATAGTCGGCTTGATCTTAGCAAGTGCCTTTCTTCCCTCAAAGCCTCCACCAATGGTAATTAATGCAAGAGGCGCCGCCATCTGTGCCACACTATTTACCGTCTTGTCCACAATTACTGGAAAATCGATTCCCAGCAAGCCTACCACCAATCCTGCCAGAATACCAAGGATAATCGGATTCTTGATAATATTGATACAAGCTTCCTTGATCTTCTCTGTCCGATTCTCCTCCGCAGAATGTGCTCCCTCAAAGGTCAACACGATAACAGAAAAAATGTTATACAGCGGTACTGCACTGACAATCATAAGAGGTCCCATAGCAGAACTGCCATAAATATTTTCAATAAACGCCAGCCCCATCACTGCTGCACTGCTGCGGAAGGATGCCTGCACAAAGGCTCCCCGCATTCTCTTATCCTTTAGGAACAACTTCGTGCCACCCCAGATCAACCAGAAGCACGCCGTACTTGCCAATGCGCAGAACAGACAATACTTCGGGTCGAACACAGCCCTGATATCTACACCAGAGATATCACGAAACAGCATGAACGGCAGTGTCACTGTAAAATTGAACTTATTTGCTACGGTAACAAAATTGTCATTTAACATGCCAATTTGCTTTAATATGTAGCCAATGACCATCACCAAAAAGATTGGCAATGTGACATTGACACTAAAAATAAAATTCTCCATTTCTCAACACAGCTTTCTGCTTCAAACTACTTTACTTTTTCATATTTATAGAAGTAATACTCCAGATCAAAGTAGGTCTGCTCCTCGCTATCCGCTGTCACCTTCCAGTCTGGGTTCTCGTCCAGATTTGGGAAATACGCATCTGCGTCATAGACATACTCAATCTTGGTAATATGAGCTACATCACACTCATCCAGCAGCTGGCGGTAAATTGTCTCGCCACCGATCACATAGATATCCTCACTATTGTACTTTTTCAATTCCTCATGAAGCGCTTCCATAGAGTGTACAATAATAGCATCCGGCACCTTGTAGCTCGTGTCATGAGTCAGCACAATATTGATACGGTTCTTAAGAGGCAGACCATTTGGGAAGCTCTCTAACGTCTTACGTCCCATTACCACGACCTTACCTGTGGTGGTCTCACGGAAAAACTTCTGATCCGCTGGAATACGCACCAAAAGCTGGTTCTTGTTACCGATTGCCCAATTCTGATCTACTGCTGCGATTAAATTCATATGAAATCCTCCTAATTCTCATATAATCCTTTTAGTGTAAAGTGATCTAATATATGTCCTTCCATCTGCCACCATAGCTCATTTAACAAAAAGCCATTTTCCAAATCCAGCATTTTGTCTAATGCATATACCTGCAATTCATACATATGTGGCTTGTCTGGCGGTGTCATGCCACCATAATAGCAAGATAGCTGTGGCTCCTGTTCGCCGCCCTGAATACTTGTCCAACTATTTAATCCCTGTACAAAATCCTTAGCACTTTGGCTCTCATTATCCTTCAACTCATTTCTGGTAATATTTGCCGCCAGCCAATGAATCCATGTAAAGCCACCGGACACAGGGTACGCATCCTTATCTTCTAAGATAATTGCATAGGATACGGTATTCTCCGGTGCGTCCTCCACCAAAAACGGCAAGGAATAGGTCGGCATTCCGTTGGGATTAAACTCTGTTCCCTTCGCGCCGTACACATCCAAAATCTTTCCATCCACAATTCCTTTACTTGTCACTTTCATTCTAATGTCCTCCTGTTTTTTATTTCACGGACATTGTAGCCAACTCAAATGACAACGTAAATTACTTACTTTTTTGTGGGTATCAGTCTGGAATGAGTCCCTTTTCCCGTAATACGTCCTCCTGACCATGCTCCATCAGATAATCAATTCCGATCTGTTGCATAATGCGCAGAGCCTCTAAAATCTGCATGCCCATATCCTCGGTCAATGAATATTCCACGTGTAACGGATAGCCTTCATATTCTTTCTTTTCCACAAATCCAAATTCTATTAATTCCTTTAGTTGCTCTAGCAACATTTTCTGTGTAATACCCTCGATGTCACGTTCCAGCTTGGCAAGTGATGTAGGTCCTAATCGTAGCCGCCATAATATAATGGACTTCCACTTTCCCCTTATCATGTCATGCACCAATTCCAACGGGCAGGTATATTCGCTGCGCACCTTCATGTCTTTTCCCTAGATAGCCACTGGAATGTTCTTGATCTGCGGTCCTGTCACATAATCTTCAATGATGAGATCCTTGGTCGTGAACTGATAAAAGTCCTTAATCTCTGGATTCAAAGAGAACTTCGGTGCCGCATACTGCTCTCTTGTAATCATTTCCTTGATAATTGGTATATGACGGTCATAAATGTGAGCATCTGCAATCACATGTACCAGTTCGCCCACCTTCATATCGCAGACCTGAGCCAACATATGCACCAACACTGCATACTGGCAGACATTCCAGTTATTTGCTGTCAGCACATCGGAAGAACGCTGATTCAACACTGCATTCAATGTCAGCTTCTCGTCCCCCTCCTTATGTGTCACATTAAAGGTCATGCTGTATGCACAAGGATACAGATTCATCTCATGTAGATCCTGATGCACATAGATATTAGTCATAATACGGCGGCTGAACGGATTATTCTTAAGATCATAGAGCACACGATCTACCTGATCCATCATACCTTCCTTATACTGATGCTTCACGCCCAACTGATAGCCATATGCCTTACCAATAGAGCCGTTCTCGTCAGCCCACTCGTCCCAGACGGAGCTATTTAAGTCATTGATATTATTGGACTTGCGCTGCCAGATCCACAGCAACTCCTCCGTACAGGTCTTGATTGCCGTCTTACGAAGTGTGATCGCTGGGAACTCCTTGGAGAGATCATAGCGGTTCACCACGCCAAACTTTTTGATGGTATAGGCACTTGTACCGTCCTCCCAGTGTGGACGTACCTTTTCACCCTCAGTACTTGTACCATTTTCTAGTATATCCTTACACATATCTACAAAAATCTTATCTGCCAGACTCATGATATCCTCCGTTCCGTAGCTTATTTTCTGCATCTTAAGGCAAATCGCAGATATACATCTCTTATCCTGCGCCCTGCCAATTAAACATTTTACTCAATTTATGAGGAAAAGACAAGGCTTTCCCAATGTTACTGTTCACTCGTACCTCGTTCCAGTAACTTTTCGCAGACTTATTTGCAGTTTTGCTCCGCAAAAGAAACCTGCTCACTCTTGTTTCATGGTTTTTCGCTGTCCGACAGCAAGTGTCTGACAGCTCTCTGTACAGTAACTTCCCTGTACCTTTTCCTTGCATTTTTTATACAAATACGTTATATTATTTTTATGTTTTTTCAAACTCTTTTCACAATTAAGAGTTATGATACATAGTAGAATTCATATGTGCATTGCACACTGAGAGGATAAAGGAGATATTTATGAGTCAGGCAAAAGTTGACCGTTATAAGGAAGAAAAGGCAAACCGTAAGAAGATCATGGCGCATGAGAAGAGAATGCATGCCCTTGGAGTACTTTGTGGATGGCTGATTTTAGCTGCATTGGTAGGATGGATCGGTCATTCAGCATATCGTATCTACGAGAATAACAAGCCAGTTGAGTACGTTTATACTAATCTGGATTCCATCAATGACTATTTAAGCACATTATCTGATGCTGAATAATTACAGACATTAGAATACCCCGATGCATTGATTAATGCATTGGGGTATTTTTTTGCCTTTGCGCCTCCGTCTTTTGCCTTGCAATTATTCGTCTGCTTCTGTCACTTCTGCTTTGGAAAGTGCATTTTCAATCGCATTTAAAAGCACGATTGATGTGTACTGGTTATCCGTACTATATGTAATTCCCTCTGTTGATTGCTTTTCAAGCACCTGCTCGCTGATATTATCCAACGCTGGCTGCATCAGCGGATACATTGTTGTCACTGTCTCATCCAAATTGATCATGGAAATAGATTGTATCTGACTCTCATCCACAATGACCTGCACATCTACCGTACTGTCTCCACACATAATGGATGATGTATATACCCCTGCCACATAACTCATGGTCGGAACAGATTCATCGTCTTTTTCCCTCGGCAGGAACATGAATAATAGCAAAACAATCAACAAGATTCCAAGTCCCGCAAATATCAGTGTATAAATGAGTTCCTTCATATGAAGAACCACTATCTTCGTCTTTGCACTCACCTTAAGCCTCCAAATACTGATTAATACAGTATATGAATCCTCATCCGTTCCATGACAAATTTTCTTTAAAAAAACTGTTGACAAATTAAAAAACACATAGTATTATATCATATGTGTCTGGCAGACAGCAGGACACAACATAATAAGCGCGAGTGGCTCAGTTGGTGGAGCACGACCTTGCCAAGGTCGGGGCCGCGGGTTCGAGTCCCGTCTCGCGCTCTCTTGGTTTTCCCAGTAAATTCACTATGTGTTGAATTTACTGGGTTTTTTATTTGTCGTGCCACTGCCTTAACCGCATTTATATGCCCCAAAAGTATACTTTAATAGGTAAAGTATTCCACGAAGTATTCCACGGAATAACGAGTTTCTTCTATACTAAAAGGCGGGAAAACTCCCGCCTTAACTTTCTCTACTGTTCACTTTTAGTATCATTCCAGTTCATTCAATATACGTCTTACCTCAGCTTCCAGCTCCGACAAATCCGCTTGTATCGTATCCCATGCAGACTGATAGTCCAAGTTAGAATATTGATGAGCAAAAATATCTCGTATTCCGCACCATGCTTTCCAAGGAATCTGCTTCTCATTTTCTCTCAGTTCATCCGAGACGACCTTACAAAGCTCGCCGATTTGAAGAATACACATACAACAGGCATTTTGAAATACTGATACCGAAACAAACTTCTCATAACTATTATCGAACATCGTACAAGCTTCTTTCACTTGCTTGCAATAATCCAATATCTTCTGCAAAATAATGATATCTTTATTCTTCATACAGCAACACCTCTGTCCCTGCTATCATATCTTGAAATTCACGTTCAATACCTGTGGTTGTCACCAAGTCAACAGAAAGCTTAAGTGCTTCTTCACATTCTTGGCGCATACCTGAAAGTTTAAGAAGCGACATCGGTTTCCCTTTTTCTATCAATAAATCAATATCGCTATTTTCATTTGCAGTTCCCTTAGCATAAGAACCAAATAAGAAAACCTTACTTATACCGTACTGCTTTGCAATAGGTGTTATCGCCATTTTTATACTAGCAATACTTGTCATAGAATTCGCTCCTTTCCTATCTTTTCTTTATACTAATTATACTATACCTGTTTTCTCAAAGCAAATCCCTCTATTCCATTTCCACATGTGGTCCCAACATACCCAACTTAAAATGCTTTCTGCACAATGCCACATAGTTATCATTTGCTCCGAGCATGACCTGTGGACCGGAACGCACCACCCCATTTTCATTATATCTGGTGTTGCAGGTCGCCTTTTTCCCACACCAGCACACCGTCTTTAACTCCTGTATCACATCTGCGATCGCGATCAACTTCTCACTGCCCGGAAACAGCTTATTCTGGAAATCTGCACGCAGTCCATAACAGACCACAGGTACATCCATAAAGTCCACGATATCTGACAGAAAATCAATCTGCTCTGGTGTAGCGAACTGCACTTCATCAATAATGATACAGTCATAAGCACGAATCTCATCCTCTGGCATCTGCATCAACGCTTCCACCGAAATACACTCATGGGAAAGACCGATTCTAGAATGCACGGTATTCACTCCATCTCTGGTATCAATCTGCGGTTTACATAAAAGCGCTTTCTGTCCTACTTCCTCATAATTAAAATGTGTCATCAGGGCGTTTGCTGTCTTAGAGCTGCCCATTGCTCCATAGTAAAAATATAACTTTGCCATTTTGAATTTCCTTTATATGTATTTATAATATTGTATCTATGATATCGCCATATCTCTTTTCCACAGCTTCCTGAAGCCTCTGAAATTCTTTTATATATTCAATTAGAATTTTCTGTACTAATTCTTTTGCCGCATTACCATCATAAATATGAGTCGTATCATTTCTCTCTCTTAACATCTTCAGCCAGACTTCCTCGTCCATAAATTCAAAGTAGCGATATGCTTCCTTAATAACATCTCGTGGCGAACCAGTTTGACCAACACTATCCCCCTCATAAAGTAACAGCGCTTTCATAACTTTCCACCCCAATTCAAACTGTATAAAAAACTTATCTATAATACCACTGATAATAAATTCGTTTTCCAAGTCCTCTTTTTCTGCTGATTTAAGCACTTGAAGATGTCTGCAATAGTAATCAAACTTTTTCATACAAAATCACCCCATCTCTCTCAATTTCCTGTTTTAACTCTTCCGAAATATTTCTTCTCATATCAATGATATCAAGTGCAAGCAAACTCCACAATTCTTCGTTCAAAGCATCATATAACTTTTCAAATTCACTGCATCCATAAACCGCAAGATCAATATCGCTTCTTTCACTATTTGTCCCTCTGGCTCTTGAACCAAACAAAACCACTTTCTGCGCCCCATATTTGTGTGCAAATTCTGCAATCTGCTTATATACCTGCTTGATATCTACACTTCCCATATATACCTCTTCTATTTTCCCGAACCTTACTAACTCTCTTTTTCACTTCGCATACCTCGAATTATAACACATCCCCTCCCTGTTCACAATCTGATTTCCGCCACTCCAAAATCCCTCCTTGCGCCCCTCCCAAAATGCGATTATAATAATTCTTACATGCCACATATCATGGCTTACAACGCTGTGTCGCTTTTCCACACAGCCAAGAAACGGAGATATACTTATGAACAAGAAAGACATATTAGAACTAAAGAGACGTTTTAAAAAGGATGCCTGCACCTTCACCAGACTGTGCGGCTGTTACGTGGACGCCGACCGCAATAAAATCACCACTTTCGGCGAGACTTTTCTTAATTTAGAGGATGAGGAATTCTACAAATACTTAGAGATTGCCAAAAAGGTAATGTCTGGCACCATTGGTAATAATATCCTTGAGCTGGAGTTCCCGACCGCCGAGGAAGCACCGGGCGGCAGACAGCAGTTCTTGATGGGACTGCGTGAAAGCGCATTAAAAAGTGATGAGCTGATGGATGCTTTCTATGATCTGGTAATCGACAGCTATGATTATGTGGGTAATTACCTGATCTTGGTATTCCACGATGCTTATGATGTCATGACCAAGACCTCTGACAATAATAAACTGGACGAATCTGAGGAAGTATATGAGTACTTACTCTGCGCCATCTGCCCTGTTACCCTGACCAAGCCGGGACTTGGCTACCGTGAGGACGAGAACCGCATCGGACCTCGTATCCGTGACTGGGTAGTAGGTGTGCCTGACACCGGATTCGTGTTCCCTGCATTTACCGACCGCAGCACCGATATCCACTCTGTCATGTTCTACACCAGAGACACCAAGACACCTCACGCAGAGTTCATGGAGTCCGGTCTTGGCTGTGGTACAAAGCTGACCGCCACCGAGAAAAAATTGACCTTCCAAACCATCGTCAAGGAAGTCATCGGTGAAGATGAGGAGGAAAGCGAAGCGCTCTTCTTGAACATTCAGGGCAATCTGAACGATATGATTCCTGTTACGGAGAATGAGACGGTTGAGCCAGAGCCAATTATCATGACCGCAGGTGCCATCGCTGACGTGTTAGCCGACAGTGGTGTATCCGAGGAACAGGCAGTAGTCATCCAGAAGACCTATGAGGATGTCTTTGGAGAGGAGCTTCCAGAGGCTGAGCAGTTGGTAGACCCGAAACTGGTAGAAGCCAACGGCAAGCGCAAGGAAAAGTTAGAGCTGATTCAGACGGTAGAGAACTTAAAGCAGCAGTTAGAAGAGACCCGTTCCATCCCAGTTGCGGAGAGCGAGGATGATGACAATGTTCCTGCTGTCAAGACCTATGACGTTATCCTTCGCGTAAAGCCAGAAAAAGTAGGTCAGATCCACTCTCAGGTCATCGACGGTCAGAAATGCCTTGTCATCCCTATGGATGAAGACGAGTACGCGGCTGTCAATGGTGTGAATACAACGGTATAGGTTACATAAAAATACGTCACCCGGTAACTTTGCAGGATTTCCTGCAACATTGTTACTGAGTGACGTATTTTAATACATAATATATTCTTCCTAAAATCAGCTTACAGTATTTAGCTTTTCCTTGATATAGGATTCCATATTTTCCTTCGGGATCCCTAGGGTCAACGACAACTCGCTAAAAAGCTCGTTCTCTGCTGTCCTCATATATCGTTCATCCAGAGCCGTAATCTTCTTACCCTGAGCAGTACGTTCCTTCTTACGCATATACAGAGTCTTTACGATACTGACCCACGCCCGGTAATCACAGGTATTCAACGCCTCCTTGTACTTCGCCTCTCTCTGTCTGTCATCTGGCACCCAGAGCAGCTCAATCTCCGGCAATTCCTGTATTAGCTGATCCGCTTCCTCCTTCGTAATTACCTTACGCATGGTAATCTTCTGATTATCGGTCGGTGCATAGATCTTACCGCCTCCATCTCCAATCGGGGCCAGAACATAATACAGACGATTCTTGTCTGCCCCGGAAATGTCGATGTGGGTGATATCCTCAATCTTGAAAACGCCTTTCACACCATAAACGATATAGTCTCCTACTTCAAACATATTCCCCGATTCTCCTTTCCTGTAATCTTGTCTCTATTAACACCAGTTCCATCGCCATAGCAATTAAAAACAGCCAAGCGCTTATTTCCATTGTACCACTCTTGCGAACAAAATGTCAGTAAATTCATCGACATACGAACATTTTTGTGAATATTGCAAAACAACCCTTGAATATGCATTGTCTATTTTTCCTATAAAAAGAGGGTTCTTTTCCCTTTCACCAATAAAAGCACATATGCTATAATCTTTTTGGTCATTAGTACAACTGGAAGGAGAAAGTCATGTACGAATATTTACAAAAATACAAAGTCAATCAAGAATTCGAACAGAACAACTTACCATGTGTGTTTTATCCTGTTACAGAAAAGGAAATTGAAGATGCCCAGAAGAATATGAATCTGTCCTTCCCAAATGAATTAAAGACATTTTGGCGCGAAATAGGTCATGGTTATTTTGAAGATAGCGACGAACTTTGGCTAAATCATTTCATGAAGCCACAGGAAATAGCTGATTTTATATGCGGTAAAGGCGATTACTTCTATTCAGAGGAGCGAGAGTTTTTACCAAAGGATCATTTTGTATTTTTTGAATTGGAGTCAAATCTCCACCTGACTATAAGTCCTACTGGAGCAATTTATCGCGGAAAGCAAGAGATTGCCAGTGATTTACCGGATTTTATCAAAAAAATGCATGATGTGCCGAACTATTTTTAATTCATAGGAAAATCAAATACTTTCACACATTAACGTAACAAGATGTTTCCTAGAGAATAAAAAAACGGTATGCTCCCTACGGGAACATACCGTTTTCATCATCAGCAATCCTCTCAGTCTGCCTATCTTATCTCTGTACACGTCCGGAAGCATCTCCGCCAGCCAACTTCTTGACCTCGTCAACGCTTACCATATTAAAGTCACCCTCGATAGAATGCTTTAAGCAGCTTGCTGCTACTGCAAACTCGATGGTAGCCTGTGGATCATAGTCATTCAAGCAAGCGTAAATCAGTCCGCCGCCGAAAGAATCTCCACCACCTACACGGTCAACGATGTGCATTAAGTACTCCTTAGAGAAGTAGCTCTGTCCATCCTCGTAAAGCATAGCTGCCCAACGGTTATCGTTTGCAGAGATGGAAGTTCTAAGTGTGATAGCAACCTTCTTAAATCCGAAACGGTCTGTCAGCTTCTGAGCAACTTCCTTGTAGCCTTCCTTATTCAACTCACCAGCAGTCACCTCTGTACCCTCAGACTTGATGCCGAATACGTCGTTAGCATCCTCCTCGTTGGAAATACATACATCAACATACTTGCAAAGCTCGCCCATGACCTGTCCAGCCTTCTCCTTAGACCACAACTTGTTACGGTAGTTAAGGTCACAGCTTACTGTGATGCCCTTCTCCTTCGCTGCCTTACATGCCTCTAAGCAGATAGCCGCTACATTATCACCAAGGGCTGGTGTGATTCCTGTAAAATGGAACCAGTCAGCGCCCTCAAAAATCTTATCCCAGTCAAAGTCTGCTGTTGTAGCAGTTGCGATAGAAGATCCTGCACGATCATATATAACCTTGGAAGGTCTCTGGCTGGCACCCTTCTCCAAGAAATAGATACCAACTCTGTCACCACCCCGAACGATATCAGAAGTGTCTACACCATGCTGTCTCAATGCATTCACACCAGCCTGTCCGATCTCATGAGCTGGAAGCTTCGTAACGAAGCTTGCATCCATTCCGTAGTTTGCTAAGGATACAGCAACATTTGCCTCTCCACCGCCGTAAGTAGCACCATAGGATGTAGCCTGCAGAAAACGATAATATCCTTCTGGAGCAAGACGAAGCATGATCTCACCAAATGTAACGACTCTCTTTGCCATTAGTAAATCCTCCTAATAAATTATAATAGTTTCATATTGTGGAACCGCGTTTCATTTTTCTATAATAAAATTATAACATCTAAAATGAGAATGTCAAACATGTTTTTATGAAATACTACATTTATTTTTATCTTGCCCACAAAGCTCCCTAACTATTCCCTTTCTATAGAACAAAATGCCAACTCATTTCCTATTCGATAAATTTCCTTTTGCATAAAAAAAGAGATGTCACTTACGACATCTCTTTTCATATTCATTATGCTTTTACAGTCACTTTATTCAAATGCCAGATTTCATCCACGTACTCCTGAATGGTACGGTCAGATGAGAACTTGCCAACGTGAGCTACGTTAAGGATTGCGCTCTTTGCCCAAGCGGTCTCATCCTTATAGTACTCTGATACGCGGCGCTGTGCATCTGCATAGGAACGGAAATCCTTCAGTATGAAGTAGGTATCTGCATACTGTGTGCACTGAGTATTGAGCAGTGAGTTATACAGTGGGCGGAACAGTTCTCTATCATTCTGGGAATAGGTTCCATCTACTAACTGTGTCAACACTCTGCGGATATCCTGATCGTTGTTGAAGATCTCCATTGGATTGTAGTCGCGGTTACGCTCATGAGCGATGACCTCGTCAGAACTCATACCAAAGATAAAGATATTGTCCATTCCGACTTCCTCTGCCATCTCTACATTAGCACCGTCCATAGTACCAAGTGTAAGAGCACCATTTAACATGAACTTCATGTTACCTGTACCAGATGCCTCCTTACTTGCTGTGGAGATCTGTTCGCTGACATCAGCTGCTGCAAAGATCCACTCTGCGTTGGATACACGGTAATCCTCGATAAATACCACCTTAAGCTTGCCATTAATGCTGCTGTCGTTATTGATAACATCTGCAACATTGTTGATCAACTTAATGGTAAGCTTTGCATTCTTGTAACCTGCTGCCGCCTTAGCACCAAAGATGAAGGTTCTTGGATAGAACTCCATTCCTGGGTTATCCTTGATCTGATTGTACAGATACATTACATGCAGGATGTTAAGGAGCTGTCTCTTGTACTCATGGAGTCTCTTGACCTGTACATCAAAAATAGAACGTGGGTCTACCTCAACACCATTGTGCTCCTTGATATACTTAGCAAGACGTACCTTATTACGGTACTTAATATCCATGAACTCCTGCTGTGCCTTCTTATCGCCTGCGCAGCTTTCCAGCTTCTCAAGCTTAGAAAGGCTTGTGATCCACTCGCTGCCTACACGCTTTGTTACCCAGTCTGCAAGCAATGGGTTACCATGCATGAGGAATCTACGCTGTGTGATACCATTTGTCTTATTATTGAACTTCTCCGGGAACATCTCGTAGAAGTCATGAAGCTGCTCATTCTTAAGAATCTCTGTGTGCAGTCTTGCAACACCATTGACAGAATAACCTGCTGCGATTGCAAGATGTGCCATCTTGACCTGACCATCATAGATGATAGCCATACGTGCTACCTTGCCGTTATCCCCAGGGAATCTCTCCTGAATCTGTAAGATAAAGCGACGGTTGATCTCCTCTATGATCTGATATACTCTAGGAAGCAGTCTAGAGAAAATCTCGATTGGCCACTTCTCCAATGCCTCTGCCATAATCGTATGGTTGGTGTATGCACAGGTTCTGGTAGTAATATCCCATGCCTCGTCCCAGCTTAAGCCTTCCTCGTCTAAGAGAATACGCATCAGCTCAGCTACTGCTACGGTTGGATGAGTATCATTCAACTGGAATGTCACCTTCTCTGGAAGCTTTCTGATATCATCATGATGCTTCTTATATCTTGCCAATGCACGCTGTACACTTGCAGATACAAAGAAATACTGCTGCTTTAAACGAAGCTCCTTACCTGCCACGTGATTATCATTTGGATATAATACTTCTACAAGATTTCTTGCAAGATTCTGCTGCTCAACGGCCTTCTGGTAATCACCCTTGTCAAAGGAATCCAGCTCGAAGCACTCCTTCGCCTCTGCATCCCAGATCATCAGTGTATTTACCACGTTATTGCCATAGCCTACGATTGGCATATCGTATGGTACTGCAATGATGGACTGATATCCCTCATGAATAAAGCTTGTCTTACCATCTGCACCATTCTCAGTTCTTACATATCCACCAAACTTGACCTCATAGGTATACTCTGGTCTGCGAAGCTCAAATGGATAACCATTCTTCAGCCAGTTGTCTGGTACTTCCACCTGGAAACCTTCCTGAATGGTCTGCTTGAACATACCATAACGGTAGCGGATACCGCAGCCGTAAGCTGCGTATCCCAATGTAGCCAGAGACTCCATAAAGCATGCTGCCAAACGTCCCAGACCACCGTTACCAAGTGCTGGATCTGGCTCCTGATCCTCGATTGCATCCAGATTCAATCCGATCTCATCAAGAGCCTCCTTTACTTCCTTATATGACTTTAAGTTGATCAGGTTATTGCCCAAAGCACGTCCCATCAAGAACTCCATGGACATGTAATAAACAATCTTCGGATCTTCCTTGTCAAATGCCTGCTGTGTAGCAAGCCACTTATCGTTGATTTCATCCTTTACTGTGTAAGAAACAGCCTGAAAAATCTCCTGCTGACTTGCTTCTTCCAAAGTCTTTCTGTACAAATTCTTGACATTATCTCGTACACTCTGAACAAAAGCCTTTTTGTCAAAGAAATTGCCTTTCATCTAGTTTCCTCCTTTTTTCACTCCTAAGAGAACTTTCTCCCCGTTGATATTCCATTCCTTCTGATATGCATCCTCTGCCATCTCATTTGTGATATCAACAGCTAGTACTTCTTTCCTAATTGTATCACCATACGTAGTGAAAATACTAGCAACTTTTTCATCTGCTGTATAATAAATAGTTATTGTATCCATAACCTCGAATCCAGCCTCTTTTCTCATGGTCTGGATCTTGCTGGTCAACTCACGAACAAATCCCTCTTCTACAAGCTCAGGAGTGAGGTTGGTATCAAGTACAACAGTTACGGTGTTATCGCCCTCTGTCACATAGCCCTCCATCTGGGTCATGGTAATCAGAAGATCTTCCTCAGCAAGCTTCACTTCATCACTTACGGATGGTAACGCAAGAACGCCATTTGCCTTTAACTCAGCCATTGCAGCATTTCCGTCAAGCTCAGCTAATGCCTTCTGGATCTGGCCTAAGAACTTACCATACTTTGGTCCAACAGTACGAAGCTGTGGCTTGAAGGTGTAGCTGGTGTATGCGCTGACATCCTCTGTGAAGTTCACCTTCTTCACATTTAACTCATCCTCGATGATCTCTGTGAAGAATGCCGGCAATACAGATGGAGCCTTTACGAACATATTTCCGATTGGCTGACGGTTCTTGATATTAGCAGAGTTACGGCATGCACGTCCCATAACAACAATTTTCAGAACCTCATCCATATTCTTCTCTAAATCAGCATCGATATATGCTTCATTTGCCACTGGGAAGTCACACAGATGTACACTTTCCGGAGCGCTTGGATCGATAGAGCATACCAGATTACGGTAGATATCCTCTGTCATGAACGGAATCATAGGTGCTGCACACTTACTGATTGTTACAAGTGCTGTGTAAAGTGTCATGTAAGCATTGATCTTATCCTGCTCCATGCCCTTTGCCCAGAAACGCTCACGGCTTCTTCTGACATACCAGTTACTCATATCATCCACGAAGTCGTCAAGAGCTCTTGCAGCCTCTGGAATACGATAGTTGCCCAGATTCTCGTCAACTTCCTTGATTACTGTATTTAACTTAGATAAGAGCCACTTATCCATAACAGATAACTTCTCATAATCTAATGTATACTTTGTCGCATCGAACTCGTCGATATTTGCATAAAGTACAAAGAATGCGTAGGTATTCCACAGAGTACCCATGAACTTACGCTGTCCTTCCTGCACTGCCTTTCCATGGAAACGGTTTGGTAACCAAGGTGCACTGTTGATATAGAAATACCAACGGATCGCATCTGCACCATAGTTCTCCAGTGCCTCAAATGGGTCTACTGCGTTACCCTTGGACTTACTCATCTTCTGACCATTCTCATCCTGTACATGTCCAAGTACGATAACATTTTCATAAGGAGCCTTATTAAATAACAGTGTAGACTCTGCCATCAGGGAATAGAACCATCCACGTGTCTGGTCTACTGCCTCAGAGATAAACTGCGCAGGGAACTGCTGCTCGAACAGATCCTTATTCTCAAATGGATAATGATGCTGTGCGAATGGCATTGCTCCTGAATCGAACCAGCAGTCGATAACCTCTGGTACTCTCTTCATTGTCTTACCACAGTCTGGACAGGTAAATGTCACCTCATCGATATATGGACGATGTAACTCTACTTTAGCAGCGTCTGGATTGCCACAACGCTGTGCCAGCTCCTCACGGCTTCCGATAGACTCCTGATGTCCACAGTCCTCACACTCCCAGATGTTGAGTGGAGTTCCCCAGTAACGGTTACGGGAGATACCCCAGTCCTGAATATTCTCAAGCCAGTCACCGAAACGTCCCTTACCGATGGATTCTGGAATCCAATTTACAGTATTGTTGTTGCGGATTAAGTCATCCTTCACCTCAGTCATCTTGATGAACCAAGACTCTCTTGCGTAGTAAATCAGTGGAGTATCACATCTCCAGCAGTGTGGGTAATCATGCTCGAACTTTGGAGCGTCAAATAACTTGCCTTCTGCATCCAGATCCTTTAATACCTCTGGATCTGCCTTCTTCACAAATAAACCAGCATAAGGTGTCTCTGCTGTCAGCTCACCCTTGCCGTCTACGAACTGTACGAATGGAAGATCATACTTACGTCCGACCTGAGCATCGTCCTCACCAAATGCAGGTGCGATATGAACGATACCAGTACCATCAGACATAGTAACGTAATTATCACAGGTCACAAAATGAGCCTTCTTACGCTGCTTTGCTGCTGCCTCTCCTGCACATGCAAAAAGTGGCTCATACTCCTTGTACTCTAAATCTTTTCCGACATAAGTCTCTAATACTTCATATGCCTTAACGCCCTCTTCTTCATTACCGAGCTTGCCAAGTACCTTATCAAGCAGTGCCTCTGCCATGTAGTATGTGTAACCGTCTGCTGCCTTTACCTTGCAGTAAGTCTCGTCTGGATTCATACACAGAGCTACGTTAGATGGCAATGTCCAAGGTGTTGTGGTCCATGCAAGGAAATATGCATCCTCTCCTACTACCTTGAAACGTACCACTGCGGAACGCTCCTTAACAGTCTTATATCCCTGAGCAACCTCCTGAGAAGACAGTGGAGTACCACAACGAGGGCAGTAAGGAACGATCTTGAATCCCTTATATAATAACTTCTTGTCCCAGATCTGCTTTAATGCCCACCACTCAGACTCAATGAAATTGTCATCATAGGTAACATATGGATCATCCATATCAGCCCAGAAACCAACGGTACCGGAGAAATCCTCCCACATACCCTTATATTTCCATACGGATTCCTTACACTTCTTGATGAAAGGCTCCATACCATACTCTTCAATCTGCTCCTTACCATTCAGCCCAAGAAGCTTCTCGACCTCAAGCTCTACTGGCAGACCGTGGGTATCCCATCCAGCCTTACGAGGTACATACTTGCCCTTCATAGTCTGGTATCTTGGAATCATATCCTTGATAACACGTGTAAGTACGTGTCCGATATGTGGCTTACCATTTGCAGTTGGCGGTCCATCATAGAATGTGTAGGTCTCGCTTTCCTTGCGATTCTCCATACTCTTGCGGAAGATATCATTATCATTCCAGAACTTCTCTACCTGCTTCTCTCTGTCTACGAAATTCAGGTTCGTGTCTACTTTGTTGTACATTAGAAACCTCCTAAAAAATAGAAATAAAAAAGGCTCTTATCCTATGTAAATAGGACGAGAGCCTTCTATCGTTAACCACCTATATACAATGTACGCAAATCCTCTCAACGAAAATATCGAAAATTCGAAATAAATTTTCAATTTTCGACGAGTGCTTGCACTCGGAGAAAATCTGGATACCCGTTCCCTGTAACGTAGGAAAAACGTCAGTGCCTACTCTGCCACTGCTGCCTCCGCAGACAAACCGTCCACAGCGCATATCATCGCTTGACATTTCAGACTGCAACTTAGAAGTGATGTTCCTTCACAGGCTACTCATACCGGTTTCCACCATCCCCGGCTCTCTGCTACTTTCCTCTGCAAAGTACTGTCTTCGTCATCGTCTTTACATAAGCGAGAAACCTCGCTTTTTTATTCTCTAGGAAAATCTTACTGCATTAACGCACGAAAGTTGTGACTTTCCTAGAGAATAAAAGCACTCCGTGCGGGATGCGCACCTCGCGGAAAAGAAACTAATCGCTTTGCGATACCGCTCGGGCGCAAAAGTGCCAGTCAAACTGGCACTTTATTTATTAACCTTTAGTATATAGTTATATTTTCCTAATGTCAAGGTTTGACGTTATTTTGGAAATATTCAGATAACTTCCTATTCCCTCTTAATCAAAAGAATCGACACATCATTTACATTCGTTCCGGTAGCTCCGGTCACAATCAGACCATCCACCTGCTGCAATGCATGATAAGCGTCATTATCCTGCAACACATCATAAATCGAGATTCCTCTCTCTGCCAACTGTGTCTTGGTATCCTGATCGCAATATCCACCTGCCGCATCCGTAGGTCCATCTGTACCATCACTGCCAACGCTAAATACCGCAGTATTCTTCAGTCCTGCAATTCCTTCTGCTGCTGCAAGTGCCAGTTCCTGATTACGTCCACCCTTTCCCTTACCGGTCAGGTGTACCACCGTCTCGCCACCTGCGATAAAAGCAAGGCTTTCTTCCGTATCCTGATGGCTCTTTGCAATTGCTGCAAAAAAAGCTCCTGCTTCCCTCGCTTCACAGCTAAGCTGATCCGTTAGGATATAAGGACGATACCCCAGACTCTTGCAACTTTCCGCTGCTGCCGCACAGAGATTTCTGACACTTCCTGTAATGTTCGTCTCCACATTGCCAAGCTCCTTCGGTGTCTCCTGCTCCAGCAGTTTCCACGCTTCCTCTGACAGACGGAGCTGATACTTTTTCGCAATTCCAATCGCCTGTTCACAGGTAGAGCTATCTGGGTATGCTGGACCAGATGCAATCATATCCAATGGGTCACCTAGAATATCACTGAGCACAATGCTATATACTCTTGCTGGTTCACAGAGCTGTGCGAACTTACCACCTTTTATCTCCGAAAGACGCTTACGGATGGTATTGATCTCCACAATATCAGCGCCGCAGGATAACAACTGATTCGTAATATCGGAAAGTTCTTCTCCGGAAATCAACGGTTTTTCAAAGAGTGCAGAACCTCCACCAGAAAGCAAGAACAGCACCATATCCTCTTCGCCTGCCTGATTTACCAGACGAATCGCCTCTTCCGTTCCCCGAAATGAATTCTCATCCGGCACTGGATGTCCTGCTTCCAGACATGTGGTACGTGGAATCTCCCCCTTCACATGGTCATACTTTGTAATCACGATTCCAGAGGTCAAACGCTCCTTTAAAATATCCGCGGCTGCTTTTGCCATCTGCCATGCAGCCTTCCCTGCCGCGACCATGTAGATATTTCCCTCTCCATAGTCCATTCCCTGCAATGCTTTCGCCACGGCCTCATCTGGCAATACTGCCTGAATAAATGCCTTCGTCATGGCGTCTGCATCTTGTCGCAAATTCATCGCCATCACCTCTCCTCTCAAATTACACAGAATACCGGCTCATCATTTCCTTATCACTAATGTACGAACAATGAAATCACGAAGATTCCTGCCATTGCACATATACCTTCTACTAATGTTACCATTGTCTGGGTCTTATATCCCTGATCAGGTGTCATGCCACCAAAGTTGGTAACTACCCAGAAGTAGGAATCATTTGCATGGGATACTGTCATTGCTCCTGCACCGATTGCCATAACGCAAAGTACAGACATTGCGGTCGACTCCATACCCAGAGCACCCATAAGCGGTGCCATAATTCCTGCTGTTGTTGTAATTGCAACTGTGGAAGAACCCTGTGCAGACTTTAAGATCGCTGCTAACAGGAATGGGAAGAAAATTCCAATTACCTGTAAGGATTCAGCATTATCTGTAATAAATGCTACCAGACTTGTGGAGGAAATCACCTTTCCAAGTACACCACCTGCTGCTGTTACAAATAAGATAGGTCCTACTGTCTTTAATGTATCATTTGTCAGATCATACATCTTGCTCTGCTGACCAGACTGTACTAACAAAATAATTCCAAGAACTACACCAACTGCCAAAGCGATAATTGGTGTTCCAAAGAATGTGAATAAGGTGAGAGCCATTCCTCTCCAGCCCAGAATACTTGCCACGTTTGACATAGCCATCAAAATAATAGGAATGATAATTGGTGCAAGGCTCATAAATCCATTTGGAAGTTTGCCATAGGATGCTACCAATTCCTCATAAGTCTGAACTACATCTCCGCTATCTGCCTCATCATTAGCCTTAACCTTCTTACCAATATACTTCGCATAGAAATATGCTCCTGCCAATGCTGGAATAGATACCAGTGCACCAAATCCCATGACCATCAGCAACTGATCTCCAACTCCCAATGTATTAGCTGCTGCAATTGGTCCTGGTGTAGGTGGAATAAAAACATGTGAAGCATAAAGACCTGCGGACAAACATACTGTCATCGCTACGGATGACACCTTAGTCTTCTTTACCAAAGCCTTACGAATTGGATTCAATACTACGAAACCAGAGTCACAGAATACTGGAATAGATACTACCCAGCCCATCAACTCGATGGCAAGCTCTGGGTGCTTTGGTCCCACCAGCTTTACTACCATATCAGCAAGCTTTAATGCTGCTCCTGTCGCCTCCAAAAAAGTTCCGATCATTGCACCAAAGATAATAACGATACCGATGCTGGTAAAGGTGGATGAGAATCCATTTCCTATTACCGTTGCAATACCATTGATCATATTGCCATCTGCGTCCGTGGTCGCAACCAGCGGAATACCTCCGATTAACCCCAATACCAGTGATACCAACATAATTGATAAAAATGGATGGATCTTGAACTTACTGATCATAAGTATCATGACCACAATTGCTAAAATAAATACAATTACAAAAGGAATCCCTGTCATAAGCTACCTCCTCCGTATCTAAAATATTTTGACACATCAAATATTTGATATACAAAGCATAGCTGATTTTGACAGGGATGTAAATGTTATGTACAACATATGTACGCCATCTTATTTGTTTTTCATACCATTGTTAAAAAAGTGAAAATATGCTCACCTGAAGATACTTCCACCATATATCTTCTGATAAAATAATAATGCAATCATATAGGTCGCCGCACCACTCGGCAGTCTGATATCCACGCCAGTAATACTTTCTAACTTTTTTAACTTATACTGTAACGTATTTTTGTGAATATAAAGCTTTTCTGATATCTGGGTAATGGAACCCTCATATGCAAAATAAGCCGAGATAATCTCCATATAGCTTTCCCATTCTGCTTCTGGCAATGCTTCAAATAGCTTGCCAAGATACTCTTCCATAGTGTCATCCGCCACTTCCTGCATCAATATCTCAATATTCAGATTCTGATAAATCAGGATTTCCTTCTCTCCTGGAGTGACACACTCCACAGCACGTTGGGCCTCCTGACAGATTTTCCCAGCATCCAGAGAGCCCTCTTCCTTTCCTCCGATACCAATAAATACAGTTTCTCCATATTTTTCACGGATCATACCTGCTATCTGTACTGCCAGCTCCTGCATTTTTTCATCGGTACAGGCAGCCACCATACAAATCTGTCTCGGCGGCTCTCTTAAATACAGCGCATCCGGCATCTTTTCCACAAAATGCCGCACAGATGCCTCCATTTTTTCCAGACATCTCTGACCTTCCAAAGTACCTGCCAGCTCATGATAATGGGCGATCTGGATAATCATAGCACGGCGAGGCTTGGTAACATTGATTCCTAGCCGTTCTCCCCGCTCGATAAATCCCTTTCTACTGCTTCCTGCCGGCATCCGTAACCATTCTTCAAGAAAACGGTAACGCACACGTCTGTCATAACGGCGCTCATCCTTCAACATGCTATCCTCAAGCATAATCTCCGTCATTCTTCGAACAATATTGCCATAACCCATGACCCGTTCTTTTTCGCCAGTGATTCCAATGACTCCCACAATCTCTCCATGGATGCGGATTGGAAGATTCAGACCGCATTTGGTGGTGGCAGTCTCCATTTCCGGTGTAATGTAAAGCTCATCTAGATTTTCCTGCATGATCCTTCTGGCACCATCATGCAGATTGCCAATTCTCACCGGATCTGTGCTTGCGATGATATAACTCTTATCATCAATAAAATTAATTCGTTCCTTCACTTCCCGGCCGATTTCCTCAACGATCATCTGCGCCGTAGCCTGAGATATATACATACTATTCCTTCACCGCTCCTATTACTGCGACGAACCGTTCCTTAATGGAGTCCATCAACACGACCTCTTCCTGCTCACTGCCCTCAAAAGGTACAAAACCACCTGCCATGGAAGCATGTCCACCACCATTGCCGATTCCCTCAAGAGCCTTTTCTATGATCTTTCCTGCATCCAAAGAGGTCTTCTCACTGCGGGCAGAAAGCTTGATACCTCCATCCTTTCTGGAATACACCACAGAAAAAGTTACCTCTTTTAGTGCCAGCATAAAATCTGAAATATTGGCAATAACTGGGCAATCATCCCCGGTATCTGCAAAGCTGACATTGTCATATACCTCAATACTGGAAATCGCCTTAGAGTATGCCACCAGATCCTCAAAGCATAGGGTACTGTTCTCCAGCATATGGATAATGTCATAATCACACAGATCATACATCTGACAGATCATCTCCATATCCAGCTTCGATATACCTCTGGAAAGGTTATTAGTATCAATTCGGATACCGTAAGTAAGGGCTGTTGCGATCTTTTCATCCATAGGCACATTATTTTCATAGAAATACTGTGCGATCATTGTGGCACATGCCCCCACCTCTGGACGGATATCCATAAAACGATACTGGTATTTATCATTGTAAGGATGATGATCGATACAGATAATCTCATCTCCGGTGATATTGATGATATTGGAATTCCCCTTCTGGGCATCCACCAAGATCACTTCGTCCTCATCCTGCAAAACAGATTCCAACTCATCTACATTCAAAAACTCGATCTGCATTAATTCTGTCAACTTCTCAGTGCTGTAACGATCGATCTTACCCTTATAGCAAATGGTAGACTTAACTCCCCGATGTGCCAGCAAACGCTGTAATCCATAAGCACTGGCAATGGCATCCGGGTCTGGGAAATTATGTGTCTGAATATATACGTGTTCTCGATTAATCTCTTTCAATAACTCTTCTAGCTTTGTCAAATCTATGCTCCTCCTCCGTTGTTAGCTAATAGAATCAATATCCATCCTTGTTAGCTGATGGAATCAATATCCAATGTCGCCAGATCGGCAAAGGTCTGGATAGCTGGAACCTCAGCACCAATCGTGCCAAATCCGTATGCCGCATGGATAAAAGCCACCCCTGCCTTACAGCTCGCGTCATAATCCCCCTGAATATCTCCGACATACACTGCCGCGTCTAATCCGTTACGCTCTACCACAAGACGGATATTGTCTCCCTTCTGCCACAGGTTATCCCCATAACACTGCTTATCCTCGATAGCATCCCATAACTTGTAGTGATCCAAAAACGCCTCAATATAACCAGCCTGACAATTGCTGACTATGGACAGATGATATCCACGTTCCTTCAACTTCTGAAAGGTCTCTCTCACACCATCATAAAGAATACCGCCATGCTCTCGAAGATAATCGTTCTCCATCTGACAGCATTCCTCCAACAACTGCATTCTGGCATCCTTATCAAGCTCAGCAAACAGGATATCTGCAATCACATCCATGGTCTTTCCCATGACGCTCTGAATATCCTCTGTGGTCAGTACCTTTTCAATCAGCCTTGACTTCTCAATGGCAAGGTTCCAAGACTTTGCCACATTTTCTGCAGAATCCCAGAGCGTACCATCCATATCAAATATGATTCCTTTTTTCATAAGCTTCCTTTCTTCAGCGTCACCCTTGATGACTGCTGCCCCCTTCTTCTCTATAATTCGTAAATCTCTGTATACTTTTTCTTAAAATAGCGAACTAGCGGCTCGGCAGATACTTCCTTGCCACACACATTCTCAATGACTTCCTTTGGAGTACGGGTACTTCCATACTGATGAATCTTTTCATTCAGCCATTTTGTAATCTCACTGATTCTTCCCTCTGCCAAGATCTGATCCACAGATCCAAGCTCTGCCTCGATGGTATCCAAATACATTCCATCGTAGATGCTGCCCAACAGATAAGATGGGAAATATCCGAAGGAACCGTCTGACCAGTGCATATCCTGCAAAATGCCCTCAGCGTCATTTGCTGGTGTAATCTGCAAGTATTCCTGCATTTTCTGATTCCAAAGTGCTGGTAAATCCTCCACTGCTACATTGTCGCGGAAAATTGCCTTCTCCATCTCATAGCGCAGAATAATGTGAAAGCAATAGGTCACCTCATCCGCCTCAGTTCGGATAAAACTGTTGCGTACATGATTAATCTCGCGGTAGAACTCATCCAGTGAAATCTCCTTAAATTGTGGCAACAGTTCCCCCAGCTTATCATAAATCGGAAGCCAGAAGTTCTTGTTGCGTCCAAGGATATTCTCATAGAATCTGGACTGGCTCTCATGGATTCCCATATAGCCACAGCTTCCTGCTACGGTATTGTCATATTCTGGATTCACGTTCTGTTCAAAGATACCGTGTCCGCCCTCATGAATTGCAGAAAACATGGAGCTGATTGGATCTGTCTCATAATAATGATTGGTCACACGCACATCCTTAGAGGAAAAGTTCAAGGTAAAAGGATGCTCTGTCTCTCCCACCGCACCTGCATCTCTACGGAATCCGATGTAATCTAACAGCATCCACTGCACCTTGCGCTGTGCATCTGGATCAAAATATGCATGAAACGCAGAATCGTCCGGCTCTGGCTTAGAAATAATCGCCTGCACCATCGGGATTAATTCCTGCTTCAGATCTCCAAACAAACGGTCAATCGTAGCGGAATCCATCCCCTCTTCATACTGATTCAATAACGCGTCATATACTTCCTTACCTGGATCGGTATAGCCAGTCATTTCTCGTGTCATATCAATCATTTTCTTAAGATGTGGTGCAAAGATGGAAAAATCAGAAGCATTTTTTGCTTCCTCCCATGCGTTGCCAGACTCCGCCTGAGCACGCACAAAAGCCTCATACACATCTGCTGGAATACGCTTATTGCGATCAAATTCCCGCTTCATTCGGCGCACGATGAACTTCCATGTATCATCCAGCTCCTCATACTCTGCTTCCTCTGCCAATCCATCTAACATTTTTCCCAGTTCATCCGCAGTAGACATCTCAAAATTCTTGGCAGAAAAACGGGTCAGCGCCTCAATATGCGCCTCCTGTCCCAGCTTTGGTGTATTTGTCTTCATATCCCAATATAATAATGTCACGACATGCTCATACTGATTCATCTCGTTTAAATAACTCTTTAGTTCATCTAATAACTTACTCATAATTTATGTCCCTTTCTATCTAATAGGATACCTTCCTATTGTACAAAAATAGAGGCTGTGCGCACAGGCACCAACCTCTATTATCTTAGCATAACTTCCCTTTACTGTCATCCTATTTAGCTGTGACGCCTACTGACGCACCCGGAATGTTTTCGGTGCCAGCCGATACACCAGCCCGCATGCAATGATGCAATAAGCAACACAAAAAATGCTTGCCAGAATACCAAATGACAGCAACGGCAATCTAATATAAATAAATATAAAACAGATAAAATACGTCACCCACATGACCACCTGATACATGCCACTTTTAATCTCTGTTCCCACGTTATAAGGCTGTAACAGATAATATATCGTCAAGTTGTGCACCGAGAAAAAGATACTGAGCGCTATGATAGCAACAAACAAAATAACATAGTTCACTACCTGCTCTGTTCCACCGCTGACATACAATAGCAGATCTAATCCCAATGCGATCACAAATGCCGGCAATAGATTAATCTTAATCAGTTCACGCAAACGAATCTGAAACAGTTTCAAGATCGGCTTCGGCTGTTTGTAAAAAGAATAGGTCAACAGACAATGATCGCAGTTCGCAAACAAGGCTCTAGTAAATCCTGCTCCACGATTGATACTGTACATAATAAACACAAAATACGGAAAACTCTGCATGATCAGCTTCTGAATTCCGTCCCTCGCCCCCGACTCAAAATGCATGAGCACCAAAGCTCCTGCCAGAATCAAAAGTGATATCATGGTGATGAGCTTCGATGATTTCCACAAGATCTTATGATGCCGCTTCACGAACAATTCATTCAGATATTCATATCCCTTACGTCTACTGGTAATCTGTGTACTCACAGAAATCATATTGCGATTCTGCTCCTGTACCATTTCCTGCCCCATATTCATGCTATGAAGCATATCCGCCAAAATCTGACGCTGCACCTCATAATACTCATCAAAAGCCAAAATCGGCTTCACGGATAGGATTCCCGCAACGACCGATGCCACTAGAATCGCAACAGAAACGATTTGTGGCAGCATAATATTTAGGCATGGCAAGCCATATGCGCCTGCCGCCAATGCACACACAGCAATCCAGTACAATTTGCCGCCCTTATTTTCATTCCTTGCAATCCCTGTCCGTTTATACTTCCACAGGGAATAGGCAATCATGGCACTTTTGATTCCCATTGCAGAAAGAGGCAATAATAGACATTCCACTATCGTAAGCCCATACAGGGAGCCAAAAATGTAACCAAACAGGGCATAGCTCACCAAGAGCTTTAGTAAAAAATATGCATACTGACTAAGTGTATATTCCTTTGCGTCCATCCGCATCAATATCAGGGCATAATACTTACCCCTTGTGGGATTAAAAACAAAGGTATTTCCAAAAGCTCCAATCAGGGTCAGGCATACAAAAATATGAAGAAAAAGCTGACTGCCAGCCTCCCCGTCCTTCAATGCAATCATCAACACAATTCCCAGCAGGAAAAATAACAATTTTCCAAAAAATGCCGTAAAGACTTCCCATATTACATTCAAAATATTGGCAAATATCTTTAGCCCCTTCACCTGATACAGTGAAACTGGAAGTAATTTTTTTATCAAAGGTATCTGCTTAAATCCGTAAAGAATACTGTTGACCCGATATGTATTTTGTAAGGAAAAAGCAATCCGAAATGTCTTATTCATGCTCTTCCTCCTTTAATGCAGCAATGATACGCTCCTTGAATTCCTGACTATTCATATTTGTCTTATCAATCACCTCAAGTGTACCATGATTCAGCAGCACGATCACATCACACAGATCCAGTGCCAGATCCATGATGTGAGTAGAAAAGATCGTAATGCGACCTTCCTTGATGGAACGCAAGAACTGCTTCATTTCCTCTGCCACCACCACATCCAAGGATGTCAATGGCTCATCCAACAATAAAATATTCGGCTGGGTGATAAAGTTCACCAGCATCTGCATCTTGTTCTTCATTCCATGGGAATAATCCTTTAATAACTTGCCCTGATCCTCCGGCTCAATGCCGACAATCTGAAAATATTCCTCTAGGGACTTAGGTTCCTCTATCTCTGCCTCATTGATTTCTATAAAAAACTTTAGGAACTCTTTCCCTGTAAGAAACTCAGGAACAGTAGGCGTAGATAACACATAGCCCACATCTGCTGGCATCAGTTCTCTTTTTTGCCCATCCTCAATCAGATAACATTTTCCCGCATCTGCCTTTAGATCACGATTAATACAGTTGAACAATGTGGTCTTTCCTGCACCGTTACGTCCCAGCAGACCATATATCTTCCCGCTCTCAAAGGTAAAATCAATATTCCTTAGTACTTCCTTCTTTTCATAACTCTTTTGTAAATGTTCGATTACAAATTCCATATTCTTCTCTCCCCTATAACTAGTATATGATTTCCTGTTACATTGACAAGTTTTGTTGTCATTCTTATTATAGGTATGACAAGAAAACTTGTCAAGCAATTTTTTACCTATTATTTTGAGGATTGACATACCCCGGTTTGCAATGCTAGAATAGGGTCACTTTCATAAAGATGGCGTTGATAAGAGATAGTAGATATTTTTTGCATTTCAGAGAGAAGGCGGTTGGTGCAAGCCTTTATGACAAAGATATTGAACCGGTCTTTGAGCTGTACATTGAACAGAATCCTTGATTCCAAGTAGATGCTACCGGGTTCTCCCGTTACAGAGATGGCATATCGGATATGATCCCGTATGTAAGAGTGTGGATTTTCCAAATTCAGGTGGTACCACGGACTTGTATGTTCGCCCTGGACTGACGCTTTGCGTTAGTCTAGGGCTTTTTTATGCACTAGGACTCTGATTTTAAGAAAATACTTTTAATTTTAGGAGGTTATGATATGAAGTTAAGTAAATTGGTAGGCGACCGCTTTAAGGAGCGCCCAGCAGACTGTGTAATCGACAGCCATGCCCTCATGATTCGGGGTGGCTACATGAAGTATGTTGCCAATGGCATCTACTCCTCTTATCTGCCACTGCGCAGAATCACCCGCAAGATCGAGCAGATTATCCGGGAGGAGATGGACGCTATCGACGGACAGGAAGTCCTGTTCCCTGTGGCTCTTCCTGCCACACTCTGGGAGGAATCTGGACGCTATGAAAGCGTGGGCAAGGAGCTACTGCGTTTTACCGATCGAAACGGTAGCCCTATGGTGCTTGGTATGACCCATGAGGAGGCTGCTGTACAACTTGTCCGGGAATACGGCCAGACCTACAACAAATATCCTTTTATGATTTACCAGATTCAGACAAAGTTCCGGGATGAAGCAAGACCTAGAGCAGGTCTCATCCGTGTCCGGGAATTTACCATGAAGGACGCCTACTCTTTCCATACCTCTCAGGAGGATTTGGAAGAATACTACATGCGCTGCCATAAGGCATACGAGCGCATTTTTGCAAGGGCTGGTGTACCAGAAGTTATCTCAGTTGCCTCTGATTCCGGTATGATGGGTGGCAGTGTATCCCACGAATTTATGCTGCTCACTCCAGTGGGCGAGGACTCTATCGCCCTCTGTGATTCCTGCGGTTACAGTGCAAATATGGAGGCTGCGGAACATATCACTGAACCTTGGGACACTACTAATTCAGGAAATGACAAATTGGACGCTGCTTCTTTAAGTTCCCTCACAGAGGTTCACACACCAAATTGCCATACCATAGAGGAGGTCTGCGATTTCCTGCATAGCACACCAGAAAAGAGCTGTAAAGCAGTGGTCTATCAACGCAATGCGGATGACAGCTATGTGGTTCTCTTCCTGCGGGGCGACCTGGAAGTAAATGAGACAAAGCTGACCAACTTTTTAGGCTGTGAGATTCATCCTGCTATCATTACAGAGGATTGCGGTCTTATCGCCGGATTCATGGGACCATACAAGCTTACGGAATCCATGCCAGCCGGATGCACCGTACTATTTGACCGTTCCCTAGAGCATGCAAAGAATCTGATTTGTGGAGCTAATCGCATCGACTACCACTGCACTGGTCTTGACATAGACAGAGATCTATCTAGCGAATATGAACTTACTTTCCACGACTTTGCCAAGATTGTAGAGGGCGGCATCTGTCCGAACTGCGGTAAAAAGACCATCCGTATTTCCCGCGGTATTGAGGTGGGCAATATCTTCCAGCTCGGCACCAAGTACACCAAGTCTATGCATATGGAATACACCGATAAGGACGGTAATACCCAGACACCAATCATGGGCTGCTATGGCATCGGTGTCGGAAGACTTGCTGCCTCCGTATGTGAAGCCCACCATGATGAATATGGCCCTATCTGGCCACTTTCCATCGCACCTTGGCAGATACATCTATGTGCTGTCCGGGCTGACAACGAAGAGGTTCGCGCCTATGCGGATAATCTCTACGATCAGTTGCAGGCCGCTCACATCGAGGTCATCTACGACGACCGCAACGTCAGTGCAGGTATCATGTTCTCCGATGCCGATCTGCTCGGAGTTCCATTCCGCATTATCGTAAGTCCTCGAAATATGAAGGAAAACTGCTGTGAAATCGTGACCAGAGATAAGTCCTTACAGAAAAAGGTAGCTCTGGATGAAGTGTTTGGAGAAATCAAGGATCTGTTACAGGATGCATTGAAATAATCGCACTATTTGTACGTAGATACACATCAATGATGCTTTTTATACAATAATGCGCAATTTTCTATTGCACAAAAGAGAGGGGCATCGCGCTATGCGCAATGCCCCCTCTCTTATAAAAGACTTCGGTTACAAATTAAATTTATCTTGCTTCCATCTCTGCAATCCGTTTCTTCAGTGCTTCAATCTCCGCATCCTTCTCTTCCAAATCCTTTGCCTGCTTCTCTATCACTTTTTCATACTTCTCAAATTCTAATTCTAAAATAGGTTCTGTCAACTTCACGACCTCCTTTAACAGCTCTTCGTTCCGATAAAATACCCGAACCAAGGATTTACTCAACAACGATATGATCGTATTTCGATTTGCATCGCTCAAGTATCCTGCCTCAACTTCTTCCTCTAACAATAGTATAATTTGTTCGTAAAATGAAGTCAATTCTTCCTTTTTCAACTTATTCCTTTTTGAAGAAATTCTATTGCGGAATCGTAACGGTAGAAACGGAATTAGAACACACAAATGCTTTTCTTTTATTTCCTCCAAGGAATAAGTCTGTATTTTTATTGCTGGCACTTTATATTCATAGGTTCCACCATCCTGAAATACTATTTGGCACTTTAACTCATTCGGTACATTTCCATTATCCTGTAAATACAATACCGCCGAATATGGAAACTTCAATACCATTTTTCCTTCTTTTTCCTGCATGTAACTGAGTGCAATATGTACATCATACTCAAACATACGAATGACCATCGTTCCATCATTTTTGATTTCACATTCAAAATGGTAGATGTCCTTCCCATCCACGACAACTGTAATATCCGCACGAATCGAAGTAATCTCCTTCGTGTCTGACCGCTCCACTGAAAACTCTGTTGCAAGAGGATGAATATCGGTTCCCCTTGGATAATCTTTTCCGTGTACCTCTTTAATTAACGGAAATAGTTGCTCTGGCATTCGAAATGCCTCCTTCTTCATAATTTCATCCCAGAGCTGCGCCTCCGTAGAGAGATTTTCCGGCAATCCTTCCGACGCCCTTATCTCCTCCAAAAGCTCATGCAAATCGTAGTGTTTTTCTGCCATAGGCAGTCCCCTCCTTCGTTCCTTCTATGTAATGAATTGATTTGGTGATAAAAGCATGAATTTCCATGAAAAAAAAGAATTGAAATGACCTAAAAGGTCAACACTGCGCGCTATTACCACGCAGCATAGAATCACAGTAACAATGTACTGCAAATAGAAAATATGCTTTGTCCTAACTATATCAGACACCGTAGTTATTTCAAGTAAAACTTTTATAAACTCCAGCATACAGTTCCCTCGCCTTTCACAGGCAACACAAAAAGAGGCATTTCTGCCTCTTTTTGCTTTCATAATAGTTTCGGTCGCTCTGCCAGAACAATATACCAAAAACTTTATTACTGTAATAAGGAAAGTACTCCCTGTGTAGACTGATTTGCCTGTGCAAGCATAGACTGTCCAGCCTGAGCAAGGATGTTGTTCTTGGAGTACTCCACCATCTCCTCAGCCATATCTGTATCACGGATACGAGACTCTGCATTCTGAGTATTCTCAGCTGCTGTATCAAGGTTTGCGATTGTATGCTCCAGACGATTCTGGATTGCACCCATACGTCCACGCTGTTCAGACACCTTCTTGATAGCCTCATCGATTGTAGTGGTAGCCTTCTGTGCTCCTTCCTGTGTACTTAAGTCAACCTTATTGCCGTCAACGCCGAGTGCACGTGCGCTCATATCGTCAAGAGAGAAGCTCATGGTCTGTCCTTCGTTCGCACCAATCTGTAAAGTAAGTCCTTCGCCTGAGGAAGCTCCCTTATAGCCTTCCTGACTCCACATTGCCGCAGTACTGCCAAGACCTGCACCAGCTGTTGTATCTCCCATTGTAAGCTGAGATACTGTGGAAGCTCCGCTGGTAGCAAACAATGTATTAGGTTCATCCGGTGTATTACCACTCAACTTGACATCAAAATCAAAGCCTGCCTTTGCAAGAATATCCTCCAGATCCTCTGCGGTATACTCTTTTCCTGCTGCAAGATGGATCTTATATGCACCTGCTGTAACTGCATTTGTTCCATCATATGTAATTGCAGTAGTTGTCTCCACTTCCTCTTTTCCTGCTTCTTTGTCAAAAGCAAAGTCAAAGGTTGTATCGTTAAATTCAGCACCATACTTATTTGCAGTAAAGCTGATGGTATCTGCTCCTACAAAGCCAGTTACGGTTGCATCATCCGATACCGCTTTTACGCCTGCTGCTGTTGCTGTACCCGCTGTGGTTGCAGCATCTGCATTGAAGATTCCGTTCTTGAGAGTAACCTTCACTTCAGCTGGTGCTCCAGTAGCGCTGCTGTCCTCCTGCTTTGCATTGTCAATCAATTCATCAATCTCATCCTGTGTGTATACCTTATTGAGAGAAAGGTTTAACTGCAATGTCTTTCCATCAGCAGACCAGATAGCTGTTTCCTGACCAGCCTTTGTCGTTGCTGCAGCAGCGGTCGTAACCTTAACCCCAGCTACATTCGAAGTCACAAGTGCTCCATCTAAGGTACTGTCAACTGCACCAAATTTTGGACCAGAACCGGTAGAGCCAACGTTTGCGCCTGACTTGCTTCCATCAAGCAGCTTCATGGTATTGAACTCTGTTGTCTCAGAAATTCTTGTCAGTTCTTCCTGTAACTGGCTGATCTCGTTCTGAACTGCCTCACGGTCATCATCTGTCTCTGTACCATTCGCTGCCTGCACAGCAAGTTCACGCATTCTCTGTAAGATAGAATGTGACTCATTTAACGCACCTTCTGCTGTCTGAATCAGTGAAATACCATCCTGCGCATTATCAGAAGCCTTGTTCAGACCACGGATCTGACTTCTCATCTTCTCGGAAATAGAAAGACCTGCTGCATCATCTGCGGCACGGTTGATCTTGTAACCTGAGGATAACTTCTCAGAAGACTTTGCCTGCTGTCCTGTTGTCACTCCTAACATTCTGTTTGCATTCATTGCTGACATGTTGTGCTGTACTACCATTGCCATAATTTCTTACCTCCATGTGATAAATAATTGATTCCATATTGCTATGGTCTGCCGGGAATCCGTTCCTCGGCTGTTATCTTGTGTCCGGCTCCTGCCGGTCTTTCGGCTTGTACTTTTGTGCAAGCCTTTATAATAAGTCAGACCCCTAGGTTAGTCCGACCTTATTACCATGTGTCCTCACTTATCGATTTCTGACAACGTAGACATTCTCTGTCTTCTTCGCTGTCTTCTCTTGTACGCTCTCCTTCTCACGCCGCAAAATCTCGCGTATTTCACGCTTTGCATGCTCCGAGATGCCCTTTTCCCTGTAATAATTCGGGTCGCCATTTTCTCCCGCCGTGCTTCGTACAATATTGATTTCTCTCGGTGCATTCACCAAAAGATGAATATTATTTGCAGAGCCACCAGAAAAAATCACTCTGATATCTTCACCGATATCGATGAACTCTCCCGGTCTAAGTGAAAGTTTCAGCATTTAAATCCTCCTTGTTTTCCGAAGGAAAATGCGAGCCCTTTGGCGAGCAGAGGATTTTCCTCCTTGTTTTCCGATTAACATCCAGTTGAAATCTTTGCAACATTTCTTATAATAATGTTGTAAAAACTCGACAGCAGTAGTCATCTGACAGAATGGAGGCACTTATGGGAACTACACAACCAATTCGTGAAAAAAAAGAATTAAGAAAATTTATGGAATATTATCAGAACGTACATCCAGCGGCACGCAACTACGCCCTGATCGTATTTGGATTGCACACTGCACTTCGTATCAGCGATATTTTGCAGCTGCGTTGGAATGATGTATACGATTTTGAAACAAATAAATATCACAATCATTTATTTATACAAGAAAAAAAGACAGGAAAATCTACAGTTATTGCACTCAACACACATGTCACGGTTGCACTAGCACAATTAAAGAAAGAGCGGACAGATGTCTCGGCAACAGACTATATCTTTACCAAAAATACAGACTACACCTCACATCTTTCCCGCTCTCAGGCATTTCGCATCGTAAAACGCGCAGCGGAGGAATCCATCCACGAAGAACATATTAGCTGCCATTCCCTGCGAAAGACCTTCGGTTACCACGCTTGGAAACAAGGCACTCCTCCCGCCCTTTTAATGGATATCTACAATCATTCCTCGTACCGTATTACAAAAAAATACCTTGGAATCGAGCAGGATGAGCGTGATTCCGTGTTCATGCACATGGAATTTTAAGTTTGTAAAATTTTTTTCAAAAAGCTCTAAAGTATTTGAAAGACTCTCCGATATATTAAGTGTAAATAAAAATGCAACATTCTTATAAGGAATGTTGCATTTTTTTATGCAATAGAAATATTGCATTTCCTATTCGATAAAAGAGCTGCACAGCAGAATCTCCTGCCATGCAGCTCTTTTGTAATCTTATTGCATTTTAGACCGGACTATTTCGCTTCGTCGATAGCAAATCATTTGACTTCGTCAATTGATTTACCGATATCCGTTCTCATATACTTATTTGCAAAGTCTACCCACTCAGTTGCCTCGTAAGCCTTTGCTCTAGCTTCCTTTAAGTCCTTACCAGTTGCAGTGATACCAAGGACACGTCCACCGTTGGTCACGATAGTTCCGTTCTCGTCGAACTTGGTTCCTGCATGGTAGCAGTAATAATCATCCTTGCCCTCGAACTTCTCGAATCCAGTGATTGGGAAGCCCTTCTCGTAAGCCACTGGATATCCATCAGATGCCAGTACAACACATACTGCTGCGTTGTCCTCGAACTGTAAGTCGATGGTATCAAGCTTTCCATCCACACATGCTTCCATAACATCAATGATGTCATTCTTCATACGAGGAAGAACTACCTGAGCCTCTGGATCACCGAAACGAGCATTGTACTCCAATACCTTTGGACCATCCTCTGTCAGCATCAGACCAAAGAAGATAACTCCAGTAAAAGGTCTGCCCTCTGCTGCCATAGCGTCTACTGTTGCCTGATAGATGTACTTCTTACAGAAATCATCTACCTCTGCGGTGTAGAATGGACTTGGAGAGAAGTTACCCATACCACCAGTGTTCAGTCCCTGATCGCCATCCTTTGCACGCTTATGATCCTGTGCAGAAGACATGATCTTGATGGTCTTTCCATCTACGAAGGAAAGTACAGATACCTCGCGTCCAGTCATGAACTCCTCTACTACCATGGTGTTACCAGCAGTACCGAACTTCTTGTCCTCCATGATCTCCTTAACACCAGCCTTTGCCTCTTCTAAGGTATTGCAGATCAATACACCCTTTCCAAGCGCAAGACCATCTGCCTTCAATACGATTGGCATCTTAGCAGTCTCTAAATACTTTAATGCTTCCTCAGCGGAAGTAAAGTTCTCATATGCAGCGGTCGGAATATTGTACTTCTTCATCAGATCCTTAGAAAATGCCTTAGATCCCTCTAAGATTGCAGCATTCTTTCTAGGTCCGAATACCTTTAATCCCTCTGCCTCGAACGCATCAACCACACCACCTACCAATGGATCATCCATTCCGATGATGGTAAAATCAATCTCTTTTTCCTTCGCAAATGCTACTAACTTGTCGAACTCCATTGCCCCGATTGGCACGCACTCTGCCAATGCTGCGATTCCCGCATTACCCGGTGCACAGTAAATCTTATCTACACGAGGACTCTTTGCCACGCTTGTTGCGATTGCATGCTCACGTCCGCCACTTCCTACGATCAAAACCTTCATGTGTGATTACCTCCTATTAACATGGGAAAAACGTCCGCCAGCCGGCGGGCGTCCCCGATTTTCTCTATTCTGCTATGATAACCTGTCCGTCTACCACAGACACCTTGCCGTTGGCAATCAAATCGATCGCCTGAGGCATGATCTTCCACTCTGCCTGCTCCATAACACGGCGCTGAAGTACCTCTGGGGTATCTCCCTGCTGCACTTCCACAGCCTTCTGTAAAATGATAGGGCCAGTATCTGTTCCCTCATCCACAAAGTGAACCGTTGCACCAGTCACCTTCACACCACGGGAAAGCGCACCTTCATGTACCTTAAGTCCGTAGTAACCTGTTCCACAGAAGGATGGAATCAGTGACGGATGAATATTGATGATACGGTTGCGATACTGCTGTATCATCTTCTCTGGAATTACTACCAAAAATCCTGCAAGTACTACGAGATCCACCTGATAGGAATTGAGCTTTTCCAAAAATGCCTCGTTAAAAGCCTCTCTGTTCTCATAATCCTTCGGAGAAATGCAAAGTGCCTCGATTCCATGATTCTTCGCACGCTCTAAGGCATATGCATTCTGATTATTACTGATTACGACCTCCACCTTTGCGTTGGTGATCGTACCGTTATCAATTGCATCTAAGATCGCCTGAAGGTTTGTTCCACCACCAGACACCATCACTGCTAACTTTAGCATAAGGTTACTCCTTTTTCACCGTCTGTGATCTTACCAATAACGTATGGTGTATCACCTGCTGCCTTGATTGCTTCCATAGTCTTGTCCACATCAGCTGGGTCAACACAAACCATCATACCAATACCCATGTTATAAGTATTGTACATCATCTCTTCTTCTACATTACCCTCACGAGCCATCATCTTAAAGATAGCTGGAACTTCGTAGCTGTTCTTCTCGATCACAGCATGCTTTCCTTCTGGAAGCATACGTGGTACGTTCTCCTGGAAACCGCCACCTGTGATATGGCTACAAGCCTTAACAGTAACGCCAGCATCTTTGATAGACTTTAATGCCTTTACATAAATTCTTGTTGGAGCAAGAAGTGCCTCACCAAGTGTCTTTCCAAGCTCCTCATGATATGTATTTAATGTCTCTGCATCCATCTTGAAGATCTTACGAACCAGAGAGAAACCATTGGAATGAACACCAGAAGATGCCATACCAATAATCACGTCATCCGCCTTTAAGTTCGCACCTGTAATGATGTCCTTCTTATCTACAACACCAACTGCGAAACCAGCCAGATCATAATCATCCTCTGGCATAAGTCCTGGATGCTCTGCTGTCTCTCCACCGATCAGTGCACAACCAGCCTGAATACATCCCTCAGCTACACCACTTACGATAGTAGCGATCTTCTCTGGGTAATTCTTACCACATGCAATATAATCTAAGAAAAATAATGGCTCACCGCCGGCACATGCGATATCGTTCACACACATAGCAACACAGTCAATACCGATGGTATCATGCTTGTCTAAAATAAAAGCTAACTTTACTTTTGTACCACAACCATCTGTTCCTGATACTAAAGTAGGCTCTTCCATATCTTTGATCTTATCAAGAGAAAATGCTCCTGAAAAACCACCAAGACCACCTAACACTTCTGGTCTCATTGTCTTTTTCACATGTTCTTTCATTAACTCTACTGACTTGTATCCTGCTTCGATATCAACACCAGAATTCTTGTAATCCATTATTCTTTCCTCCTATGGTTTGTTTCATGTTTTCTTAGTATAGTATATATGGAAAGCCTTATATTTTCCAATTATATATTATAATCCATCTCATTAGATTTACTTATATATTACTTCTTTCTTTTCTGTTTTACTTATAAAAATGAATTATTGCTACTCTACATCCATGAATTCAGAATATCGATCATTTCATCTGCGGAGTGATATTCTCCCCATTCATAGCCATTCTGTGAATCACCCCAATCATACAATGTATCTAATGCCTGATCGTACTCTTCCTCTGTCATCTGTTTTCCGTTCCACTCATATACATAGATCGGGTCACCAGCTTCATCATACTGCACATTGCTATTATCCTCTGCTCCATAATAGCCCTCTCCAACTGCGATCAGCTCGCCTTTCTCAAGCTTGTACACAATATCATAGTAATAATCCATATGACCATCTGAATTGCACAGCAGATTCTCCTTCTCAATATAGGAGAAATACAATCGGCTCAGATAATTCTCATGAACCTCTCCATCATAATAGCTTACAATACGGCATCCTGCTGCCTCACAATTTCCGATTACTACTAACTCTGGAATATCATCCTCATCTAAGTAAATTACCTCATAACCATCCACACCGTCTGCTCCGATGGTATTAATATAATCAATATATGCCTGATATACCTGATCTGCCTGCTGCGGGTCGCCCTCGCTGTCAGTCTGTGAATTGCCAACTCCAAGGAAGCCCAGTACACTCTGTACGGTCTTTTCTGCCAATGCGGAATCTGTCTCCTCAGACAAATCCTTCTGGTAGGTCATCTTCTGCTCACTTTCCCCTTCATAAAGACGGACTTCCGACTGCACTGGCTCTTCTGCATTCTCATCTGTCATCTCATAGCTACAGATCGTGATAATGTCCTCATATCCATCACCGTTATAATCCGTAAAAGAAACCGCTTCTATCTTCGCAAAGGTTCTATCTGTGCGAGGAGCAGAATCCGTAGGTCCATCCAGAACGAACAATAAATCATTATCCCCGAACAGTGCGAACACCACATCTCCATATGGATCCGCTCCCTTATCCGGCGCAAAGGATGCAAAGGTTACCTTGCCAAAAGACTCCAGCTCCACATCAAAAGTCTGATCTTCAATCAGACGATCCACAGATAATCCTGCCTCTGTCATCTTATCGGTCTGTTCTCTGTCCCAATTCACTTGTGATATACCGCCACCCTGTGTCGTCGTATCCACTTCATCCTCTGTCTCATTCACTTCATCCCCGTCTTCCCGTCCATCTTCTGACTCCTCGCGGTTTACCTGCCATGTTTCTCTCTCTATTCCATCATCCGCATCACCTTGACAACCAGCAACCATTCCACACACTGCCAGTATCGCCATCATACTCAAATATTTTCTTTTCATCACTCATCTCTCCCTTTTCTCTGTCGTTTCTAAAAGTGTCCCAATTATTGTATAAATTATGGTATTTTTTGTAAAGACAGATTCCCGCACAAAATAAGGGACTGGACGCTTCTATAAGCCTCCAGCCCCTTATTTTCGAGGGTTTCCCCTATTTCTTAATTCTTCTTATTATAATTCTTAATAATTCTTGTATCCTACTTCCTGAAGTCTTGCATCCTTTGCCTCTACCTGAGCCTTCAATTCTTCAGAATACTCCTTTAATTTTTGTAAAATTGCATCATCTGATGTTGCAAGGATCTTCGCTGCAAGTAATCCTGCATTTGCTCCACCATTGATTGCAACTGTTGCAACCGGGATACCAGATGGCATCTGCACGATGGAGTACAGAGAATCACGTCCACCCAGAGAAGTTGTATGCATTGGAATACCGATAACAGGCATTGGGAAGATTGCTGCACACATACCTGGCAGATGTGCTGCCATTCCTGCTCCTGCGATGATAACCTTAAATCCCTTGGACTCTGCGCTCTTAGCATACTCGAAGAACACGTCCGGCTCACGGTGCGCAGAGATGATGGTCATCTCATAGTCAATTCCTAATTTCTCTAAAATATCAGCAGCCTTTGCCATTACTGGCATATCAGAATCACTGCCCATTACAATACCAACTTTTGCCATGGTTCGTCTCCTTTTCCTTGTCCGTTATTCACGAATGTATCTTTCTACATCCTAATTACATTTCTGCAATTATTGTAACCGCTTTTTACTTAGAAGTCCAATTAATAGTTATTATTCAACTTATAACAAGGGCTTATTTAACTCTTCCGTTCCTGCAAGAACAAATTTTCCGTCTGAAATGATATCCACTGTGGTTCCATCATGACGGATAACAGTAATCTGATCCAACTCGTCATATGGGATGGTAATATCTGTATGACAGTTAAAATATGCCTTCTCCATATTGGTATGACGCAGTGCAGAAACCGCGTTCTCCCTCGCCACGATTGCCTTTCCATCTGGGTTATAGGACATGTTGTCCTCCTCATGGCTGTAACAGGTATCACCCACTGCAAAGTGAGGCCCTGTCTTCTCCGCAATCAGGATTGGCAGCTTATCTGCAATATTATAATCTCTCGCCATACGGTATGCTGTGGTGTTCGTACCGATTGCGAACTCACCCATCGGCAATGTCTCATGATGCATCAGTACATTATCACGGATATACTTCTTATTTTCCTCCTCGGAATCAAAGTTCGTACAGGTATAACCTGTAATCATACCATCCGTAAAATCAATCTCCAGGTTCTCATAATTGAACTCTCCCAAGTATACCTGACTTACGAATAACTTACCTGTGGTGCCCTCCAGTACTGGGGAAGTAAAGACCTCACCCACTGGGATATTCACATCCGCAACGCAGTTTTCAAAGGCTGTCTCCTTGTCTGGATTCTTAAGAGGATAAATGGACACATACAGATCTGTCTTATTCTCTCCCTTTCCAGTGATATGCACCTTCTCTGCCTGATCCAAGACATCAATCATCTTCTGCTGCATATCTCTGTACAGTATATAGTCGAGGGTATTGATTTTCACTGTCTCCGCAAAAATCTCCTCGAACTTCTCTCCGATGGAAGGTACTGGGTAAGCGATAATAGTAAAGCTTCGCTCCTCACCCTTAATATACTGGTTAGTGATCTGTCCAGACTGGCTCATTTCATACACATAAAGCTGCTGTTGCTTTTCATTATAATTATATGCCTCTGGCTTGCTTACTGGTGAAAAGGGAATCTCTCCAAAGACCTCGATTACTGCCGGACCTGCAAATCCTGCTGCAAGAGTCTTCTGTTCCTCAAAATAAGTCTTTCTGACCTCAAGGCAACGCTCCACATATGCTTTATCTACATAGTAAGCTCGATCCTCCTTGTGGTCATACGCGAACTGCTTATTTGGAGAAGTACTTGTAGCAAGCATGGTAGGCTTTAGTCCCATTTTCTCGAAGTTACGGATTGCCGCCCGCACCATACGCTCGAATCCAATCGGATAGCGAATCTCCACGACCTTCTTTTTGCTAAGATCCTTGCCTGTTGTTTCAAAGCCGATGCGATAGCCCTCTGTGTAGGTATCTGCCATCGCCTGTACCTCATCCTCTGACATCTGATTTAAAAATGCTGCGATCTGCTTCTCATTGTCGCCAATATACTCACCATAAAGATACAGATAACGCAGATCAGATAAATCTGACTCCATCACGATCTTTGTGGCATAGTCTTCCTGCGGATCAATAAATCTGCGGATATTGCCCGGAAGAAAAATCTCACTGTAATCATGGAAATACCAGTAGATTATCTGCTGTATCTCCTTGCTCTCTGGCAATCCTGCCCCATTGCCAGAAGCTTCGCCCTCAAGCTTCGCGCTCTCAAAGGCATTATAGACCTCCACGAACAATTCCATAGCAATCGTAAGTGCTAACAAATCCCCACAAAATGCTCTGCTGATACGGCCTCTGATATGTGCTGTCAGAAGAGATAATACTGCTCCAAACTCCTCCCCCAGCTCTACCACCGCATAAGCAGGATTCCCATAACTCTTCTCATAGGTCTCTGGCAGAATGTCCCCATACAACACACGGTTGCACAGCTCACACTCCTCCATACTTCTTGTCGCCAGTTCCTCCGCCTCTGCCTTATGGTATATCTGGGCTAATTCCAGCAAAAAAGCAGCGGTCTGCTCAAAATATGCAACAAATGGTAACATCACATCTGCCTTCGTGCGAATCTCTGCAATCCGCTCCTCCATCAACGCAAACCGCTCCTTAGCTAATTCATTTGATTCCTTATAAAGTTCTCTATAACTCACTGAATACTCACCTTTCTGCTACTCATCCAGCAGCTTTCCCTGTTCCACATTCTTCTCGATTAAGGACTTTGCGTATGCCCACAGTTCCTCGGAACCCTCGTGGGTACGCTCATTTCTCGCCATGACCTGTGACTTCTTCACACCGTGCTCTGCCCAAGACTTACCGCCAGATGCATCATTTAATAGCAACGGCTGTACCTTATCAAGCATGTTGGCAAACTTTGCCTCCGGTGTCTCCATCGCCTCGAACTCATCCCAGAGTCCACGGTACTCCTTCTGCTGTTCCTCTGGCAACAATCCAAAAATACGATCTGCTGCCTTAAGCTCACGCTCACGCTTGGTCTTATTGCCCTCGGTATCATAAGCATAGGTATCACCTGCATCGATCTCGATGACATCATGAAGCAGCACCATCTTCATGGTCTTAAGTACATCCACCTTCTCATTGGCATAATCCGCCAGTACAAATGCCATCAATGCCAGATGCCATGAATGTTCTGCATCATTTTCCTTTCTGCTGGCATCTGAAAGATAGGTCTGTCTCCCAATCTTTTTTATCTTGTCCAATTCCATGATAAATGATATCTGCTTTTCAAAATCCGTCATACTATTCTCCCTCACGCTTCGCCGCGTCACACAAAAGTCCTGCTCTCCTGTCAGTATCTACTCTATCCCATAAATCCGACCACATAGAGCGTGATCCACACACCCGCAGACAAAAAGGAACATACGGTAGCCAGATACGGAAACAACTTAAAGGAATTCTCTTCCGTAAGACTTTTGATGGCAAGCACCACTGCTACCACAGAAAGCAACATAGAGGACACGCCTGCACTTCCTAAGTACATGCTGCCCTCTCCTCTATGCTGAAATGAGCTCATTGTAACTACCACAAAGACAACGATCGATATCACCGACAGTACCAATGCTGTAATTCCTCGCTTGGACTGCTTCTTCTCTGTAAACTTATAACCTCTTCTACGTCGTCTTGCCACTCTCTTCACCTCTAAAAAAATACACTGTGAACTTATAGATCAGATAACCTAGCATTCCACCCAAAGTATTTAGAATCAGATCATCCACATCAAAGCTTCCCACCTTCGTGATCAACTGCAACACTTCCACCAATAGACTCAGTTCAAAGCTATAAAATGTGGTCATCCATAGCTTTTTGCCCCGTGTCGTATATATTGGTATAAAAATACCAAATGGTACAAATGCCACCACATTTCCCACAATATTAAGCAGCACCGTCTTCATACCAAGCACGTCTGCATACGTGATAAATCTGCTGATTTCCTTCAAAGGAATCAGATTATAATGGTAAGCCCGTTCACTGTATGTCCGTCCCATCTTCTCTGAAAAAAAGAGAAAATAGAACAGAACAATAAAATATGTCAAAAATAAAAATCCCGTCACCAGCCGGCGCTTCTTCTTAGCATCCATACTGCTTATAGTATTCGTCGATTGCAACCTTTATCTCATCATTGATAACAACCTTGCCCTGGCATGGACGGTTGTACAGATGCTCTACCACTTCCTCCATGGTAACGATAGCATTGGCATCAAAACCATACTTTTCCTTGATCTCATCAAGGGCGCTCTTCTCACCGCCGAGTCCCTTCTCCATACGGTTTAAGGATACCATCAGACCGACAATCTCAACATCAGCAGCACCCTTTACCTTTGGAACAGTCTCTTCCATAGACTTTCCAGAAGTAGTAACATCCTCGATCATAACGACTCTATCGCCGTCCTTTAAGCTGCTTCCAAGGAAGCTTCCCTTATCTGCGCCATGATCCTTCTCTTCCTTACGGTCAGAACAGTAGCGGATCTCCTTGCCATATAACTTGCTGTAAGCCACTGCGGTCACTACGCTGATCGGAATACCCTTGTATGCTGGTCCGAATAATACATCAAAATCGTCTCCATAATTCTCATGAATCGCCTTAGCGTAGTACTCGCCCAAACGCATCAACTGGCTTCCTGTCACATAAGCACCTGCATTCATGAAGAATGGGGACTTTCTACCGCTCTTTAAAGTAAACTCACCGAACTTGAGCACATCGCTCTCTACCATAAACTCAATAAATTCCTGCTTGTATGCTTCCATTTTATTAAAACCTCCTGTATTTACGGGCTTTCCGCCGTTTTCTCTTTTCTTAAAAATACAAATCCATTGTCATCTGCAAAGAACCATGCCCTAATATCTTTTGTATGTTGCGGACACAGGCTTCTATGCCTTCCTGTACGATGAACTGCTGTGTGGGACGGTTATTCTTCGTCACAAACACCAAATTCTCGTACTCTTCCGGAGCCATTCTGCCTTTTAGCTCAATTTCCAGCTTCTGACCCCTTCTGTAGCGACCTGCATACGTCCCTCTTTTGCCGAAGCGATTCACGAAACATGCCTGATACAGACCATCCCTCCTCTGTGAAATTCCTTTACCTAATTCTTTACCATTAAGGGATTTCCCCATTTGTGCCTCCTTTCTAGGCTGTAGCTTAGATAAGGAAACATCAAATATCTCATCTATACTACCATAAACCCTTGAATTATTCAACCATTTCAGCGATACGTTTGGTATATATCGCAAATACATCAACGCTACATTCTCCCCTACAAAATTTGATTTATCAGCCATGTATCCAACCTACCTTTGTGTGCATATAATCTGTTCCCTATACGAATAGTGAAAATTTTTTCGGGTCAGCAAGAAGCTCTCTTGCCTTGGACTGACCGATACCTAAATATTCGCACGTAACGATAACGGAGTAAATCATCCTCCAAGGCACGCCGCATCTGATACTGGGCTGTCGCTTCCGGCAATCCCAACTCCTGCATCAGATACTTTTTGATTTCCTCTTTCTCCTTGCCTTCATTACCAAGAAATTCACAAATATGTCTGTACTTACAAAAATGTTCTAACCGCTTCCTCTGCATTCTCTTTTCCCCCTTTTGATTAGTACTTAGGGTCAAAAAAGCTGATCGCAAAAGATTCTACAAAAAAGATTCCGAAATTTTTGAACTAAGAAATCCAGTGAAATAAAGGCTTCCAGCCATGCTGTCTACTTTCTCGAACTTTGGAATTTGTTCGATGTAACCAAACTGCGAAATAAACAGGATACGCCTAAAGATCATTGCGTAAGGTTTCTGCCATGTCAGATTTCAAGATTTTCTTACCACCGAGATAATAAGCCAAACCAACGAATACAAATATTGCAACTATAAATAGTGAAATCTCCAAAATAGGAGCCTCAACCAAGAACTCCATGGGTTCTAAATAACTTGCTGTTATCATAAATCCTACAAATACAACGGTTAATGGTAAAGTAATTAACAGTGGGCGTCCTGCAATAACCAAGGCTTCTATCGAGAACATTTTTCGAATATTAGCCTCTGTCATACCAATGGACATATACTGGACAAATTCACGCTTCCTCTGCTGAATAAATCCTAAAGTGTTAGAGAACACATTGGCAATTCCAATAGTTGCAAGCAAGACACAGAAAGCACCTATAATCATCATGAATCCATCCATCATTTCATCGTTTGAAACTTTCTCCTGAATACGATTTTCGCTTTCTATCACATATTCTTTATCAATCAAATTCACCACCGAAGTTTCCAATTCATTTGCGTCTGCAAGAGACAATTCCGCATCAGCTAATACCCTTACATAAGTATCTGCCTCCGCATTACCGATTGTTCCTGCTATATTCTCCCACATAGATAAGGAAATAAACTGTACCAAGGCATAGTTGTCATATTCTTCTCTAAGTACCGGAACTTCCTGCGTATAGGCAATTACTTCTACTTGGGCTGAGTTTTCCGCATTATCCCTATTTTGAATACTGATTACATTCTGACTTTCATTTACAAATGGAACATACTGTTTGTATCGGAAATTACTGTTGATATTATCCCAGATACGATTCAGTACAATCGCCCCATCAAGATTCGGTGTTACCCCAATCTGATTACAATACTCGCTAAAACTCTTATCATCCATAATCACAAGCGGAACTTTTACTAAATATCCGTCCTCTACACTTGTTACAGATGTTCCTGCAACTGCCCCAAGTCCACCTAAAGCCTTTAACTCATCACTTTGGAAGTCACTTGAAAGTTTTGTTACTGCTACTACTTTTTGGTATACTGTACAACTTCCTAATTCCTGATTTTCCTGCAAACTTTCTGTCATTTCAAATTCAGTAATGCCGGTGTTCTTTACCGTCACCATGACATCCCACACATCTTGGTATCTCTTAAAATAAGTATGATTTGTACTGATACCTGAAAGAGTGAAGAAACACAGCATTATGGTAAATGCCAAGAACGAAAGTGTCAATGAGCGTGTGGCTGTACGCAACGCTTTCTTTTGTGCTTTCAATGCATTTCCGGCAAGCTCCCCTTCAATTCCAAACAGTAATGATAAAACGAGGGATTTCTTTTTCTTTTTTAACTGCAAAACGCCTGTATTTTTGATTGCTTCTATCGGTGTTACCTTGCTTAATTTCTTAGCAGGAATATATGCCGAGAAAAGCACGGTCAAAAATGCAGCTAACAAAGTAATCACCAACACAAGTGGATGGTATTGAAAAACAGCCATATGTCTTCCTGCTACATCAGCAGCTACTACATTGGTTACTTGAACGATTGCAGAACTAAGAACAATTCCAAACACAGTTCCTACCACAATGGATACAGAACTAAGTGCTAAAGCCTCCTGCAATAAGCACGTACGAATCTGACTTGGTGTAGCTCCAACACTTGAAAAAATACCAAACTGATGCACTCTTGCATTCATAGACACCGCAAACGCATTATGGATAATCATAACCAAAGAAATAGATACAATTATCATAATAAAGATATAGAATAACAATAACAGTGGTGGTGTCACATCGTTCGGATCATGTATCAGATAATTTGCCAAAAGAACTGTATGATACGATACGGCACTTGCTTCTAAGCCCATCTGCTCTGCTATTAGTGGCATATCTTCATAAGTTGTCTTTGGATTATGAAAAATGACATCAACTGTTACCATCTGTTCATCTGATAATTCATTATTGATAATGGCACTCTCTACATTAGGGAAATTCTGTATTGTAGATATTTTCATTGCATCAACAGAAGCTGTCATTCGACCATGCCAATTACCTTCCTCTGCAATGATGCCATCTGTTTCATATGTCCAAAAATTGAAAAACAACGTACATATCAAAGACAGAAACAGTGTAGCAATCAAAGAGGCAGCAATAACCGATATACTCGATGCCCTATTGCTTTTTATATAACTTGATGAATAATCTTTCCACATAACCTTACCTCCGCTTCTGGTCGCTTACAATACGTCCATCTTCTATCGTTATAATTCGGTCTGCTTCCAGAGCAATTTTCTCATCATGAGTAATCAGTAATATGGTCTGTTCCAAATTACGGTTAGAGATTTTCAGCATCTCTATAATTTCTTTAGAATTCTTCTGGTCTAAATTTCCGGTTGGCTCATCTGCAAGTAAAATAGCAGGTCGATAGATAAGTGCTCTTGCAATAGCTACTCTCTGCTGCTGTCCACCGGATAACTGATTTGGCATCATTTCCAACTTATCCGCAATTCCAAGTTGGTTTACTACCTGTTCGAAATACTCCTCATTCACTTTTCTTTTGTCTAACAAAAGCGGCATAAGAATATTCTTTCTCACTGTAAGAGTTGGAATCAGATTATAAAACTGATACACAAGTCCAACTTTTCTGCGGCGGAAAATAGCGGATTTTGTCGGATCTAACTTAGAAATATCCTCTCCATCAACCAAAACTTTTCCGGCAGTAGGCTTATCCACACTTCCGAGAATATGAAGCATGGTTGATTTACCGGAACCGGATGCTCCAACTATAACAACGAACTCTCCCTTTTCTACGGATAAATCAATCCCATCTAATGCAGTTACCGGATTTTCCTTAGAGCCATATACTTTTCTGACTCCTTCACATTTTAATATTTCCATACGAATGCTCCTTCCTGTTTTGAACCGATATCCCCAGTTCGGCTCAATTATAACAGGACAAAGTGACATCTTAGTGACTGTACACTCTTATTTCAAAACATGCTCCACCTTCAGGCATATTCCGAGCAGTAATATTACCATTCTGCATTTCAAAAATGGAACGTGCCAACGACAGTCCGATTCCTATCCCCTTCTCACTGGTCTCTTTTCCTTTATAGAAACGCTCAAACAGGTGCGGAATATCCTCTTCCTTGAAACCTTTTCCTTCATCCCAAATCAACACTTCTGCATAAAGAGGATTTACAGAATAGTCACAATGTATGACACTTCCCGGTGCAGAATGTTCAATGCAATTTTTAATTACATTGATAAAAGCCTCCATCGTCCACTCCATATCACCATCTATTTCAATACAACCTTTATCAGGAATTGACACTGAAACCACATTTTCAACCAACAGTTCATTTAAATTTTCTGTAGCAAGGGTTAATGCGGTATAGATATCAACCTTAGAGCATTCCAACTGTAATACACCTGCATCAATCTTAGAAAGAGTTAATAGAGCCTCCTCCAACCAGCTAAGGCTTTCCAGCTGATTCTCCATTTGCTGTACATACATTGTAAAATCCGATTTCTTCGAAAGCTGCAATGTAAGAGATAAAGTGGTGATTTTTGTCTTTAACTGATGGGCAATATTGGCCAGGTTATCCGCATAGTTTTCTTTCGTTTTCACTGCTGTATCTTTCGTCTGTCGTAGCGTAGTTACTGTTTTGTATATTTCATCTTCCAAGCGTGAAAAGGCATCTTCCTTCGACTGAATGATTTTGTCAAACTTCCCGATATTCACACTTTCCAGATACTCCGTTAATTCCTCAATTCTTCTACGGTTATACCTGTCTGTGTGCCAGTAAAAAACCAAGAAACTTCCTACTATCAGCAGGAATACCATAAGAGTAAGAAAAATAAACCCTGACTGAAAACCATCATCAAAATCACCGATTCTGTACCCGTACTTTAATAGGAACTCATTTCCCTTCTCGCCTTGATTGGCACCTTCGGAATATTCTTTCAAAGACGAAAGCACTTCCTCTTCTGCTTCCGGATGAGATTCGATAATTATCTGGCATAGATTTGAAATGTGCTGAAAGGATATCTGCCGATAATGATTTATCGTATAAACCAATATGCCAGTCATACCAATAATGCATATCAATATTGGTATTAGCACTTTTATTCTAATTTTACCGGTCTCCGTCATACTGTATCCTCCATTCGATAGCCAAAACTACGTATGGTTTTTAAGCAGGTCGGATTATGCAGCTTTTCCCTTAATC
>CAZBFN010000014.1:0-74493 GCA_964491235.1 uncultured Roseburia sp.
GTGCATTACATTTGATTGAGGAGTTAGGCTGCGGAAAAGTTTCCGGTACACATGTGGATGTCAATACAGGAAATTCTGTGGAACCACAGGAGATGAAGGTGAGTGTAGCACGTGTCAATGGAGTACTTGGTATTGAAGTTCCAAATGAGGACATTGTTAGAATTTTGACAAATCTTCAGATGAATCCGGTAATCAACGGAGATGAACTTACCATTCAGGTACCTGCATTCCGTGAGGATATGGATTCTTACCCAGATGTTGCTGAGGAAGTGATTCGTATGTACGGCTATGAGCATGTGACACCAACTTTCATGCCAACTGCTGAGGTTACATTGGGTGGTCTTAACTTAACACAGAAAACAGAGCTTAAGATTAAGAGAGCGCTGTGTGCAGCCGGAGCTTACGAGGGAATTCACTATTCATTCTTCTCACCTGCAGATTTTGATCTGTTAAGATTACCTGCTGATGCTAAGGAGAGAAATGCAATCAGCCTTATTAATCCGATTACAGTAGACCTTTCTTTGATGCGTACAACCTTAGCACCACAGATGTTGCATGCAATCTCAAGAAATCAGAAGAGAGGTAACTTAGAAGGACGTATTTTTGAACTCGGTAATATCTTTATTCCAAAGTCATTGCCACTTACAGAGTATCCGGATGAGCGTGCAACACTTTGTGTAGGTGTGTTTGGCGAGCAGGAGTCTTTCTTTACATTAAAGGGACTTGCAGAGACCGTTGCAGATACACTTTGCCTGTCATTTGATTATGAGCCTGCAACAAAGACATATTTGCACCCATACCAGACAGCAAAGATTTCCTGTCAGGGTGTAGAAGTTGGTTATCTCGGAAAGGTTGCTTACGAGGTTGCAAGTGAGCTTGATATGCGTACCGCAGCTTATGTTATGGAAATTGATCTGGCAGCACTTTCACAGTGGTATGGAAAGAGTGTTACATTTGCTCCATTGCCAAAATATCCAGAGGAGAAGCGCGATTTTGCATTTGTAATGGATAAGGATGTGACTTGTGCGCAGGTAGAACAGGGAATATTAGAGGCATGTGATTATGTCACAAGCATTTCTTTGTTCGATGTTTACGAGGGAATTCAGCTTCCTCCAAACAAGAAGAGCATGGCGTTTACGGTTGTGTTCACTCCACAGGATGAGGAGTTCAAAAAGGATACTGTTGACGGATACGTGGAGAATATTTTAAAGAATCTGGATGCGAAGTTAAACATTTCTCTTCGTATGTAAGAAACAAGGAAAATAATATGGATGTAAAGGACTTTTATTACGATCTTCCAGAGGAACTGATTGCTCAGGATCCTCTGGAAGACCGTTCCAGCTCAAGACTCATGGTTCTTGATAAAGAGACTGGAGAGGTAGAGCATAAAATATTTAAGGATATCGTAGATTATTTGCAGCCGGGAGACTGTCTGGTTGTCAACAACACGAAGGTCATTCCGGCAAGACTCTACGGGGCAAAGGAAGGAACTTGTGCCAAGATAGAGATCCTTCTGCTAAAGCGAAGAGAAAACGATATCTGGGAGACCTTAGTAAAGCCGGGCAAGAAATGCAAGCCGGGTACTAAGATTATATTTGGTGACGGTCTTTTGACAGGTGAGATTATCGATGTGGTAGAGGAAGGGAACAGACTGATTCAGTTCCACTATGAAGGCATCTTTGAGGAGATATTAGATCAGTTAGGACAGATGCCACTGCCACCTTATATCACACATCAGCTTCAGGACAAGAATCGATATCAGACTGTATATGCGAAGTATGATGGATCTGCTGCAGCGCCAACAGCAGGACTTCATTTTACGCCGGAATTATTGGAAAAAGTAAAGTCTATGGGTGTTGAAATTGCAGAAGTCACCTTACATGTTGGTCTGGGAACTTTTCGTCCTGTAAAGGTGACGAATGTGTTGGAACATCATATGCATTCCGAATTTTACCGGATCGAGCAGAGTGAAGCAGATAAGATCAACAAAGCAAAAAAAGAAGGACATCGTGTGATTGCAGTGGGTACCACCAGTACCCGTACTATGGAATCGGCAGCGGATGAGAATGGGATGTTAAGAGAATGCAGTGGATGGACGGAGATTTTCATTTATCCGGGCTATCAGTTCAAGGTGATTGATGCATTGATTACCAATTTCCATTTGCCAGAATCTACGCTGGTAATGCTGGTATCAGCACTTGCAGGAAGAGAGCATGTGCTCTCTGCTTATGAGAAGGCAGTGGAGGAGCGCTATCGTTTCTTTAGTTTTGGAGATGCAATGTTCATAAAATAAAGTAAGATAAGACTTTGGATAAGGAGCTTTATCGTATGGTGGAAAAGAGAAGGCACAAAAGATTGGATTTGGATGTATCCATAGAGTTAGAACGCTTGGATGAGGAAGGGATGACTACTCTAAAATACATTCATGTGGATGTGACAGATATTTCTCGCGGGGGAATCGGCTTTAAGACAAACAGGAAGCTTGAGGTTGGTAGTTACTATAATACCAAGATTCAGATTTGGACTAAGGAAGTCGTGGATGCTGTGCTTGAAGTAGTTCGTATCGAAGAACTTGATGAGGGCTATAAGTATGGCGGCGAGTTTATCGGAGTGTCAGACACAGATGCGTTAAAAATTGATATTTACCAGATTTTCAATGATGTATAAGAGGGTGCAGATACGAAATGAGAATATATCGAGCAAAAGATTATCATGATATGAGCAGAAAAGCTGCAAATATTATATCAGCGCAGGTAATCATGAAGCCGGATTGCGTATTAGGACTTGCAACAGGATCAACTCCGGTGGGAACCTATGCACAGTTGGTAGAATGGTATAAGAAGGGCGATCTTGATTTTTCGGAGGTTAAGACGGTCAATCTGGATGAGTATAAGGGACTGGAACGTTCCAACGAACAGAGCTATTTTTACTTTATGTGTGAGCACTTGTTCAATAAAGTAAATATTGATCTTTCTAATGTCAATATTCCAGATGGCACAGAGCCAGATGCCGAAACAGAATGTGCCCGTTATGAAGCTAAGATCAAAGAATTGGGTGGTGTCGATTTACAGTTACTGGGAATCGGACATAATGGACATATTGGATTCAATGAACCGAATGCTCAGTTCGATCGCCGGACACACTGCGTTAATTTGACCCAGAGTACGATTGATGCAAATAAGCGTTTTTTTGCATCGGAGGATGAAGTGCCAAGACAGGCATATACGATGGGAATCAAGACGATTATGCAGGCGAGTAAGATTCTTATGGTGGTAAGCGGAGAGGACAAGGCAGAGATCATTGAGAAGGCATTCGTTGGTCCGATTACCCCAGAAGTTCCAGCCTCCGTATTACAGCTTCACAATGATGTGATATTGGTGGGCGATGAAGCCGCATTATCCCGAATCAAAGATCAGTAAAATGTTTTTAATTTCTCATTACATGAAAAAGACCGCATGAAATGCGGTCTTTTTTGATGCATAAAAGCTATTTTTTTAATGTAATCATTGCTTAGCGTCTGTAAATCGTATAATGATGCTTTTCTAAGAGTGTACAGGCCGCGTCCAACGACGCTCCGTCATACATTTCTAGTCTCAATACTCCGTCCTCAAATTCACGGTTGTGAATGATACCAATATTCTTAATGCTCAGGTTGTTGCTGGCAAGAATCGTAGCAATAGTTGCAATTCCACCAGCCTCGTCCAGAAGATCAATATAAATCTCGTATACCTGCTTTAATACACCGCCTCGGCTGATGGTGATGGAATCACGGTAATCCTTGGCATTCTGGAAGGAGTCAAGCAATGCCTGACTATTTGCATTTGCGATATCATTCCTAGTCTGTTGTAACATCTGCATATAAGTATCGATTAACTTAAGCAGCTGCTCCTGATTAGACAGGCAGATATTTTCCCACATGACAGGAGAGGAGGAGGCAATTCGCGTAATATCCTTAAATCCGCCAGCGGCAATCGTCTTCATTGTCTCGTCTGCATCGTCACATTCCCGAACCAGATTTACTAGACTGTATGCGATGACATGTGGCAGGTGGCTGATGGCTGCGGTAGCATAATCGTGCAGTTCATAGTCAAGAACCATCGGTATCGCACCCAAGGAAGCCACCAGACTGCGGAAATTCTCAAGAGCTTCCGGTGCAGTAGCTGTGGTCGGAGTGATGATATAGTAAGCGTTTTCTAGCAAAGAATCCTTGGAACTATTAAGTCCTGTCTTTTCTGAACCTGCCATCGGATGTCCTCCGATGAACTGATGCTCCATGCCAAGAGCAATCACTTCGCGGTGAATATCTGACTTGACGCTGCCTACATCTGTTATGATGCAATGCTCACTTACCTGTCCCTTCAATTGCCGCAGATATTCAATATTCTTCTGCACTGGTGTGCAGAGAAAAATATAATCACAGTCGTAAAAATCAGAGATCTCACAGAGGGTATTATTGGTAATAAGCCCTTCTGCATAAGCGTTCTCTATGGTAGAAAGATGCCCAGAAGTGGCAATAATCGTCAGATCTTTATGTAACATCTTAAGGCGCTTGGCAATGGAACCTCCAATCAAGCCAAGTCCGATAAATCCAATTTTATTTAACGTCATCTTGAATCCCCCGTATATTGATAAGTGGTAATTTCTGCCACCCATAAAATTCTATACTTTACCTATGATAGCATTTTTACTAAAAAAGTCAACACGTTAAAGTGTAAAAGCAATTTGAATGCGCAATATCATGAAGCTGGCATGTCCGGTTTGTGAATAATATGTAAACAATTATAACGAAAATCTATAAAATGTTTAAAATGCATACATAATATATAAACAAAAGAATGTTATTATAAATTCGAGTTAGTAATATTGAATAAATAAGTTGTAAAAATAGATGAAATTTAGTAAAATATAACCATGCATAAAACTATTACAGAATATGGAGGGTTTGCTATGAACGTTTACACAACTGACAAGATTCGTAATGTGGTTTTACTCGGTCATGGGGGGGCTGGCAAGACAAGTCTCGTGGAGGCGATGGCTTATCTTGCGGGAATGACATCACGTATGGGAAAGATAGAAGATGGCAATACCATAAGTGATTACGATAAGGAAGAGACCAAGCGTCTTTTTTCCGTTAATACCTCCGTTGTACCTATCATCTGGGGAGATACGAAGATCAATATCTTAGATACTCCTGGATATTTTGATTTTGTTGGCGAAGCAGAAGAGGCAGTTGGAGTTGCTGATGCAGCAATCATCGTTGTATCTGGTAAGGCTGGTATCGAAGTTGGAACCAGGAAGGCATGGGAGCTGTGTGAGAAGTATAAGCTTCCTCGTATGGTATTCGTCACAGACATGGATATTGACGAAGCAAGTTACAGACAGGTAGTAGAAGATTTACAGGAGATGTATGGCAAGCGCATTGCTCCATTCCATCTTCCAATCCGTGAGAACGGACAGTTCGTCGGATATGTCAATGTATTACAGCAGCGTGCGAAGCGTTGGAACGACAAGGGCGAAGTTGAGAAGACAGAGGTTCCTGATTACTCCAAGGAGAATCTTGATATCTGTCGTGAAGCATTGATGGAAGCCGTAGCAGAGACCAGTGAGGAATTCATGGATCGCTATTTCGGTGGTGAAGAGTTCTCAGAGGATGAGATTCGTCAGGCACTTCGTGTGAATGTGGCAGACGGAAGTATTGTCCCAGTGCTCATGGGATCTAATCTCATGGCAAGAGGTATCTATACTTTGATGGTAGATATCGTGAAGTACTTACCTAGCCCAGAGAAGCGTACCTGTGCAGGTATCAATGCTAAGTCCAATGAAGTTTACAATGCAGATTATGATTTTGCAAAGCCAAAGTCAGCATATATCTGGAAGACAATTGCAGATCCATTTATTGGAAAATATTCCCTGATCAAGGTGAATTCTGGTGTACTTAAGACAGATGATGTACTCTTCAATCATCACAAGGATGTAGAAGAGAAGATTGGTAAGTTGTATGTACTTCGAGGCAATAAGCCAGAGGAAGTAAAGGAGTTACATGCGGGAGATATCGGAGCTTTGGCAAAGCTGTCACAGGCATCTACCACAGATTCCCTCTCCACAAAGGCAAACCCGATTTTGTATATTCGAACCTCTATCTCCACACCATATACTTATAAGAGATATAAGGCTAAGAATAAGGGAGATGAGGATAAGATCTCACAGGCATTACAGAAGTTGATGTCCGAAGATCTTACATTAAAGGCAGTTAATGATAGTGAGAATGGTCAGACGTTACTTTATGGTATGGGAGACCAGCACTTAGAAGTAGTGGCAAGCAAGCTGTTAGAGCGTTATAAGGTAGAGATCGAGTTATCCAAGCCAAAGGTAGCATTCCGCGAGACCATCCGTAAGAAGGCAGATGTGGAATACAAGTATAAGAAGCAGTCTGGTGGACATGGTCAGTACGGTCACGTAAAGATGACCTTTGAGCCATCTGGCGATCTGGAACAGCCATATGTATTTGAGCAGTGTGTTGTAGGTGGTGCAGTTCCGAAGAACTACTTCCCAGCAGTTGAGAAGGGAGTTCAGGAAGCAGTCATAAAGGGACCTATGGCAGCTTATCCAGTAGTAGGAGTCAAGGCAGTGCTCTACGATGGATCTTATCATCCGGTAGACTCTTCCGAGATGGCATTCAAGGTTGCTACGATACAGGCATTCAAGAAGGGTGTATTAGAAGCATCTCCAATCCTGTTAGAGCCAATCGCATCCATGAAGGTAGTCGTTCCAGACAAATACACTGGAGATATCATGGGAGATCTTAATAAGCGCCGTGGCCGTGTGCTTGGTATGAATCCAGTAGAGAATGGCTATCAGGAGATCGTGGCAGATATCCCATATATGGAATTATATGGATACAATACCGACTTACGTTCGATGACAGGTGGAAGCGGAACATTCTCATATGAATTTGCTAGATATGAGCAGACACCGTCCGATATTCAGGAAAAAGAGGTGGCAGCAAGAGCATCTAAGCTCGAAAATACAGAAGAATAATGATTCGTTAAGTGATACGTGATATGAGAAAGGGGGAGTGAACGATGAGACTACGCAAGGAAATTTTTGCAGTTTTATATGTTTGCATCCTCCTTTTCAATGATCCCCAGATTACCCGTGCATATACGTTGGAGATGCAGATGGGAAATACGGGATGGATCGAGAATACCAATTCCACTATTGATCCGTTTTTAGGTGAGAGCGATGCGACATCCATTCATTTGGTATATGCATTGAATGGTGGAATCAACAGTAATTACAATCCAGAAGTGATTTCCCGGACAGAGCTTCCTTTTACACTGGATGTGCCAGTACGTACCGGTTATAATTTTGCGGGATGGTATACAGACAGTAATTATACGAATAAGATCACAGAGATTAATGAATATAATGCTGCTAACATGGTACTTTTTGCAAAATGGACGAAGTCCATTGACAATTATTACAATGTAGAGATGTATTCTTATCAGAGTGCAAGTAGCATCAGCCGCAATCACAGAGAGTTAAAGGATTGCAGTTATGATTTCCTAGACAATGTTGAGATACCGGGAATGCCATCTACCAGAGAGCAGGATTATCTGGATAATGTAATCGCCAGCGATGCTCAGTGTATGCAGGGCTTGTGCTTTACGCCAGAATTCATATTGATGACTTCTTATTCAGAAGGTGATGAAGAATTAGGTTCTCTTATGGTATTTGATCGTGAAAGCGGTGAGTATCTGGTAACAATTGGTATGCGAGAGGATAGCCATCTTGGAGGAATTGCTTATGATGGCGAGAATGTGTGGGTATGCCATTCTAATTCTAAGACATTGGAGAGAATTTCATACGAATACATTCAGAAGATTGCATCTGATGCACCGAAGTATTGTGTAGATGCATCCGCATTGTCAGAAGAGTATCATTTGAAGAACATCCCTTCCTGTATCACCTATTATGGTGGACGAATCTGGGTGGCGACACATACGAAGTTCTTTGATTCCGAGATGTTGTCTTACAGTTATGATTCTGAGACGAATAAGCTAACTGCTATGAGTAGCTATAATATTCCGAGTAAGGTACAGGGCGTTGCATTTGACGAGAATGGTTCTGTATACCTAAGTACTTCCTACGGAAGGAATAATTCATCTTATCTGAAGGTATATTCCTCCCTTTTAAGCCTGACAAAGAAGCCGAATGAGCCGGCTATGAAGGTGGAGATGCCACCATGTGCCGAGCAGTTGGCTATTGCAGACGATAATATCTATATCGTATTTGAGTCTGCCAGCAAGAAGTACTTTGAAGGAACTGATGGAAATGGAACAAGCACAGCACCTATTGATAAGGTGTTGGAAGTAACCGTGGCATCGGTATGGTAGAATTAAGAGATGATATGACAGAAGGAGTGGTTAAGAACCGCTCCTTCTGCTTTTCATTATTTGAATAAGTTTATCTGCTTTTTGGGATTCTTCCTCGGACATATTTTGCTTTAATATATTGACTAATAGTTCAGTTTCTGGATCAGTAAACTGAATATTATCCGCTTTGGCAGTATTGATAGAGGAGAGCAGGAACGGCATCATTTGTTTCATGTCTGTTGGCTTATCACTTGTGGCAAAGTTCATTAAAAATTGTAATTTTTCGGGTGACATATTGCTGAGTAAGGGGTTGTTTTCTAAAAAATCGTATGCCATAAATTTCCTTTCTTGTTACGAATTAATTAAATATGGTTTCGTAGGTTTCCATCATAGAGAACATAGTGGTGAGCATATCAAGGGTTTCCTGTTCTTTTGGACTACAGAATTGACGTAAGTCCTGAAGCATTCCAACGAGATTGTTGCTTTCTTCATTTGCAGAACACATGGACATGACTTTATCCTCTTGCGAAAATACCTGTATGGTATTTTGTAGCTCCATATATTTTATTAATATGGCAAATTGCTTTTTTTGTGCCTCTTTCATATAGGGGAGCATTGTTTTTAACATTTGCAGTTCCTTGGTCTGTGTCATATAGTCAAAGGGCGTAAAAGGTGTATTCTCCATAGAAATATGCCTTTTTTCTTTTATTCTATGATGGGAAAAGATGCTTTATGACAGAAGGGGCATATCATAATAGGGTGGAGGAAATTGTTTATGTTGATTATAGAAGATACCAGTGTATACGAAATTGATGAGGAATGTATGCGGACAAAGAAAGTCCCAAAAGAATGTCAGATAATTGAGAAGTTAAAGATGGAGCGTCAAGAAAAGAAAACGATGTTAGAGGAGCATCGATAAAAAAGAGCGGCTTAGCCGCTCTTTTTCATGCAACAGAAAATTACCACATCTTGCTATTAGCAGCAAAGACCATTGTTGCCACCACAGCAGAAGAGAAGCAGGATGATGATAAGGCAGCTATCGTTGCCACATCCACAACCGTTATTACCAAGACCACAACTATTATTGCCACCACAGCAGCACAATAATAAGATGATCAAGATCATAGAATTACATCCTCCCTCGTTACAGTTGCATCCTCCGCAGTTTGTTGCAGCTAAATCACTCATGTTATATCCTCCAAATTTTTCTTACACTGTATCTTATGAAAGAGGGAAATAAGTGTTACTGAAATTTTGAAAAAGAATTGTGATGTGTCATTTTATTTGATATGATGAAAGAAGAAAACTCAGGAAAAATGAGGATTGGAGGGGGCTACATGGGTTTTGTATTGATCGTAGAGCCGGAAGAGGTAAATGCTGCAAGAATTCATGCTATATTGGAGAGTGTAGATACGGATTTTGAGTATGAACTGGTTGATTCGGCAGTGAAAGCTATTGATGTATTGGAACGCCAGAAGCCAGATGTATTTATAGGGGATATGCAGATGCCAGTCATGTCTGGAGCAGAACTTTTTTCCATGGTCGAGATGATGTCTCCAGAGACGATCCGTATTGTTATGACGGATGGTGGTAAGATTAACGAGACCATAGCATTCATGAATGAATGTCGGACTTTTAAGATTATTATTAAGCCATGCCGTGTGGCAGACGATCTATTTCATCCGATTCAGGCTGCTTTGGTCTATAAGAAGCAGTTAGAGCGTATGGCTCAGGAATCAGAGACAAATGATAAGAATCGAAGTCTTGCGTTACAGGAATATAAGCAGGTAGAGCTGGCATGGAAGAACAAGGTGAACCGTTATCAGCGTGTACAGAATATCTATGTTGAGATGATGTCTGCGAACCTGAATCTGGAGACAATGGAGCCTAAGATACAGGAAAGAGTGAGCCGTTGGTATCAGTGGATGATAGAAGAGTATGTTCATCTGGTGCTTTGTGGTACGGGAGACTATGACCGTATTGCGAGATCATTGATGGCGTCCTGTCAGGATCCGAGACATGGTTGTGTTTTCCAGATGAAGAAAAGACCAGAACTTGAGATAGCACCAGAGCGTGTGAATGAAATTGCTTATATATTGCGATTGGTGACCGGCGTTAGTAAGGATCTTTTGAATACATATCAGATAGGGGTGCTGATAGAGGATTCGGAAAATGCTTATGTTATGCGTATCCGTTACCTGTTAGAAAAGGATGAGAATGGTGTAGTGACTCAGCGTACGTTCCGAATCAGGAATCAGGAGCTTCGTGCTGCTTTAGAGAAGGCTACCAAGCTGGGGATTGATGCCTTTGGATATAAGTCGGTGGTACTTCATAAGGCGAATGAGGACATGTTCAATATAGCAATTCCCCATTGGAAGTAATGAGAAGTAGCATACTCATAACGAATGGTTATATAAAATATAATATTTTATTCATTGACAAATCTTGGCATACGTGTATAGAATAGGAAGACGGTATAATTGTATACAATTATGCATGAATCGCATTTCTGAAAAAAAGCGTAAAAGGAGAACAGTTATGAGAGATGTCGTAATGAATAAAAAAACGAACTTGCTACAATTAGAGGAGCATTTTTACCAATTGGCGGATGTGAAGGAGCCAAATGTATTTCATAATTTGTTTCCTTATGACGAGATACCGAAGATAGCGTTTAACGATCGTATCGTACCTCACAATATGCCGGAGAATATCTGGATTACAGATACGACCTTCCGCGATGGACAGCAGTCAAGAGCACCATATACAACGGAGCAGATTGTAACGATATATGATTATCTGCATAGATTGGGTGGCCCTAAGGGTCTGGTTCGCCAGAGTGAATTTTTCTTATATAGTAAGAAGGATCGTGATGCGGTTTATAAGTGTCTGGAAAGAGGTTATAAGTTCCCAGAGGTAACTAGCTGGATTCGAGCAAGCAAGCAGGATTTCCAGTTGGTAAAGGATATCGGACTTCGTGAGACAGGAATTCTTGTTAGCTGTTCCGATTACCATATCTTTTATAAGATGAAGATGACAAGAAAAGAGGTCATGAACCTCTACTTAAGCGTAATTCGTGAATGTCTGGAGACTGGAATCAGCCCACGTTGTCACTTAGAGGATATTACACGTTCTGATATCTATGGATTTGTAATTCCGTTCTGCGTTGAGTTGATGAAGTTGATGGATGAGTACAAGATTCCAATCAAGATTCGTGCCTGTGATACTATGGGCTATGGTGTCAACTTCCCAGGAGCAGTGATTCCTAGAAGTGTTCCGGGTATCATTTATGGTCTTACCGTACATGCAGGTGTGCCATCTGAGTTGATTGAGTGGCATGGACATAATGATTTCTACAAGGCAGTAAATAACTCTACGACAGCATGGTTATATGGTGCCAGTGGTGTTAACTGTTCTCTGTTTGGAATTGGCGAGCGTACTGGAAATACACCGCTTGAAGCAATGGTATTTGAGTATGCCCAGTTAAAGGGAACCTTAGATGGTATGGATACTACTGTAATCACAGAACTGGCAGAGTATTTTGAGAAGGAATTAGGCTATGTACAGCCAAGTCAGACACCGTTTGTTGGAAGTAACTTTAATGTTACAAGAGCTGGTATCCATGCAGATGGATTATTAAAGAACGAAGAGATTTATAATATTTTTGATACAGGTAAGTTCCTGAACCGTCCACCATTGGTAGCGGTATCTAATACATCAGGACTTGCGGGAATTGCACATTGGATCAATTCCTACTATCATTTACCAAAGGAAAAATGGATTGATAAGAACTCAGAACTTGTAAAGAATATCAAGGTATGGGTTGATAAGCAGTACGAGGATGGAAGAGTTACCGTTTTAACAGATGGAGAATTGGTAGCAGAGATTGAAAAATGTTGCAAAGAGCTGAATATCACGTTATAGCATGAGGTAATATAGATGGGAGAAGATAATTATTCATTGAGTTCGCGTGTGTTTCATACCATACGGGAAAATATACTTTCCGGGAAATATGCGACCAATGAAGAATTGAAGGAAAAGTCAATCGGAGAGGAACTTGGTGTCAGCCGTACTCCTGTCCGGGAGGCTTTAAGACAACTGGAATTGGAGGGACTTGTCACTATCATTCCGAATAAGGGAGCGTATGTAGTTGGCATTTCACAGAAGGATATTCATGATATCTATGAGATTCGTTCCAGATTGGAAGGCCTGTGTGCCAGATGGGCGGCAGACCAGATTACAAAGGAGCAGTTGGATGAGTTGGAGGAGAATATTTATCTTTCCGACTTTCATTCCTCTAAGGGGAATTCAGAGCAGGTAGTGGAACTGGATAATAAGTTTCATGAGATCCTCTATAATGCATCTGGAAGTAAGGAATTAAGACATGTGCTGTTAGATTTCCATCATTATGTACAGCGGGTCAGAAAGATTACCCTTGCAGTGACAGATCGTGCCGTGCAGTCCAATGAGGAACACCGCAAGATCGTGGAAGCTTTGAAAAAACATGATGCAGATCAAGCAGAAAAGCTTGCAAATGAGCACATGATGAATACAATAAGAAATATGGACAGTTATGGACTTGAAAACTTGCTAAAGCAATGAGCAGTGCCAATTCAGCTGGCACTGTGACAATAGATAATTATACACAAAAAGGAGACAACCATGGAAAAGATTAAGATGACAACCCCACTTGTTGAGATGGACGGAGATGAGATGACACGTATCCTCTGGAAAATGATCAAGGATGAGCTGTTATGTCCTTTTATCGAGTTAAATACAGAGTATTATGATCTTGGCTTAGAGCATCGTAACGAGACAAACGATCAGGTTACTGTTGATTCTGCCAATGCTACTAAGAAGTACGGCGTTGCTGTTAAGTGTGCTACTATTACACCAAATGCAGCACGTATGACAGAGTACAATCTGAAGGAGATGTGGAAGAGTCCGAACGGAACCATTCGTGCTATGTTAGATGGTACTGTATTCCGTGCGCCAATCATCGTAAAGGGAATTGAGCCATGTGTTAAGAATTGGAAGAAGCCAATCACCATCGCACGTCATGCTTACGGTGATGTCTACAAGGCAACTGAGATGAAGATTCCATCTGCTGGTAAGTGCGAGCTTGTATACACTGCTGAGGACGGAACAGAGACAAGAGAGCTGATCCATAACTTTACTGGAGCAGGTGTGATTCAGGGACAGCACAATCTGTGCAACTCCATCGAGAGCTTTGCAAAGAGCTGCTTTAACTATGCACTTGACACCAAGCAGGATCTGTGGTTTGCGACAAAGGATACGATTTCTAAGAAGTATGACCACACATTTAAGGATATTTTCCAGGAGATTTTCGATGCCGAGTACAAGGATAAGTTCGAGGCGGCTGGAATCACTTATTTCTACACTCTGATTGATGACGCGGTTGCACGTGTTATGAAGTCTGAGGGTGGTTACATCTGGGCATGTAAGAACTATGATGGAGATGTCATGAGTGATATGGTATCTAGTGCATTTGGTTCTCTTGCTATGATGACTTCTGTACTGGTATCTCCAGATGGCAATTATGAGTACGAGGCTGCTCACGGAACTGTACAGCGTCACTACTATAAGCACTTAAAGGGTGAGGAGACTTCTACCAACTCCGTAGCAACTATTTTTGCTTGGTCAGGTGCACTTCGTAAGCGTGGTGAGCTTGATGGCAATAAGGAGTTAATGGAGTTTGCTGATAAGTTGGAAAAGGCTTGTATTCAGACCATAGAAGATGGTAAGATGACAAAAGACCTTGCACTGATTACGACAAATCCTAATCCGGTTGTCTTAAACAGTGAAGATTTTATCAAGGCAATCCGTACCACATTAGAAGGAATGTAATAATCATGATTTTATCTTGTCAGAATATCTCAAAGTCATTCGGGACTGACGAAATTTTAAAAGATGTAAGCTTTCATATTGAAGCGAATGAAAAAGCAGCGATTGTCGGCATCAATGGTGCCGGCAAGTCTACGCTGCTTAAAATTATTATGCAGGAAGAGTCGGCGGACACTGGTGAAGTCGTTCTGGCAAAGGATGCCACGATTGGTTATCTGGCGCAGTATCAGGATGTCTCTGGAGACAGAACGATTTATGAGGAAGTTTTAGAGGCAAGAGCGGATATCCTTGCTATGGAAGCCCGCCTTCGCAGCATGGAGTCTCAGATGAACCAGCTTTCTGGAGCTGAGCTTGAGACATTGCTGGATGGATACCACAGATTAAGCCATGAGTTCGAATTACTTGGGGGATATACTTACCGCAGTGAGGTGAATGGCGTCTTAAAGGGACTTGGTTTCGGCGAAGATGATTTCACGAAGAAGATGAGTGAGCTTTCTGGAGGGCAGAAGACTAGAGTATCCTTGGGCAAGTTGCTTGTGACGAAGCCAGATGTACTGCTTTTGGATGAGCCGACGAACCATTTGGATATGGAGTCGATCCGATGGCTTGAGAACTTTTTAATGAACTATAAGGGAGCGGTTGTGATCGTAGCACACGACCGTTATTTTTTGGACCGTGTTGTCACGAAAGTGGTTGAGATTTTTCAACATAAGGCTTTTATCTATCAGGGCAATTACACAGACTTTGCTAAGAAGAAGGCAAAGGTACGTGAAGACCTTCTAAAGCAGTATTATAACCAGCAACGTGAGATCAAGCATCAAGAGGAAGTCATTGCGAAGCTAAAGTCCTTTAACAGGGAAAAGTCTATCAAGCGCGCAGAGAGCCGTGAAAAGATGCTGGATAAGATTGATCGTATCGAAAAGCCGGTTGAGGAGAATACGGACATTCATATTGTCTTAGAGCCGAATGTGGTCAGCGGAAATGATGTTCTTACCGTGGAGAATCTTGCGAAGGCATATGGCGAGAATCAGCTTTTTTCTGATCTATCCTTTGAAATCAAACGTGGAGAGAGAGTTGCCTTAATCGGTAATAATGGAACAGGAAAGACAACGATTCTTAAGATGATCAATGGCTTGGTGGAAGGGGATGCAGGCAGCATTACGCTTGGTACAAATGTCCATATCGGATATTACGATCAGGAACACCAGTTACTGCACATGGAAAAGACGATTTTCGAGGAGATTGCAGACGATTATCCACAGCTTAATAATACGAAGATCCGTAATGTGCTTGCAGCATTTTTATTTACCAATGATGATGTGTTCAAGCGGATCGGAGATCTCAGCGGTGGTGAGCGAGGACGAGTGTCACTGGCGAAGCTAATGCTTTCTGATGCCAATTTCCTGATACTTGATGAGCCGACGAACCACTTAGATATCACTTCCAAGGAGATTTTGGAGTCTGCATTAAATCAGTATACGGGAACCGTATTTTTCGTATCCCATGATCGTTATTTTATCAATCAGACTGCCACTCGAATTATCGAACTGACAGGTGAGACCCTTGTCAACTATATCGGAAACTATGATTACTATCTGGAGAAAAGGGAAGAATTAACTAGAATTTATGTAGATGCTACAAAGACGTCAGGGGATTCTAATTCCGCATCCCAAGCGATAAATACTGCAGATGCGTCGGATAGTATTTCTGCTGCGGAGGCTGGGAAGATGGATTGGCAGACCCAAAAAGCAGAACAGGCAAGAATCCGTAAGTTGGAAAATGGTCTTAAAAAGGCGGAAGAACGAATTGCCGAGTTAGAAGATCTGATTGCTGAGATTGATGAGGAATGCGCCAAACCAGAAAATGCCACGAATTCTGCCAAGTTGGGTGAACTTACTGCGACACAGAATAAATATCGGGAAGAATTAGAAGCCTGCTATGAGACTTGGGAAGAACTGTCTATGGAGTTGGAAGGTTAGCTCCTTAGGTTGTTAAATTTTTGACACATTGACAGATACTTTTTAAACAATTATAATGTTTAACAGAATTTAAGGGGAATAGAAAGGTGGGCATTTTTGTGCAGGAAAAGGAAATATCACAGGCCGTAATCCGCAGAATGCCGCGCTATTACCGCTATTTAGGCGAATTACTAGATGCAGGAGTAGAGCGTATTTCTTCCAACGAGCTAAGTCATCGAATGAATGTAACTGCGTCTCAGATTCGTCAGGATTTGAATAACTTTGGCGGTTTTGGACAGCAGGGATATGGATATAACGTAAAGTATTTATATGAAGAAATTGGTAAGATTCTTGGGTTGAATCAGACACATAATATCATCGTGATCGGTGCTGGTAATCTGGGGCAGGCGCTTGCGAACTATGTGAAGTTTGAGAAGCTTGGGTTTATGATTATCGGACTCTTTGATGTAAATCCTGCATTGGACGGTGTTAGTGTCAGAGGAATCAAGATTCGTATGTTGGATGAACTTGAGAATTTTTGTGCAGAGAATCAGGTGGATATTGCGGCGCTTACCATGCCAAAGCAGAAGGCAGATGCCATTGCAAACCGGTTGGTAGACCTTGGAATCCATGCTATTTGGAATTTTGCACATGTGGATTTGGAACTGATTGACAAGGATGTGGTAGTTGAGAATGTACATCTATCCGATAGTTTGATGCAGCTGTCTTACAATGTTGTTAAGAACAGAAATGCGAAGGAGAATAATAGCTAGACGAGGTACCATATATGAAGGACGAGGAAGTTTTTCGGGAAGCGTTAGCAGGAAAGCAGATACCGATTTTGATACTGGATACAAAGTGGCATAGATTGTTTGCTATGCATGGAAAGTCAGATCAGATTCGGAGAATTGAAGGAGAACTGAATGGATTTTTGGCGGAGCAGGGACAGTGTAATCAGGAACTGAAGGATCTGCGCAAGCTGAAGTCGACATTGATGGCAAGCATCGTGCGCAATATGGATGGTGCCACTGAGGAGATGGCAGAATCCATAGAGAGCCGTAAGCTAGAGGAGAACAAGCGTCTCATCGAGGAGGTCAATGACAAGATTGAGAACTACGCAGACCGCCTGTTAGAATTACCTTATCTGATTCGACAGAAGAATGAGGAGCTTATGATTGCTTCCATGGATTATTGTTATGAAAAGATGCGTGTCAATGCCAAGGAAGCGGAGGATATCGCGGAGTGGATTCAGCAGATTCGAATTGAATTGAAGAAGAATATCATACGCAAGCAGAATTGTGAGACCAATACCCGTGAGATATATGCATATATGCATGATATTTTTGGACCACAGATCATTGATCTGTTTGATATTCAATATGAGGAAGAAGATGCAGATGACGGTGAAGGCGAGAGCGAGAGCAACGGTCAGGCAAAGGAATAGTTAAATGGCGTTTCACCGCGGGTGGGACGTCATTTATTGCGTTTTTGAGATTGCAAAAAGTATGACAGGAGAAGCTTATGAGATATATTGTAAACAGTCGCGAGATGAAGCTGTACGACAACAACACTACAGAAAAGTATCATGTCCCATCTATCGTGTTGATGGAGCGTGCGGCAGTTGCCTTTGTGGAAGCACTGAAAGAGCAGAATCTTAATCTGTCTGATGTGCTTATTGTATGTGGCAACGGGAATAATGGTGGTGACGGCTATGCCGTGGCAAGACTTCTCCAGCTTGCAGGATCTAGAGTTACTGTGGTGGCTGCCGATGCCAAGCACTTACAAAATGCATCTAAGGCAACGGAAGCGAATCTACTTCAGAAGAAAATATGGCAGGCATATGGAAATGATATCTTGACGGAGATTCCAACAGACAAAGAATATACTGCGGTCATTGATGCGGTATTTGGCGTAGGATTATCCCGAAATATTGAAGGGGATTACGCGAGCTTGATCGCACAGATGAATGATGTAAAAGGCGTAAAGATTGCCCTTGATATTGCATCTGGTATTTCAGCAGATAATGGCAGCGTCTTGGGAATTGCTTTTCGCGCGGATATTACAATCACCTTTGCCTTTGAAAAGCTTGGAATGATACTATGGCCGGGAAATGAATATTCTGGCAAAGTAATTCTTAAGGATATAGGGATTGAGGAACGCAGCTTTGGAGAGCGTAGACCGGGAGTAGCAGCTCTTGAGGACTGTGATTTTGCTGATTTGCCAGAGAGAAAGAGACATTCGAATAAGGGAACTTATGGAAAGCTTTTAGTCGTGGCTGGAAGTGTGGGAATGTCTGGCGCAGCATATTTAAGCGCTAAGGCAGCCTATTGTACTGGCTGTGGCTTGGTGAGAATGTTTACCCCGGAGGAGAATCGTGCTGTATTACAGGCACAGCTTCCAGAGGCGATCATGACGACCTATCCCTCTAAGAAGTTAGATGTAGCAGCTCTTGTGGAGGCGATTAACTGGGCAAATGTAATCATCTGTGGACCGGGAATCGGCACCACAGATATTGCAGAACAGCTAGTGAAGACAGTGCTCAAAAATGCTTCTGTGCCAGTACTTTTAGATGCGGATGCATTGAATCTGATTGCGAAGGACAGTAATATTCTTCTTCGCCCACATACAGAATTGGTGGTGACACCTCACCTTGGGGAGATGAGCCGCTTGTCCGGTGATTCGGTGGGATATATTCAAAATCATCTGATAGAGGTTGCAGAGGAGTTCGCAAGGCAATATAATGTAGTATGTGTACTGAAGGATGAACACACAGTGACAAGTGTTCCGTACAGTCAGACCTATCTGAATCTGTCCGGCAATCCAGGCATGGCGACAGCCGGAAGTGGCGATGTGCTTAGCGGGGTCATTGGCAGTCTTATGGCGCAGGGAATGCAGGCAAAGGAAGCTGCTTCTCTCGGTGTATATCTGCACGGAAGAGCTGGCGATGTTATGGCAGAGCAGACTGGTACAAGAGGAATGATGGCTTCTGACATTTTAGAAGGAATCAGAAGAGTGACTCGTGAGATAGCGTAATAAATAGATTGAGGGATATTAGATGAACAGATATAGTAGAGTGCATGCTGAGATCGATTTGGATGCGATCATTCATAATATGGAAGCAATGCACAATAATATTTCAGAGAATACACAGATTATGGCGGTAATCAAGGCAGATGGTTATGGACATGGAGCGGTGGAGATCGCAGAGGCAGTGGATGGTCTGCCATATGTATCGGGCTATGCTGTGGCTACCGTGGAAGAGGGATTGATTCTTAGAAATCACGGCATTGATAAGCCGATATTAATACTTGGCTATGCCTTTGCAGAGCAGTACGAGGAGATGATACGGGCTGGCATTCGTCCGACTGTATTTACTAGAGAGATGGCTGAGGAACTTTCTCTTGTGGCAAGCAGATTAGATATCGATTGTCCGATTCATTTTGCAGTGGATACCGGTATGAGCCGTATTGGTTATCAGGTGACGGAGAAAGCAGCGGATGAGATGGCACAGCTTGCGGCACTGCCGCATATTATAGTAGAGGGAATCTTCACACACTTTGCCAGGGCTGACGAGGCGGATAAGACCAGTGCCCATGCACAGCTTGCATTATTCCAGAAGATGATAGATATGTTAAAGGACAGGGGAATTACGATACCAATTCACCATTGTTCTAACAGTGCAGCTATTGTGGAATTGCCAGAGGCAAATATGGATATGGTTCGTGCGGGCATCACTCTTTATGGACTTTGGCCTTCCGAGGAAGTGGATAAGAACCGAATTGACTTAAGACCGGCACTTTCCCTTGTGACGCATGTGGCCTATGTCAAGGAACTCCCAGCTGGTCGTGCCATCAGCTATGGTGGAACCTATGTGACGGATGAGAAGCGAATGATCGCTACCATTCCAGTGGGCTATGCAGATGGCTATGCAAGAGGTCTTTCCAACAAGGGAGATGTGTTGATTCATGGAAAGCGTGCGCCGATCCGTGGAAGAGTCTGTATGGATCAGTTCATGGTGGATGTGACAGATATTCCTGATGTAAAGTGCGGAGATAAGGTCGTTCTGATCGGAAGTGATGGGGACGAACAGATTACCATGGAGGAAGTTGGTGAGCGCTCCGGACGATTTAATTATGAGTTCGTATGTGATCTTGGTAAGCGTATTCCAAGAGTTTATGTACACAAAGGAAAGGTTGTTGGAACCAAGGACCATTTTTCTGAATAAGAGATTTTTATATTTCAGGTAAAAATAGAATACACCCGTTAAAATTGGCAATACTATCCTTAAAAGATAATGGAGTGGAAAGTATATGGTAATTAGACGTGGGGATATATTTTATGCAGATTTAAGACCGGTAATCGGTTCAGAGCAGGGCGGTATCCGCCCGGTGCTCATTATACAAAATGATGTAGGGAACAGGCATAGTCCGACCGTGATTTGTGCGGCAATCACATCCCAGATGAACAAGGCAAAGCTGCCAACACATGTGGAGCTTGATTGCCACAAATATGATCTGGTCAAGGACTCGGTTGTTCTACTGGAACAGCTTAGGACGATTGATAAGACAAGACTAAAAGATAAGGTCTGTCATCTTGATAGTCAGATACTGATCAAGATTGATAAAGCACTAGAGATAAGCTTGGAGCTATATACATAACTTGACTATTATACATGAAAATGTTATGATTTCAAATGTTTTAGTGTGCAATATTGGATACAAAAGAAAGGAAGAAATATAATGGATGATGGTGGTAGTCCCACTATTGGGATTCTCATTTTTGTAGGATTGATCGTAATGGACTTTGTGATCTTTGGTTTTGTTGCTGCGATGCAGAATTTAAGCGAAGCAACAGTAGAGAAGATGGCAAAGGAAGGCAATAAGTCGGCAGGACTTCTGATGAAGTATATGGATAGGGCAGAGCGCTATACACATGTATGTCAGCTGTTGGTGCTTTTGTTACATATGTTGCAGGGCTTTTTGTTGGTGCCAATTTGGAAGCGTTACTTTTTCCCAGAGATAGAGGCTGGCTTATTTTCTACGTTAATGGATGTTACGATTTTTGCAGTATTGATGCTAATCGTGCTTGTGTTAGGTGTTTATACACCTGAGAAGGTCGCATCCAGAAAGCCAGAGGCATGGGCATTGCGTCTGGTTCAGCCAGTACATATACTGGAAGTTGTATTTTTGCCAGTAATCTGGTTGACGAATCACTTGTCTAATCTGTTGGCAAGGATATTCGGTGTGGATCCGCTGAGTGATACGGATGATGTAACAGAGGAAGAAATCATATCCATGGTCAACGAAGGTCATGAACAGGGAGTCCTGTTAGCCAGTGAGGCGGAGATGATCCATAATATATTTGAGTTTGGCGATAAGGAAGCCAAGGATATTATGACGCATCGTAAGAATATCGTTGCGTTGGATGCTACAAAGACGATTCGTCAGATGCTAGAGTTCTTCAAGGAGAATAATTACTCCAGATTTCCAGTATATCTGGACAATATTGATAATATCATTGGCGTATTACATATTAAGGAAGCGTTGGAATTAAGTCTGGATGCCTCGGTGTATGACAAAGAGATTCGAGATGTTAAGGGAATTATCCGTGAGGTAGAGTTCATTCCTGAGACCAGAAATATCAATACGTTATTCACCACTATGCAGGCAGAAAAGAGCCATATGGTCATTGTGGTAGATGAATATGGACAGACCTCTGGTATTGTCGCAATGGAGGATATCTTAGAGGAAATCGTTGGAAATATTGAAGATGAGCATGATGAAGAGAAGCATACCATTGAGAAACAGCCGGACGGAAGTTATCTTATGAGTGGTATGGCAATCTTTGAAGAAGCGTTGGAAGAACTTGGTATTGAGAAGGAGGAAGATGAGGACTTTGAGACCTTAAATGGATTCCTTATTTCCCTTATCGGTAAGATTCCAAGTGATGATGAGGTGTTTTCGACCACAGCACACGGCTATCTGTTTGAGATTTTGTCTGTTGAGAATAAGATCATCCAGTCGGTAAAGGTGGTAAAGCTACCGGAGGAGCGCGAGGACGAAGACAGCGACTCCATGGATGAATTCATGGATGAGACTTGCCAGAATGCATAATCGGTGCTAAAATAAATCGGATTGTTAACGAAGTAAAGAGAGGATAAAAGTTATGTCAGGACATTCAAAATTTGCGAATATTAAGCATAAGAAGGAAAAAAACGATGCTGCAAAGGGTAAGATTTTTACCATTATCGGACGTGAGATTGCAGTAGCAGTAAAAGAGGGCGGTCCAGACCCAGCCAATAACTATAAGTTGTCTCAGGTCATTGCTAAGGCTAAGGCAAACAATATGCCAAATGACACTATTGACCGTGGTATCAAGAAGGCTGCTGGTGATGGTAATTCCGTTAATTACGAATTCTGTACATATGAAGGATATGGTCCAAGCGGTACAGCAATCATCGTAAAGTGCTTAACTGATAATAAGAACCGTACAGCTGCTAATGTAAGAAATGCCTTTACAAAGGGACATGGAAGCATCGGTACACAGGGATGCGTATCTTATATGTTCGATGAGAAGGGACAGATCATTATCGCAAAGGAAGAATGCGATATGGAGGCAGATGACCTTATGATGATTGCTCTTGACGCTGGTGCAGAGGATTTCGCAGAGGAGGAGGACAGTTTTGAGGTTCTCACAACTCCGGACGATTTTGAGACAGTCAGAGCAGCGTTAGAGGCTGAGAATATTCCTATGGTAGAGGCTTCTGTTACTATGATTCCACAGAACTATGTGGAGCTGACAGCAGAGGAAGATCTTACCAACATCAACCGTATCTTAGATTTATTAGATGCAGATGATGATGTGCAGGAAGTATATCACAACTGGGATGAGTAATTGATAAGGGACAGGCGGTAGTCTGTTCCTTTTTTGAATGAAAGTACAAAAATCTATGGCATTGTAAGAAAAAATGTTATATGATGATTAGAGAAGAACTTAATAAGGAGCTACAAGAGAAATGGGAAACAACTATAAGATTGAGACAAAATGCATCCAGAGTGGATGGCAGCCGAAAAACGGTGAGTCAAGAGTACTTCCAATCTATCAGAGTACTACTTTTAAATATGATGACAGTGAACAAATGGGAAGACTGTTTGATCTGGAGGAAGAGGGGTATTTCTATACCAGACTCCAGAATCCGACCAACGATGCAGTAGCGGCTAAGATTACAGAATTAGAGGGTGGTGTGGCAGGTATGCTGACATCTTCTGGACAGGCTGCAAATTATTATGCGATTTTTAACATCTGCGAAGCTGGAGATCATATTGTATGTTCCAATTCTTTATATGGAGGAACCTTCAATCTTTTTGGTACGACCATAAAGAAGCAGGGAATCGACTGTACCTTCGTAAATCAGGATGATTCTTATGAGGAACTTTGCAAGGCATTCAAGCCAAATACCAAGGCTGTTTTTGCAGAGTCTATTGTAAACCCATCCGTTGAGATATTAGATATCGAGAAGTTTGCTAAGTTAGCACACGATCACGGAGTGCCACTTATTATTGACAATACATTTGCAACACCTATTAACTGCAGACCTTTTGAGTGGGGAGCAGATATCGTAACTCATTCCACTACCAAGTATATGGACGGACATGCGATGGCAGTAGGTGGAGCAATTATTGATTCCGGTAACTTTGACTGGATGGCTCATGTTGATAAGTTCCCGGGACTTACCACGCCAGATGAATCTTATCATGGTATTACATACGCCGAGAAGTTTGGCAAGGGTGCATTTATCACTAAGGCGACTGCACAGTTGATGCGTGACTTAGGATCTATTCCTTCTCCTATGAATGCATTTCTTTTGAACGTAGGATTAGAGACACTTCACTTGAGAGTGCCAAGACATTGTGAGAATGCTATGAAGGTGGCAACTTTCTTACAGAATCATGAAAAGGTAGCTTGGGTCAATTATCCAGGACTTGCAGATAATAAGTATCATGCACTTGCAGAGAAGTATATGCCAAGTGGTACCTGTGGTGTCATGGCATTTGGTGTAAAGGGTGATAGAGCAACTGCTGTTAAGTTTATGGATCAGTTACAGATGATCGCTATCGTAACACATGTTGCAGATGCCAGAACTTGTATTTTACATCCAGCAAGCCATACACATCGCCAGATGACAGAGGAACAGTTAGTGGAAGCAGGTATTTCACCTGATTTGATGCGTTTATCTGTTGGTATTGAGAATGCGGATGATATTATTGGGGATTTAGAGCAGGCTTTAGCTGCTATATAATATAACGTAGGAGGGTTTTTTCATGAAGAGAATACTGTTTGCAGCATCGGAGTGTGTACCGTTCATTAAGACAGGCGGACTTGCAGATGTTTGTGGAGCGCTCCCTAAGGAGTTCGATAAGGAAGAGTGGGATGTCAGAGTTGTGATCCCAAATTATAGCTGTATACCAGAGAAGTATCGTAATCAGTTTGAGTACGTGACACACTTTTATATGAGTGTTGGCAGCTATATCAAGAATAAGTATGTAGGCGTACTTAAGTATGTCTTAGATGGCGTCACATATTATTTCATCGATAATCAGGAATATTTTAACTGTGTTGTACCGTACGGAGATATCCGTTATGATATCGAGAAGTTCTGTTTCTTTGATAAGGCTGTATTGTCTATCTTAAAGCATATTAACTTCCGCCCAGATCTGATTCACTGTCATGATTGGGAGACAGGATTGATTCCAGTATACCTTAAGAATGAGTTTCAGGCTGATTCCTTCTACTGGGGCATCAAGTCCGTTATTACCATTCATAATCTGAAGTTTCAGGGTGTATGGGATGTTAAGACTTTGCGCGGTCTGACAGGTTTCTCCGCAGATCTGTTTACACCAGATAAGTTGGAGTTCAAGAAGGATGCCAACATGTTAAAGGGTGGTCTGGTCTATGCTGACTACATTACAACTGTTAGTGATTCCTATGCGGATGAGATCCAGACTGAGTATTATGGTGAAGGATTAAACGGTCTGTTATCTGCTCGCCATTTCGATATGCAGGGTATTGTAAATGGTATTGATTACGAAGTATATAATCCAGAGACAGATTCAAAGATTTATACCAATTACAATGCTGAAAACTTCCGTAAGAAGAAGTATATGAATAAGGTGAAGTTGCAGGAAGAGCTCGGTCTTGCAGTTGATAAGAAGAAGTATATGATTGGTCTGATCTCACGATTGACAGATCAGAAGGGACTTGACCTTATCAATTACGCAATCGATCGAATCGTGGACGATTATACACAGCTTGTTGTAATCGGAACAGGTGATCCTCAGTACGAGAATATGTTCCGCCACTATGCATGGAAGTATGGTGATAGAGTATCTGCTAATATCTGCTATTCCGATGAGTTGGCTCACAAGCTGTATGCGGCAGCGGATGCATTTCTGATGCCATCCCGTTTTGAGCCTTGCGGATTGACACAGTTGATTTCCTTCCGTTATGGAACCGTGCCAATTGTACGTGAGACAGGTGGACTTAAGGATACGGTTAGACCATTTAATGAATATGAGAATACAGGAGATGGTTTCTCATTTGCAAATTACAATGGTGACGAGATGCTTAATGTGATCAATTACTCCAAGCATATCTTCTTTGACCGCAAGAAGCAGTGGAATCAGATGATTGATCGCGGTATGGCGAACGATTACTCATGGACAAATTCCAAGGGACGTTATGAGGGGCTTTACCGTTATCTGTTGGGAGAATGCTAATTGAATTTGTATAATATAACTGCATAAAGCAAAGAATAAAACAGGGTGCATAGCTGCATCCTGTTTTTTTAGTCATAGGAAATAGCGACTCATTATAAAAAAGGAGAAATGCTTTATGCCAGATCAACAGGAAAAGAAAAATGAAACGATTAAAGAGTTCGGTCAAATAGAACTTAAGAATAACCGTGAACACAACAAGATATCCTTGCTTACTATTATCGGTGAGATTGAGGGACATGACTGTTTGCCGCCCACCAGCAAGACGACTAAATATGAGCATGTATTGCCCAAACTAGCAGAAATAGAAGATAATCAGGATGCAGAGGGAGTTCTTCTTCTATTAAATACCGTGGGCGGAGATGTGGAGAGTGGTCTTGCGATAGCAGAGATGGTAGCATCAATCAGCAAGCCTACGGTATCCCTTGTGCTGGGGGGCAGTCATTCCATTGGTGTTCCATTGGCAGTATCGACGGATTATTCCTTTATCGTGCCATCTGGAACTATGGTCATACATCCGGTGCGAATGAATGGCATGGTAATTGGTGCGCAGCCGACCTATGACTATTTTAAGCAAATGCAAAATCGGATTCTTAAATTTATCGCAGCACATTCCAATGCCAGAGAGGATCGTCTGGAAAAACTGATGATGAATACAGGGATGCTGACGAAGGATCTAGGAACTATTCTAGTGGGCGGTGAGGCAGTGGAGGAAGGATTGATCGATGAAGTAGGTGGAATTAATCAGGCTTTCTTAAAATTACACAGTCTAATTGAACAAAATAAAGGGAAAAACAAGGAAAAGAATTAAAAAACCTTTTAATGACAAGCGGTCTCAAATATGGTAATATTGAATATGTATGTAAAAGTTTGCTATGAAGATACTTGAAGGATAAGGAGGCAGCTATGTCATTATTGCAGGCTATTTTGATGGGGATTATTCAGGGGCTGACAGAGTTCCTTCCTGTCAGCAGTTCCGGACATCTGGCAATTTTTAAGATATTGTTTGGTGTAGAGACTGACACAGGAATTTTGTACGATGTATTATTACATGTTGGTACATTGTTAGCAATCTGTGTTGTCTATTATAAAGATATCTGGAGATTGATTGTAGAAGGATGTGGTATCCTGCGGGATGCATTTGTCAATGTTGTGATCTTCTTTCGAAATAAAGCAAAGGGAGAGACGGAATCATATCGAAGAATTGTAAATAGCAGTTATCGTAAGTTCGTGATGCTGATTATTGTATCAACGATTCCAACGGGGGTGATCGGTTTCTTTGGAAGAGATGTGGTAAGTATGGCATCTGAGATATTGATCGTACCGGGAATCTGTCTGATCGTGACCGCAATTTTATTATTGATTGCAGATCGTCTCAAGGACGGAGAGAAGCTTCCGAAGAATGTGACTTATACCGACGCCTTTGGTGTAGGAATCGCTCAGGGAATTGCCACACTTCCTGGATTATCCCGTTCAGGAACCACGATAACCGCCTGCCTTTTAAGCGGATATCAGCGCAATTTTGCGGTGAAGTATTCCTTTATTATGTCAATCCCAGCTATTTTAGGTGCATTGATATTGGAACTTAAGGATATTGGAAGCGTCACAGTCACAAGTACAGAAATCATATATTACATAATTGGAATGGTGATTGCAACTGTAGTGGGATATGTCTGCATTAAGACGATGCTAGTCATCGTTCGTAAGAAGAAGTTTACCATTTTTGCTATTTACTGTCTGCTGGCAGGAGTTTTATCCGTTGGTGGATATTTCTATATGGCATAATTGGTTTTTTGGAGGTAATATTTTTGGCAACAGGAAACAGAAAGCGTACATCTACTTCTGGCAGGAAGAAGACTCAGACCAGTCGGAAGACGAATGGAGGACGCAAGAGTAATAGTGCCGCTGCACAGCAGGAGGATTTTACAAAAGAGGTAATTCTCTGGATCGTGGTGGCGATATCAATTTTATTATTTATCAGCAATTTTGGAATTGGTGGAACCATTGGAAATGCAGTCAGCAGTTTCTTCTTTGGTTTATTCGGCTTGATTGCTTATGTATTTCCAATTGTATTACTGGTAGGTACATTTTTTGCAGTATCGAATAAGGGCAACCGAATCGCATCTGTAAAGCTCATTGCTACTATTTTATTTGTAGCCTTTTTATGTATGTTCATGGAGCTTGTTATCCATGGAGATCAGAACTATTCAGCCTTAGATGCATATCAGTATAGCTTTGAGCACAAGTTCGGCGGTGGATTAGTGGGAGGTTTTTTGGCATGGCTCATGTGTCCTAATTTTGGACTGATTGGTTCTTATGTCATTGACGCCATTGTACTTATTATTTCACTGGTATTGATTACAGAACGTTCTGCACTAAAGGGAGTGCAGAAGGGAAGTAAGAAGGTATATGAGTCTGCTAAGATCAGCAATGAGAAGCACAGGGAACGTGCGGAGATGCGCAGAGAGGAACGGGAGTTGCGCAGGGAAGAGCGCGAATTGCGACGTATGGACAGAAAGGTCGAGGGCGTTGCCATTGATACCCGGATTCTTCCTGAGACACCACAGGAGAAGTCAGATGAGATCAGCGAGATTAATGTAGATCAGTATTTAGATCTTCCAGAGGTGAAGGAAGAGAAGCATGTGACACTGACTGCTGGTGGTGGTTATGGAGAAGCCATGACACCTTCGGCATTTTCGGATGAAGCGCTAGGGGGGATGGGAGATTCCTATTCCAAGCCAGAACCAGCTCAGGCATCGATGCCGGCATTTGCACAAGAGCCATCTTTTACACCAGAACCTGCATTTGATGCGAAGCCAGCCTTTGAGTTGCAACCAGAATCAGCTTTTGAAGTGCAGCCAGAGCCAGCCTTTGCGTCTGAATCAGCCTTTGAATCAGAAACAGCCTTTGCACCGGAACCGGCCTTTGAGGCAGAGAGTTCCTTTGCACCGGAAGATACGGTGGAGAGAGTACATAAGAATCCAAGACAGAGTGAGGAAGAACTTGCTGAAAATATCTCAGATATTGCTCAGGAGGTTCAGGATATTATGGCACAGGAGAAGGCATATGTATTTCCTCCTGTGAATCTTTTGGCAAAGGGAAGTAACAAGACTGGAGATTCTAGACAGCATCTTCAAGAAACAGCCAATAAGCTTCAGCAGACGTTGAAGAACTTTGGAGTCAATGTTACAATTACAAATATTAGCTGCGGACCGGCAGTTACCCGTTATGAACTTCAGCCAGAGATGGGTGTTAAGGTAAGTAAGATCGTTAATCTAGCTGATGATATCAAGCTGAATCTTGCAGCGGCAGATATCCGTATCGAAGCACCGATTCCAGGCAAGGCAGCGATTGGTATTGAAGTTCCAAATAAGGAAAATGTTACCGTAACCTTCCGTGAATTGATAGAATCCGAAGAGTTCCAGAAGCATGATTCCAAGATATCCTTCTGTGTAGGTAAGGACATTGCAGGAAAAGTTACTGTGGCAGATATTGCAAAGATGCCACACCTTTTGATTGCGGGAGCAACTGGATCTGGTAAGTCCGTTTGTATCAATACGATTATTATGAGTATTCTCTATAAAGCAGACCCTAAGGATGTCAAATTGATCATGGTCGACCCTAAGGTGGTAGAGCTTAGCGTATATAACGGTATTCCACATTTGATGATACCGGTGGTGACAGATCCTAAGAAAGCGGCAGGAGCATTGCATTGGGCAGTTGCTGAGATGACAGACCGATATCAGAAGTTTGCAGAGGTGGGTGTGCGAGATCTTAAGGGTTACAATGCCAAGATAGATGCGCTTCCTACGATAGAGGGAGATCCAAAGCCTGAAAAGTTACCACAGATCGTGATTATTGTAGACGAGCTTGCAGACCTTATGATGGTGGCACCGGGAGATGTGGAGGAGGCAATCTGCCGTCTGGCACAGTTGGCTAGAGCTTGCGGTATTCATTTGATAATTGCTACCCAGAGACCATCTGTCAATGTCATTACAGGTCTGATCAAGGCAAATATGCCAAGCCGTATCGCCTTTGCGGTGACCTCTGGTGTAGATTCCAGAACAATTCTGGATATGAACGGAGCAGAAAAGCTCCTTGGAAAGGGAGATATGCTCTTTAACCCACAGGGTGTTCCAAAGCCACTCCGTGTACAGGGTGCTTTTGTATCAGATAAGGAAGTATCGGATGTTGTAAGCTTCTTAAAGGAGCAGAATGGTCCAGGTACATACAATGCCGCGGTGGAGGAGAAGATGAACAGCATCGAATCTGGTAATACCACAGTCAGCATTGATTCTGGTTCCGGTGGCGGTGATGGAAGAGATCCGTATTTTGCGGATGCAGCAAGACTTCTGATGGAAAAGGAAAAGGGGTCTATCGGTATGTTACAGCGTTACTTTAAGGTTGGATTCAACCGGGCTGCCCGAATTATGGATCAGCTGGAAGAGGCTGGCATCGTAGGTCCAGAGGAAGGAACTAAGCCAAGAAGAGTTCTGATGTCTCCAGAACAGTTTGAACAGTATGAGGAAGAATATCTTTAAATAAGATAATGATAAGGAGGATATTATGAAGAGTGATATTGAAATCGCACAGGAAGCAAAAATGATTCACATCAAGGAAGTGGCAGCAAAGTTAGACATCCAGGAGGATGATTTAGAGCTTTATGGAAAGTATAAGGCAAAGCTGTCTGATGAATTGATGGATCGGGTAAAGGATAACCCAGATGGTAAGTTAATTCTTGTCACAGCGATCAATCCAACTCCTGCTGGAGAGGGAAAGACTACCACCAGTGTAGGTCTTGGTCAGGCATTTGGAAAGCTTGGTAAGAAGGCTGTCATCGCGCTCCGTGAGCCTTCCTTAGGACCATGCTTTGGTATCAAGGGTGGTGCTGCTGGTGGCGGCTATGCGCAGGTCGTACCAATGGAAGATCTGAACCTTCATTTCACAGGTGATTTCCATGCGATTACCTCCGCAAATAACTTATTAGCTGCACTTTTAGATAACCATATCCAGCAGGGCAATGAGCTTGGCATTGATCCAAGACAGGTCGTATGGAAGAGATGTATGGATATGAATGATCGTGTACTTCGTAATGTGGTAGTAGGACTTGGCAGCAAGATGGATGGTATGGTCAGAGAAGATCATTTTGTTATCACAGTAGCATCTGAGATCATGGCTATCTTATGTCTGGCAGATGATATGCACGACCTTAAGAGAAGATTGGGCAGAATCATCGTTGCTTATAATTTCGAGGGTAAGCCAGTAACCGCAGATGGCCTTAAGGCAACAGGTGCAATGGCTGCATTACTTAAGGATGCGTTAAAGCCGAACCTGATTCAGACCCTAGAGCATACACCAGCAATCGTTCATGGTGGACCATTTGCCAATATCGCTCATGGATGTAACAGTGTCCGCGCTACAAAGACTGCATTAAAATTAGCTGATTATGTGATTACAGAGGCTGGATTTGGTGCAGACTTAGGAGCAGAGAAGTTCTTTGATATCAAGTGTAGAAAGGCTGGTCTGTCACCAGACGCAGTAGTACTGGTAGCGACAATTCGTGCCCTTAAGTACAATGGTGGAGTTGCAAAGGCTGATCTTGGCGCTGAGAATTTGGATGCGTTAAAGGCTGGTATTGTAAACTTAGAAAAGCATATTGAGAACCTTCAGAAGTATGGTGTGCCTGTTGTGGTAACTCTGAATTCCTTTGTTACTGACACTAAGGCTGAGACTGACTTCGTGGAGAAGTTCTGTAAGGATAGAGGTTGTGAATTCGCACTTTCCGAGGTATGGGAAAAGGGTGGCGAAGGTGGAATTGCTCTGGCAAATAAGGTATTAGAGACCCTTGAGCAGAAAGAGAGCCACTTTAAGCCATTATATGAGGATGGATTAAGTCTTGAGGAAAAGATTGAGACCGTAGCGCAGGAGATTTACGGTGCAGATGGAGTTACATATTCTCCAGCAGCAAAGAAGGAATTAAAGAGAATCGCTGATATGGGAATGTCTGATTTCCCAGTCTGTATGGCGAAGACACAGTATTCGCTGTCTGACGATCAGACAAAGCTTGGACGTCCAAGTGGATTTACTGTAAATGTCCGTGAAGTATATGTATCTGCTGGTGCAGGATTTGTAGTTGCAGTGACAGGTGCGATCATGACAATGCCAGGACTTTCTAAGAATCCAGCGGCATATGGTATTGATGTAAATGATGATGGCGTGATTACAGGATTATTCTAATCGATACGATTCAGGGGAAAGGACGGCGTTTATGACACAGATAATTGACGGAAAGAGAATTTCACAGGAAATCAAGGATGAATTGCGGGAAAAAGTGGCATCCTTAAAGGAAGAGGGGAAGGAAGCCGCTCTCGCAGTAATCCAAGTAGGAAATGATCCTGCTTCCAGTGTCTATGTAAATAACAAGAAAAAGGCATGTGCCTATATTGGCATTGAGTCTATCTCTTATGAGTTGCCAGAGGAGACTACTGAGGAAGAACTGCTAGCTTTAATTGACAAGTTGAATCAGGATGATGCTGTGAATGGAATCTTAGTACAGCTTCCAGTTCCAGCACATATCAATGATGATAAGATCATTCAGGCGATTTCTCCAAAGAAGGATGTAGACGGATTCCATCCAGAAAATGTAGGTAATCTGGTAATTGGTGAGCCAGGATTTGTATCCTGTACACCAGCAGGTATCATTCAGCTCTTAAAGCGCTCTGGTGTGGAGATTGCTGGAAAGAACTGCGTAGTGATCGGTAGAAGTAATATTGTAGGAAAGCCTATGGCACTTTTGATGCTTCGAGAGAATGCAACTGTGACCGTAGCACATTCTAAGACCAAGAATTTGAAGGAAGTATGTAAGCAGGCAGATATTCTTATTGTAGCCATTGGAAAGCCACAGTTCATTACAGCAGAATATGTAAAAGAGGGAGCTGTTGTAATCGATGTGGGAATCCATCGTGACGAGAACAATAAGTTATGTGGTGATGTCAAATATGATGAGGTGGCACCACATACCTCCGCTATTACGCCGGTTCCGGGTGGCGTTGGTCCTATGACAATTGCCATGTTGATGAATAACTGCGTAGAATCTATGACGATGTAACGAGAGGGATATATTCATATGAAGTGTGTGAAGTGTGGAGCAGAGATGAAAGAGGGATGTGTCTACTGCTCCGTCTGCGGAAACGAAGCGCAGATCGTACCGGATTATAGTGTGTTGGAGGACGATTATCTGCGCAAACTACTAGAAGAAGAAAATCAACCAGAAAAGCAGACATATTCTGATTCCAAGAAGAATGCAGAGTCAACTTCGATGTCCAAAAAGAAGATAAGCAGCAAAGTACCTATTATCGTGGTATGTTGCATTCTTCTGGTGGCAATTATTGCTGGAGTGATAATTAAGCTGAACATTGATCATAAAAATGCCAATTCTTATGATTATCAGGTTCAGATGGCAGAGCAAGAGGCAGTTGATAAGAATTATGAGAATGCATTGCAGTATTATAAGACTGCCTTAGCCTTAAAGCCAGGGGATATTTCAGTAAGACTTGCTATGGCAGATATCTATATGGATCAGAAGAATTATGATTCGGCAATGGTGCTTCTAATTGAGGTAATTGAATTAGATAAAGCGAATCAGCAGGCATATCAGAATTTGATTCAGGTCTATGAGGAAAAGGAAGACTACGACAGCATTGTAGAACTGGCATCCGATATTAAGGATACAGATATATTAGAATTGTTTGAAGGTTATATTGTTGCGGAACCGGTATTCTCCCCAATAGAAGGGAAATACGAAGAATATGTGACTGTTACACTGTTCTCTATTGAGGAATTTGATATTTATTATACCATGAATGGAGAAGAGCCAGATGCCACATATGGCACGCTTTATGACGAGGATGAGGGAATTCCGCTAGAAGAAGCTGGCGAATATGAGATTAAGGCTGTATGTGTAAACGAAAAGGGGATTTGCAGTGAGGTGGTAGGAGCAGAGTATGAGGTGGAGTTATTGCCACCAGAGTATCCGACTGTGACTCCAGATGGTGGAAGAATTACTTCTGAGACGATCATCACAATTGAAGCGGAGGAGAATTGTAGTATCTACTATACCTGGGATGGCACAGATCCAACGCAGTTCGCTACAAAGTATGAGGCACCATTAGAGATTCCATATGGCAATAATGTATTATCTGTACTGGTGGTAGATGATGAAACAGGATTGGATAGTGGAGTTTATCGTACGAACTTTATCTATTATCCATAAATCAACATGAGCCGCATGCATTCATGAGCGGCGCTTACAAAAAGGCGTATCACTTTATATATAGTGATACGCCTTTTAATATTCAAATAATTCTAAAACCTAGTCAGCAGGTAAGAACTCGATATAATCCTTCTCAAGCTTTCCAACTCTTGCAAGAGAATATACTTCATGTCCCTGTTCGATCAACTTTTCACGTCCCGGCTGGAATGACTTCTCAATGAGAATACCAACACCAGCAACCGTAGCATGTGCCTCACGTAGAAGACGAATTGCGCCAGTAGCAGCTTCACCGTTGGCAAGGAAATCATCAATAATCAATACATGATCGTTTTCTGTAATGAACTTTCTAGAAAGGGTCAATTCGTAAGTAGTTCCCTTTGTAAAAGATGTAACAGCGGTTTGATATAAGTCATCATTTAATATCTTGGATGGTTGCTTCTTTAGGATAATCATAGGAACTTTTAACGCTTGTGCTGTCATGACAGCAGGAGCGATGCCAGAACTCTCAATGGTGGCAACTTTAGTGATACCAGAATCCTTAAAATGATTTGCAAACTCTTCACCAATCTGCTGCATCAAAACAGGATCTACTTGATGATTGATAAAACTGTCTACTTTAAGAATATCTTCACCGATTGCTTTTCCTTCTGTAAGAATCTTTTCCTCAAGTATCTTCATAACTTCACCTCATATGATTCAAAATCAATCTTAAAATAACTCGGAATAAAGTGTCTCAATGGTGTGATCTAGCAAGGATTCCTCCATATCAGGATACTTGTCCGCTAAGATACGATGCATCACCTCATAGCGAGCAAAATAAAGAGTCTCTTCTGGTTGAGCAGTATCTATTCCTGAATCGATATCCTCTGCCTGATAAGAACTGCGGAACCAATCTAAAGATTCTGATAATAAGGATTCTTCACTATCAGCGTCATTGGCAAGTATCTTAATCTGACCAAAAGAACGAATGCCGATAACCAAAAAGATAAGGAACATACCGCCCATGACGATGCAAATCATAATCTTCATATAGGAAGCAGTCTGAAATGGAAGGACACCTGCTGCAAAAAGAATCAAGAATACAATGCCTGCAATACTCATTAACGTAAAAGTGTAGGCGGTAGACTTCATATCTGCTGCCTTTGCCTTTTTAGAAATATAAGCGCTAGCTGGTCTGGAAGAGGTAGTTGACGTATCTAGAGAGGCTTCCGCTGATACATCCTCATCAAAGACTTCATCCTCATCAACTAATGCTTCGGCCATTGCCTGCTTAGCAGCTAGCATTTCTTCATATGCTTCTAAGGAATCCACAAGTTCAACGCCACAGTCTGCACATGTTGTAATTCCTACAACATATTCATTCTTACATTTTGGACACCACATGATTCGTACCTCGTTTTCTATCGTTTTATTGATTATTATATTGGATTTTCTAGACCATAGCAATAGGATTGTGGTATAATTTTTCATTATGAAAATAACAATTTTATGCGTAGGAAAAATCAAAGAAAAATTTTATAGAGATGCCATTGCAGAATATGAAAAGCGTCTCAGCCGTTATTGTAAGCTGGAAGTTATTGAAGTTGCAGATGAAAAGACACCGGATGGAGCAAGTGAGCAGGTAGAGAACCAGATTAAGGAAAGGGAAGCAGAGCGCATGGAGAAGTATCTCCGGGATGGTGCATTTGTCTGTGCACTGGCGATTGATGGCAAGCAGCTTGACTCGGTAGAATTATCAGAGAAGATTGAGCGTCTTGGCACAAGTGGAACCAGCCATATCATATTTTTGATTGGTGGGTCTCTTGGCATGTCCGATGGTCTATTAAAGAGAGCAGATATGAAGCTTTCTTTTTCTAAAATGACATTTCCCCATCAGCTTATGCGTGTGATTCTATTAGAACAGATATATCGAGCTTACCGTATCATGAACGGTGAACCTTATCACAAATAATAAATAGAACAAAGTGTGCGCTTGCCGCACACTTACGCGCCCGAGCGGTGTCGCTTGCGACTTTCTTCCTTTCCGCGAGGTGCGCATCCTACGCGGAGCGCTTTTATTCACTAGGAAAGTCGGTGTTTTCACGTATTAACGTAATAAGGTCTTTCCTAGTGAATAAAAAAATCCCCCTATTTTATTTGAAATAGGGGGATTTCTAATACCTTATAAATTACTCTGTGAAATCTCTTGAGTAAAGCTCCTCACCGTCTGGATTAGATGCAACAAGACGAATTACAACGTCTTCTGTGCTAGTCTCATCAAGAACCTGAGTACGAAGCTCTGAGAATGTAGCTTCATAGCTGTCGAACATAGAGTCATAAATCTGTCCTAAAGCTTCTACGTTAGCAGGATCAGAAGTATCAAAAGCCTCTGTTAAAGTATAGTCAAATACTAATACGTTGCCATCAACAACCTTGATCTCTAAAGTACATCCCATATCTGCGGAATTTACAGCGTCTGTGATCTCCTGGAACTCAGCTGTGTTATCTGCATGCCAATCCTCTAAGCTTGGCTTTCCACATGCTGTAAGAGTAAATGCTGCTACAAGTGCAACTGTTGCTGCTAATAATGTTGTAAGTTTCTTCTTCATTTTCATATCCTCCTAAGATAATATATATGGGTATTTGATATAAAATAACCCAAAAACAACGGGATTAGTATACTTGTTTTTGGGACCGGTGTCAATATATGTCGATAAAAATATTTTGATAATCAAAATAAATAGGAAATTAGTACTTCTTAATTTATTAATCAGAGGCGATATGTTACAATAAATATAACTGATATATTAAAATTAGACTGGAGAATATTATGGAACAGCAGCATAAGCGCCGTGTGCGCTATAAAGGAACACATCCGAGACATTTTCATGAAAAATATAAGGAATTGAATCCTGAAAAGTATAAAGGTACCATTGAAAAGGTAATCAGTAAGGGCGGTACTCCGGCGGGAATGCATATTTCCATTATGGTACAGGAAATACTGGACTTTTTACAGATACAGCCGGGGCAAAGAGGCTTGGACGCGACCTTGGGATATGGCGGACATACGTCTAAGATGTTGGAATGTCTAGGAGGCGAAGGACATATCTGCGCATTGGATGTGGATCCAATCGAGATGGAGAAGACTAAAGCCCGCTTGGCGGAGATGGGATACGGGGAGGAGATTCTTACTATCATCCAACAGAACTTTGCCAATATTGATCTGGTGGCAGAGGAACATGGTAAGTTTGACTTTGTGCTGGCAGATCTTGGAGTGTCCTCCATGCAGATTGACAATCCGGAGCGGGGATTTACCTATAAGCATGAAGGACCATTGGATCTGCGTTTGAATCCCCAGAAGGGAATCTCAGCGGCAGAACGATTAAAGGAACTGACTCAGGAAGAGTTAGCGGGCATGCTGATCGAGAATTCGGACGAACCTTACGCGGTTGAGATTGCCAAGGAGGTCATGAATACCTTCCGCAAGGGTGGCAAGATTGACACCACCACACAGTTAAAGGATGCGATTGAAAGGGCACTTGCATTCTTGCCAGAAAGGGAGCAGAAGGATGCTGTCAAGAAGTCCTGTGCCAGAACCTTTCAGGCATTGCGTATTGATGTGAATAGCGAGTTCGAGGTATTGGAGTCATTTTTAGAAAAGCTACCTGAGGTATTGAATCCGGGGGCAAGGGTAGCAGTGCTTACCTTCCATTCTGGTGAGGATCGGTTGGTGAAAAAGTCCTTTAAGCGTTTGTGTAAGGAAGGGGTATACAGTGAAGTATCTACGGATGTGATACGCCCATCAGCTGAGGAGTGTAACCGCAACAGCAGAGCGAGATCCACAAAGATGCGCTGGGCTGTAAAAGCGATGTAAAAGGAGAAGATAACTATGAGAATGTATGACTTGATTGCGAAAAAGAAGAGCGGGGAAGAACTAACGACGGAGGAAATCCGTTATATGATAAATGGATTTACCGATGGTAGTATTCCAGATTATCAGATGTCTGCCATGACCATGGCAATCTGTTTTCGGGGGATGAGCAAGAGGGAGACCGTGGATCTGACCCTCGCCATGAGAGACAGCGGAGATGTGCTTGATCTCTCTGGAATCAATGGAATTAAGGTGGATAAGCACAGTACCGGTGGGGTTGGAGATAAGACATCCCTTGCACTTACGCCAATTGTGGCAGCTCTTGGGGTTCCGGTTGCAAAGATGTCTGGCAGAGGTCTTGGACATACCGGAGGAACCATTGATAAGCTAGAGTGCTTTCAGGGATTTACCACAGGTATTTCTGAGGAGATCTTTATTAAGAATGTCAATGAGATTGGAATCGCCATTGCAGGACAGACTGCAAATCTTGCACCAGCGGATAAAAAGCTCTATGCTCTTCGCGACGTGACCGCTACGGTGGATCAGATGTCTCTGATCGCCAGCTCTATAATGAGCAAAAAGCTTGCTTCTGGCAGCGATGCAATCGTGCTGGATGTCAAGACTGGAAATGGTGCTTTTATGAAGAAGTTCGAGGATTCTGTGGCACTGGCAGAGGCGATGGTTTCCATAGGAACTATGGCAGGTAAAAAGACAGCGGCAGTCATCACTGATATGGATCAGCCACTGGGCTATGCGGTGGGTAATTCCCTTGAGGTAATCGAGGCAATCAACACCTTAAATGGTAACGGTCCAGAGGATTTCAAGGAAGTGGTATTTGCTCTTGGCTCTAAGATGCTTCAATTTGCTGGACGAGCTGCAGACGATGCCGAAGCTCGTGCATTGATGGAATCCGTTATTGCAGATGGTTCTGCCTTAAGAAAGTTTGCAGAGTTCATCGAGGCACAGGGTGGAGATCCTGCACCAGTGTTTGATACATCCCTGCTCCCAGTAGCAGAACATGAACTTGCTGTTACCACAGAAAGTACAGGATACGTCCATCGTATCCTAGCAGAGGATATCGGTATCGCCTGTATGACCCTCGGTGGTGGACGAGAGACGAAGGAGAGCGAAATCGACCTGTCTGTGGGCATTATCTTAAAGAAGAAGAATGGAGATGCTGTAAATGCAGGTGATACTTTGGCGATGATCTATGGCAATGACGCAGAGAAGATGGAACATGCCAGAGCAAAGATCCTTGGTGCATATGAGATTGATCAGAAGCCTACCGTAAAGCAGCCAATCATACGCAAATATATAGATTAAGCTTCTTTTTTGAATAAGATTCTTCGAAAATTCATATAGTGATATATGAGAAGAAATAGCAGAACTTCGCCAGAAGAAAAGACTTCTCTGCGCGAAAAAATGGTGACAAACTTAGAACTTCCCAAGGATCTGATGCTAGGTGCTTCCGTGCTTACAGTTACAGGTCGGAAGGAAGCTATTATAACGAACTATAAAGGAATCCTGGAATATGAGGATTCCTTTATCAGAGTTCAGACGAAAAATTGCAGGATTCGAATTACCGGTGCACATCTTGCAATTGATTATTATACCAATGAAGAGATGAAGATTTCAGGATTTATCGAGATGATACAGTATGAAAGCTAATGCCCGATGCTAGTATCATTGATGAAATATTTTCAGGGATATGTCTACGTCCAGCTCACTGGATATGCACCGGAGCGATTTCTGAATTTATGTGGAAGTCACAACATATTGATATGGAAGCTAAAGCCTTATGGGGACGGCTATCTATTTTGTATCAGTGTGAAGGGATTTCGCAGGCTAAAGCCAATTCTAAAGAAGACAAGGACACATATCAAGATCCTTAGAAAAGTAGGAGCGCCATTTACTACATTTCGTTATCGGAAACGTAAGATTTTTTTTGTAGGAATCTTTTTGTTTGGAATATTTTTATATTACCTCTCTGGTTTTGTATGGAATATTGAGATCAATGGCAATTCCTACCTTTCTAACGAGGTGATTTTAGATTTTCTTGCCGAGGAGGAGTGTTCCTTCGGCACCAAAAAAGAGGACATTAGCTGTCAGGCGTTGGAGGAAGCTCTGCGTAGCCAATACAGTGAGGTCATCTGGACATCCATTAAGATATATGGAACAAAGATGACGGTAGATGTTCAGGAAAATCTATTGCCAGAAGAACAATATGAGAAAAAGGATGATACGGTAAATGATATCGTTGCATCCAAGGATGGCACTGTTTCAGAAATCATAACCAGAAGCGGCACACCTCTTGTGACTGCTGGTACAGAAGTGAAACAGGGAGATATTCTGGTCAGTGGTCGTATTGAGATCATGAACGACAATGGGGAAGTAGCCGATTATCTCTATGAGTCCTCAGACGCGGATATCGTTGCAAGGGTCACACAGGTCTATAAGGATACCATAGCAGCGGATTATGTTGATGAGATTGAGACAGGAGAATATAAGGAGCATTATACCATTGTCATAGGTTCTTTTCTGTTGGAATCTCCATTTTTTAAGAATTCCTATGAGAACTTTAAAATGACTTCCGATACGTGGCAACTGCATGTGACAGATAACTTTTATCTTCCCATATGGCTTACCAAAGAGACTTATCATGAGATAGATAAGGTAGAGAAGACCCACACAGACAAGGAAATCCGTCAGATTGTTACAAATAACCTTGGGAACTACCTGAAAGATTTGGAAGAAAAAGGTATTCAAATTATAGGAAAAAATGTTATTATAGAAAAACAGGGTGGAAATTATCTGGTAAATGGAACCATAGATGCCTATGAATCCATTGTTTCTTACCAGCCCACTGAGATTATGAATATCACAAGTGAAGAAAGGCAACTGGACGATGGGGCTGACTGAAGTATCATTAAATATTCCGACTGACCATATGGCAAATGTATTTGGTCAGTTCGATGCTTATATTAAGAAGATAGAGAGAGCTTTGAATGTAACGGTAGTGCTACGTGGCGAGAGCATGAAGATTCTCGGTGATGAGCGGCGCTGTAAGCGAGCTTCCAATGTATTCTTGCAGCTAATTGAATTATCTAAGCGCGGGAATGTCATTACAGAACAGAACGTGAATTATGCATTAGCGCTTGAGGCAGAGGAAAAGGAGTCTGCGATTGTGGAGATTGATCGCGATTGTATCTGCCATACCATTAATGGCAAGCCGGTAAAGCCTAAGACCTTGGGTCAGAAGGCTTATGTGGATGCAATCCGCCAGAAGATGATCGTATTTGGCATGGGACCTGCCGGTACAGGTAAGACTTATTTGGCAATGGCGATGGCGATTACTGCATTCAAGAATGAAGAGGTGGGCAGGATCATTTTGACCCGTCCGGCGATTGAAGCAGGAGAGAAGTTGGGATTTCTGCCGGGTGATTTGCAGAGCAAGGTGGATCCTTATTTAAGACCTCTTTATGATGCGCTGTATCAGATCATGGGAGCAGAAAGCTTCCAGAAGAATATGGATAAGGGATTGATCGAGGTGGCTCCTCTGGCATATATGCGTGGACGTACCTTGGATAATGCATTTATCATATTGGATGAAGCACAGAATACGACTCCGGCACAGATGAAGATGTTTTTGACCCGAATCGGATTCGGTTCTAAGGCTGTCATCACTGGTGATGCCACACAGAAGGATCTTGCACCGGGAACCCAGTCTGGATTGGACGTTGCCCTTAAGGTGCTGCGACAGGTGGATGAGATTGGCATCTGTGAGCTGACCAGTCAGGATGTTGTGCGTCATCCTGTGGTACAGAAGATTGTAAAGGCCTACGAGGATTACGAGAATAAGTGTAAGAAGAAAGCGTCTGCGGCTGGCAGAAAGACAACATCTACAAGTCGTAGATCCAGCGCGACTGCTGAAGATAGAAACAGGAGAAGAAAGAGTGATGAATGATCGTTTTGTGCCAAAGCGTTTAATGAATATATTTTTTATGCTGCTTGTGACACTGGGTGCAACAACCATCATTGCTGTATTGAAGAATCGATATGTAGATGAGATTTTTATATATCTTTTGATTGATTTGCTCTTTTTTGCATTGCTCTTATTTGTATTAGAGCGCAATCGCATGCATAAGATCATCTCTGGAAATAAGGAGACCTCCTTCCAGAAGATTCTGTTGGGATATCTGATTTCATGGGCGATTGTATTACCTGGAGCATTTCTCCCAGAGTTCTTAAAGCCGATGCTAATTGTGCCGATATTGATGGCAGCCTTTGGCAATCAGGGAATTGCGATGTGTATCGGTATATTTTGCAATTCCATTGTGTGCCTTATTCTTGGCAGTAGTGTGCAGGAATTGATTCTATATTGTCTGATGACCTTATTTGGCTGTATGTTGGCAGGTGCGATGGAAAGCAGTAAGAAGCAGAGTTGGTATCAGCTCATTATCCTGTGTCTGTCTACGATATTGCCACCTATTTTTTATTATCTGACTTACTATGAAGTTAAGATGAGCTTATTTATATATGGTGTGATCGAGGGTGCGCTTATTGTAATTTTCCTCATTATGTCATATCCGAAGATCGTGGCAGTGAAGGAAGCGGAGATTGTCGATACCCTAGAAGATATTATCGATGAGGCCTATCCGCTGAACCGTGATCTGTATAAGTTTTCCAAAGCGGATTACAAGCATGCAAAGCGTGTATCCAGAGTATCTGCAAAGTGTGCAAAGCTGGTAAATGCAGACGATAAGCTCTGTGCTGCCGCAGGATTTTATTATCGTATTGGAATTCTTGAGGTGGGTTCTATTGTTGAGAATGGTATTCGTATTGCTCAGAATGAATGTTTCCCAGAGGACGTGATTCGGATTATCAGCGAGTACAATGGTGAGCAGGTGTTGCCATCTAGTATCGAATCTGCCATTGTGCATATGGTGGACGGGCTTATCAAGAAGATAGAGGTGTTTGATTCCACTACCATGTCCAGCGAATGGAATCAGGATATGGTCATCTATCAGACTTTAAATGATTTCTCGGCTCAGGGACTTTACGATAAGTCGGGGCTTAGTATGAATATGTTTTTAAAGATTCGTGAATATCTGGTAAATGAGGAGGCGTTGCTATGAGCCTGAATATTGAAAAAGAAGTAGATGTGATATTTGATTTTGACTATGAGAACCTGGCAAGGGAAGTGGTTGATTTTGCGATTTCCCACGAGGATTTTCCATATGAAGCGGAGGTGAATCTGACTCTTACAGACAATGATGGTATTCAGGAAATCAACCGTGCCTATCGTGAGATTGATGCACCCACTGATGTCTTATCCTTCCCAATGTTATCCTATGAGAAGGCTGGCGATTTTTCTGCCTTAGAGGATGACTATGAGGATAATTTTAATCCAGACACTGGGGAAATTATGTTGGGAGATATCATCATATCCATTGACCGGGTAAAGGAGCAGGCAGACGCTTATGGTCATAGTGAGCGCAGAGAATTTGCATTTCTAATTTTACATAGCATGCTGCATCTTTTCGGCTACGACCACATGACGCCAGAGGAAGCGGCAGAGATGGAAGGAAAGCAGCATCAGATCTTAGAGGAGATGAATATCACCAGAGACTAAGAAATTTTGAACGCTGAATAGAAATTGAGGTTTTTTATGGGCAATAACAAAAAGAAAAGCAGCACAAGTTTCCTGATGCAGGGTTCTATTCTGGCAATAGCATCCATCATCAGCCGTATCATCGGTTTGGTTTATCGTATGCCTCTGACTTCGATCATCGGTGACACTGGAAACGACTATTACAGTAGTGCTTATACAATATACAATATTTTATTAATTATATCTTCTTACAGTCTGCCTTTGGCAGTTTCCAAGCTGGTATCCGCTAATATTTCTCAGGGAAAGAGAAGAAACGTATACCGTATCTTAAAGTGCGCCTTGATATTTGGAGCTACGACCGGAACCATAGCAGCGGTGATCCTGTATTTTGGTGCAGACTTTATCACAGATACTTTGATGCGAACACCTCTTAGTATCTTTGCAGTAAAGACTCTGGTGCCTACGCTTCTAATCGTGGCAATTCTTGGTGTTATGCGAGGATTTTTCCAAGGTCTTGGAACTATGATGCCAAGTGCAGTGTCACAGATATTAGAGCAGATTGCGAATGCTATCGTCAGCGTATGGGCGGCTTATGTTCTGTTTTCTTACGGATCAAAAGCAGGAGCGCTCTTGGGAAATGCTGAGAATTATGGTGCTGCCTACGGTGCGGCAGGTGGTACGATAGGAACAGGAGCGGGAGCTTTGGTAGCTTTGCTGTTTGCAGCTTTTGTCCTTTTCGTGTATCTAAGGGTATTCAAAAAGACCTTGAAGAAGGAGCGCAAGAGCAATGTGGATTCTTACAGTTCCATTATGCGAACCCTTATCCTTACCACGATTCCAGTATTGCTCAGTACCACTATATATAACTGCAATGCCTTTATCGATCAGGCAGTATATAAGAATATCGCAGTATTTCAAGGCTATGCCAAGAGTGATTACGGTGCATGGAACGGAATCTATTCTGGAAAGTACATGGTTCTGATTAATGTACCGATTGCCATTGCATCTTCCATGGCGGCATCCTCTACACCGGCACTTTCTGCGGCATATGCCAGTGGTAAGAGGGGTGAGGCAAAGCACCAGATTGCCATGGCGACCAGATTTATCATGGTCATTGCCTTCCCTTGTGCAATGGGAATGAGCGTGTTGGCATCCCCGATTCTTCAGTTGTTGTTCGGAGATTCTTCTGAGCTTGCGGCAAGAATGTTACAGATTGGTGCCATCACCATCGTATTTTCTTCGCTCTCGACACTGTCTAACGGATTGTTGCAGGGTATGAACCGTATGAAGGTGCCAATTAAGAATGCATTGATTGCGCTGGTATTACATTTATTTGTGTTAGTTGGACTGATGCTTGTCTTTGATCTCAATATCTTTGCAGTGATTATTGCAAATGCGTTCTTTAGTTTTGTTATGTGTGTGCTGAATGCACGGGCAATTAGTAAGTACAGTGGCTATCGGCAGGAGGTCAGAAAGACCTTTATCGTTCCAGCAATTTCTGCTGCTGGAATGGGAATCGTGGTATGGCTTGTTTACAAGTTGTTCCTCTACCTGCTGCGCAGCAATAGCATCGCAACTATTTTCTCAATTGTTGCTGGCGTATGTACCTACGCGGTATTATTGTTATTATTAAAGGGATTAAATGAACAGGAGATCCTCCGCTTCCCGAAGGGCAGAACCCTTGTCTCTATTGCAAAAAAAATGCATCTGTTACGTTAATTGAATAAATAGGCAGAAAATGGCAGATACTTATCGTATGAATGGAGGAAGACATGAAAAAAACGATAGGTATTTGCCTTTTTACCGTATTGCTCGTAGTATGCGTCAGCGGAACAGTTGGCATATGGAAAAATATTGAGGACAGAGATAATATCCCAGAAATACAGATGGCAGAAGACACAGAGATGGCTGAGATGACAGAGGTGGCTGAGGAAAAGACAACAGAAATCATGAGCGTGCAGGAACCATACCAGTTTCTAATTCTAGCACGGGATGGGATATTAGTTGTCTATGATGATACAGGAAGCACTGTCATACTTGAAACCAATATTCAAACACAGCATTTGGATGCGCAGACCTTAGAATTACTTCGGGATGGAATCAAGGTGACGGATGAAAGTGAACTTTACGCACTCCTTGAGAGTTATTCCAGCTAACTACATTGAATAATCAAAAAGTGTGTGGTATATTCAAAAGGTATGTGTTATATTCAAAAGGTGTGAGATAAATTAAGAAAATAAGGTGAAACATGATTAATACAGATGTAACGGTGATCGGCGGTGGTGCCGCAGGCTTGATGGCAGCCATCACAGCAGCGAGATGTGGTGCGCGTGCAGTTATCATCGAGCATATGGACCGTGTCGGTAAGAAGATTCTTTCCACTGGAAATGGAAAATGTAATTATACAAACGCGTTGCAGGGTGTCTCTTATTATCGTGGAGAAGACCCTGCATTTGTATTGCCAGTCTTTGCCCAGTTTGGGTTCGAGGAGACAGTTTCCTTTTTTGAAGAGTTAGGTATCTATCCTAAGGTGCGAAATGGCTATTATTATCCTGCCAGTGAGCAGGCAGCCTCTGTGCTGGATGTGCTTAGAATGGAATGTGACTATCAGAAGGTCAGAACCTACACCTCATGTAACCTAAAATCCATCAAAAAACGGGAAAATGGCTATCAAATCAGCACAGACAAAGACGCGTTTTTGACCAAAAGTGTAATTTTTGCCACGGGACTTCTTGCTGCACCTAAAACGGGAAGTGACGGAAGTGCATTTCCATATATTGAGCGGCTCGGACACCATTTCATAGATATTGTGCCGGCTCTTGTTCAGTTGCAGGGAAAGCAGTCATTTTTCAAATCACTTGCAGGAATCCGTGCAGAAAGTACTATAAATTTATACATAGAGAAGGATAAAAAAAGCGCAAATTCAAGCAAAAAGTCATCAGACCCCTCACAGAACGTACTAACTTATCAGGAAACGGGAGAATTGCAGCTCACAGAGTATGGAATTTCTGGTATTCCGATATTTCAGTTGAGCCGTTTTGCCACAAGAGCGTTGAAGGAAAAGAGACAGGTCTATGCTTTGATTGATTTTATGCCAAAGCTTACAGAAGCAGAGCTTTTTGCCTTGTTGCAGAAGCGTTTTAAGGAATATGCCCATGGAAAGACGGCAAATGAGGCGTTGATCGGTCTTTTCAACAAAAAATTGATTGATGTACTGTTAAAGGAAAATGAGATCAATCTGCATCAACCAGCAGATGAACTTACCAATAAGCAGATTCAGAGATTATGCCAGAAAATCAAGCAGTTCCGGGTAGATGTCATTGGCAGCAAGGGCGTCGATGTGGCTCAGGTATGTGCTGGCGGTGTAGACACTAGTGAGATCAATGCAGATACCTTAGAATCCAAGATGGCAGAAGGAATCTATTTTGCAGGAGAAGTACTTGATATTGACGGAACCTGTGGCGGATATAATCTCCAATGGGCGTGGTCCAGTGGCTATGTAGCTGGAGTCCATGCAGCCGGGAAAGGAATTCATAGATCATAATGATTCGAATTAATCAGATTAAGTTGCCCATTGAGCACAGTGTGGCTCAGTTAGAGCAAAAAATATGTAAAGCCTTAAAAATACAAAAAGAACAGTTAAAGGACTACCAGATTGTCAAGCAATCCATCGACGCACGTAAGAAGCCGATGCTACAATATGTCTATTCTGTCAACGTTAATATTCCATCGGAGGAGAAGATTTTAAAAAAGGTTAACGATAATAATGTTATGTTAATCAAACCCAAGAAATATATTCTTCCAGATGTCAAGAAGGAAGCATTTGTAAAGAGACCAGTTGTCGTTGGAGCCGGCCCAGCAGGTTTATTCTGTGCTTACGCCTTAGTATTACAGGGGATTTCTCCAATTGTGATTGAGAGAGGCAGACGAATAGAAGAGCGTACCAAGGATGTAGAGAAGTTCTGGGAGACTGGTGTCCTTGATACTATATCCAATGTACAGTTCGGCGAGGGCGGAGCAGGTACTTTTTCAGATGGCAAGCTCAATACCTTAGTCAAAGATCCCGTGGGCAGAAATCAGTTTGTCCTTGAGACCTTTGTTAAGTTCGGAGCACCGATGCATATTTTGTATGAAAATAAGCCGCATATCGGCACAGACATTTTGGCAAAAGTCATTCGTGATATGCGAATTTTTATGGAACAGGCAGGAGCTCAGTTCTTATTTGAGACCTGCATGACGGATTACCGAGTAGAAAACGGCAGAGTATGTGCCATTGAATTAAATCACACCACATGGCAGGAGACTGGACATGTGGTACTTGCTATCGGTCATAGTGCGAGGGATACCTTTGTTATGTTGCATGAGAAGAATCAGCTTGTCATGGAGCAGAAGTCTTTTGCTGTGGGATTTCGTGTAGAACACCCACAGGCCGACATTAATTTGCAGCAATATGGCGATATTTATGATAAAAAACTTCCTGCAGCACCTTATAAAGTAACAGCCAATCTTGCCAATGGCAGAGGGGTATATTCTTTTTGCATGTGCCCAGGCGGTTATGTGGTAAACGCTTCTTCGGAAGAACACAGACTTGCGGTGAATGGTATGAGTTATTCCGGCAGAGATGGCGCAAATGCCAATAGTGCCATCATTGTATCGGTGACACCAGAGGATTTTGATGGCGACGATGCACTGGCAGGTGTACGTTTCCAGCAAAAATTAGAAGAAAAGGCATACTCCCTTGGCAACGGTAGCGTGCCACAGCAGCTTTTTGGCGATTATTGCGAGAATCGTGCTTCCACAGAATATGGTTCTTTTTCCAGTACATTAAAGGGCGCAGGTCTACTGTGTAACTTAAGAGGATTACTTCCAGCAGAATTGGAGGAATCTTTTATCGAGGGAATGCACCATTTTAGCAGAAGTATACCTGACTTTGACCGCAAGGACGCGATTCTATCAGGGGTAGAAAGTAGAACTTCTTCTCCGGTGCGGATTTCCCGTGACGAATCATTTCAGGGTGCTGTGACTGGTATCTACCCATGCGGTGAGGGCGCTGGCTATGCCGGAGGTATCATGTCCGCAGCAATGGACGGCCTTAAGGTAGCGGAAGCAATTTTAAAATCTGAGCAATCATTTTAATTATGAATTATTTTATAGAAGTTGAGGAAAAGTAAGTGGCTGAATTTACACCGATGATGCAGCAATATCTGCAGACCAAAGAAGAATATAAGGATTGTATCCTGTTTTACCGGTTGGGTGATTTTTATGAGATGTTTTTTGACGATGCCATCGTGGTATCAAAGGAACTGGAATTGACCCTGACTGGCAAAAGCTGTGGTCAGGAAGAGCGTGCGCCAATGTGCGGTATCCCGTATCATGCAGCGGAGGGATATTTGAACCGACTGGTGGCAAACGGACATAAGGTGGCGATCTGTGAACAGGTGGAAGATCCCAAGCTTGCAAAGGGACTGGTAAAGCGTGAGGTCATCCGTATCGTTACGCCAGGTACCAATATGGACATGCAGGCGTTGGATGAATCCAAGAATAATTATATTATGTGCATTGTCTATCTGGCAGATAAGTATGGTATTTCCATCGCAGATGTCTCCACAGGCGACTATTATGTGACTGAGGTGGATTCCGAGCGAAAGCTGGTGGATGAGATCAATAAGTTCTCACCATCTGAAATTATATGTAACGAGAGCTTTTATATGAGTGGTGTCGATATCGACGATATGCGCCATCGACTTAAGATTACAATTTACGCATTGGAAACCTGGTATTTTGGAGATGAGCTTGCAGAAAATACGTTAAAAGAGCATTTTAAGGTGAGAAGTCTTGAGGCATTAGGTCTCATTGATTATGACTGCGGCACCATTGCGGCTGGCGCATTGTTGAAGTATCTCTATGAGACACAGAAGAATAATCTGGATCATATTTCTGCGATTCATCCATATTCTACTGGAAAATATATGATCATCGACAGCTCCACCAGACGTAATCTGGAATTGGTAGAGACACTGCGAGAAAAGCAGAAGCGAGGTTCCTTGTTGTGGGTGTTGGATAAGACTAAGACAGCCATGGGTGCTAGACTTTTACGTTCCTATGTAGAACAGCCATTGATCGATAAAGCAGAGATTGAAAAGCGACAGGATGCCATTGCCGAACTCAACAATCATGTCATCACAAGGGAGGAACTTCGGGAATATCTGAATCCGATTTATGACTTGGAGCGTTTGATTACCCGTGTTACATATATGTCAGCAAATCCAAGGGATCTCATTGCGTTCCGCAATTCCATTGGAATGCTGCCACCGATTCATACATTACTGGATGAGTTTGACTGTGAGTTATTGAAGAGCATTCAGTCTGACATGGACACCTTAGACGAGCTTCATGCCTTAATTGACGCAGCAATTATCGACGATCCACCAATTTCAGTTAGAGAAGGCGGCATCATCAAAGATGGCTATAATGAGGACGTAGACAAATACCGTCATGCCAAGACAGAGGGTAAAACGTGGCTGGCAGAATTGGAAGAGAAAGAGCGAGAAAAGACAGGTATCAAAAATCTGCGTATTAAGTATAACAAGGTATTTGGCTATTATCTGGAGGTCACAAATTCCTATAAGAATCTTGTGCCAGATTACTTTATGCGCAAGCAGACTTTAGCAAATGCAGAGCGTTATATCACCCCAGAATTAAAGGAATTGGAGGATATGATTCTCGGTGCAGAGGACAAGCTTGTCACTCTGGAATACGATTTATTCTGTGAAGTCCGTAACAAGATTGCAGCGGAGGTGGTTCGAATTCAGCGCACAGCAAAAGCTGTGGCTGGACTGGATGTATTTGTGTCCCTTGCACTGGTTGCAGACCAGAATAATTATTGTAGACCTAAGATTAATGAAAATGGTGTCATCGACATCAAAAACGGTCGTCATCCAGTTGTAGAGAAAATGATTCATAATGATATGTTCATTGACAATGATACTTATCTGGATAATGGCAATAACCGTATTTCTATTATCACTGGACCGAACATGGCCGGTAAGTCCACTTACATGCGACAGACCGCCCTAATCGTGCTGATGGCACAGATTGGTAGCTATGTTCCAGCAACCTCAGCAAAGATCGGTATTGTAGACCGGATCTTTACCCGTGTGGGGGCATCCGATGACCTTGCCAGCGGTCAGAGTACCTTTATGGTGGAAATGAACGAAGTGGCAAATATCCTGCGCAATGCGACTTCCGAATCACTGCTTATTTTAGACGAGATTGGACGAGGAACCAGTACCTTTGATGGTCTGAGTATCGCATGGGCAGTGGTAGAGCACATCAGCAATCCAAAGCTCCTTGGCGCAAAGACATTATTTGCGACCCATTATCACGAGCTGACAGAGCTTGAGGGCAAGTTAAATAATGTAAATAATTACTGTATCGCCGTTAAGGAAAAGGGAGACGATATTGTATTTCTTCGTAAGATCGTAAAGGGCGGCGCAGACAAGAGTTATGGTATTCAGGTGGCAAAGCTTGCTGGCGTGCCAGATTCCGTCATTGATCGTGCTAAGGAAATCGTAGAAGAACTGATTGCCAACGATATCACTGGTGCCACCAGAAATCTGACAGTAGATACTGGAAGCAAGAAGAAAAAAGAGCGTTTAGACGAAGTCGATCTGACACAGATGTCACTATTTGACACCATGAAGGACGACGATATCATAGAAGAACTTAAGAGTGTGGATGTGGGTAACCTCACACCGATTGAGGCACTCAATAAATTGTATGAATTGCAGAATAAGGCGAAGAACCGCTGGTAGCGTGTCGTGCATCGACACGCCCAAATTTGCGAATGAGAAGGAAGGAGGCGTAGTATGCCACAAATTACATTACTGAGTCAGGAAACAATTGACAAGATAGCGGCAGGAGAAGTGGTGGAGCGCCCATCCTCCGTAGTCAAGGAGTTAGTGGAGAATGCCATTGATGCGAAGGCAACCGCCGTTACCGTAGAGATCAAGGAGGGTGGTATCTCTTTTATACGTATTACAGATAACGGCTGTGGTATTGAGCGTTCTCAGGTTCCACTGGCTTTTTTACGTCATTCTACCAGTAAGATCAAGAGCGTGGAGGATCTGATGTGTATCAGTTCCCTCGGCTTCCGTGGTGAGGCTCTTTCCAGTATTGCTGCCGTAGCACAGGTGGAGCTTATCACCAAGACCTACGGTGAGCTAACTGGAACACGCTATGTCATTGAAGGTTCAAAGGAAAAGGAGAATGAAGAAGTAGGTGCCCCAGACGGTACTACCTTTATTGTCCGGAATCTTTTTTATAATACACCAGCAAGACGTAAGTTCTTAAAGACTGCCCAGACAGAGGGCAATTATATTGGAGATTTGATGGAACGTCTTGCATTATCCCATCCAGATGTATCTTTTAAGTTCATCAACAATGGACAGACCAAGATGCATACCTCTGGTAATTCTAATGAAAAGGATATGATTTATCACATTTACGGAAGAGATATTACCGCATCTATTCTTCCTGTGAATGTGGAGAATGAATATTTTAAGGTCAAGGGATTTATCGGAAAGCCTCTGATATCCCGTGGAAACCGTAATTATGAGAATTATTTTATCAATGGAAGATACATAAAGAGTGCTTTGCTCTCCAAGGCAATTGAAGAAGCTTATAAGGGCTTTATGATGCAACATCAGTATCCATTCTGTGTGCTTTATTTTACGATGGATACAGAATTATTAGATGTCAATGTGCATCCTACCAAGATGGAATTACGCTTTTCTAACAATGAGGAAATCTATCGTAAGCTTTACCAGATCATTCGGGACACTTTGACGCACAAGGAGTTCATCCCAGAAGTTCCGATGGAGGAGAAGAAGCCAGAAAAACGTGCCCCAATTGACATAAAAACACCAGAGCCTTTTGAGAAAAGAAGAATTCAAGACCTACGAACTTCCATTGCTAAGGATAGCCCATATGAACCCAAGTATCCGAATCGGGATCGATTGACAGGACAAAATCCTGTAAGACCAGTTATATCCGTAACGCCAGCAGCGCCTGTAAAGTCCGAACTCGCGGCTACTAAGTCAGCAGATGTTCCGACACAAGGAATTCCCACATCGCAATCTGCACCACAACAGGAGGTAGTAGATTCCAAGCCAGAAAATTTAAGTGTATTTGAAAAGTTACTTTCTTCAAAGAAATCACAGTCAGAGTCATCCGTTAATTCCAAAGCGGCTGATGTGGTGATGGAATCCAGTTCATATATGGCAGAGCCAGAACAGGAAATTCCCGAAGGCATAGAAGAACCACAGCAGGAGATTCTTGAGCCGATAACAGAGAAAGAACAACAGAAGATGCCGGAGACCATAGTAGAAAAAGAAACTCAAACTGCTTCAACAGAAGTAAGCTACGAACAGCAGACCTTCTTAGACGAAGAGAGCGGTTTTCTCACCAAGGATGCGGCAAAGAAGCATCGAATCATTGGGCAATTATTTGACACCTACTGGTTGATTGAGTACGAGGATAAGCTTTTTATCATCGATCAGCACGCAGCCCATGAAAAGGTGCTTTATGAGCGCACTATGAAGCGTGTCAGAGAGAAGGAATTTTCTTCTCAGCGTATCAGCCCACCAATCATCCTTACCTTAAGCTTAGAGGAGCAGGAAATGTTGGAGCGCTATGAAGAACAGATTAGCGCCTTTGGCTATGAAATTGAGCCATTCGGTGGAAAAGAATATGCAATTACAGCAATTCCAGCAGATTTTGAAGCGGTCGATATGAAAAGCATGTTCATTGATATGCTGGATGACTTTACGAATATCAGCGGCAGAGAAGCGCCAGAGCTTATCTTAGAGAAAGTGGCTTCCATGTCCTGCAAAGCTGCGATAAAGGGTGGCAATCACATCAGCCGACCAGAAGCAGAGCAGCTCATTGACGAGCTTTTGACACTGGAGAACCCGTATCATTGTCCACACGGCAGACCTACGATTATCTCCATGACTAAGTACGAAATCGAGAGAAAGTTTAAAAGGATTGTGTAAGATGAATAAGAAACCTATGGTCATTCTGACCGGTCCGACAGCCGTTGGAAAGACAGCCCTTTCCATTGCGCTGGCAAAATGCATAAATGGTGCAGTTATTTCTGCCGATTCCATGCAGGTCTATAAGCATATGGATATCGGCTCCGCCAAGATCATGCCAGAGGAGATGCAGGGCGTTTCCCATTATCTGATTGATGAATTAGAGCCAGCAGAGGAATTTCATGTTGTCCGTTTCGTGGAACTGGCAAAGCAGCATTTAGAAGAGATCTACGCTGCTGGCAAGATACCAATTATCGTGGGTGGAACTGGATTTTACATACAGGCATTGCTCTATGATATTGATTTTACAGAGCAGGAATGTGACGAAGCATATCGAAGCCACTTAGAAGGCCTTGCGAAGGAAAAGGGTGCAGAGCATCTTCATGCCATGTTGCAGGAAGTTGATCCAGAATCAGCAGAAGCGATACATGCCAACAATATCAAGCGTGTCATTCGCGCTTTAGAGTTCTACCATTTATCTGGTGAGAAAATATCTGCCCACAACGAAAAGGAACGTCAGAAGACCTCGCCTTATAACTTTGCTTACTTTGTCCTAAATGATGACAGGGGAAAGCTATATGCGAATATTGATAAGCGTGTCGTCATTATGGCAGAAAGAGGTCTGGTGGAAGAGGTGACCCGCCTAAAAGAGATGGGCTGTCACAGCGGCATGGTGTCCATGCAAGGGCTTGGCTACAAAGAGATTCTTGACTATCTGGATGGCAAATCCACTTTGGAAGAAGCAATCTACATCATCAAGCGAGAAACAAGACACTTTGCCAAGCGACAGTTGACCTGGTTCCGCAGGGAACGAGATGTGATCTGGCTCGATAAGGAAGCCTTTGATTATAATGAGCCGAAAATTTTGGATCATATGTTGCAGATTTTACGAGAGAAGCAAATACTCACTTGAGGAGGAATGAAAATGAAAGAGTTAATGATAGAACAGTATGAAAATCTTGGAATTTCCAAGGAAGTGTACGAGTTTGGCGAGAAGATCGAAGCATCCTTAAAGGAGCGTTTTGAGGAAATCGATCAGCGTGCAGAATATAATCAGATGAAGGTCATCAAGGCAATGCAGGATAACCGTGTATGTGCAGAATGCTTTAATTCCAGTTCGGGTTACGGTTATAATGATCTCGGTCGTGATACCTTAGAAAAAGTATATGCATCCTGTTTTAAGGGAGAAGATGCCTTAGTTCGTCCTCAGATCACCTGTGGAACACATGCACTTGCCCTTGCACTGATGTCTAATCTTAGACCGGGGGATGAGTTATTATCACCAGTCGGTAAACCATATGACACCTTAGAGGAGGTTATTGGAATCCGTCCATCTAAGGGTTCTCTTGCTGAGTATGGTGTGACTTATGCTCAGGTAGACTTACTGCCAGATGGTGAGTTCGATTACGAAGGTATTAAAAATGCCATCAACGAGCGCACCGGATTAGTGACAATTCAGCGTTCTAAGGGTTATGCACCAAGAAAGACACTCTCTGTGACAAGAATCGGCGAACTGATTACCTTTATTAAAAATATCAAGCCAGATGTAATCTGTATGGTAGACAACTGTTATGGCGAATTCGTAGAAGAGCGCGAGCCTCTAGAAGTGGGAGCTGACATGATCGTGGGATCTCTGATAAAGAATCCGGGCGGCGGCTTAGCACCAATCGGTGGCTATATTGTCGGCAAAAAAGAATGTGTCGAAAATGCTGCTTATCGTCTGACTTCACCGGGACTAGGCAAGGAAGTAGGTGCTTCCCTTGGTATCATGCAGTCCTTCTATCAGGGATTGTTCTTATCACCGACCGTGGTGGCAGGAGCATTGAAGGGTGCAATCTTTGCAGCCAACATATATGAGAAGCTAGGTTTTGATGTCGTTCCAAATGGCTCCGAGAGCAGACACGATATTATTCAGGCAGTTTCCTTCCATAATTCAGATGCATTGATTGCATTTTGTGAAGGAATTCAGGCGGCAGCTCCAGTAGATAGCTATGTAACACCAGAGCCATGGGCGATGCCGGGATATGATAGTGACGTTATCATGGCGGCAGGTGCATTTGTTCAGGGCTCATCCATCGAGCTTAGTGCAGATGGTCCGTTAAAGCCTCCATATGCTGTATATTTCCAAGGTGGTCTGACTTGGTATCATGCAAAACTTGGTATTTTGAAATCTTTACAAAAACTTAAGGAACGAAATCTTGTGAATGCAGACTTGTTATGTTAAAATATGATGTAAGTTTTCGCATTGTCCAGGTTGACATAATTTGTTTCCGAGGGAGAGCGCCAGTATTAATAAGCTAGCTGGCAAGGGAAGCAATATGAAGGAAAACTACACAACAATCAAGGAATTACCGGATTCAGAAAGACCTTATGAGAAGTTCTTAAAATCCGGAGCCGGAGTTTTAAGTGATGCAGAACTTCTGGCAGTAATCATTCGTTCTGGAACCCATGGCAGGAAGTCCATAGAGGTTTCCCAGGACTTTTTGAGCAGAGGGAATCGTAATCTTCTAAATCTTTATGAGATTTCTTATGAAGATATGCAAAAGATTCATGGAATTGGACAAGTTAAGGCGATTCAACTCAAATGCATCGCAGAATTATCACGGCGTATTTCGGAGACACATTATCAAGATCGATTATGTCTGAACCATCCGAAGTCAATCGCCAATTATTACATGGAGCGGGTTCGGCACGAGAAGCAGGAAATGCTTTTGGTATTATATTTTGATGCCAAGTGCCGTCTGTTAGAAGATGTTATCATGTCCGTAGGGAGTGCAACTGCCACATTGGTATCACCCCGGGAGATTTTTCTGGGTGCGATACGTCACAATGCGGTGCAAGTTGTACTGGTACACAATCATCCCAGTGGTTCTCCCGAACCGTCAGCGGAGGATGATTCAGTGACCAAAAGGGTCGCAGAATGCGGAGCCTTGTTAGGTATTCCGTTGGCAGATCACATTATTGTTGGTGATCAGACCTATTACAGTTACACGGAACGCAAAAGAATAATATAAAGGGAGAGAACTATGACGAATAACGTGTATGGTATTGACCTTGGTACCTGCAATATGAAGATTTATTGTAAGGCATCCAACAAGATTTTAAACGAGAAGAACACCATTGCGCTGGTGAATAAGGATGAGATTTATGCTTATGGAGACGATGCATACGCAATGTATGAGAAGGCTCCTGAGACAATTCAGGTTACATTCCCAGTCGTAGGAGGCGTCATTGCAGACTTTAATAATCTGCAAACTATGCTTCAGACATATCTTGAGAAAAATATCAAAGGAAAGTTGCGCGGCTCAGAATTTATCGTTGCTGTTCCAACTGATATTACTGAGGTTGAGAAAAAGGCATTCTTTGATATGTTCTATAAGAGCAAATTAAAGCCAAAGAGTGTCCTTCTTTGTGAGAAACCAATTGCAGATGCGGTTGGTCTGGGGCTGGATGTCAATCAGCCTACTGGTATTATGATAGTAGATATCGGTGCAGATACTACTGAGATTTCTGTAATCTCTCTGGGTGGACTTGTATTAAGTGATCTGCTTCACTCAGGTGGTAACAAGATTGATGAATCTATCATCACACATGTAAAGCGCAAGTATAACCTTGTAATTGGACAGAAGACTGCCCAGAGCATGAAGGAGACATTAGGCTCCGGCGTACCGGGCAATACCGACACTATGGTCGTTGTAGGAAGAGATGTAGTGAGTGGACTTCCAATCGAGATGGAGATGTCCGGTTCCGTTGTCTATGATGCGATCAAGGACACCTTGAATACTATTTGCAATTCCATCAAGATGATTTTAGAGAAGACCCCGCCAGAGTTGGCTAAGGATATCATTCATTCTGGTATCTATATTACGGGCGGAAGCTCCCAGATTCATGATCTGGATCAGTTATTCCGTCAAATTACAGGTATTGAGATTAATACCTGTGAGGAGCCAGAGGAGTGCGTTGTACGCGGATTAATTAAGATTGTATCTGACAGCAAGTTCAAGCATCTGGCATTCAGTATGAAGAGTAAGATATTGTTATAGAGGATATTATGAAACGAAAACCCAAATTTGTTCAACCACCGAAGTACATACTGATGATAATGACAGGCGTCTGCGTCGTAATCATGTTGCTTAGCTTTACGCTTAACATATCCGGCGGACCACTTAATGCGGTAGCAGGCTATATATTTGTTCCTATGCAGCGCGGTATCAATACCGTTGGTAGCTGGATTACTGAGCAGGCAGACAACTTCAAGAACTTAAATGAGGTCATGGCTGAGAACGAGGCATTGCGTAAGCAGGTGGACGAGCTTACTGTTGAATTAAATACTGTTAATTTAGAGCAGTATGAACTTGAGAATCTGCGGGAGCTTTTTGAGCTGGATCAAAAATATCCAAGTTACGAGAAGGTGGCAGCAAATGTCATCGGAAAGAGTGGAAACAATTGGTTTTCCAGTTTTACCATTGACAAAGGTTCTGAGGATGGCATTGAAGTAGACATGAATGTTATTGCGGGTAGTGGTCTGGTAGGAATCGTAACGGATGTAGGACCCAATTATGCCACAGTTACTGCCATTATCACAGATACTGCTAAGGTAGGCGGAATGGTGACCACCACTTCAGACAATGTCATTGTAACTGGAAGCTTACAGAATATGAATGAAAACATGGTCATTGAATTTTCTAACTTAAATGACAGTGATAACGAGGTTCAGGTAGGAGATCCTATCGTCACCTCTTATATCTCAGATAAGTACCAGCAGGGTATCCTGATTGGATATATCAGTAGTCTTGAGACAGATTCCAACAATCTGACCAAGTCTGGTACGCTTACACCAGCAGTGGATTTCGAGCATATCGAAGAAGTATTGGTAATTCTTGATAAGAAGCAGACAACAGAAGAATAAGCAGAGGGATCTATGAGAAGAAAAGTTACTGTATTTATTATTATTGTAATATGTTATCTGCTTCAGACAACACTATTTCAGACCCTTTCTTTTGCTTCCATCTCGCCAAATTTGATGATTATCGTGGTATCTTCATTTGGTTTTATGAGAGGTAAGAAAGAAGGGCTTTTTATCGGCTTTTTCTGCGGTCTGCTCTTAGATGTCTTTAGTGGTAGCATTCTAGGCTTTTATGCACTTGTATATATGTATATTGGATATCTGAACGGATATTTTCGTAAGATGTTTTATCCAGAGGACATTAAGCTACCAATGCTTTTGATTGCAGGTAGCGATATTAGTTGTAACCTATGTATCTATTTTTTCCTGTTTTTGTTCCGCAATCGATTTGATTTTAACTATTATTTCTGGAATCTTATCATACCAGAGTTAGTCTATACCATGGTAATCACTATCTTTTTGTATGTGATTATTCTCCATATCAACCAGCGGCTTGAAGTCATTGAAAAAAGGAGTGCAAGTAAGTTTGTTTGAAAATATAAAAGAAGTATTTCGCCTGTTTTTTAAATCACGACTGGCCGTTGCAACTGTTTTATTCACATTGTTGTTTGGTGTGCTTTTATGGCGTGTATTTTATCTTCAGATTATTAACGGCGAAGAATATCAGGACAATTACACATTAAGAATTGTAAAGGAACGTACCTTAAACAGTACCAGAGGAAACATTTACGATCGTAACGGCAGACTACTTGCCTATAATGAACTGGCTTATTCCATTACCATTGAGGATAATGGTACGTATAGTTCAACAGACAGCAAGAATACGGCGCTCAACGCGGAGATTGCCCAGATTGCGACAGCACTGGAAAAAAATGGTGATTCCATTGTAAATGACTTTAAGATTAATCTAGAAGAAGATGGTAGTTATTCCTTCAATGTGACGGGAACATCATGGAAGCGATTTCTGGCAGATGTCTATGGCGAGACTTCCTATGACAATCTTGGCTTCGATGAAAAGTTAGGCTACGACACCTCAGCAGCTACCGAAGATCAGATTATGGAATATCTGAAAAATGATCGTTTTGGTGTCAGCGAGGAATACGATGCTGAGATGGCTTATAAGATCGTCGTAGTGCGTTTTGCTATGGCACAGAATGCTTATCAGAAGTATATTGCGACCCCGATTGCTACCAATGTATCAGAAGCATCTGTTGCATATATCAGCGAGCATGCTCAGGAATTGCAGGGTGTAGAAGTACTTAGTGATACGATTCGTAGATACAATAACAGTGAGTATTTTGCATCTATTCTAGGATATACTGGTAAGATTTCTGCAGAGGAATATGCCACACTTTCAGCAACGGACGATAGTTACACCCTTAACGATGTTGTCGGAAAGGGCGGTATTGAACAGGTTATGGATGCCGAGCTTCGTGGTGAAAAGGGCTATGAGAAGCTATATGTAGATTATATGGGAAAGGCAATTGAAGTCATTGAGCGTGAAGAGCCTACGGCTGGAAATGACGTATATCTCTCCATCGATAGTGAGCTGCAAATTGCAGTATACAATCTGCTAGAACAGGAGATTGCAGGTATTGTCTATTCCAATATCGATAATCCGTATTCAGATATTCCGATTCCGATTACCGATGTATATTTTGCACTGATTAATAATAACGTTATTGATTTTGAGATATTTGAAGATGAGGATGCCACTGCCACAGAACGAGCAGTTTGGCAGATTTTCTCGGCCAGACAGTCTGTTGTCAGAGATCGGATCTCCACCCAGTTAAGCAGTGAAAGTGCTCCTGATTTCAAGGATCTGGGCGAAGAGGAACAGGATTATTTTACTTACATTATCAATCGCCTAAAGAAAAATGGTATATTGATTGAAAGTAGCATCGATACTACGGACGAGGTATATCAGCAATGGCAACAGGGAACCATCAGCCCTAATCTCTATCTGAATCATGCGATTTCTCAGAACTGGATTGATATTACCAAGTTCACAGTAGAAGAAAAATATTCAGATTCCACAGAGATTTACGATGCACTTTGCGCTTATATTCTCGAGGATATTTTTACTGAAGCTGAATTTTCTAAGATTATATACCAATATCTGATTGAAAGTGAAGCTATTTCAGGAAAGCAGTTGTGTCTGATTTTATTCGACCAGAACGTACTTCCATATGATGAAGATGAGATTGCTGGTCTTGAAAGTGGTTCTACCACAGCGGTATCTTTCTTGAAGGAAAAGATTCGAACCCTTGCTATCACGCCAGCTCAGCTGGCATTGGATCCATGCTCCGGTTCCTGTGTCGTCACTGATACGGACACTGGTGAGATTTTGGCATTGGTAAGTTATCCGGGATATGACAGTAACCGACTTGCCAACACGGTAGATGCGGAATATTTTAATAGCCTACAGAATGATAAGTCTCTGCCGCAGTACAACTATGCAACACAGCAGGGTACAGCACCTGGTTCTACCTTCAAGATGGTAACCGCCACAGCAGGACTTTCAGAGGGTTATATTACATTGGGTGAACGCATTAAGGATTTAGGTGAATATGAGAATATCAGTAACCGCCCTAAGTGTTGGGTCTATCCTTCCACTCATGGTGAGATCAATGTATCGGAAGCAATCCGCGATTCCTGTAACTACTATTTCTATGAAGTGGGTTATCGTCTCAGTACCAACAATTACAACACAAGCTATGATGCAGAGCTTGGTATCTCTAAGATTCAGGAATATGCGAGCTTGTTTGGATTAGATGAGAAGACTGGAATCGAAATCGAGGAGGCAAGTCCTCAGATTGCAGACGAATTCCCTGTCATGGCGGCGATTGGCCAGAGTAATAACAAATACACCACCGTACAGCTTTCCAGATATGTGACTGCTGTGGCAAATGGTGGAACTGTTTATAATTATACTTTGCTGAATAGAGTAGAAGACTCAGAGGGAAATGTGTTAAAGACCTACGAGCCAGAAGTCCGCAACACAGTGGATGTCTTGAGTGCAGAGGAATGGGATGGTATTCATGCTGGTATGCGAATGGTAGTTGAGAACACCAGTGAATTTGATGGCTTCCCAATTACTGCCGCCGGTAAGACTGGTACGGCACAGCAGAACCTAAAGCGAGCCAACCACGCATTGTTCGTCGGTTATGCTCCTTATGACGATCCAGAGATATCGATTGCAACACGTATTGCATATGGATATACTTCACATAATGCTGCTGAGTTATCCCGTAATGTCTTTGCATATTACTTTGGGGTAGAAGACGCAGAAACGCTCTTGAGCGGTCAGGCAGAAGAGGTAGATTCTTCTTCCAATGAATTTAGTGATTAATGGAGGCATTTCATGAGTCAGTCAGTCATCATAAAAAGCAGCAAAAATGGTATCAATCTGATATTGAATCCAGAACTTTCTTTTGAAGAACTGCTGGATGAGATTTTAAAAAAGTTTCAGGAATCTGAGAAATTCTTTGCCGATGCATCCTTTGCCATCTCCTTTGAGGGAAAGGAGCTAAGTGACGAGGAAAAGTATCAGATCGTGGATGTTATCATGTCCCAGACCAAGATCAAGATCTTATGTATCATCGAAAATGACGAGATACGGGACGCGATCATCCGTCAGAAAATAAAGGAACAGCAGGCTGCCAATACCCCTGTCAAGAAAGTATCAGGTTCCTTTTATCACGGCAGTCTTTTACAGGGAGAACAGATCGAGACAGACGAGAGCATCGTCATTATTGGAGATGTTCCAGAGGGTGCCACAGTCGTATCCAAGTCAGATATCGTAGTACTTGGTACATTAAAGGGCAGTGCCTATGCCGGCATGGACGGAAGGCCAGATGCATTCGTCTCAGCATTGGAGTTCTTGCCTGAAAAATATAACATAGCAGGAATCTATGGTCCTGCAATAGAGAAGGAAAAGCCATCTCTATTTTCCAAACGTAATAAGACCTCGCAGGCAAAAATTGCTACCGTCTGCGACGGTATTATTAATGTCAGACCGTTATATTCGGTCTGAACAATAGAAACAGGAGGTCTTCTGAATGGGTGAAGTCATTACTTTTACCTCAGGAAAAGGCGGCGTTGGCAAGACGACCACAACAGCCAACGTTGGTGTAGGACTTTCACTGTTAGATAAAAAGGTGGTATTGGTTGACACTGATATCGGCTTAAGGAACCTTGATGTGGTAATGGGATTAGAAAACCGGATCTTATATAATCTGGTAGATGTACTTACAGGGCGCTGCCGCGTAAAGCAAGCGCTGATTCGGGACAAGCGTTATCCGAATTTGTGGATCATCCCGTCCTCCTGCTCCAATGATGTAAAAAGCAGTTTATCGGAAAAGCAAATGAAGCTTTTATTGGATGATCTGCGGGAGGAGTTCGATTATATCTTAATCGACAGCCCGGCAGGAATTGACGAGGGATTTCGTCTAGCAACCTTTGATGCGAATCATATCGTTGTAGTGACGACTCCGCAGATTGCGGCAATCCATGATGCAGATTGTGTGCTTCAGTTATTAAGGAGGCAAAAATTCGAAAAGGTAAGCCTTTTGGTAAATTGCTTTCGTAGACAGATGGTGCGGGATGGAAATATGCTGGATCTACCAGATATTTCGGAATTGCTGGAAGCAGATTTATTAGGTGTTGTTCTGGAAGATGAGGAAGTAATCGTCTGCCAGAATCACGGCGAACCGGTAATTGGACACCATACCATTTCTGAAAGCTGCTATCAAAATATTGCCCAGCGATTAAACGGCGAGGATGTTGACATTCCAGATTATATCAGGCGAAAAAAGCTATTCTCCAAGGTTCTTTGGGGAAAGAACGCCAGAAAGCTGGTGTGATATGTGTCATCGAACCGGGAAGCGAACTTCCGAAAAAAAGAATAACAACAACAGCACACCGGATATCTCAAGCTCTATTGCAAAAGAGCGATTAAAGCTTATGATCGATGCTAGAAAGCAACAGCTTGATGAAGATACGCTGAATCAAATTCGGCATGAAATCGGTTCTATCGTTACAAAATATGTGGACATTGAACCAGAGAACATAGAAATCAAAATCATCCTAAAGGATTATAAACCACACCCTAGCGTGTAACACAAAGAGAGAAGCATATGTTAAAACAGTACAAACTAAAGAATTACAAGTTCATATTAGTCATACTTGTGGCCGCCTTAAATACCCTTGGAGTTCTTCTTGTTGGAAGTGCCAGTCCGGGCGACCAGAAGAAGCAGCTTATCGGTATGATATCCGGACTTATTATCATGGCAATTGTTTCCTGCTTTGATTATAACTTCATTTTGAAGTTCTCGTGGCCAATTTATCTTTTTGCAATTGCAATGTTGATCCTTGTTATGGTGGCAGGAGAGGATAGTAAGGGAGCACAGCGCTGGTTCAAGATTGGAGGCTTTCAGTTTCAGCCTTCTGAGTTGGTCAAGATATTGCTGATTCTATTTTTTGCATATTATTTCATGAAGCATGAAGAAAAGATCAGTTCTGCCAAGATCATCATCTGTTCCTTGGTATTGATCGGTATTCCGCTGGCACTTATCTTAGCACAGCCGAATCTATCGACCACCATCGTGACAGCCCTTATGTTCGTGGCGATGATTTTTGTTGCCGGAATCAGTTACAAGATCGTAGTAAGTGTGTTAGCTGTCTGTGTACCGACCTTTTTTATCCTTTTGACACTGATTATACAGGATAAGTTTCCTTTGATCCGAAGCTATCAGATGGGACGAATCATGGCATGGTTATATCCAGAGGATTATCCTGACATTGCCTACCAGCAGCAGAACTCTATTATGGCAATCGGCTCTGGACAGCTTTTAGGCAAAGGATTGGGCAATACAGACCCAACTTCCGTTAAAAATGGTAAGTTCATATTAGAGCCCCAGAATGATTTTATTTTTGCCGTAGTAGGCGAAGAACTGGGCTTTTTCGGCACTGCAGCAATCATAATTCTCTTGCTTTTCATCACAATTGAGTGTATATTTATTGCTAGAAAAGCAAAAGACACTGCTGGACGACTGATATGCTGTGGTATGGCTTCGCTCATCGGTTTCCAGAGCATTGTTAACATTGGTGTTGCAACTGGATTGCTTCCAAATACTGGTGTTACATTGCCATTTGTAAGTTACGGCCTGACATCATTATGGTCATTATATATAGGTATCGGACTTGTTCTAAATGTTGGTCTGCAGCCTAAAAAATATTAACAGGGGGTACCATAACCATGAACATTGGACTAATCGCACACGACTCTAAAAAGAAGTTAATGCAGAATTTCTGTATTGCATATCGAGGAATACTCTGTAAGAATGAGCTTTATGCAACTGGAACCACAGGAAGATTAATCGAGGAAGTGACCAATCTTAACATTCACAAGTATCTGGCAGGACACTTGGGTGGAGCACAGCAGTTGGGTGCTCAGATCGAGCACAATGAGATTGACCTTGTTATTTTCTTGCGCGATCCATTGACACAGAAGTCACATGAACCGGATGTTCACAATGTAATCCGTATCTGTGATACACATAATATTCCACTTGCAACCAATCTTGCAACAGCCGAGCTGTTGATCAAATCATTAGATAGAGGAGATTTAGAGTGGCGTGAAATGTACAAGTAGAATCTTATGCTTGCTTGTGGCATTGACAGTAGCTATGACCTCAGGATGTGGTACAAATACATCAGATCTTGCGATGCCATACGATGTGTATGACACCACTGCATCTGTTGGTATTTCTACCACTTCACAGGGAAGTTCCAAGTCATATTTTGCCAGTCTGCTCTGTGTGTCAGAAGATGTCAGTCTTGGTACTGATGTCACAGATTCTCAGGTAGCAGAAGGCGCCGCTACTTTTAATCTTGCCACAAACAGTGTCGTATATGCTAAGAATATCTATGAGAGACTATATCCTGCCAGTACCACGAAGGTTCTGACTGCTTATATTGCACTTAAGTATTGTGATGATTTAGATGCCTATGTAACTATCAGCGAGAATGCGGTGAATCAGGCATCTGATTCTTCTGTCTGCAATTTGAAAGCAGGAGATGTGATCAAGCTTCGTGATCTGCTTTATGGTCTTATGCTTCGCAGTGGTAATGATGCTGCCGTCGCAATCGCAGAATATATATCAGGAGATGTGGAATCCTTTGCTACCCTTATGAATCAGGAAGCATTGGCACTTGGAGCTACCCAGTCTCATTTTGTCAATCCAAACGGACTTCCGGATGAGAATCATTATACAACTGTCTATGACATGTATCTGATCTTTGCCAAGGCAGTGGAAAACGAGACTTTCCTTGACATTATAAGTACCAAGTCCTATGACTGTGTCTATACTGATGCCAGTGGGGAATCAGTAGAGCGTACCTGGGAGAATACCAATCAGTATCTGACTGGTGCAACTAAGACTCCAGATGGTTTTACCGTAGTTGGTGGCAAGACAGGAACCACAGGAGAAGCTGGTTATTGTCTTGTACTGTATTCTTATAATGCCTCTGGACAGCCAATTATCTCAATTGTATTCAAAGCAGACGGCAAATCCAATCTATATCTTTTGATGAATGAGATGTTGCAGGGCTTTGCCAATTAATTGGTATGATTTCCTTGAAAATACGGTTGTATTTTATGTGCATATATACTATAATTAGTTTATAAAATCAATCGCTTTTATACAGATTAACGAATTCTTGCCGATATATCTTGGATATAATGGACGGGGGAGAGAACATACTGTATGACAGAGCGGGACTACTAGGAGGAAATGGCCATGATAGAGATTATTTCAGGTGAAAAGGGAAAAGGTAAGACAAAAGAACTGTTAGGAAAAGTAAACGCTTCCGTTGCTTCCGCATCAGGAAATATTGTTTACCTTGACAAGAGCCAGAAGCACATGTATGAATTGAATAATAAGGTTCGTCTGATTAATGTTACCGATTATCCAATCGATAACTGTGATGAGTTCCTTGGTTTTATCTGTGGTATCGTATCACAGGATAATGATCTTGAAGAGATGTATTTAGATAGTTTTCTTACAATCGCTTCTCTTGAGACAGATGAAGAGATTTGTCACGCGATTCAGAAGCTTGACATTATCAGCGAAAAGTACAACGTTAAGTTCATCTTAAGCGTTTCTCGTGATAGTGAGAATCTTCCTGAGAGTGCAAAGGCAAAGATAGTCATTTCCTTATAACTTAGATTTTATGTAAAAGTGCTGTATTGATTACAGCACTTTTTTTCTTGGAGTTTTCATATTTATTCCTTATCAATAGAACGAATTCTACCAAACAGACTAATCAAATACAGACCGCCAATCCCAACAATTGCGTAAATAATTCTTGAGAACCATGACATATCACCAAAAATAAATGCCACAAGATCAAAGCGAAAGAATCCGATTAACCCCCAATTGATTGCCCCGATAATAACGAGTGTAAGCAATGTATAATCCAGCCAATTTGTATTCATATCAATGCCTCCTTTTTTCTATATTATCTGTCTAGAATGTTATTTTTATTCATACTAAAAGTTGTTTTCTTTCCTATAAAATGTTAGAATAAGAATGTTAAATTTTAAAGAGGTGGATAATCTTTTGAGTGAAAATAAAAAGGTAGTCAAATACCGGAAACCTTTCAATATTAATATAGGTGTCATTATCTTTATCATTATTTTTATTTATTTGGTATTTAATGTATTTTCCTATATGACAACGACTCACATCTCCGTGTATGAGGTACAGCAGGGAACCATGGCAGAAAATAATGTCTACAAGGGACTGATTCTGCGTGAAGAGCAGGTCTACTATTCCAATTACACTGGCGCTGTGAATTTTTATGTCAAAGAGGCATCTCGGGTTTCTGCTAATAATCTGGTCTATTCCATTGATGAGAATGGAGACATTTCCCAGAAGATTCAGGAGGCAAGTCAGGATGTATCTATGTTGGAATCTGGCGACCTATCCGAGATTGAGGAAAGTATCTATGATTTTCAATCTTCATATGATGCTCAGTCATATTATAATGTCTATGCTTTTAAGGAAAATATTGATTCTGCCTTGAATGAAGCTCTCAGTCTTAAGGCTTTGAACAGTTTGTCAGATTACACGACTTCTGCTCAGGCGAGCAATACCTTTCATCTGATTTCCTCAGAGCGACCAGGTATTGTAGTCTATTATTGCGATGGTTATGAGGGCGTGACCACAGAGACCTTCACAACGGATATGTTCAATGAATCCTCATATACCAGGACAAGCAGTCAGAATTCCCTCAGTGTGGATTCTGGTTCTCCAGTCTATAAGTTAATTACCAGTGAATATTGGAATATTGTATTGCCAATCCCTCAGGACGTGGCTGACGAGCTGGCAGATGATGATACATTGCAGCTTCGCTTTGTAAAGGATGATAAGAAGGCTTATGCAACCTATACGATCCAGCAGCGGGATGGGCAGAATTATCTGATTCTTACATTGCGTAATTCTATGATACGCTATGCAAAGGATCGTTATATTGAAGTGGAACTTTTACTGACAGAGGAGACTGGTCTTAAGATTCCAAATTCTGCCATTACGGAGAAGGAATTCTACACCGTACCAATTGAGTACTTTATGAAGGGCGGCGATTCCTCGGAGGATGGATTGCTGGTACAGCGGGAGGACAAGGATGGCAAGACCATAACTGAGTTTGTTGCGCCTACAATATACTATGAGACGGAAGAATATTACTATATCGACAGCGAGGATGTATCTGCAGATGATATTATATTAAAGCCAGATTCAACTTCCACCTACAAGGTGGGCAGTAATACCGCTGTGTTAAAGGGCGTCTATAACATCAATAAGGGATATGCCGTATTCAAACAGATCGATATTCTCTACCAGAATGAGGAATATGCCATTGTAGAGACTGGCACTACCTATGGTATCGCCCTGTACGATCACATCGCACTGGATGGTAGTAAGATACAAGAAAATGAGTTAATCAAGTAAATATATATGGAGGATTGTAATGTTAAAGGAAAATTTAGCAAATGTTGAGCAAAATATTATGGACGCATGTAAGCGAGCTGGAAGAGCAAGAGAAGAGGTTACTCTGATCGCAGTTAGTAAGACGAAGCCAGTCTCTATGCTGGAAGAGATTTATAATGAGAACATCCGTGACTTTGGTGAGAACAAAGTGCAGGAGATGTGTGATAAGATGGACAAGCTTCCTTCTGATATCAAGTGGCATATGATCGGTCATTTACAGCGCAATAAGGTAAAGTATATTGTTGACCGCGTTTCTCTGATTCATTCTGTGGACACCTATCGTCTGGCAGAGGAGATCAATATTCAGGCAAAGAAGAAGAATATTATTGTTCCTATTCTCGTAGAGGTAAATATTGCCGGAGAGGAATCGAAGTTTGGAACCACAGCAGAGGATGCCATCCTTTTGGTAGAGGAAATCTCCAAATTGGAAAATATTCGCATCAAAGGACTTATGACAATAGCCCCATATGTTGTGGATGCCGAGGAAAATCGCCTTTATTTTCGCAAAATAAAGCAATTATCTGTTGACATAACAAATAAAAACATAGATAATGTATCTATGGAAATACTGTCCATGGGTATGACCGGCGATTATGCGGTAGCCATTGAAGAGGGCGCGACCATGGTTCGTGTAGGTACCGGTATTTTCGGTGAGAGAGATTATAGTAAAAGTAATGCGTAATATAGGAGTATAAAATGGGCGTTTTAGATAAATTTTTGGATGTTTTACATCTCAACCCAGATGATGATGAAGATTTTTACAACGAGGATTATGATTACGATGATGATTACGAGGAGGAACCGGTAAAACCTAAGAGTTCATTCCGCAAGGAGAAGAAGGAACCAGACTTCGATGATGATTATGAAGAAGAGAAGTCCTTCGAGAAGCCAGTTAAGACTTCTCCAAAGGTAACACCGATCCGTCCAGTGAAGAAGCCAGCTTCCTCTGGCATGGAGGTATGTGTTATTAAGCCTACTTCCGTGGAAGATGCTAGAGAGATTACAGAGACATTGTTAAATAACCGTACCGTAGTATTGAATGTAGAAGGTCTTGATGTGGAGATCGCACAGCGAATCATCGACTTTACCTCTGGTTCTTGTTTTGCAATCAGTGGTAATCTCCAGAAGATTTCTAATTACATATTCATTATTACACCAGCATCCGTAGACATTTCAGGTGACTTCTTAAGTCTGGTCGATACCTTCCAGTCAAGAGGAGTTCAGACAGATTTTTAATCATGAACGAGCAGGAACTTTGTAAAAAGAGACTTATTGACCTGTCTAAGCAGGCAAATAGAAAGGGAATCGTGTTATTCAGCGATTTCCTTAATTTAAATGAACTGAATATTTATCACCAATCCGAAAAGCTCTTTGAGACCAAGACAGAGAGCTTCGGAGGTGTACCTTATGCAGAGCGTCAGATTATAGCTTTTATTCCTGATGCTCTTTATTATGAATGGGATTATCCAATCACTGCACTAAAAATCACGCCTACTTATCCGAAATTTGCAGAGAAGTTAGGACATCGTGATATCCTTGGTGCCATTATGAAGCTGGGCGTGGATCGCAGCAAGATCGGAGATATTATCGTGGGAGAGGATGAGTATTATCTTCTCTGTGAGGAGGGAATGGCGGATTATTTTAGAGAGAATCTGGATAAGATACGTCATACTATCGTCAATCTTATAGAATGTTCTCCATCCGAGCTTTCCATCCATCAGGAATTAGAGGAGCGTGACGGAATCATCACGTCAAACCGTTTGGATGCCGTCATTGCCTGCGTACATAAGCTGTCCCGCAGTCAGGCTCTAGAACTTTTTCGACAGGAAAAGGTGTTCGTCAATGGCAAACTGATGCAAAATTCGACTTATACCTGCCATCCAGAGGATATCGTATCCGTGCGGGGCTACGGACGTTTTATCTATCTGACAGAATCTGGAACCACCGGAAAGGGACGTATTAAATTTAAATATAATATCTATAAGAATTGATATGATTGAAAAGGAGATATTGTAATGGCAAGATCAATTTCTGTTACCTCAGAGGGCACACAGATTTATTCTATTGAGCTGACACAGGATTTTACAGCTCTGGCAGAGCATTTACAGAAGTTAGGATATCAGAAGTGCCAAAAGGCATGTATCGTTACCGATTCCCACGTAGAACCACTTTATGCCAAGACTGTCAGCAACATTTTAAAGGACGTTTTTGATGTTGTAATTGTCCATACCTTTGAAGCTGGTGAGGCAAATAAGAATCTGGACACCGTTGGCGACCTATATGAGACCTTGATCCAGAATCATTTTGATAGAAGAGATCTTCTCGTGGCATTAGGTGGCGGTGTAGTAGGCGATTTAACGGGATTTACTGCAGCTACCTATCTTCGTGGCATTGATTTTATTCAGGTTCCAACTACGTTACTGTCCCAGGTAGACAGCAGCATCGGCGGTAAGACCGGTGTAGACTTTATGCAGTATAAGAATATGGTGGGTGCTTTTTATCAGCCAAAGCTGGTCTATATGAATCTTGCCACCTTAAAATCTCTTCCAAAGAAGCAAATTGTCTCTGGAATGGGCGAGATCATCAAGCATGGCCTGATTAAGGACGTAGCTTATTATAAATGGCTCAGTGCACACCATGACGAGATTCTTTCTCTCGAACCAGACATTGTAGAAGAAATGATTTATCGTAGCTGTAATATTAAGAGAGAAGTAGTTGAATTAGATCCTACGGAAAAGGGTGATCGTGCGCATCTCAATTTCGGTCATACCATCGGACATGCCATTGAAAAGCTCTGCGACTTTTCGCTGTATCATGGCGAATGTGTGGGACTTGGTATTATTTCAGCAGCATATCTGTCTCTAAAGCAAGGGCATATTACAGAGGATGAATTTAATGGTATCAAGGATTGGCTGATTTCCTTTGACTTCCAGACTTCTATTGAAGGATTGAATCCAAAAGAGGTACTGGCTGCCACCAAGTCAGATAAGAAGATGGTGGGTAATCAGGTAAAGTTCATTTTATTGAAGGAATTGGGTAACGCTTATATTTATCGTGAACTTACAGATGAACAGATTTTAGAAGGCATTGCATATGTATGCCAGTAGATAGCATAGAACAGAAGGGTATTTTTTATGAAAGAACATCGTTTATTAAAAAAGGGGCTTATTGGACTTATCTGCTCCATTATACTTATTGTCATTGATCAGGTTGCTAAAGCAGCCGCTGTGACCCATTTAAAGGGGCAGGAAGCCTTTGTGTTGTGGGATGGTGTATTTGAATTGCGCTATCTGGAAAATCACGGTGCTGCCTTTGGAATGCTTCAGAACCAGCGTACCTTCTTTATTATTGGCACGATCGTACTTTTGATTATACTGGCTTATCTGTATCTGAAACGAATTCCAGATGAGCGTCGTTATCAGTGGCTGAATGTGATTATTGTGCTATATGTCGCTGGCGCAATCGGTAATTTTATTGATCGCCTGCTCAATGAGTATGTAGTCGACTTTTTCTATTTTGTATTGATTGATTTTCCAATTTTCAATATTGCAGATATTTATGTGGTGGTTTCCACAGCTCTTTTACTTGTTCTCGGATTCTTTTATTATAAGGAGGAGGATTTTGAGAGAATCTTCCCATCCAAAAAGAAGAAGAGTAGTGATACTGCAGATTAATTAGCCTTTGGAGCGATTTTGCTATGAATATAGAATCTTTTGAAGCAGGAATTGAATATGAAGGAGAACGGCTCGATAAGTATTTGAGCCTTATTTTTCAGGAAACTAACGCGGCACAGTCGCGTTCTTTTTTCCAGAAAATCATAAAGGATGGGCATGTATGTGTCAATGATGTTCCACAAAAGGCAAATTACCGCCTAAAAGCAGATGACATTATTCTTGTGGAGATTCCTGATGCGGTGGAAACACCAATTCTTCCTGAAGATATTCCATTAGATATACTCTATGAGGATGATGAACTTCTGGTGGTCAATAAGCCAAAGGGAATGGTCGTACATCCCTCTGCAGGTCATTATTCTGGGACATTGGTCAACGCCATCATGTATCACTGTAAGGATAGTCTTTCCGGTATTAACGGTGAAATTCGTCCTGGCATCGTACACAGAATCGACATGGATACCACCGGTTCTCTTATCGTATGTAAAAATGATGATAGCCATGTTTTTATTGCAGAGCAGATCAAAGAACACTCTGTAAACCGTAGATATCGCGGCATCGTATATGGTGTGGTAAAGGACGATGAGGGTACCATCGACGCGCCAATTGGCCGTCATCCAGTCGACCGCAAAAAGATGGCGATTAACGAGAAAAATGGAAAAAATGCGGTCACACATTATAAGGTCTTAGAACGGTTCGAACGTTATACTTATATGGAATTTAAGCTGGAAACGGGTCGTACCCATCAGATTCGTGTCCATATGGCAAGTATTGGTCATCCATTGCTTGGAGATACCCTATATTCCAATGGAAAGAGTCCTTATAAACTTCAGGGACAGACATTACATGCCATGACTATTGGTTTTGTTCATCCAAAGACAAAGGAATATGTCGAGGTTACCGCACCTTTGCCGGAGTATTTTGAGAAAATTTTGCGCGATTTGCACTAATTTCAATTAATTCTTTCGTTTTTTTTGTAAATGTATTATAATAGTCTTATAGAAATTCTGAAAGGCGGGGGTTACTATGGGCAACAAGATTTACACAATTGGTAGAGAATTCGGCAGTGGGGGAAGAGATGTCGGAGAGAAGCTTGCAGAACGTCTAGGCGTTAAGCTATATGATAAGGAATTATTACAGCGAGCAGCAAAAGAGAGTGGTTTTTGCGAAGAGATTTTTGAAAATCACGATGAGAGACCTACGAACAGTTTCTTATATTCGTTGGTAATGGACACTTACTCCATGAATGGCTACAACACAGCACCGTTCTTGGATATGCCATTAAATCATAAAGTATTTCTGGCACAGTTCGATTGTATTAAGAAGATTGCAGAGCAGGAATCCTGTGTTATTGTAGGACGTTGCGCTGATTATGCATTGGCAGATAATCCAGACTGTATTAATGTATTTGTTCATGCGGATATTGAACGCAGAATCAAGCTTGTAAGCAAGCGTGGCAATATTACCGAGAACAAGGCGAAGGATTTGATTATAAAGCAGGATAAGCAGCGTGCAAGCTACTATAACTATTACACCAGTAAGAAATGGGGCGATTCTGCTAGCTATAATTTGACTCTGGATTCTGGTAAGCTTGGCATCGATGGATGCGTAGACATGATCTTAAAGTTCCGTGAGATCATGGATGCACAGAAGAAGTAAATATTGTTGAGTATAATAAAAGCTCTTATACGGTGCAGATTATTTCTGACTGTATAGGAGCTTTTTTTCGTGATTCTAAATCACTTGGAAAAAATAAAGCATACATATATACTATAAGCACAATATAAAAATCATATTGATTGATGGAGGTACATTTATTGATGACGATTGGTGAACTCATTCGAAATATTCGCAAGGAAAAAGGATTTACCCAATATTATCTGGCTGAAAAAATGTATTGTGATCGCACAACTATTTCAAAGTGGGAGAATAACAAGAATATTCCACGGTTGCCAGAAATCTATTTATTATGCAAAGTACTTGATGTGAATCCAACTGTATTTATTAATGGTTATCCTAGAAAAAGGATATAACTATTCGTTAAACTTGTGTTTTGCGAATAACTA
>CAZBFN010000015.1:0-68207 GCA_964491235.1 uncultured Roseburia sp.
CTTTACAGTTAACACGCTTAATGTTTGATTTCCACATTCTATTTGATCTTCTATGAGAATGGCTGACATTATTTCCGAAATGAGCGCCCTTTCCACAAACTGCACATTTTGCCATACTTTTGCACCTCCTTGCAATTTTCTTCTTCCTGATATTGCAGGATAGACCTGCATGTCTTACAGGGAAAACCTGTATAACGTACAGGCTCACAACATGGATATTCTATCAGATTAAAAGATATATTGCAAGCAAATTTTAAAAAAAATATAAAAAATCGAAAATATGACTATGAATTTTTACGAAAAGCGGTTATAATAGCAATAAACTAGCGTCAATACGGCTTTGAAAGGAGCGTCGATTTATATGAATGGACAGATGGAGACTCAGTTAGGTAGAGTTACAATAGACCCAGAAGTAATTGCGACTTATGCAGGTTCTGTTGCAGTAGAGTGTTTTGGCATCGTTGGTATGGCTGCTGTCAACATGAAGGATGGACTTGTAAAATTATTAAAGAAGGATTATCTCACACATGGAATAAACGTGTCCATTGATGAAGAGAATAAAATTACGATTGATTTTCACGTTATCGTGTCCTATGGTGTAAGCATCAGCACGGTTTCCGATAACCTGATTGAAACGGTAAAGTATAAGGTTGAAGAGTTTACCGGAATGGAAATTAAGAAAATTAACATCTACGTCGAAGGCGTACGAGTGATTGATTAAGGAGGATTTTGCAGTGGAAATCACTACGATAAATGCCGAAGCTCTTGCAAAGGCGTTTTTAGCAGGAGCAAAGAATTTAGAGGCGAAGAAAGAATGGATCAATGAGTTGAATGTATTCCCTGTTCCAGATGGAGATACGGGAACCAATATGTCTATGACAATCATGTCTGCGGCAAAGGAAGTTGCTGCTATGGAGAATCCAGATATGGCTTCTTTGGCAAAGGCAATTTCTTCTGGATCTCTGCGTGGGGCAAGAGGTAACTCTGGTGTAATTCTTTCCCAGTTGTTCCGTGGTTTTACCAAGGTTATAGCAGGATACGATGAGCTTGATGTACAGGTCTTGACAGATGCGTTACAGAAGGCAACTGAGACTGCATATAAGGCAGTTATGAAGCCGAAGGAAGGTACGATTCTTACCGTTGCAAAGGGTATGTCTGATCATGCATTAGAGCTTTGCGATGAGACTTCTGATCTGCTTACTTTCTTGGAAGGCGTTATTAAGGAAGGAGATCATGTATTAAGCAAGACTCCTGATATGCTTCCAGTTTTAAAACAGGCAGGCGTAGTGGATTCTGGTGGACAGGGTCTTATGCAGGTCTTGAAGGGAGCATTAGCATCCTTACAGGGTAAGGAGATCGAGTATGATATCGAGATTGCTCCAAAGGCTTCCGTTTCTGCTGAGGCAGGTACTTCTTATAATATTGAAGCACAGGCTGCACAGGAGATTAAGTTTGCGTACTGCACACAGTTCTTAATTATGTTGGAGAAGCCAATTACGACCCGTCAGGAGAACGAGTTCAAGGAGTATCTTGAGGGTATTGGTGATTCTATCGTGGTGGTTGCAGATGATGAGATCGTTAAGGTACATGTACATACCAACGATCCAGGTCTTGCGATGCAGAGAGGTCTTACCTATGGTAGCCTTACTACGATTATTATCGAGAATATGAAGTTAGAGCGTGATGAGAAGATTTCCGCATTGAAGGAGAAGGAGATGCAGTCTGGTGCAAGCGCACAGTCTGAGACTGCTGCCCAGCCAGAGGAGCCAGCAATGCCTCCAAAGGATATGGGATTTATCTCTGTCAGCATCGGTGAAGGTATTAACGAGATCTTCAAGGGACTTGGTGTTGATTACATCATTGAGGGTGGTCAGACCATGAATCCAAGTACAGAGGATATGTTAAATGCCATTGAGAAGGTGAATGCGAAGACGATCTTCATCCTTCCAAACAACAAGAACATTGTCCTTGCGGCAAATCAGGCAGCTTCCTTAGTAGAGGATAAGCAGATCATCGTGATTCCTACTAAGACGATTCCACAGGGTATTACAGCTCTTATTAATTTCATTCCAGATAGTACACCGGAAGAGAACGAAGAGCGTATGAACTCCGAGATTGGAGTGGTAAAGACTGGTCAGGTAACCTACGCGGTCAGAGATACTGTAATCGACGATAAGGAGATTAAGCAGGATGACTATATGGGTATCGGAGATCAGGGAATCCTTTCTGTAGGTCAGGATCTGGATGCCACTGTACTTGATATGGTTGGTCAGCTTATCGATGAGGACTCTGCAATTGTCAGCATCTATTTTGGTGAAGACATGACAGAGGAAGCGGCAGAGGCAATTGGCGCTAAGATCGAAGAGGATTATCCAGACGTAGAGGTAGAGGTACACTACGGTGGACAGCCGATTTATTATTATGTGATTTCAGTGGAATAATGGTTGAATTGTATAGACAAAAAGGGTACAATAATACTATATAATGATTGTACCTAAGGCTTATCAGACAATAGTCGTACAGTATGCAGATTTATGAGGGTACATAGATGCTTACCATAATTTGTTGCTGTACGACTTTTATTTTATGTGGGGGTTTTGGGATAATCCATAAGTTTATTCAAAGGAGGATGAGGTTATGGCAAGTCAACAGGCAGAAGGACGAGTGGGGATTAAGGAGCGGCTGACAAAGGGATTTATACAGGTGGCTTTGTTGGCAAGTGTTGCTGCGGTGATTGGGTGTATTGTTATTTTTGTGATGTCTTCCAGATATGAGCATGCGATGCAGTATTATGGATTCTCACAGGGAGATATTGGAAAGGCAATGACCGTTTTGACAGAGAGCCGTAGCTGTTTGAGGGCTGCGATTGGTTATGAGGATGAAGCGACTATTGAGAAAATGGTAGCTACCTATGAGGAGAAGAAAGCTGCATTTAATACCTACATGGCAGATGTAGAGGCCTCTATGGTGACGGATGAAGGCGTGGCATCCTATAACAAGATAATGACTGATGTAGAGGATTATTGGAAGCTTGCGGATGAGTTGATTGAACTAGGAGCTACCACGGATTCTGCAAAGTCTTTGGAAGCGCAGGAGCGTGCAATCGCAGAATTGGCAGGAACCTACGATGTGGTCTATGAAGATCTACTAGAGCTTATGAATGTCAATATTGAAAAGGGAGATCAGGCAAAAGTCACTTTATCGATTTTAAAAATAGCGTTGATATTTGCGGTCATTGCAATTATTATTATTGCATTTCTTACTTCGGTGAAGTATGGTAATAATATTGCGAATGGTATCGTAAATCCACTTTATAAGTTGTCAGAGCGTTTGCGCTCTTTTGCACATGGTGATCTTATGAGTGAATTTCCTGCTGCTGATACGAAGAATGAGATTTCAGATATGATAGAGGAAGCCAGTGGAATGGCTGCAAATCTTAGAATCCTGATTGAAGATCTATCCTATTTGTTGAACGAGATGGCAGAGGGGAATTTTGATCTTCGCACAAGAGCAGAGGAGAAGTATGCAGGTGATTTCCAGGCATTGCTTCTATCCATTCGTAAGATGAACCGGCAGATGAGTGCCACATTGAAAGAGATAGATAATGCTTCGGAACAGGTTTCTGTTGGAGCCACCAATATGGCGGAGGGTGCAACTGCGTTGGCAGAAGGTGCAACGGATCAGGCTGGAGCTGTTGAGGAGTTGCAGGCTACCTTTATAACGATTACAGAGGCGGTGGAGAAGACTGCCCAAAAGGTAGACGAGTCCTATAGACAGGCACGTGAATATGCGGAGGAGGCAGATCAGAGCCGTGATGAGGTACAGATCATGGTACAGGCGATGGAGCGAATCAATGAGACATCTCAGCAGATCGTGAATATTGCTTCTGAGATCGAAGACATTGCAAGCCAGACCAATCTGTTGTCACTGAATGCATCGATTGAGGCTGCCCGAGCTGGTGAAGCAGGTAAGGGATTTGCTGTGGTCGCAGATGAGATTCGTAAGCTGGCAGAACAGAGTGCCCAGTCTGCGGTAAGTACCCGTGAACTGATTGAGAAGGCACTTTATGAGGTCACAGAGGGCAATAAGGCTGCAGATAGAGTATCCGCGGCAATTGACCATATTGTAGATGGAATTAACACAATTGCAGATTCTTCTAAGGACTTGAGTGAGATTGCGAAGGAACAGGCAGAGGCAATGGAGCAGGCGGAGGATGGTGTTAGCCAGATTTCCGAAGTAGTACAGGGCAACTCAGCAACAGCGGAGGAGACATCTGCAACCAGTGAGGAATTATCAGCACAGGCTGTCGCTATGAATGAATTAGTAGGACAGTTCAGACTTAGAAATGACTAGTTTTTTAGTAAGCTTTTGTTGGAGGAATTATGAACCGAGATTCTTTGATCTCTGAGATTAAGGGGATTGGTGCGAAAACAGAAGAATTGTTTCACAAACTAGGAGTATACACCGTAGGTGATATACTCCTTCATTATCCACGGAATTACGTGTTATATCCGGAAGCAAAGCATGTGGATGAGGTGACGGAGGGAGAGACAGCTGCTGTGATCGGCAGAGTGCTAAAGTCACCGGTGGTACGGCGTACAAGAAGTATGCCGATTACAGTGACATCCATAGGTGCCATGGGAGTAGAAGTGGAACTGGTCTGGTTTCGTATGCCATATATTAAAAATAATATAAGTCCGGGCAATACTTATGTATTTTATGGAAAAGTACAAAAAAAGAATGGCAGACTGGTGATGGAACAGGCGGTAATCTATTCACAGGAACAGTATGCCGCCATGGAAAATGTGTTCTTGCCAGTTTATGGGTTGGCTGGCGGTGTGTCCAATAACTTGGTGACTAAAACAGTGAGGGCTGCACTTTTAGAGGATAATCTGTTTCGTGATTATTTGCCAGCTTCTGTGCGGGATAAGTATCAGCTTTGTGAGTATAATTATGCCATCAAGCAGATTCATTTTCCGGATGATATGGACACATTGATTACAGCGAGAAAGCGTCTGGTATTTGATGAGTTTTTCCTATTTATTTTAAGTATGCAGTATCACAAGGAAAAGCGCATTAAGGATGAAAATGTATTTGAGTTTCAGAATGATAGCTTCACGGATGATCTGATCGCTAAGCTACCCTATGAGCTGACGGGAGCCCAGAAGAAGGCACTTGCAGATGTGAAGGGAGATATGAGAAGCCCTTATGTGATGCAGCGCTTGATTCAGGGAGATGTTGGTTCTGGTAAGACGATTATCGCTTTTCTTGCCATGGCAGATGCGGCGCATAATGATTACCAGTCAGCTATTATGGCACCGACAGAGGTGCTGGCAAGACAGCATTATGAGACATTTACCAAGCTGTGTGAACAGTTCGGATTAAAGATTCCGGTGGTGCTGTTGACAGGCTCTATGACGGCCAGACAGAAGCGCATGGTTTATGAGGCGTTGCAGTTATATCCGAATGCGATGGTGGTCGGTACTCACGCTCTGATACAGGAAAAGGCTATCTACGATAATTTGGCATTGGTCATTACCGATGAGCAGCATCGTTTTGGAGTGCGCCAGAGGGAGACCTTTGCGGAAAAGGGAAGTCATCCTCATATTCTTGTCATGAGTGCTACACCAATTCCGAGAACCCTTGCAATTATCCTATATGGTGATCTGGATATTTCGGTGGTGGATGAAGTGCCAGCAAAGCGTCTATCAATCAAGAATTGTGTCGTAGATACTGGCTATCGTCCAAAGGCGTATGCTTTTATTGAGAATGAGATCAAGCAGGGACATCAGGCGTATGTGATATGTCCACTGGTGGAGGAAGTGGAAAATATGGATACAGAAAATGCCACGGATTATGTGAAAAAGCTGCGGGGCATTTTCCCTGAAGAGATACAGCTTGGCTTACTTCATGGACAGATGAAGCCAAATCAGAAGAATAAGGTCATGGAAGCCTTCATGAAGAATGAAGTACAGGTGTTGGTGTCTACTACTGTTGTGGAGGTCGGTGTCAATGTCCCGAATGCCACGGTAATGATGATAGAAAATGCAGAGCGTTTTGGTCTGGCACAGTTACATCAGTTGAGGGGGCGAGTTGGACGAGGTGATGCCCAGTCATACTGCATTATGGTGAATTGTTCTAAGAGTAAGACAGCACAGAAGCGTCTGGATATCTTGAATCATTCCAATGATGGATTTAAGATTGCAAGTGAGGATCTTAAGCTGCGTGGACCGGGAGAATTCTTTGGGATTCGTCAGTCGGGAGAATTGCAGTTCGCATTGGCCGATATCTATCAGGATGCAATGGTACTGCAACAGGCATCAGAGACAGTGGGAGAGATACTGGCTGAGGATGCGGAATTAGAATTGCCAGAGCATGAGAATCTACGGCATTATATGGAATCCTTTATACAGGATCAGAGAAATCAAATGAGCTTATAAAATAGGCATATGAAAAGAACGCAAGTTCATATGAAGAGAAAACCCCACGAGGCTATTTTGCTTCGTGGGGTTTTTCTGTGTTGTGGAAACGTATTCGACAGATTTACTATTTGTGACAAATTCCTATTTGTCTGCCATCTGTCTTTCCTGTGCTTCAATCATTTTCTTGACCATATAACCGCCAACGGAACCATTCTGCTTGGAAGTTAAGTCACCGTTATAACCGTCTGTTAAAGGTACACCAAGCTCACTTGCTACCTCATACTTAAAACGATCTAATGCGCTCTTTGCCTCTGGAACTGCTGCTCTGTTAGATGAACGACCTGACATAGTTTGTTTCCTCCTTTAGTGCGTTTGAAATTCTTTTGTTTTCGTGTTTTGTTGTTATCTTTGGTACGGTGATAGTATGTGTTGGTTTTAAGAAGTTAAACATGCAGTTATTGTCAGAGAATGAAAAATTAAGTAAAAAAGATAAATGTAGATTTACGCTCATTTTACAAAAGCTTTACCGGTTTTGCATTGAAAAAGAAGTCGTTGGAAGGTATTCTATTCCCGAAGCTGATAGACAGCTTTCAAGGGTTAGATTCATGAAACTTACTCACCATATTTAAAAATGTATTTAATGAAACATACTTATGGAGGAATAATATGAAGAAGAAATTAGCAATGGTACTTGGAATGACTATGTTAACACTTTCTGTGGCAGGTTGTGGTGCAGAAGAGAGCACAGCCCAGCAGGAAAATGTACAGCAGGAGACAGCAGAGTCAGGCGTAGAGGCTGAGGCAGAGGTAACAGAAAATGAAGTGGAGACATCCGCAGCGAGCAACGAAGATGTTACTGGAAAGGTAACACTTTATACCTCTTCCAGCGATGAGTATATGACAGACATTACCGCTTTGTTTAATGAGAAATATCCAAATATCGAGTTTGAATATTACAGAAGCGGAACAGAGGAAGTAATCAGCAAGATCATGACCGAGGAAAAGTCAAGTGGAGTACAGTGTGATGTGGTAATGCTTGCAGATACACCTACCTTTGAGATGTTAAAGGATAAGGATATGTTGATGCAGTATGACTATTCAGAGATCGATCAGTTATATGAAGATTTCGTAGATCCAGATCATATGTATTATGGAACAACTGTTTCAACCACGGGAATTATCTACAATACCAATATGGTAACAGAAGCTCCAACCTCCTTTGCAGTATTTACTGACGAGGCTAATAAGGGCAACTGCGTTATGCCAAGTCCATCCTATTCTGGTACTGCTGCATATAACCTTGGCGTTTACACCAGAATGGACAATCTTGGATGGGAGTTCTATCAGGCTATGAAGGACAATGATATGCAGGTCGTAAATGGAAATGGTGGTGTTGTTGACGCTGTTTCTAACGGTGAAAAGGCATATGGCATGGTTCTTGATACAGATGCTTATGTAGCAATTAACAATGGATCTCCAGTTGCTTTTGCATACCCAGAGGAAGGATGTTCTTCTATCTGTGATCCAATCGGAATCATCAAGGGAACAGAGAATGAAGAGGCTGCTAAGATTTTTGTAGAGTTCATGCTTTCAAAAGAAGTACGTGAGTTCTCCGCAGAAAATTACTTCAAGACTGCACCAAGAAAAGACGTAGCACCAGCAGAAGGCGTTCTTAGCATTGACGAGAGAAATATCATCAGCAGCGATCCAAAGGAATTATACGAGACAAAAGAGGATGATAAAGCACAGTTCGATGCAATGTTCAACCAGTAAGAAATAAGGTGAAAATATGGATGCGATTGTATACGGAAAAAAGGAAAAAAGAATTCAGATTCCGGTAGGAACAATCTTAGGAGTAATAGCAGTTTTCCTAATTTTTCTATGGCCGCTCCTTAGCCTGTTTGTAGAAGCCTTCATCCGAGAGGATGTGGGCTTTTCTCTCAGAAACTTTGCAGAGGTACTTGGAGATGCGAACTTTGGCAAGGTAGTAATCAACTCGATTCTGATTAATACCGGAGCGACAATATTGACTGCAACGATAGGTGTGATTGCTGCTTATATTATGGCATATACGGATATTCCGTTTAAGAAATATCTGCATACACTGTTACTGTTACCACTGGTAATCCCTTCCTACATTGTTACGCTGGCATGGATGCAGATGTTCTTAAAGAGTGGCATTGCCTATAAGCTGACACACTTTGATATCTATTCCTATGCGGGAATCATTTTGATGTTCGCAGTCTGTCAATATCCAACGGTATATCTTCTTTGTCTGAGTCATTTTCGGAAGATACCAAGGGAGTTAGAACAGGCAGCGGATATATCTGGTTGTAGAAAATGGAAGACCTTCTTGAATGTGACACTTCCGATGACAAAGGGAACCCTAGCAAATGCGATGCTTCTTGTCTTTTTATCCTGTCTGGATAACTTTGGAATTGTTGCGTTTATTGGAATTCCAGCCAACATTCAGGTGTTGAGTACAGACATATATAAAACAGTTACTTCCGTTGCGGAGAATAGCTTTTCACTATCGGCAGTTAAGGCAATCATATTGTCTGTGATCGCGGTAGGAATTATGCTGCTTTCAAAAAAGACCGCCGAGGGCACACAGACAGGAACCTGTGAAAGAGAGGATATGGAACCAAGAATTTTCCTTGGAAAGTGGAAGTATGTGGTCTTAGCAGGAGTATGTCTGTTTATTCTATTCGTGAATCTGGTTCCATTGTTCACTTTGGTTACCTCAGCACTTACGAAGGCAAAGGGCGTTGCATTTTCATTGGCTACGATGAGCTTTGCCAATTTTGAAAAGGTAATCAATAATGCAAAATGTATCAATGGATTGAAGAACAGTCTGCTTCTTGCACTTGGAACGACTGTAATCTGTGCCGTGATCGGAGTCATTATTTCCTATCTGTCAGAGCGCAAGAAGTCACGTGTAGCAAAGCAGATTCAGATGGTAGTCACATTCCCATATTCTATTCCGGGAATTATCTTAGGACTGTCTTTGATACTGACATATGCAAAGTCATTTCATGGATTTACGATTTATGGAACGATATGGATTCTACTGTTGTCCTATGTGATCCGTTTTTCAGCAGTAATCCTAAGATCATCTAATACGGCGTTTGCACAGCTAGATGCCTCTATGGAAGAAGCGGCGGAAGCCAGTGGCGCAGGAAACCGTCCAAAGTGGACGAGAGTTATTCTGCCCCTGACATCTGGACCTATCATATCTGGAATGGGAATGGTACTAATCAGCAGTATGATGGAGCTTACCACCTCAAGCTTATTATGGTCAGGTGGTTCTGAGACCGTTGGAGTCGTAATTTTTAACTTTACTTCGGCAGGAATGTCGAATCTTGCGTCTGCGTATTCATCGATTGTCTTGCTGTTGATCTTGCTTGGCTATGTTGGAATCTGGATCTGTAAATTTATTGGAAGCAAATGGAGGAAAAAAGTATGTCGACCAGAATAAAAGGACTGGATATGAAGTTTCAGGATTATCAGGCGTTAAAAAATGTTGATCTTGAGATTGAACAGGGGGAATTTGTTGCAATTTTAGGACCTTCTGGATGTGGTAAAACAACATTATTAAGACTGTTGGCTGGATTTTTAAAACCAACTGCAGGTGAAATCGAGATGGAGGGTGCTATCGTTGCAAATCGAGAGAAGGTCGTGGAGCCGAACCAGAGAAATATAGGAATGGTGTTTCAGTCCTATGCATTGTGGCCTCATATGACTGTAAAAAAGCAGGTGCTTTTCCCGATGCAGCATAGTAACTATTCAAGATACAAAACTGCCGAGGAGAGAGAAAAGCGGGCAGACGAAATGCTAGCGCTTGTGGGAATGTCCAAGATGGCGAACCGTTATCCGTCTGAACTTTCGGGAGGACAGAAGCAGAGAGTGGCGATTGCCAGAGCCCTTGCAAATGAACCGTCACTATTGTTGATGGATGAGCCTTTGTCCAATCTGGATGCAGAATTAAAAATTGAAATGCGTAGGGAAATCAGACGACTTCACAAGGAGACAGGGGCTACTATCTTGTATGTGACTCACGATCAGGCAGAGGCTCTTGGAATGGCTGATAAGATTGTTGTTATGAGTCAGGGCGAGATCCAGCAGATAGGAACTCCAACAGAGATTTTTGCGCAGCCAGCCAACTCATTTGTGGCACGTTTTGTCGGACAGAGCAATCTGATTCAGGGAAGATGGGAAGATGATTATTTTATCTGTGGTGATGGTGAGCGGGTAGCACGTAAAAGTGTTCCAGATAGTTTCCTCACGGAAAATCTGTACCCAGTAAAAGCAGATGGTATTCGACTGGTGGAAACTGCTGCTTCAAAATTCCGTGGAAAAGTAAAGGAAATGGAGTATCAGGGATTCCAAACAAAAGTCATGATGCAGATGGAGGATGGAAATATCGTACAGCTTCTAGTAGATAGCCAGAAGAATCTGGAGGAAGGTGTAGAGTATGGAGTTCAATTTGCGTAAATAAAAAGTGAGTAGGATGAAATTCCTTACAGGGAGGCATGAAATTGAGTGATATTCGAGTGATACCACACGGTCAGGCAGATTGCTTTTTGATTACGTTGGATAACGAGGATAGTAAGCATTACATTTTGATAGATGGCGGCTCTAAGCTATGGAAGGGCAAAGGGCTGCCAGAATATATCGAGGAAAGTGGTATATTGGAGATAGATCTTATGATTCTGACACATCTTCATCAGGATCATATCGGCTGGTTGGAAGAAATCAGTCATAATGTTAGGATTCATCAGGCGGTTCTGCCATTTTCAGCAAAAGAGACAACAAAAATTGAAAAGATAAAAAATCGCGAAGTTAAAAATGATTATAAAAGTCTTTGTGGGATAGAACAGAATCTTATTTTACAGGGGACTAAGATAGCATATGGAAATAGATTAGCAAAGTACCAGTCATATATATTTGGGGAATATTGCCTTACAGCTATTTATCCATCCAAGCATAGTAGATTATCTTTTTATGAAGCATTTTGTAGTGAAGGGGAGCTTACGGAAACAGAACAGGAAAGAGCAGCATCTTTCATTAATGGGGACAGCTCTGTCTGGCTCTTGACAACAGGAAAGATTCAGCTTGCATTGTTTTGCGGTGACTGTTTCGAGGAGAACTTTGCGGCGGAATATCAGCAATATGTGAAGGAACAGGGATTGATTTTGGGAATGCAGATATTGAAGCTTTCCCATCATGGAAGAAATGATAAGGGACATATCTATTTTACGGAAAGTTTTGTAAATCAGATAAAACCGAAGGAGCTATTGATTACAAATACAGACGAAAATATTTTAGTATATCAGACCCAATGGCAGGGATTTTCTGAAGAAATTCTTAAGAATGTAATCGGAGAAGGGGGAATCGTGAAAAAGATTTTGTAGAATTACCATATACTATGTTACAATAACAAGACGAGAGAGTTATATGAGTATATTATGTAATTTTTAGGTTATGTAAGGAGAGATGACATGAAGAAATCGACAAAATACTTAAAGATACTATGTAACCTGTTGGGGGCAGTTGTCTTGTTATTGCTTATCATATTTGCGGTACCAAGAGTATTAGGATATTTTATGCCTTTTGTCTGCGGATTTATACTGTCCTTGATCGCCAATCCAGTGGTTCGTTTTCTTGAGAAGAAGATCAAGATCAAGCGAAAGTATGGCTCTGCCATTATGATTGTGGTGGTAATTGCGGCAGTGGTATTGGTGTGCTATGGCGTACTGTCTGTTCTGATAAGTGGTATTAGCAGTTTTATGGGGCATCTGCCTACCATGTATGAAGATGCAGGAGCAGAGTTAAGACAGGCTGCGGCGCAGATTCAGATTATATTAGATCGCATTCCTTTTATTCAGAATGTTGACTTAAATAAGTTGGGAGAATCCTTAGGTGAGTCTGTGACAGAGCTTATGTCTGGAACTGGCGAACCGACCGTAAGCGCCATTGGTGATATGGCAAAGCGTATTCCAGATGTGCTAGTAGCGGTTATCATAGGACTTTTGGCCACCTATTTCTTTATTGCGGACAGAGATAGGCTTACAACAATGATGGAGCAGCATGTGCCTCAGTCACTTCGGGATAAGCTAAAGCGTATCAGTGATCAGTTGGCATTTGCTGTTGGTGGATATTTTAAGGCACAGTTTAAGATCATGGGTGTGATTTATATCGTGGTCACCATCGGTCTGATTATTTTGGATGTGGATTATGCATGGCTGATTGGATTTGGAATTGCATTTCTGGACATGTTACCAGTATTTGGAACAGGAACTGTATTATGCCCATGGGCATTGATCAAGCTTTTTTCTGGAAATTATATGACGGCATTAGGTATGTTGATTCTGTATGCAGTGGCGCTGATTGTACATCAGCTGGTACAGCCAAAGTTAGTGGGCGAGTCAGTGGGGATGGATCCTTTTGCAGCATTATTTTTCATGTATGTGGGTTATAAAGTTAGTAGTGTGATAGGTATGATCGCTGCGATTCCTGTTGGAATGATTTTAATTAACCTTTACGAAGTGGGAACGTTTGATACTCTAATCTGGTGTGTGAAGGAAGTTGTGACGGATTTTAATAATTTCCGGAAGGTTCCTAAGAAAAAAGTCGAAAAGGAAGATGCACAAGGATGAGAGAAAGAGATTTTAAAATTAGAAAGTTACAGATCCAGCGATGTATTATCGCAATGTCTCTTGTGATCTGTATGTTCGTGACCGCATGTTCCAACGGGGTACAGGTGAATGCAGAGACATCAACGCAGGCGCAGGAAGAGTTTGATACATATTTAGATGAACTGTTTTTGTCAGAGGTGGCACTTAATACCGTTAATCTACATTATACATTGGCATATCCAGAGAATTATGGCATCACTGATTATGAGGTTACATTAGGAGACTTTTCTATGGAGTCTTTTGAAGATGGGAATAAGGGACTGGCAGTGTTGGAGCGTGAGCTGAGAGGGTTTGATAAAGCACAACTTACCACTGAACAGCAGGTCACCTATGATATTTTGATGGATTATGTGAGGACGGAGAAGTCTGTATCAGATCTGGCACTATATACAGAAGTACTCAGTCCCACCACGGGTTATCAGGCACAGCTTCCAGTAATATTGGCAGAGTATACCTTCCGAACAACACAGGATATCGAGGACTATCTGGAACTTGTTGGATTGATAGACGATATTTTTACTGATATGGTGGCGTTTGAGGAGGAAAAGGCAGAGGCGGGCTTGTTTATGCCAGACTATGCGGCAGAGGCAGTGATTGAACAGTGTGAGGAATTTATTGAAGACCCTGAGAACAATTATATGATAGAGGTGTTCAATGATAAGATTGATGCCTTTGAAGGATTGACAGACGAGGAAAGAGAAGCCTACAAAGAGCAGCATAGAACCTTGATTACCACAGAGGTGGTGGACGGATACCAGACTTTGATCGATGGATTGACAGATCTTTTGGGTAGCGGAACAAATGAGCTTGGACTTTGCTATTATGAGGATGGAGAGAGATATTATGAATATCTTGTCAATTACGCAACTGGTTCGGATGATTCGATAAAAGAGTTAGAAGAACGCACAGAGGAATGCATTGAGGAATGTATGCTCAATATGTGGGATGCCATTGAAAAGGATCCAGAATTGTATGACCAGTTATATGACTATGAATTTCCAGAGAGCGAGCCAGAGGCAATGATTGAGGATCTGATGGAAAGAGTATCGGAGGATTTCCCTGAATTGCCGGAGGTGGACTATACGATTAAGTATGTACATCCTTCTATGCAGGAGCATTTAAGTCCAGCATTTTATTTGACTACACCGATTGACGACAGCTCAACGCAGCTAATCTATATCAACGAAAAATATCTGGGTGATGATGCTAGCATGGATTTGTATCCGACCATGGCCCACGAGGGATATCCAGGGCATATGTATCAGACGGTCTATACCAATGAAAGTGGTCTGCCATTGGTTCGCAATCTGTTCTCTTATTCGGGATATACAGAAGGATGGGCTACTTATGTGGAGTTCTATTCTTACAGTGTCAGTGGATTGGATGAGGATCTGGCAAATGTATTGGTATGGGATGAGATTACGAGCTTAGGTCTGTATGCTTATATTGATATGGGGGTACATTATGAAGGCTGGGATCGCGAAGATACCGCAGAATATCTCTCAGGATTCGGAATTGATGATGAAGAGGTAGTGGATGAGGTATTTGAAATCATTGTGGAAGAGCCAGCGAATTATCTGAGTTACTTTATTGGATATCTGGAATTTATGGAGCTGCGGGAGACGGCAGAGAAGGAGTTAGGAGACGACTTTAATGCCAAGGAATTCCATCAGTTCTTACTTGAGATGGGACCAGCACCGTTCTATATTATCGAAGACTATATGGACGACTGGATCAAGGAACAATAGAGGAGGATGCTTCTGCTTTTAGCAGAAGCATCCTTTTTATGATTTTACATCTCGATTCCTTAGTATCAGAATACTGATTACGCTAAAAAGTAAGAAGTAAAGGAAAGTGGCTAACAGGAAGGGCAAGCTATTGCCAGCCAGTACATCAGTGTCCTTGTTAGAGTTCATTCCCATCAGCATAAGTGCATATGGCCAGAATATGCCCATGTCTTTGGCGGAGGCAAGCAGTCCAATAATGCTGCCTACTAGGGCAATTCCAATAGGAACGGCAAAGCTTCGGATTACCATGGATAGAAGAAGCTGTAATGCTCCGATGGCGATTGCGGCAATTGTTCCACGGCATGCCCATAGGAAAATAGAGAAGTCTGGGAGTCCGTGAAGACCTACGAGCTTTCCGCACAGGAGATATAGGGCAAACACCCAGATTTGTGTGAACAGTGTTACTTTTAGGATAATGATTAACTTCCCAAGAAAAATATCCCGAATTGGCACAGGGGATGTCATAAGGACATTCCAGTTGTGGTTCAGATGCTCCAGTCTCCAGAGATAGGAGCAGTAAAGCGCAATGAGAGGAGCATAGAAAAATGTTGCATAAAAAAGTGTCGTCTGAGTCCAAAGGGAATACCATTCGCGAGTCAGGATGCCGAGATTCTGGGAATAGTTGAAGGCACCGTAGACTGCAGGTATGATAGGAAGCAGAAAACAGGCGAACCATATGGCAGAACGACGCAGCTTACCGTTTTCTGCATGAATACATGTCAAAAGCATTTGTTAGACCTCCTTTTTCAAAAAAATAGTGCGGCAGATAATGTAAAATAATATAGTAAATATCAAAAATAGTATAAAGGTTACCAGTGGAAAAGAAACTGGTGTGTAAGTAGTGATTCTACTGTCAGGGTCATAGGACATGCTGTGGGGAATAAAGCTGCAAAAGTATGACCATAGAACAAAACGTGTTGCGGATGGTGGGAAAAAGCTACAAAATAGTCCCACGAAAGATCCTGTCAGTCCCATAAAAAGTGGAGCAATCTGATTCTCTAGCATTAAGGAAAGAACATGCTGCAAAGTCAGAACCGCAGTGCCGACCATAAGCAAGCAGATGCCATGCCGTAATAAAAATGGGACAGAAAGTGTTTCGGTGAAATGAAACATGATACCAAAAAGCGGAATCATAAGCGTCTCCCCTAATGCAAAAAGAAAAAAGTAGAGAAATTCATGAAGGAATTTGCAGTTGTAAAAGCTCTTTTTATGCTCAAGGGTATAGAGCAGCTTTAAGGTCTGTCCCTTGATTTCCATATCGCAAAGTCGGCTTGCAATGACTGCCAGCATGATTGGCATCAGAATGCAATTTAAAATGGGAAGCTGAAAAAACAGATTCGTATATCCCTGCGCCTGCTCGTAAGCAGATAGATCACTGTTAGTAGAACCTGCCCACAAAAATGTGATCATTAAAAATCCTAATGTCACCAACCAGAGTTTACGGTGGCGTCCCTTGTACAATTCCACGCGAAATGCTGGAACATTCTTTTTTTCTGTATGCATTATGAAATCCCCTTTCCCACAAGATGTAAGAAGATGTCTTCTAGGCTTTTTTGTTCTGCGGCTAAGTGAAATAGCCCAATGCCAGAGGAAATCAGTAGCTGTCCTGCAGTTAAGACAGATTCCTGCTTTCCAGTATTTAGATAGAGCTTTCCATGTTCATATATAGCAGGAAGGTGGGAATGCTTCAAAAGCTTAAGGGCAGCTTCATCATCCGTGGTACGTAGGTGCATCCGGGAACGGCTGTGCTCATGAAGGACGGAAAGCTTATCCTGAAAAATCAGATTGCCCTGATTAATGATGCCCACATGGGTAGCCATCTGGTCGATTTCTGAGAGCAAATGACTGGAGACCAGTACGGTCATGCCATAGGATTCTGGCAGGGTACAGATCAATTCGCGCATTTCCTGAATGCCGGCAGGATCTAACCCGTTGGTCGGTTCGTCCAAGAGTAGTAACTTTGGATGACCAAGCAATGCGGCAGCTAGACCTAAACGCTGCTTCATGCCTAGGGAATACTGACTTACTTTTTTGTTCTGGGCATCTTCTAGGTGGACAATGCGAAGAACGGAATCGACTTCCTTTTGGGATACCTGCTTTAAGGTGGCAATCAGATTCAGGTTTTCGCGCCCGGTCAAGTGTCCATAATAGGCTGGAGATTCGATCAGAGAACCTGTATTTCTTAAGATATCCAAGCGGCTTGCTTGATTGACTTCTTTTCCTAGGACGGTGATACTGCCTGTGGTGGGCTTGGTCAATCCGAGTATCATTTTCATGGTGGTGGATTTGCCTGCACCGTTTGGTCCAAGAAAGCCGTAGATGCTGCCAAGTGGTACAGATAAGTCTAAGTCGGTGACTACTTTTTTATTTTGATATTCTTTAGTCAGGGAATGTGTCTGAATGATGTGTTGCATGAAATCCTCCTTGTTTTCCGAAGGAAAATGCTGCTCAACTTGTTGAGTTTCTGCAACTGCAGGAGCAGAGGATTTTCCTCCTTGTTTTCTGTTAAAAATATTTTTGTCTGCGCTGACAATAGTTATCATAAGCCGATAAGCTTAAATGGAACTGTGTGTTACCTTATTTTTACCTTAAATATGGAAAAATGAGTGGAAGTGAACTAGAAAAAGAAGTATAGTTTTAGAGTGATTTATCATGTGAGAAAATACTAGGAGTTAGAAAAATGAAGCTATATGATTGCAAGATTCTGCTGGTGGATGATAACACAGAATTAGCAGAAATGACACGGGGAATATTACAGAAAAATGGATATGAGAATGTGAATGTGGCAGCCACCTGTGAGGGCGCAATGAGTCTGTTTGTGCAGGAAAAGCCAGATCTGGTTGTGCTTGATATCATGTTACCGGATGGGGATGGTTTTACCTTATTCCGGAGAATGAGGGAAATGTCGATGGTGCCGATTCTATTTTTGTCTGCTAAGGATGAGGATAACGACAGGTTGTTTGGCTTGGGACTAGGTGCAGATGATTATATTACGAAGCCTTTTTTGCCGGAGGAATTGGTACTTCGGGTGGGAGCGATCTTAAAACGAAGTTATTTTATGAGGGAACGGGCGACCGGTGGCGAGGTGTTAGAGCTTTCTGGTCGCAGAGTATCGTTAGAAAATGCCACAGTGGAATATCAGGGAGAAAGTATAGCGCTTACTGCAAAGGAGCTTATTCTATTAAAAAAGTTAGCAACGAATCGGGGAAATATCGTGACCTTTGATGCGCTTGCCCAGGCGGTATGGAATGACAATTATTATGGATATGAAAATTCACTGATGGTACATATCAGGCATTTGCGTGAAAAGATAGAGGAAGACCCTTCCCATCCGAAGTGGATCTTGACGGCACGGGGATTAGGTTACCGTCTGGCAAAGGAGGAGTAAGGATGAAAAGTTTATGGAAAATCAGTAGACGATATGTATGCTCCGCTATTTTGGTTACGGTATTTATCATTTATGCGAATCTTATGTTTTTTCTCTATTATGGAATAAAAAATATGAATGATATCGAGGAAAGCGAGATTGGCAGAGATCTGATGGAATATGTGGTGGATGAGCTTTCTTATCAGGAGAATAATTGGTGCTTGAGTAAGGATGGCTATGATGCCTTGGCAGACAGTTCATTCATATGGGCGATGCTATTGGACGAAAATGGAGATGTGGCATGGTGCTGGCAGTTGCCGTCAGTATTTCCGATGCATTATAGCGTGGGGGATGTGGCATCATTTTCAAGATGGTATTTGCAGGATTATCCGGTAAGAACCTGGCGAAACGGGGATTGCCTGATGGTATTTGGTATGGAGCAGGACAGCGTGACGAAATTCAATGCAGTATATGACATAGAGATTGCTCGCAGAATACCAGATACCATAAAGGGCTTTTTGATATCGAATGTGGTGCTTATCATATTGGTGGCGATTGCATTTGCTTATCGGTTCTATCGAGCCATGAAGCCACTGGCAAGCGGGATTGATAGCCTGACGAAAAAAGAGGTGACAGCACTTCGGGAAAAGGGACTTATGTCTGATCTGGCAATGAAGTTAAACCAGACATCTACATTGCTTAAGTATCAGGATGAAAAGTTGGCGCAGCGGGATGAGGCTAGAACGAGCTGGATTGCAGGAGTCTCACATGATATCAGGACACCCCTTACCTTAATTACTGGATATGCAGATGAATTGGCAAGAGAGGAAGGGATTCCTTCGGATGCCAAGAAGAAAGCCCAGATCATTTGCAAACAAAGTCTCGTCATCAAGGAATTGGTGTCGGATCTAAATTTGACTTCCAAGCTAGAATATCAGGCACAGCCGCTAAAGAGAAGTGATTTCTCGCCTGCGGGTTTATTGCGATCCTGTGTGGCAGAATATTATAATCAGGGGATGTTAGAAGGCTATGAAATAGAAGTAGATATTGAGGAAGCGGTAGAACAGGTTCGCTTAAATGGCGATATGGGCTTATTGCTTCGAGCCTTCCGAAATCTAATTGGAAATAGTATGCGGCACAACTCAGATGGTTGTGTGGTCATGGTGAAGCTTATGTGCTGGCAGGATGGTGTGAGGTTTGTCTTTGCTGATACAGGAGTTGGGATACCAGAACGTGTGGTACAGGAATTGGAAGAGGAAAAAACGAAGCAAGGAACAACATGTGAGTCGTCTGTTCACATCATGGGACTGCGAATCGTGTGCCAGATCATAAAGGCACATGGGTGGAATATAGAATTTGTGAAGCGGGAATGTGGAACCTATGATGTGGCGATAAGAATGGGGTGAAAATGCCCAGTGGAAATTTCCACTGGGATATTTTTTACTCAATTAATGTCAAATCTGAGATATCTGGCTGAATCGTCAGGGAGTAATTGGTATAGTAGACTACGAATCCCGGCGCGCTGCCGTTTGGTTTTTTGACATTCTTTTTCTGGAGATAATCGATCTCAATCTTGTCATTGTCACGTCCCTTGGAGTAGTAGGCAGCAAGTTTTCCAGCTTCCTCAAAGACACGGTCTGGCAACTCTTCATTGTTGGACTTCACAATGACATGGGAGCCAGGCATGCCCTTGGCATGAAACCACCAATCATTTCCAGTGGCGAACTTAAAGGTAAGCTCTTCGTTCTGGTAATTGTTCTTGCCAACATAGATATGGTAACCATCGGATGAGAGATAGTGGAATGGCTTGCTTTTTATCTTTGCCTTCTTGTCGGTACGTTTGCGTTTGATGTAACCGAACTCTACCAATTCTTCCTTGATCTGGACTAGATCATCCTCAGTCAGTGCAATATCCAGTGAAGTTGCAATGCTTTCCAAATGTGCAATCTCTGTCTGAGTCTCCTGAATCAAATCTGTTAAAGCTTCATAGGTACGCTTTAACTTGTTATATTTATCAAAATATTTCTGTGCATTTGTCTTGGCATCTAAGGTCGGATCAAGAGGAATCTTGATGTTTTCATTGGTGTAATAGTTGAGTGCTTCTAATTCCTTAGCGCATTCGTCAAGTCCATAGCCGTAGGTGTGGATTAATTCGCCGTATACCTTATATTTGTCACGCTTATCCGTATCCTTTAACTGCTTTTCCTGAAGCTGATATTTCTTGCGGTTACGATCCAGAGCAGTGCTTACGATTTTACGTAGGTCAACAGACTTCTGGCGAATGCGAGTGTAGACATTTCTTGAAGCATAGTACTGTTCTAAGACCTTGGAGATGGAGTCATATTCCGTCATCTGGTAAACATCTGTTGCAGATTCTTCTGAGTCAGAGGAGAGTATGCTGCGTGATGGCGCATTATCGAGGTATTCTGATAGCTTGAAACAGCAAAAATCAATCGGCTCTTTTCCGCGCGTGACGATGTTCGGACAGTAGTCATGATTCTTCACATCCTCCATCAGCCAGAGAAAATTATTGAATAGATGCTTTTTGCCGTCTGCATCTAGGGAATCCACCGGCATATCACCATCAATGGAAGCGCGGTAGCATATCTCCCCAGCAATCACAGGGCTGATTCCTGTAAAGGAGGTATAGATCGCCTTGGTAATCGTAGTAGGCTTTGTCATAACACTTTCCATAAAAGCCTCTTCGGTCACCTCCATCGGATTTAACTTATCCTCCTGAGTGGCAGGGATGCAGTAGCTACGTCCCGGAAGTACTTCACGGACGGAACTCATCATGGCAGAAACATGCTTGATACTGTCGATGATCATTCCATCGGAATTACAGAAAATGATGTTACTGTGCTTGCCCATTAACTCGACAATCAATGTCTTGGTGCATAGATCGCCCATCTCATCCAGATGCTCAATGTCAAAGTTAATGATTCGCTCCATATGTGGCTGATAAATACGGGTAATACGTCCGTTTCCGATGTGTTTTCTAAGAACCATACAGAAATTAGGCGCAGTCAATGGACTGGGCTTATTGGTGTCTGTCAGATACAAAAATGGAAGAGAAGCGCTTGCAGACATTGCAAGGCGGAACTGTCCATTTGGTCCCTTTATGGTAAAAAGCAGTTCGTCGTTTTCTGGTTGAGCGATCTTGCTGATTTTTGCATTTAAAATGGTATTATTTAATTCATATACTAAATTGGATATGACTAATCCGTCAAAAGCCATGGTAGGGTCTCCTTTTTCGTTGAAATAAAGCTAATTTATTATAGTTGATTGGAGAAAGGAACGCAAGGTTTGTACAACGATAAAGAAGAAATTGACGTTTGTAAAATCAAATGTTAAGATAAAAGCATCTTTTATCAAATATGTAAAATGCACATTTCAAAATGGACGATTCGTCAGCCTTCCCCAAGGAAAAATCAAGTTGAAAACGAGAAGAGAAACAGATACAATAAAGGAGAACTGTATGGAAAAAATGTTAAGGGATTTGAACCTGCTTAATAAGTTTTTGTTTGATCAGACAATGGATATTCCTGAGGCGCATGAGGCAGCATTACAGATTATTTTTGATGATGATAATATTAAGCTTTTGCCACAGACGCAGACAGAGAAGGAAGTGCGTACAACACCTTGGCTTCGATCTGTAAGGATGGATGTATTTTCGATAGATCAGAATAAGAATGTTTATGATACGGAAATGCAAGCAGGATATCGCAATGATTTGATGAAGCGTAGCAGATATTATCAGGGCTTAATTGACTCATCACTTTTAGAACCGGGTGTGACAAGTTTTAATGAACTCACTAGCGTATATATTATTATAATTACGCCGTTTGAGTTATTTGGTGAGGGGAAATATTGCTACACATTTCGGCCTTATTGTGAGGAGAATAAGGATCTTTTATTAAAAGATGGTAGCACACGTATTTTTCTCAATACAAAGGGGAAAAATGATGCGGAAGTAGGAAAGGAATTAATTGATTTTTTGCATTATATTGAAAATACAGATGGCGAATTTGCATCGCAGACCGGCAGTGAGCGGATAAAGAAGATTCATGCATGTGTTAAGCAGGTAAAGTCCAGTGAAGAAATGGGAGTGAAGTATATGCAGACATGGGAAGAAAGGATAATTATACGCCAATTTGGAAGAGCCGAAGGTGAACATCGTAAACTTATAGAACAAGTATGTAAGAAATTACGAAAAGGTAAAAGCCCAGAGATAATTGCAGAGGAATTAGAGGAAGAACTGGAAGAAATCCAGTGTATTTGTGATGTGGCGAGTGCATATGCACCAGAATACAATTTGGATAATGTAGATACAGCATGGAACGAGAGATTTGGTGAAGATCTCTCTCAATATGGAATATTATAGGAGGCTTATTATGGCAAAGGAATTACCAAAGCGCAGTGAAGTAAAGGAAGAATATACCTGGGACTTAAGAGATATGTATGCTTCTAAGGAGGCATGGGACAAGGAATTAGAAGAAGTGCTTGCAATTACTGGAGAGATCGAAAAGATGGAGGGCAAGGTGACAGCCACTGCTGCCGATTTGCTATTTACTTTAGAGCAGTCAGCAAAGGCAGAGCAGAAGTTGGAATTGGCAGGTAGCTATGCATCGCGTCTTTATGATCAGGATCAGAAGAACACCGCACATCAGGCAATGTTCCAGAAGATAATGGCATTGTTCACCGATTATGGTAGCCGCACCGCATTTATCGTACCAGAAATCTTGGCTGCGGATGAGAATGTATTAGAAGGATTTATGAAGGAGAAGCCGGAGCTTGAGCTTTATCGTATCCAGATTCAGGAGATACAGAGAAGAAAAGCCCACAGTCTTTCGGCAGAGATGGAAAAACTGGTTGCTATGACAGGCGAGATGGGGCAGACGGCAGAGCAGGTATTTTCTATTATCAGCAATGCTGACTTTGTATATCCAGAGATTATGGATGAGAATGGAGAGAAAGTCCGAATTTCCCATGGTAATTTTGTGCCATTGGAGGAGTCAGCAGACCGTCGCGTGAGAAAGGATACATTTGAGAATTTTTATAGTGTGTACAAGCAGTTCGCTAATACCTTGGCAGGACTTTACAATGGACAGGTCAAGCAGCAGATTTTCTACGCCAAGGCTAGAAATTACGAATCTACCTTAGAGGCGGCTGTGGATGCGAACAATGTACCATCTAAGGTGTATTATAATCTGATTGATACGGTAAATAAGAACATTGACAAGATGCATCGCTATGTAAAGATCCGTAAAAAGTGTCTTGGGGTGGACGAACTTCACATGTATGATATCTATACACCGATGATTGCGGATGCTGCCAAAAAGATTCCTTTTGAAGAGGCGAAGGAGATTGTCTTAAAGGCGCTGGCACCATTGGGTGAGGAGTATGTGGCAAAGGTAAAGGAAGGTTTTGAGAACCGTTGGATCGATGTCTATGAGAATGAGGGTAAGAGAAGTGGCGCTTATTCTGCTGGCTCCTACGGTGCCCATCCATATGTGCTTTTGAATCAGAATGATACCTTGGACAATATGTTCACGCTAGCTCATGAGATGGGACATGCAATGCACTCTTATTATTCCAATGAGAATCAGCCATATATCTATTCCCAGTACAAGATTTTTGTGGCTGAGGTGGCATCTACCTGTAATGAGATATTGTTAATGGAGTATCTGCTTGCCAATACCACAGATAAAAAGGAGCGTGCGTATCTGCTGAATCACTATCTGGATAGCTTCAAGGGCACGGTATATCGTCAGACCATGTTTGCAGAGTATGAGATGCGCACCAATAAGATGGTGGAGGATGGAGAGAGCCTTACCGCTGACAATCTCTGCGCATTATACCGTGAACTGAATGAGAAGTACTATGGTCCGGATATGATTTCTGACGAGGAAATTACCTATGAGTGGGCTAGAATTCCTCATTTTTATTACAACTTCTATGTATATCAGTATGCGACTGGTTTTTCTGCGGCGGTTGCGATTGCGCATGCAATCTTAAAGGAGGGAGCGCCAGCGGTAGAGCGTTACAAGAAGTTCTTATCTGGCGGATGCTCACAGTCACCAGTAGAACTGTTGAAAATCGCAGGTGTCAACATGGAAGAGCCAACACCAGTGCAGGAAGCGCTTAATGTGTTTGGAGAAGTGCTTGACGAAATCGAGACATTAATATAGTTGATTACCGTCTCAGAAAAAGTGGAATACTATATCTATGAGCTGATGGTTGTTCGCAGCTGTCAGCGAAAACGAAAGGAGTATTCTATGAGACAGGTACAGATACTGATTAACGCGCCGGAAAAAGCCGAGAGGCTTTGTAATATATTAAGTCACTTTCATGGTTCTTTTGATATTGCAAAGGGAAAATATTGTGTGGATGGCAAGTCGATTCTGGGGATTTGTTCAATGGATTTGTCACGACCTTTGACCTTATCCATATATGACGAGTCAGAACCAGTAATCGATGCAATTAAAGAATTTGTAGTATAAAGAGCGGCGGAATGTAATAACCACCTCAAGAATTTATTTTTATTCTTGAGGTGGTTTTATATTACACAAAAGCTATTTGCAGGAGCTATACTTTCTTGCTATCCAAGTTAGAGAAAAGGCTTCAACTCGCAAGCAAGATATTCTTCCATGCGTATTAATTCTTCTGCTTTATCTTTGGATTCCTTGTCGGCACCGAGAAAATGGTTGATGTGCTGTTGCATGGTCTTGGTTCCCATATGGCAGCCATCGGTGATTAAATCTGCGCATACCCGATCACTGTCGTCAAGAACGAGCTTGGTATTGGTCTTTAGCCATGACATACCCTTTGCCATGACACCGGGATCTTTTGTAGTGTCGCCATATTTTTGAAGCAGAATATGAAGTTCATTTCCGAGCTGCTCGTGATGCTCCTTGGAAGAGGAGAGGATATCGTGTAGCTTCTTATCCTTTACTTTTTCAAGTACTTCGTCTATGGAATATACTGCCATCTGTGTGCCAGAATTGCACTCGCGTAAAAGTGAGATCGTGTCTTCGTTTATCATATTAAAGCCTCCTATTATCTAAAGAATAGTGTGAGCAGGTTTGTGAAAAATATGCAGAGGCAAACACTGGAGTTTTATTCGAGGCGGATTTCGAAAGTTGACAATGATTTGACACAAGCGGATATAATGCAAGTTAGTTAAGGCTAACAACAAGGTAAAGAGCTTTACTGCTTTTATGGGAACGTCTGGAGGTGGAAAAATCACACTTACCAGTCGAAGTTATCGCAGCGGCTAAGAAAGCCAGATGTCATGATTTTTTATGAATATGTCGGATGCATATCGCCTGTCTAGCATCAGCGAAGCCAATCAGATTTTGGTGGTGGGAGATGTCAGGGGTAATATCATAATGAAATAGAAACAGCAAGGAATGAAACACATTCCTTGCTGTTTTTATTTATACAATTTCCCAAATTTTATAACTGGAGCCTGAACAGGTATTACAGGAAGAACTGCATTTGTTGCATTTACCTGAGCAGGATGTTTGGTTTGGAGACATAATCGTTGGTTGAATAGCGCCTGCATGATAAAGGTATTCAATGCAGGCATTTACTTCATCAACGGAAATGTTCAACTTTTCGGAAATCTGCCATTCTGTAAGACTTCCGTTTTTTAACAATTCTAATATTCTTATTGGCATATTAGAATATGCAAAGTCCGATATGGTAAATCACGCAGGAGAGAAGTAACGCCATAGCGGTATAGTACAAAACGATGCGGATGGTCCACTTCAAGGAATGGCACTCTCTGTGTGTGGATGCCAGAGCAACTAAACAAGGTACATTAAAGGTCGTAGCGAAGATAAACGCTAAAGCTTCAGCCTTAGAAATGACCTGTGGCAGGATTTCACCTAAGTTTGCTGAGGTGCCAGCAGAACCCAAGGTGGAAGAAATTACGTCGCCGCTTTCTGCATAGAGGGCACTAAGTACTCCGAGGACAGCCTCTTTACTGATAGCAGAAGCGATAAATGCCATAAAGGTCTGCCAACTCAGACCAAAGAGTTTTGTGAATGGTTCAATGAATGTTCCGCATTTGTATATAATGGAATTTTCTACATTACCATCACTGGTATACGCAAGAAGCCAGAATACGATGGACACAACGGAAATCACCTTTATAGCTCGTACGAAAATATCCCAAGCCTTTGAAAGAGTAGTGCGGAAAATGTTTTTCCATTTTGGTTTGTGGTAAGGAGGAAGTTCCATGATCATACCACTGCGGCTTTCCTTTGGCGATAATTTGCTTCCAAATACTTTTGCAGTCACGGCCATAACAACGAACATGAATAACAATATGCTGATGAGTACCCAGATCGCGTTTTTTCCAAAGAAGATCTGTGCGAGTGTCGGCATCAAAGACCATGTGGCTGCACAAGGGACCGCCCATACCAACGCAATTGTAAGGACACGCTGGCCCCAGTTGTCGATTACTCTTGTTCCTGTAGCGCCACCGATTGTACAACCAAATCCCATAAGAAGGGAGCAGATGCTTTTTCCTTGGAGTCCCAACTTAGTCATAAGTGAGTCGAAAACAAAAGCGATACGAGCCATATAACCGACTTCTTCTATTACAGAAAACACAAAAGTCACACCAAGCACGAAGCCCGACATGGATATAGCGAAGCTAAGGATATTAGGTAGCATCTGACTGATTAACGACGTAAGAATGGCGGGAGCACCGATTCCAGATAATAGATTGTATAATGGCTCGCATAATAGGGTAGGTATCATTCCAGCGACCATCATAATTGGCATAGCTAATATCATGGAAAAAACGAAAGCAAGGAGCATTACACCAATAGCAATTGGCTTACCCCAAATCCTACTAGTGGCGATTTTATCAAATTTGCTGAGCGTGCGTTTTTTTGCAGGTGCATTGACAGCAGATTTTATTAAATCGTGAATGATTGCAAACTTGCAGTTGCCGGTATATAGATTACCCCGTTTCGTATCGGAAATGATATTGGATAACGTTATGTAAGTATCCTTTGATAGTGTTTCCTGACAATAGTCTAAAATATTACTATCATTTTCGATGCATTTGATCGCAAGCCAGAAGGAAGATCGGAATTGGGTCTCGGCATCTGCGACTAATTCTTTTACTGTAAAATATGGAATTTCCGTTTCTTTTGCATAATATGATTCATATGCCAATGGTTCTAATAGCTTTTTTTCAATCAAGGTCTTCTGTATTGCTTTTAGAAGTTCTGGATATGCTGTTTTATTCGCGGCAACAAAAGGAATGACAGGAATGCCTAATTTTTGTTCGATAGACTTAGCATCAATCTTTTTGCCCATGTTCTCCGCAACGTCCATAAGATTTAGAAGTAAAATGGCAGGCACATTTAAGCCAATAAAATCTGTCAGCATAAAGAGACTTCGCTCTAACTGGGAAGCATCAGCAAGAATGCAGACCAAGTCGGCATTTCCTTCTGCAATATAATCTCTTGTTACGATCTCTTCATCAGAATTTGCAGATAAGCTGTAAGTACCAGGAAGGTCTACGACAGTATATGTTTCATTTTCATAAGTAAAAGTTCCTTCCATTTTTTCGACTGTCTTACCAGGCCAGTTTCCCACATGCTGATGGGATCCAGTCAGACCATTAAAAAGGGTAGATTTACCAGAATTCGGTTGTCCTAAAAGTGCGATTGTTTTACTCATATCTCTATTTCACCTCGATTCTACCGCAGTCTTTGCGATTTACTGCTATCAGAGAGTCTCTGCTGAGTATTAGTACAGGCTGCTTTTTTTCATTACGCATAATTTCGATTTTGCACCCAACGGTCAAGCCGATAGAAGTGATACGGCTCAGAAAACGTGTGTCGCCATGAATGGCGATGATTTCACCGAAATATCCGGGTTTTGCATCATAAAGTCTCATTTTCATTCCTCTTTCCTCTAAAATAGTAAATATGTTCTTAATAAAACAGGGGTTAGTAAAAACTAACCAAAGGCATTATGAAGTATAAATAAGATATTTTCAAGCAGATAATTTTATTTCTTGGGAAAATGATAAAAATTATCGTTCGCAAAAAATGCGACCAATCAAATGGAGATACTATGCTATATTAGTTAGCATAGACTATTTAAACGTGCAAATTGAAAGGAAAATGGAGTGAGGTATGAGTTTTACATATAAGATGGTCGAAAGTACATGTTATTGCATAAATCAATTAGCGGGAAACGGTATAAAAAAGTATATGCTTGCAGGATTTGAAAAGACAGATGAGAGAGAAGATATTCCCAAAGCTATGTACAGAAAGTTCAAAGTGCAAAAGATTGAATATAAAGGGTTTCCAGTTTTTATTCTTTGCAAGCGGAATCATAAAAAAGAGAACAAAAAGACAATCTTATTTCTTGCGGGAGGCGGTGGAATGTCCAGACCGATGTGGATTCATTTTGATACCATCTCCAGACTTATTCAAAAAACGGATGCGGTGGTGTATTTTGCTTACTATCCATTAGCGCCCAAATACAATGTGCAGAAAGCCTTGGTATGGTTAGAGGGTGTATATAAGGCAATGAGAATGAGATATTTACCTGCGAATATTACGTTCATGGGTGACAGTGCAGGGGCTAATCTGGCGTTTAGTCTGGCGTACAGGTCGAAGGTCAGACCGGGCAAGATAATTGCAATCTCCCCAGCGGTGGGATTGGAAGATGGCAGGAACAGGGATATCCGCAAAGAAATGGAAACAATAGATCCGATTTTGAATGTAGCGATGAATGATCTGATTGCAAAAAACTGGGCAAAGAATGTTCCGCTAAATAGTCCGGATATCAGTCCTGAATACATAGATTACTCAAATTTTCCTGAGATATTAATGTTCTATGGCGCACATGAGCTTTTTTATCCCCATGTGAAAGGACTCGTGGAAAAAATGAGAAGGCAGGGAGTGGTGTTGGAGACGATAGAAGAGCCGATGTGCCACGATTGGGCATTGTGTAGCTTTTTTTCAGAGGGGCAAAGGGCAATCAATAAGATGAGAGACTTTATATTAAAGTAATAATTTATGGTATCCAAGAAGTAAGCTGGTGGTATTTGTAGCTGCGTGTATTTCTGCATTTTCAGGAATGGTTCATGTGCAGGAACTTGCCCTGTTCCTGCTATGTGAGCTTACGATTCTCTTGTGTGGACAATGGAAATATGCATTGAAAGTATGTATAACATTTAGTTTCATGTTTCTGTGTGATCTGTATGTCGTGGGACAGCTCACAGGGGTGCCACAGTATGTAGCGATGCTTTTTTGCCATATTTTGCGGTTTATGCTGCCTTTGCTGGTTTCCTTTTATGTTGTAACAAAGACATCAACGGTGGGAGAATAGATCAGTGCATTTATGGCTATGCGCTTGCCGGGAGAAGTGATTGTTCCCTTGGCGGTCATGTTCCGATTTGTGCCAACGGTTCAGGAGGAATGGAACGCGATTAACCAAGCTATGCGATTGAGGGGATTAGCACCAAACTGGAAAAATATTCTATTACGCCCGCTTGATATGATGGAATTTATGTTGGTGCCATTTTTACTGCAATGCTCGAATATTGTAGACGAGATGTCAGCAGCGGTAATGGCAAGAGGTTTTGATAAGAACCATCCACGCACCAGTTATATCGAAGTGAAAATGAAGATACTGGATTGGTGTATGGTCATGGTAGCATTGGGACTGACTGTATGGAATTTGATTATTTAAGAAAGGAGCGCTTTATGATCGAGTTAGAGAATGTCTCATTCACTTATGAGAACAGCGAAATCAAAGAAAAGCAATCGACACTTAGCGACGTTACCTTTCGGGTCAGTGCTGGTGAATGTGTGGTGCTATGTGGAAGGAGTGGTTGTGGAAAGACAACGTTGCTTCGTATGGTAAATGGACTCGTTCCACATTTTTATCAAGGAGAGATGAAAGGGAAAGTGTCGGTCGGAGAAATCGACATACAGAATAGTGGATTGCCAGAGATTTCTCGGATTGTAGGCAGCGTATTCCAGAATCCAAGAACCCAATTCTTTCATACAGATACGACAGGCGAGATGGCGTTTAATCTTGAAAATCAGAGCATTCCCCAAACGCAGATAAAAGAGCGTATAGGGAATGTTGTTGCCAGACTGAACTTGCAGGATCTGATGGATCGCAATATTTTTGAACTGTCTGGCGGAGAAAAGCAGCAGATAGCCTGTGGATCGGTGTATGCTGCTATGCCACAGGTCATGGTATTGGACGAACCATCCTCAAATCTGGATATGGGGAGTATCAGAAAGCTAAAGAAGCTTATTCGTACTATGAAAGAAGAAGGGAAAACGGTTCTGATTTCGGAACATCGGCTATGGTATTTGCAGGGGCTGGCGGATCGATACGTGGTGATGGAAAACGGACAGATTGTGCAGGAGTTATTGCCAGAGCAGATGATGAGCTTGTCAGAGGAAGAAAGACAGAAAATGGGACTTCGAGCTGCTAGTAAAGAGCAGATACAAGCCATAAAGTTGAATGGTCTTGGGCTAGAGAACAGCGCGAATGGGTTGGAAGTGAAGGGATTATCTTTTTATCGAAAGAAGCGTCAGATTCTAGATATAGATCATATCTGTATTCCTAAGGGCGCGATTGTGGCGATAATTGGTGAAAATGGTGCTGGAAAGTCCACCTTTAGCATGTGTCTCTCGGGTCTGTTATCGCATCGTGGTACCATACTGATCGAAGGAGAGCGTATTCCATTAAAAAAACTCCCAGAACATGCATATCTGGTCATGCAGGAGGCAGGTCATCAGCTTTTTAGTGATAGTGTAATGGGAGAATTGACCTTAAATAATGAAAAATTGACAGAAGAACAGGCGCTTGGAGTATTAGAGAGTCTGGGTTTGAAGGGCTTGGAGAATCGTCATCCTGGAGCCCTATCTGGTGGACAGCAGCAAAGACTTTCCCTTGGAACAGCACTTTGTACGAAGCGGCGCTTGATGCTGTATGATGAGCCGACCAGCGGACAGGATGGAGAGAATCTGCTTCGAACAGTAGAAATGATTCGCAATACCAATGAACAGGCGGCATGTTCGCTTATTGTATCCCATGATCCAGAATTAATTCTTCGATGTGCGACACACATTCTGCACATAGATCATGGTGCAGTGAAAAAATTTATGCCTTTAGACGAAAGGGGTGTTACATATATGAGTAAAGTATTTAGTGAGGAAAGTCAGACGAATACAAATCAAAAGACTGGCATTCCTCGTTTGATGGAATTTGCAGGACGTCATCGTCCATTGCTTACGGTAGCACAGGTATTGGCAGGTATCAGTGCGTTGCTTTTGATGGGACCGTACCTTTGCGTATATTTTGCAGCTCGAGAGCTGCTTTTGGGACTGATGGGAGCTGGCTTTGATACAGCCGCTTTGGTGCAGTGGGGATTGTGGGCGCTAGGCTTGGAACTTGCTGGGTTGGTCTTAGAATTTGCGGCATTGATGGTTTCTCACACAGTTGCCTTTCATACAGAAAAGAATATGAAGATGGCTGCACTTAGGCATATGACAAAATTGCCTATGGGATATTTTGAGGAGAATCCTAGTGGTAAGCTGCGGAAAATCATTGATGAGAATAGTGCTCAGATTGAGACTTATTTGGCACATCAGATGCCAGATTTAGTCAGCGCGCAGGTTGCAATGATTGCCAGTGGCATCTTAATGTTGGTGTTGGATTGGCGCATCGGTGTGCCATTGATTTTATTTATGATTCTTGGATTTGTGGCTCAGTTCTCTATGATGAGTGAAAAATCTATGAATTTTATGAGACGATATCAGGATGCGCAGGAGGATATGAATCATGAAGCAGTAGAATATGTCCGTGGTATTTCTGTCATTAAGGTGTTTGGGCAGTCTGTCCATTCTATTCGAAGATTTCGTGAGGCAATCTATTCCTATCGGGATGACGCTCTGGCATATACTATGTTCTGCAAACCGGGATATGTGGGCTTTAACACCATCATAAATGCCTCTTTTCTGGTATTGGTTCCGACAGCATTGATTGGAATGGCAGTGGCAGAAAATGTTCCTGCATTTACAGAAAAGTTTTTATTTTACATGATATTTGCACCTGCATGTGCTGCAATGCTCAATAAGATCATGTATATGACGAACTATAAGATGCAGGCGATGGAATCCGTGCGTCGTATTGATGAAATTGTACTAGCCAGAGAGCAGGTTTATACTGAGTATACCAAAAAAACACTGAATAGTGATATATCCTTTGAAAATGTTACCTTTACTTATCCGACAGGAGAGAAGCCAGCAATATCCAATGTTAGTTTCTTGGCGAAAACAGGTACTACCACAGCATTGGTAGGACATTCGGGTTCTGGAAAGACGACTATTGCGAGTCTGATACCACGTTTCTATGATATACAAGAAGGTCGTATTGCCCTTGGTGGAGTGGAAATATCTCAATTAGAAAGAAAACAGTTGATGGAGCAAGTCGCTTTTGTATTTCAGAATCCGAAGTTATTTAAGGATACACTGGAAGCGAATATTCGTGGTGGACGTAAAGATGTAAGCAGGGAAGAGGTTCTTCGTGTAGCACATCTTGCACAGTGTGATGATATTTTAGAAAAGTTTCCGGATGGTCTAGATACCGTGGTTGGAGGCAAAGGTGTATATCTTTCTGGGGGCGAGGTGCAGAGAGTTGCTATTGCCCGTGCCATGTTAAAGGATGCACCGGTTATTGTATTGGATGAGGCTACCGCATTTGCCGATCCTGAGAATGAAGCACAGATACAGGCGGCATTAAAGGAATTGACAAGAGAAAAAACAGTCATTATGGTCGCGCACCGATTGTCTACCATTCAGGATGCCAATCAGATTATTGTGATGAAGGACGGCGGAATTGCAGAGTGTGGTACTCATGATGAATTAGTTCAAAGACAGGGTGAGTATGCACGTATGTGGGCTGATTATAGTCAGGCAATTACTTGGCGTATTAAGAATGATACAAAGAGTCAGGAGGTGAACTTATGCTAAAAAAGGTATTTGCATTGAGTGATGAAGGGACAAAGCAATTAAAGGCGGGAATCGCTGCCACAGCTGTTGCGGATCTGTGCCTGATGTTGCCGATTTCACTTCTTATGATTGTGACAATGGGACTCATAGATCAGGTATGCGAAGGTGCGGGATTGACATTAAATGGCGGAGTCGTGATATTGATGGCAGTTGCATTAGCTGCATTGATTTTTCTGACACAATGGGTGAAATACAATTTAACTTATACCGTTGCTTATAGAGAAAGTGCAAATAGAAGAGTTGTCCTTGCGGAAAAGATGCGCCGCCTACCGTTAGCCTTCTTTGGACAGCGAGATCTATCAGATCTGACAACGACGATGATGGGAGATTGTTCTAAATTAGAGCGTGTATTCTCCAATGCGGTTCCTGGCTTCTTGGGAACGGTTGTTATGTTTGTTTTCATGTCGATTGGAATACTGATGATTGATTGGCGTATGGGACTTTGTATTGTGCTTCCAGTTCCGATTGCTGGACTTATTGTAGTTATAGCGAGAAAAGCCCAGAGTCGTGCTCAGGAACGCAACTTGGATGATTATCGCGTTGCATACGATAGTGTTCAAGAGTATTTAAATACCATTCTGGAACTGCGCTCCTGTGGCATAGAGCAGGAGTATCTTGGCGGAGTTTCTAAGAAATTAGACCGTGTAATGGAAAGTGCATTGCGAAATGAACTGGTTCCCGGAGCGGCAGTCACCATGGCACAATTTACTCTGCGTTTGGGCTTGGCTGCTGTCCTTTGTGTGGGTGGCTGGCTTGTGGCGGATGGATCGCTTTCGGTCAATCTGTTCATCATGTTTCTGTTGGTGGCTGGCAGGATTTACGAGCCGTTTGGAGCTAGCTTTATGTTGATGGCAGAGATGTTTTCTGCGTTGGTCAGCATCAGACGGACAAAGGAAATGGAAGCAACACCAGAGCAGACTGGAGAGCCGGTATGTAACAATGATGGCTTTGACATTGAGTTTAAAGATGTAGCTTTTTCCTATAATAAGGAATTGGTATTGAATGATGTTTCTTTTGTGGCAAAACAAGGCGAGATTACAGCTTTGGTAGGTCCTTCGGGAAGTGGAAAGTCCACCGTATCTCGTCTTGCTTCAAGATTCTGGGACGCGGATGCCGGTCGAATAACATTGGGAGGCGTGGATGTAACGACGGTAGAACCGGAAACCTTATTTCAGAATTTTGCTATTGTGTTTCAGGATGTCACGTTATTCGATAATTCAGTGATGGAAAATATTCGATTAGGAAGAAAGGGCGCCACGGACGAGGAAGTTCTTGCAGCTGCAAAGGCAGCCCGCTGCGATGAATTTGTATCTGCCCTTCCAAGTGGATATGATACTAACATTGGTGAGAATGGTTGCATGCTTTCCGGTGGTCAGCGCCAGCGTATTTCCATTGCCCGTGCCATATTAAAGGATGCGCCAGTAGTCATTCTGGATGAAGCAACGGCATCTATGGATGTGGAAAATGAGAACTTGGTTCAGCAGGCTTTGTCTGAGCTGTTGCATGGAAAGACGGTGCTGGTCATTGCGCATCGTATGCGCACAATCGCCAATGCCGATAAAGTTGTGGTATTGGATAAGGGGAAAGTCGTTGAGATGGGAAGTCCGGAACAGCTTCTGGAAGAAAAGGGAGCCTTCTATCATTTGGCGATGAAGCAGAATGTGGGATAACATATAACTTGACAAAGGAATAGAAATGCACAGAAGTGTCGTTACCAACATTTCATTGGTAACGACACTTTTTTTATACGTCCTAATTAACTTTATATTTTTTTTATTTTCCCTTTTCTGAATTCTGTGATAAACTAATTGCATGGAAATCTGCAAGCAGAAATGCTTCGTCTAATTTTATTCAATTATTACATATTCAAATTCATTTTTTATCGCAGAAATTCCAAACAATCACAAAAAAACAGAATAAAATCTAAAAAGGGGGATTTGAATGGGACAGCCAGATTTGTCTACTAAGGGACTGATATCATATCCTGATGTTGCGGCTGACATTGTAAATGTATTTGTCTACAACGGAAAACCAATTGTTCATGAGACGGATTTAAGACCGTATGTGACAAGTGAGAACGTCGTAAGTACAGAGGGAAAACTGAAAGGATTGAGCCGAGACAATTGTATGGAGAATATTCGTGATGGCGTGAGGTATGCAATTTTCGGATTTGAGAATCAAGACGATATTGACTATACAATGCCACTTCGTGTTATGGGCTATGATTATACCGTTTATGCAAGACAGGTGGAAGAAATCATTGCTCAAAATAAGGAGAATAAACAAGAAGCATGGACTCATAAAATTTTGAAGGGGCAGAAAATCAAACCGGTGATAACATTTGTTTTGTTATATAAGGATAATGATGCCGATGATATAATGCCAGAGAATCTTCTTCAAATGATTGAAATGCCAATAGATTTTCAAATTCGAAAATATATTAAAAATTATGAAATCAATATCATTAATTTGAAAGAACTTTCGTCGGAGCAGATTGAAAGTTTTCAGTCAGACTTTGGTTGTATTGCAAAATATATGAGCAAATACTATAATAAAAGCCAATTAATAAATGAACTGAAAAGTGAAAAGATGGTATTAACTCACCCGAAAGATACTTTGTTTACGCTGGCTGCGTTGACGAAAGATAATCGGTATCTTGCTATTGGGGATGATATAAAGGAGGGGACATCAAAAATGTGCGAAATTGCTGATGCTTTAGAGAAAATCGGATATGAAAAAGGCGTGGATGCTGGCGAATATAAGAAGTTGGTTTTGCAAACTTGTCGAAAGTTGCAGAAGGGTTATTCAATAGCAGAAATTGCAGAAATGTTAGAAGAGGAAGTTGATGTTATTGATAAGATTTGTGAAGTGGCTACCCCATATGCACCGAATTATGATGCTGAGAAAATATTTGAGACATTGACAAAGGAATAAATAGGTTTACAGCGCCTACAACCCTCCGTTGTTTTACAAAACACTCCACCTGCGGTAAAGTATGAGTATGATATCAAGATAGCTGATGTGAAATACGAAAGCAATACACTGCGCAGTACCCAGAATAAAAGGGAAACAGGAGGAATAGAAATGGAACAACGGATTGGACAGATTATAAATAGTACCCGTCAGAACAAGGGCATGACTCAGGAGGAATTTGCATCCAGACTTGGGGTAACACCGCAGGCAGTCAGTAAATGGGAGCGGGGACTTGGTATGCCAGACATTGCTTTGGTGGAGGGAATATGTCGCATATTAGGGATCAGTGCAAATGAATTGCTTGGAATTGCATCCGATGCACAGATTACAGAGAAGAATGATCTTTCCATGCAAAAGGAAATCAAGGGCAGTATGATTGCAGAGCCTATCCTGCTAGAGATTGGTGTAGGCTTGATACCAGTTGTGGCAGAAGGCTTAAAGACAGATCAGATCGATCAGATGAGAAAGAAGCTGGTTGCAGAAACTGGATATTTAATGCCATTGGTGAGAATTAGGGATACGGAAGCCATAGATGAGAAGGAACTATGCATTCATATTTATGGGAAAAAGGTGTATCATCAGGAAATGTTAGCTGTGGAACCAGCTTCCTATCAAGCAATGGTACAGGCATTGGAGCAGGTATGTAGGGAATATTACGCAGAAATATTAAACAAGCAGCTTGTTAAGACAATGGTAGACACGGTGAAGGAATTATATCCGGGAGTTGCGGATGAACTGATTCCAGAGAAGCTTAGTTATCTGACTTTGGAACGGATTTTAAAGAAGCTCATACAGAAGAATTATCCAATACACGATCTGATTCATATTATAGAGTGTACGGAGTGGGAGATATTCCACAATGGAACAGAGAATTTGGATGATATTGTAGATGTAATCCTAGCAGAAGAAATGAGTGACAGGTAACACTGTACGTAAGAAAAGGGAATCTCGTTTATGAGATTCCCTTTTTAGTTGACATCGGCTGACTCGCGGAGCGTGGCAGACGTTGTTTGTCACAACACCTGTCTTGTCAGATGTAAAGATGTGTGATATACTTGGAAAAGTTTCATGTAAAAAACATGTAAAAGAGGGTAATTATGAAGGATTTATACTTCGATGTTGTGATTGCAGGTTGCGGCGTTGCCGGACTGTACACAGCATTGCATTTGGGAACGGACAAGAAGATTCTGATGCTTTCTAAGGAAGATTTGGAAAGCTGTGATTCTATGTTGGCGCAGGGTGGTATCTGTGTGCTACATGATGAGGATGATTACGATTCTTATTTTGAGGATACCATGCGGGCAGGTCATTATGAGAACCGCAAGGAGAGCGTGGACATCATGATTCGGGGAAGTCGCGCGGTGATTGATGAGCTGCTTGCCTTTGGAGTGAGATTCGAGAAGAATCCAGATGGTACACTTGCCTACACGAGAGAGGGAGCACATTCCAGACCTCGTATCTGCTTTCATAAGGATATCACAGGAAAAGAGATCACAACCACACTGTTGTCACAGGTGAAGAAGCTGCCAAATGTCACGATTATGGAATACACTACGATGACAGATATTTTGGTTGAGAATGGAAGCTGCAGTGGTATTGTGGCAGAGTCAAAAGAGGGCGAGGTATTACATATCCATACGGCGGATACTGTCATGGCGACTGGTGGCATTGGTGGACTTTATGATCACTCCACGAACTTTCCTTTGCTGACAGGTGATGCCTGCCGTATCGCAGAGAATCATGGAGTTGAATTAGAGCACATGGATTATGTGCAGATTCATCCGACTTGTCTATACAGTGAGAAGCCGGGGCGTGCATTTTTGATTTCGGAGTCCACAAGAGGAGAAGGAGCGATTCTTCTGAATCATAAGGGAGAACGCTTTGTAGATGAGCTTTTGCCGAGGGATGTTGTGACGAAGGCAATCCATGAGGAGATGGAAAAGGAAGGTGTCGACCATGAATTCCTTTCCTTTGAAAAGGTGCCGGAGGACATTATCACAGGACATTTTCCGAATATCTATAAGCGGTGCTTAGAAGAGGGATATGATATCTTAAAGGAGCCAGTACCTATTGTTCCAGCGCAGCATTATTTTATGGGCGGTGTTCATGTGGACAGTGAGTCCCAGACGACCATGCCTCATCTGTATGCTGTTGGTGAGACGAGCTGTAATGGCGTGCATGGCAAGAATCGCTTGGCAAGTAACAGTCTGTTGGAAAGTCTTGTGTTTGCAAAACGGGCAGCCACTCAGATTGAAGAGACACAGAAGGAAAACGCATAGAAGAAATTCATGTTGAAATAAAAATACATAAATAAATAGAAGAAAAGGAGAATTATCATGAATCCAATTACAATGCAGCTTGTAGCTGACAAATACATCAAAATGGCATTAGAGGAGGACATCAGCAGCGAGGACGTTACCACCAATGCTGTGATGCCAGAGTACAAAAAGGGTGATGTGCAGTTGATCTGTAAGGAGGACGGAATCATCGCTGGTTTACAGATTTTTGAGCGTGTATTTACATTACTTGATCCAGAGACAAAGGTGGAATTTAAGGTGAAGGATGGCGAGGTTGTAAAGAATGGTCAGCTTCTTGCAGTTGTAACAGGCGACATCCGTGTGCTTTTATCAGGAGAGCGTACTGCTCTTAACTATTTACAGCGTCTGTCTGGAATCGCTACCTATACCAACAGTGTGGCAAAGCTGTTAGAAGGTTCTAAGACAAAGTTGTTAGATACCAGAAAGACTACTCCGGGCATGCGTATTTTTGAGAAATATGCAGTCCGCATCGGAGGCGGAAATAATCATAGATACAATTTATCAGATGGTGTTCTTTTAAAGGACAATCACATCGATGCTGCTGGTGGTGTGAAGGAAGCAATCGCCGCTGCGAAGGAATACGCACCTTTTGTTCGTAAGATCGAGGTAGAGACAGAGAATCTTGATATGGTAAAGGAAGCTGTTGAGGCAGGAGCAGATATCATCATGCTGGATAATATGACACCAGAGCAGATGGCAGAGGCAATCCGTGTCATCGATGGAAGAGCAGAGACAGAATGCTCTGGAAACATTACGAAGGAAAATATCAAGACTATCACAGAGCTTGGCGTGGATTATGTATCCAGTGGTGCGCTTACACATTCTGCACCGATTCTGGATGTCAGCTTAAAGCATTTAAGAGTGTTAGAGGGCTAAGAAGCCGCTAAAGCAGAGATAGAAAGTTAGAAAGGACGATAACATGGAAAGGGAATTGACCGGTACAGACAGAAGAAAAAAGATATTATTTCTGATGCGTGAATCGGATGCGCCGTTATCTGGCACTCAGCTTGGAAAAGTTACAGGTGTGAGCCGTCAGGTCGTGGTGCAGGATATCGCCCTGCTGCGCACGGAGGGACATGCGATTGTCTCCACAGCCCGGGGATATTTTTTAGATGAACCAAAGCATGTGACGCGTTTAGTGAAGGTGTGTCATACGGATGCACAGGTGGAGGATGAATTGACGACCATCATAGATTTAGGAGGAAGCGTTCTAAATGTTATGGTGAACCATAGAGTCTATGGTAAGGTGGAAGCTCCTCTTAATATTAAGAATCGAAGAGATATACAGAAGTTCGTCAATGATCTTAACACCGGAAAGTCGACACCGCTTTCTAATGTGACTTCTGGTTATCATTTCCATAAGGTTGCCGCGGAGAGTGAAGAGATATTGGATGAAATCGAAGAGGCACTGCGTCAGAAGGATCTGCTGGCAGAATTCCTGCCTTATGAGAAGTAGGACGCTACTTGACTTCCCTGACGATTCGATTTATAATAAATCGAATTAGCATCGGTAATTATGGTTTTTGACACCGAAGTTTCGCATATAGGAGAGAATTCATGATTAAGAGTATGACCGGTTTTGGCCGCGCTGAGGTGACGGACGAGAACCGCAAATTTACCGTAGAGATCAAGTCCGTGAATCATCGTTATCTTGATGTAGGAATCAAGATGCCGAAGAAGCTGAATTTCTTTGAGAGTGCTATCCGCAATCTTTTGAAGGAATATATCGAGCGCGGTAAGGTAGATGTATTCATATCTTATGAAGACTACACAGAAGATAATTATGCATTAAAGTATAATGAGGATATTGCAGCGCAGTATCTGGCACATCTTAAGGCGATGTCTGAGAAGTTCGGCATTGAGAACGATGTACGTGTCAGCACCTTGTCCCGCTATCCAGAGGTATTTACCATGGAGGAGCAGAGCATCGACGAGAAGGAACTCTGGGCTGTATTAGAGCGTGCCTTACGGGGTGCGGCTGAGCAGTTTGTTCAGAGCCGTATCGTAGAGGGTGAGCGTCTGCGCAGTGACCTGATTGAGAAGTTGGATGGCATGCTTACTTATGTGGACTTTATCGAGGAGCGTTCCCCGATCATCTTACAGGAGTACAGAACCAGACTTGAGGAAAAGGTCAAGGAGCTTTTGGGTGATAAGCAGTTAGATGATGCGCGAATCGCCACAGAGGTTACGATTTTTGCAGATAAGATCTGTGTGGATGAGGAGACAGTACGTCTGAGAAGTCATATTCAGAGCACCAAGGATACCTTGAATGCTGGCGGCGGTATTGGACGTAAGCTTGACTTTATTGCACAGGAGATGAACCGCGAAGCCAATACGATTCTTTCTAAGGCAAATGACCTTAAGATATCAGATATTGGTATCAATTTGAAGACTGATATCGAGAAGGTTCGTGAGCAGATTCAGAATATCGAATAGGAAGAATATATGGCTGGGTTAATTAATATCGGCTTTGGAAATATGGTAAATACAGATAAGATTATCAGTATCATATCTTCGGATTCGGCACCTGCTAAGCGTCTGATTCAAAAGGGCAAGGAGCAGGAGACTCTGATCGATGCGACACAGGGCAGACGAACAAAGAGTGTCATATTTACAGAGAATAATAAAATAATTTTGTCAGCATTACAGCCGGAGACACTTGCCGGCAGATTTAATGGTAATGCCACAGAGGTTTGTGATGACGCGAAAGAATAAGGGAATTTTAACAGTAGTATCTGGCTTTTCTGGTTCAGGAAAAGGCACGATTATGAAGGCACTAATGAAGAAGTACAGCGAGCAGTATGCACTTTCCATATCTGCTACTACGAGATCACCAAGATGCGGTGAGACAGATGGTGTAGAGTATTTCTTTAAGACAAGAGAAGAGTTTGAAGCGATGATTGCTGCGGGTGATCTGATAGAGCATGCACAGTATGTCGGTAACTATTATGGAACACCGAGATCATACGTGGAGGAGCAGCTTGAGGCAGGCAAGGATGTCATCCTTGAGATTGAGATTCAGGGAGCATTGAAGGTGAAGGAACGTTTTCCGGACACATTGCTCTTGTTCGTGACACCGCCAAGCGCCGATGAGCTTAAGAATCGTCTGGTAGGACGAGGTACAGAGTCCATGGATGTGATCGAATCCAGACTTGCAAGAGCCTTAGAAGAGGCAGAAGGAGTCGAGGAGTATGATTACTTAGTGGTCAACGATGTGTTAGAAGACTGCGTGGAGGAAGTACATTCCATCATTCAGAACGAGCATTATCGGGTATCCCGTAATATAGATTTTATTGGTGAAATGCGTGAGGAGCTTAAGTGCTTTACACGTGAATAATAAGAAATGCAAGCATCCAGTCTTGTAAGCGCGAAAAGCGCCAGAAAGGAGATAATTATGATACATCCATCTTATGTTGAGTTAATGAAAGTAGTGAACAATGACGTTGAAATCGGTGAGGAGCCAGTAGTAAACAGCCGCTATTCTATCGTAATTGCGACTGCAAAGAGAGCACGTCAGATTATTGCTGGTGATGAGCCAATGAACGACAAGAATACCTGTCCGAAGCCATTATCTATCGCAGTAGAGGAGCTTTACGAGGGAAAGGTCAAGATCGTTCCAGAAGCTGCAGAAGTGGAAGAGTAAGTATTTTAAGAAATATTTTGCGAAATAGAAAAGGATGATAAGGCTATCATCCTTTTTAGCGTTAGAAAGAGAGAATTGAATGAAATTATTATTTGTTTCCCTAGGCTGTGACAAGAACCTTGTAGATACAGAGTTTATGCTTGGTATGTTGCGGGATGACGGAATAGAGATGACGAATGATGAATATGAAGCAGACATTATTGTGATTAACACATGTTGCTTCATTAATGACGCCAAAGAGGAAAGCATTAATACGATTTTGGAGATGGCGGAGCACAAGAAGGACGGCCGGTTAAAGTCACTGATCGTTACTGGATGTCTGGCACAGCGCTATCAGGAGGAAATCAAGCAGGAGATCCCAGAAGTAGATGCTATTTTAGGTACGAATTCTTACGAGGATATCGTAAATGCAGTGCATCAGTCCTTGGAGGGAACTTTCTATGAGAACTTCAAGACTTTGGAGGGACTTCCATCCATCCGTACGAAGCGTACGGTTACCACAGGAGGACATTTTGCATATCTTAAGATTGCAGAGGGATGTAATAAGCGTTGTACTTATTGTATCATTCCATATATCCGTGGTAATTACCGAAGCGTACCGATGGAGGATCTGATCGCTCAGGCGAAGGATCTGGTGGCTGGCGGAGCAAAGGAGCTGATTCTGGTAGCTCAGGAGACCACGCTCTATGGTATTGATCTCTACGGAGAGAAGTCATTGCATCGTTTGCTGGACGAGCTGAACCAGATACCGGGGCTGTTCTGGATTCGTATTATGTACTGTTATCCTGAGGAAATCTATGACGGTCTGATCGAGTCCATGATCCGCAATGAAAAAGTGTGTCATTATCTGGATCTGCCGATTCAGCATGCCAATGATACTATGTTAAAGCGTATGGGCAGACGTACCAGCAATGCAGATTTGGTACGCATCATTACGAACTTAAGAGAGCGTATTCCTGATATTACACTGCGTACCACATTGATTTGTGGTTTCCCTGGGGAGACCGAGGAGATGCATGAGGAATTGATGCAGTTCATCAACGATATGGAGTTCGATCGTCTGGGAGCATTTACTTACTCACCAGAGGAGGGAACACCTGCGGCAGAGTTCCCGGATCAGATTGATGAGGAATTGAAAAAGGACTGGCAGGCAGATGTCATGGAACTGCAGGAAGAGATTATCTTCGATAAGAATGAGGAGATGAAGGGCAGAGAGCTTTTCGTATTTATTGAGGGTAAGGTAAGTGATGAGAATGCTTATATCGGGCGTACTTACAGAGATGCGCCAGATGTAGACGGTTATATTTTTATCAATACCGATGAGGAACTGATGACAGGAGATATCGCAAAGGTACGTGTGACCGGAGCCTATGAATATGATCTGATAGGAGAATTAATATGAATATGAATTTACCAAACAAGTTGACGATTTTACGTGTGATTTTGATTCCATTTTTTGTATTTTTTATGATGGCACCATATTTTGAAGGATATGGCAACTATATTGCTGTTGCAATTTTTATCGTTGCAAGTCTTACCGATATGCTGGATGGAAAGATTGCAAGAAAGTACAATCTTGTGACAAATTTCGGCAAATTTATGGATCCATTAGCAGATAAACTTTTAGTATGTTCCGCTATGATCTGCTTGATCGAGACTGGACAGTTGGCAGCATGGATCGTAATCGTTATTATCGCAAGAGAGTTTATTATCAGCGGATTCCGTCTTGTGGCATCTGATAATGGTGTTGTTATCGCTGCAAGCTACTGGGGCAAGTTCAAGACAGTATTCCAGATGCTGATGGTAATTGTATTGATTATAAATATTCAGCATCCAGTATTCCAGATCTTAGGAACTGTATTAACTTATATCGCATTGATTTTAACTGTGGTATCTCTGGTTGATTACGTTGTGAAGAATAAGGATGTATTAAAGGACCAGAAATAGCAGGGGGCTTAAGTATTGCAGGAAAAGAAAATGAATTCCAATGATTCCATTATGGAGTCATTGGAATATTCTGTTTATTTATTGTTAAAAAAATATCAAATCACTTTGACCACTGCGGAGTCGGCAACGGGCGGCATGATCGCATCTACGTTGATCAATGTTCCCGGAATCTCAGAGTTCTTTACAGAAGGGTATGTGACCTATTCCAATGAGGCAAAGGTGAAGATGATTCATGTCGATCCAAAGACCATAGAGCAATATGGTGTGGTGAGTGCAGAGACTGCCTATGACATGGCAGAATCAGCGGCAAGAACTGCTGGATGTGATGCCTCCCTTTCTGTGACGGGAGTCGCAGGACCAGATGGCGGTACGAAGGAGCGTCCAGTGGGACTTGTATATATCGGTTGTCATCTGCGTGATAAGACGGTGACGGAGCGACATATTTTTGAGGGAGACCGGATGGCGGTGCGCCAGTCGGCAACGAAGGCAGCACTGCTTTTGTTAAAGAACATGTTGGAAGGTGAGGAGGCGTAGATATGCGAATCATAGCAGGTACAGCGAGAAGTCTGCCACTTAAGGCAGTGGAGGGAATGGGAACCAGACCTACCACAGACCGTATCAAAGAGACGCTTTTTAATATTTTGCAGGACGAAGTGCCGGGAAGTTATTTTCTGGACCTGTTCGCAGGAAGTGGTCAGATCGGTCTGGAAGCATTGAGCCGTGGTGCAAGATATGCTGTTTTTGTAGATAATGGCAAGAAGCCTGTTGCATGTATCGAGGACAATATTCGTTTTACAAAGTTTGACAAAGAGTCAAAGGTTTATCCAACGGATGTGCTCAGTGCGATGCGTTCCATGGAGGGAAAATATCAGTTCGATATTATTTTTATGGATCCGCCATACAATCAGGAGATTGAAAAGGATGTGCTGCGATATCTTGCCACATCTTCTCTGTTGAAGGAAGATACGTTGATCATTGTCGAGGCGGCTTTGGATACCGATTTTGACTATTTAGAGGAATTCGGTCTGGAAATGACTAGACTTAAGACTTATAAGACAAATGAACATGCATTTATACGCAAAAGATAAAATACTTTGCTTAATGGTGGGAGGAACCTATGAAGAGAGCAATTTATCCAGGAAGCTTTGATCCGCTTACCCTTGGACATATGGATATCATCAAGCGTTCTGCGAAAATCGTAGACGAGTTAGTAGTCGGTGTGCTGAATAACAGTGCAAAAAATTCGTTGTTTTCTCTTGAGGAACGTGTTAGTATGATAAAAGAGATAACAGATTCTATACCGAATGTTACGGTGGCATCTTTTGATGGTTTGTTGGTAGATTATATGAAGGAGATTGACGCAACAATTATCGTGCGTGGACTTCGTGCCGTGACGGATTTTGAATATGAGTTGCAGATTGCACAGTCGAATCATGTGCAGAATCCGGATGTAGAGACGATTTTCCTCACAACGAGTCTGAAATACTCTTATCTGAGTTCGACCATCGTGAAGGAGTTCGCATCCTATGGAGGAGATATCTCCAAGTTTGTTCCAGCATGCTTTATCGATAGAATCTACGACAAATACAATATCTCAAAGTAAGGAGAGTTATATGGCTAGTAGAATTGAGCAGATTATTGAAGAGATTGAAGAATATATTGATAATTGTAAGCCACAGACATTTTCCTCTTCCAAGATTATCGTAAATCGAGAGGAGATGGAGGAGCTTTTAAATGAGCTTCGTGTTAAGACTCCGGAGGAAATTAAGCGCTATCAGAAGATTATCAGTAATAAAGAGGCGATACTTGCAGATGCCCAGGCAAAGGCAGATGCGATTATCGCACAGGCACAGATTAAGACAGATGAGCTTGTCAGCGAGCATCAGATCATGCAACAGGCATATGCGCAGGCAAATGAGGTTGTAATGATTGCAACCAAGCAGGCACAGGAGATCTTAGACAACGCGACCAACGATGCCAATAATATTCGTATGGGGGCAATGCAGTATACAGATGATATCCTGCGCAATCTTGAGAACACGATTTCTCATTCTATGGACACGGCAAAGGCTCGTCATGAAGCATATGTAAGCTCTTTACAGGGCTTTTTGGATGTGGTTACAGCGAACCGTGCAGAGTTGAATCCAACTGCTGAGGAGCCAGCTCCAAAGAAGAGCAGTTCAGAGACAGAGGAGCTTCCGAAGGTAGAGATTTCTTCTGATATGTTGGGCTAATTGATGGCGTCTAGGTTGTTACAGGATATGGAACCATATTGTGACACACCATGCAAGGATTAGAGAACAACCAGCTAGAAGTAGCTTTAAGACACAGTAGTTTTTGAGTGAGAGACCGGTATCTTTTATCATGGAGCTGGTCTGGGCGATGCCAGATAAGCCACCGAAGGCAGTGAAGGTCATGGCAAGGATATATTGCCATTGCATGCTTTCTATGGAGGCAGGTAGAAGGTTGATGCCGTTTGTGATTTCTGCGATTCCAGTAAGAATCAGACGAGTCTGACTGGATAGAGGTAGCTTTTGTGTTATGGAAGCAATCATGGAAAATAGCATAATGTAACCACCGAGTCTGGTTAATGTTTCAAAACCATTCATGATGCCGGCATCTATGATTTTAAAATTCATTTGAGATCCTGATGCCGGCACATTTTCTGTGTTGCAGAAAATGCGCCTTGAGATATGCGCACCTCGCGGAGAGGAATTCTGCCGCAAGCGGCACCGCTCGTGCGCGTCGAATCCGGCAAGCGGATTCTTTATCTTAGTAGGTCGAGAAGACAATGTACGCAGTGATTCATATGCACCTCGCGGAGAGGAATTCTGCCGCAGACGGCACCGCTCGTGCGCGTCGAATCCGACAAGCGGATTCTTTATCTTAGTAGGTCGAGAAGACAGTGCGCATTGAGATTCATCCGCACCCCTTAACAGGAATTCCCCAATTATAAGTGGAGGCAGGTAGAGAACCAGATAGCTTATGATTATGAGGGAAGGCATTTGCAATTGTTGGCAGAGAATATAGCTGCTGATAAATACAGGACTAATATTGTTGGTGATGACAAAGAGGACATCTGACTCTTTTTTATCAATTTTACCGCACTTGAGCAGTTCGGCACAGTTCTTGCTTCCCATGGGAAAGCCAAAGAGAAAGCCGGAGAGCAGGATGAAGGCTCCGTTGTCGCTGACGGGAAATAGGCGGCACAGGATAGGAGCAAACAGGCGGTTGATATATTGCAGATAGCCGGAGTGAATCAGTATGTAGGACAGGATGGCAAAGGGAAGCAGCGTGGGCAGGATTTTTTCGTACCAGAGGTTCAATCCAGTGGCGGCTGCGGCTACGGCATCTTGAGGAAATATCAGGATATATCCGGTAAATATAATAAGACATACGAATATTAATTTCTTTTTCATACTAAAATATATGAAAAACAGGAGGTATTATGATGAGCAAATTAGCAGAATTAAAGAATATGAGTTTAGAATCCCAGAAGGTATTTGATTACTTTGAAGAAATCTGTGGGATTCCACATGGCTCTAGAAATACAAAGCAGATCAGCGATTATCTGGTAGACTTTGCCAAGGCGCATAATCTGGAATATTATCAGGATGATTCCAATAATGTGGTGATGATTCAGGAAGCGACAGCGGGATATGAGAATGCAGATCCAATTATTATTCAGGGCCATATGGATATGGTCTGCGAAAAGGAAAATGATTGTGCGATTGACTTTGAGAAGGACGGCTTGGATCTTTATATCGACGGTGACTTTTTAAAGGCAAGGGGCACAACTCTTGGTGGTGACGATGGAATCGCGGTGGCATATGCCCTTGCTATCATGGATTCACCGGAGATTGCACATCCAAGATTAGAGGTCGTTATCACAGTGGATGAGGAGATTGGTATGCTTGGTGCAGAGGTCATTGATCTGTCCATGTTAAAGGGTCGCAAGCTTCTTAACATTGACTCTGACGTGGAAGGACATTTCTTGACTAGCTGTGCTGGTGGTATGACAGTTGAGACCAGGATTCCAGTGAGCCATATAAGCCAGAAGGGACTGACTGTAACACTGACTGTGACTGGTCTGGAAGGTGGACATTCCGGTTCTGAGATTGATAAGGAGCATGGGAATGCCAATATCGTGATGGGACGTGTGTTAAAGTATATTTCTGATCGTATGGAGATGGGCATTGTAAGTCTTGCAGGTGGTCTTAAGGACAATGCGATTCCGAGAGAGTGTAAGGCAGAGCTTTTGATCCCAGCAGAGAAGAAGGATGAATTAGTGGGATATGTAAAGGAATTAGAAGCATGCTTAAAAAATGAATTTGCAGCATCCGATGCAGGTATCTCTATTGTGACAGAGGCTGGTCAGGAAAAGGAGGCACAGATTCTTTCTTATAATGCCATGGCAAGAGTTATTTTCTATCTGAGAAACGTACCAAATGGCGTACAACATATGAGCAGAGTGATGCCAGGACTTGTTGAGACTTCCCTTAATATGGGTATCTTGGAGCTTAAGGAGGAGGCGCTTACAGCAATTGCCTCCGTGCGAAGCAGCGTTTCTTCCAGAAAAATAGAATTGAGCGATCGTTTGACACACATTGCAGAGTTCTTAGGTGGAGAGGTCGAGATAAGCGGTGATTATCCAGCGTGGGAGTACAGAGCAGACTCAAAGCTTCGTGATACCATCAGTGCTGTATATCAGGAGCTTTTTGACGAGAAGCCAGTTTTTGAGGCGATTCATGCGGGGCTGGAGTGTGGTATTCTATCTGGAAAGATCGCAGATTTGGATTGTGTATCCTTTGGACCGAATAATTATGACATTCATACACCAAAGGAGAGACTTAGCATATCTTCCACAGAAAAGGTATGGAAGCTGTTAAAGGAATTTTTAAAGAGAAGTAAGTAATTAGATTTTTAAGAGTTGTTTTGAAAGGAATCCATGAATCTAAAGCGTATCCGAATCGTACTTTTGTTTTGTGTACTGGTACTTTTTAATGCATTGTTGTTAGAAAGTATACAGGAGAGGATACTTCAGATAAATTGTTTTTCCTATGAGACTGCCTATGAGAACTTGCGAAACAATCAGGTTTCGGAGGAAGTACTATCGGAGTTCTGGGAGGCATCGGATTCCAATATGACAGAGTTCGCAGAGCTGCTTACCATGTATTTTGCCACAGCTAATACGGTGACAGACCTTGAAATCTTAGAAAATGATATCGCTTTTGTAAAAAAGTATCATTATGAGGATTTTTGCACAGTCAGACAGTATGTGATTGCCCTTTGGTCGGATTTAGAAGAATTTCCAGTGGGAGAAGTGGCTTCTGATACAGAGGCGACGGTTACCTTTGCGGATAGCTGGATGCAGAGCCGCAGCTTTGGTGGTGACAGAGGTCATGAGGGCTGTGACATTATGGCATCGGTAAACCAGAGAGGGATTTATCCCGTTTATAGTATCTCAGATGGTGTGGTGGAAAATATTGGCTGGCTGCGGTTAGGCGGTTATCGTATCGGGATTCGCAGTGAGTCGGGCGCATATTTTTATTATGCCCACCTTGCGGAATATGCAAAGGATTTCCAGATAGGGGAAGCCGTGGAGACAGGAACATTTCTGGGATATATGGGAGATACTGGTTACAGCGATACACCGGGAACAACAGGGAATTTCGATGTGCATCTGCATCTTGGTATTTATCTAAATGATAGAGATGGACAGGAGTTTTCGGTCAATTCCTATCCCATGCTGCGGTATCTGTGGGAGAATGAATCAGAGCGCGAGGAAGAAGAATGAGCAATCTAGATGGCGTGAAGAGAATGAAAGCGTGAAGGATATATAGGAAGAAAGGCAGGATAAAAAGTCGATGGCACTTCGATTGGACAAATATCTGGCGGAGGTTGGAGTAGGAACCCGCAGTGAAGTAAAGAAGTTAATTAAAGCAAAGCTTATCACTGTAAATGGTGCTACTGCTACAAAGCCGGAGATGAAGATAGATGAGCAGAGAGATAAGGTATGCCTGCGAGGCGAAAAGCTTAGCTATGCTGCCTTTGAATATTATCTGTTCCATAAGCCGGCAGGCTGCATTTCTGCCACGGAGGATAATCTTCATGAGACTGTGATGGATTATCTGACAGATACCCTGCGAAGTGATCTGTTTCCTGTGGGAAGATTGGATATTGATACGGAAGGCTTATTATTGATTACTAATGATGGCGCGTTAGCGCACGAATTGCTAAGTCCCACAAAGCATGTGGCAAAGACTTATTATGCTAAGGTGTTTGGGAAAGTTACTGCGGAGGATGTCGGCCTTTTTGAAGCAGGGGTCGATATCGGTGAGGACAAGTTAACGAAGCCAGCAAAGCTGGTCGTATTAAGAAATGATATGACCTTGGCAGAGACCGCAGTAGATGGATTGGCAGAGCGTGAGGATGTGACGGAGACTAGCATTTTTTCAGAGATAGAACTTACGATTACAGAGGGAAAGTTCCATCAGGTGAAGCGAATGTTTCAGGCGGTAGGAAAGGAAGTTGTCTATTTAAAACGCCTTTCTATGGGAAGTCTTACACTTCCGTCCGATTTAAAACCGGGAGAGTACCGGGCACTTAACGAGGAAGAACTTGCTGAACTTAGATGTTGCAATGGATGAAAGCAGGAATAGATAAGCAGATATTAGAAGGAGAGATACATGAGTAACGGATTTTTACCAATCAGTAAAGCGGATATGGAGGAGCAGGGGATTGATCAATTAGATTTTGTCTATGTCTGTGGCGACGCCTATGTGGATCATCCTTCCTTTGGACATGCCATTATATCAAGACTTTTGCAGGCGCATGGTTATAAGGTGGGTATCATTGCCCAGCCAGACTGGAGAGACAAGGAGTCTATCAATATCTTAGGAGAGCCACGACTGGGCTTTTTAGTGTCTGCGGGAAATATGGATTCCATGGTGAATCATTATTCCGTATCCAAAAAGCGCAGAGCCACCGATGCATTTACACCGGGTGGTGAGATGGGCAAGCGACCAGATTATGCCACCATCGTATATTGTAACCTGATCCGTCAGACCTATAAGCATAAGCCGATCATTATCGGTGGTATCGAGGCTAGTTTGCGTAGACTGGCACATTACGATTATTGGTCGAATAAGATGAAACGCTCCATTCTGCTTGATTCTGGAGCAGATATCATCTCCTATGGAATGGGAGAACATAGTATCATTGAGATTGCGGATGCTTTGGATAGTGGACTTGATGTGAAGGATATCACTTTTATCGATGGAACTGTATATAAGACGAGAAATCGTGAAGATATTTATGATGCCATTGAGTTGCCACATTATGAGGAGCTTTTGGCAGATAAAAAGGAATATGCCAAGAGTTTTTATACCCAGTACTGTAACACAGATCCATTTGTTGCAAAGCGTCTCTTTGAGACCTACGATGGAAAAATGTTCGTGGTACAGAATCCACCAGCAAAGCCATTGAGTCAGAGAGAGATGGATCAGGTATATTCGCTGCCATATCAGAGAACCTATCACCCAAGTTACGAGGAGGCTGGCGGAGTGCCAGCGATTGAGGAAGTTCGTTTCTCCTTAGTCAGCAATCGAGGATGTTATGGTGGTTGTAGCTTCTGTGCGCTGACCTTCCATCAGGGAAGAATCATTCAGACCAGAAGTCATGAGTCCATCATTGCAGAGGCAGAAAAGATTATCTGGGAGCCAGATTTTAAGGGATATATACATGATGTGGGAGGTCCTACGGCAAACTTCCGTGCGCCATCCTGCGAGAAGCAGACCACAAAGGGAGTCTGCCCAAATAGACAGTGTCTGTTCCCGACTCCTTGTAAGAACCTTAAAGTAGACCATACGGATTACTTGAAGCTCTTAAGAAAATTACGTGAACTACCTAATGTTAAGAAGGTATTTATTCGTTCAGGTATTCGCTTTGATTATTTGATTTATGATGAGGATAGAACCTTTTTACGTGAACTCTGTGAGCATCATGTCAGTGGACAGCTTAAGGTAGCACCAGAGCATATTTCCAATGCGGTGCTTGAGAAGATGGGTAAGCCTGGTGTAGAGGTCTACACGAAGTTCACCAAGGCGTATAAAGATATGAATGAGAAGCTTGGTAAGAAGCAGTATCTGGTGCCATATCTGATGTCATCCCATCCGGGTTCTACCTTAAAGGAAGCAGTAGAGTTGGCAGAGTTCCTGCGTGATCTTGGATATATGCCAGAACAGGTACAGGATTTTTATCCAACTCCATCTACCATATCCACCTGTATGTACTATACAGGCTTAGATCCACGTACCATGCAGCCAGTTTATGTAGCGGTCAATCCACATGAAAAGGCAATGCAGCGTGCGTTGATTCAATATCGCAATCCGAAGAATTATGATCTGGTCGTGGAGGCATTGACAAAGGCTGGACGGACAGATTTGATCGGATTTGATAAGAAGTGTCTGGTGCGCCCAAGAAATATTGGATATAACAAGCAGGGCGGAGGAGAACATTCTTACAGCAAGAATTCCAATGGAAAGGGTAAGTTCGCTGGAGGAAGCAAGCAGGGTGACAGCCGGAACGGTGCTAACTCTGGTAGTGGCAAGAAAAAGACCATCCGTAATGTACACAAGAAGAAGTCTGGTAAGTAGGTTGATTGGCGCTTAGTGGCATGGATGGACAGCAATTAAGGATAGGGAACTATGCGTGAATTTCAGATTAATCATAATGAGGCGGGACAGCGTTTTGATAAGTACTTAAAGAAGCTTCTAGCCAATGCGCCGGGGAGTTTTGTATACAAGATGCTTCGCAAAAAGAATATCACCCTAAATGGGAAGAAGGCAGATGGCACGGAAAAGCTTGTGGCAGGAGATAACGTGAAGCTGTTTCTGGCAGATGATACCTTTGAGAAATTTGCGAGAGGTGCTTCTGCAAATGCTGAGTATCAGAGCCTTAAGACTTTAAGTGGAGCAGAAAGCCATAAGAAAAATACTAGTGCAGATAAAGCTTCATTATCTGCCCATAAGTTAGAAGTGGTTTATGAGGATGAGGATATCCTTGTCATCAATAAGCCCGCTGGTATGTTATCCCAGAAGGCAGTTCCAACAGATGTTTCTGCCAATGAATATATATTGCATTACCTGATTGAGAAGGGGGAACTGACAGAAGAGATGATGCGTACCTTTAAGCCATCTATCTGTAATCGACTAGATCGCAATACATCAGGATTACTGATTGCAGGAAAGACATTAAAGGGACTTCAGGACATGGCGTCCGCATTAAAGGAGCGTACTGTTCAGAAGTATTATCGCTGCATTGTAAAGGGTGAAGTGCGTAAGGATTCCTACATTAAGGGATGGCTCATAAAGGATGAGAAGACCAATAAGGTGGCAATTTTTAAGGATAAGCCCGATGGAAAGTTGTCAGAGGCAGCACAGGCAATCGAAACAGAATATCGAATTGTAAAAGCGTCCGGAGGATATACAGAGCTTGAAGTACACTTGATTACAGGTCGTTCCCATCAGATCAGGGCACATCTGGCATCCATAGGACATCCAATCGTGGGGGATACGAAGTATGGAGATAAAGGTGTAAATGCGCGATTTGCCAAGGATGTTCATGTGAAATCTCAATTACTTCATGCTTATCGTATGGTGTTTGAAGATGGAAAAGAGATTGTAGCGGACTGCGGAAGTGAGTTTGCGAAGGTGCGCAAGTATATTGGGATGTAATATTAGAAAAAGAAAATATTCAAAATAAAAAGCGGGAATCCAAAGTGATGAAATAGTTTAGTTCATCACTTAAGGGATTCCCATTTTATAATCGTCTATCATGTTGAAGCATCTTAAAACTTATTAGAACTTGCGTTGATGTGTCGCTTGATGGCTTCAAAGCTCTCTGTGCTGACATCATGCTCGATCTTACAGGCATCCTCAGCGGCAACACGTGGATCTACGCCTAACATCGTAAGCCAGTTTGAGATAATGGTGTGACGCTCATATATCCTTTCTGCGACTTCAAGCCCCTGCTCGGTAAGGTGAATGTATCCTTCAGGACTAACTGTAATATAACCATTCTCCCTTAAATTCTTCATAGCAACACTGACGCTAGGCTTCTTGAAATTCATCTCATTAGCAATGTCAACAGAACGTACATTACCTAATCTATGATTTAGGACGAGAATTGTCTCTAAGTAATTCTCGTTGGATTCATTCATGACCATTTGATGTACCTCCAATTTATATAATAGTAGTCTAAAACAAAACCCTTCTCGGTATCTTTTAATTATAACATATGTAGAGGATTTTTACAAAGAATTTTTGTTGTCGAAATGTTTTCTATTGTGTAGAAGCGATAAATACTATATAATATTTCAGGAAATTAGATACAACTTAAGGAGGAAGTTATGAGTACTTGTACAAAATGTGGCAATCAGATGCCAGATAATGCAAAGTTCTGTGGTGTTTGTGGAACTCCGCTTGAAGTAGTAAATGTGACTGGAACAGCTCCAACAGCCGAGGCTGACAAGGTAGTTGCAGAGACAGCGGCGAATGCTGAAGCAGTAGGGGGAACTGAAACAACTGCAACAACTGAAGCAGCAACAGAATCAATGACAGCAGAGGCAACTACAACTGAGACACCAGTTGCAGAAACAGTAACTGCAGGAGCAGCACAGCAGTTTGGAAATGGAACACAGCAGTTCGGAAACGGAACACAGCAGTTCGGAAACGGAGCTCAGCAGTTCGGAAACGGAACACAGCAGTTCGGAAATGGAACACAGCAGTTCGGAAACGGAGCTCAGCAGTTTGGAAACGGAGCTCAGCAGTTTGGAAATGGAGCTCAGCAGTTTGGAAATGGAGCTCAGCAGTTTGGAAACGGAGCTCAGCAGTTTCAGAAGAAGGAAAGCACAGCAGAGTATTATGGTAAGTTACCTTACACAGCTCCGGCAGAGGATGCAGAGGCAAATAAGGGAATTGCAATCTGTGCATATTTTGGTTTGTTTTGGCTCGTACCATTATGTACAACTGCAAAGCATTCACCATTTGCAAAGTTCCATACTAATCAGGCAATCGTCAATACAATCGTTTCAGTGATCGTAGGAGTAGTACTTGGTATTTTTGGTTGGATGTTAGATTTTATTTTCTGGGGATTTTTCTGGGCACCAACCCTTTTTGGCGTTATTTCAATACTCTTTTCACTGGCGCTTATGATCTGGGGAATTGTCTATGCAGCCCAGGGCAAGATGAAGGAGATTCCATTAATTGGCGAATTCAGACTTTTGAAATAAGAAGAGGTATGATTAGATACAGACAGCGGCGGACAGACTTGCGTCCGTCGTTGTTTTAATTTCGCTCGGGCGCGCAAGTGCCAGTTACGCTGGTACTTTGTTTTGAACAAACGTAGGGCAGCACAGGAGATTAATCATTTTATGGCTACTTGGAATTCAAGAGGGTTGCGTGGATCGACTTTGGAGGAATTTATCAATCGAACCAATGAAAAGTATCTGGAAAATGGACTTGCATTGATTCAGAAGGTTCCGACTCCGATCACCCCCATTAATATAGATAAAGAGACCAGACATATCACGCTGGCATATTTTGATCAGAAGAGTACCGTCGATTATATCGGTGCAGTACAGGGGATTCCTGTGTGTTTTGACGCCAAGGAATGTAACACAGATACATTTCCGCTTCAAAATATTCATGAGCATCAGGTAGAGTTCATGGAGAACTTCGAGAAGCAGGGAGGCATCGCCTTTTTTCTTATCAGTTATACCCACCGGGATGAGTTCTATTATCTGCGATTGGAGAAGCTGATGGAGTTCTGGAAGAGGGCAAGAGAAGGCGGTCGAAAGAGCTTTCGATATGAGGAATTGGAACCAGATTTCTTTTTGCCCAAAAAAAGAGGGGTTCTAGTACCTTATCTTGATGCATTACAGAAAGATTTACTGGTGAGGGATTGACAATTTTACTGTTATCCCATATAATTAACGAAGTTTCGTTTGGTAGCATGCTACCACATTAGCAGACTAAAGTGAGGTTGAGAGAAAATTCATGAGAAGACAATTATTACATACACCGGAAGGCGTAAGGGATATCTACAATACAGAGTGTGAGAAGAAGCTGATTTTGCAGGATAACTTGCATCAGAAGTTAAGACAGTACGGATACCATCCAATTCAGACGCCTACCTTCGAGTTTTTTGATATATTTGGAAGAGAGATCGGTACCACTCCATCTAAGGACTTATATAAGTTCTTTGACAGAGAGGGCAATACACTGGTATTAAGACCGGATATCACACCATCTATTGCACGTTCAGCAGCAAAGTATTTCGGAGAGGAAGATATGCCGATCCGTTTGTGCTATATGGGAAATACTTTTATCAACAACACAAGCTATCAGGGACGTTTGAAGGAGAGCACACAGCTCGGAGCGGAGCTTTTGGGCGATTCTTCCGTAGATGCAGATGCAGAGATGCTGTCTATGGTTGTGGACTGTCTGAAGGTGGCAGGACTTAGGGATTTCCAGATCAGCGTTGGTCATGCAGACTTTTTCCGTGGATTGATGGAAGCGGCAGGACTTAAGGAGGAGCAGGAAGAGGAGATTCGTGATCTCATCTCCAATAAGAATTTCTTCGGAGTGGAGGAGTTCGTAGAGACCTTGAACCTGAATGCAGATTTGAAGAAGCTGTTTGGCATGTTAAGCAACCTCTATACTGGTTCTGATGAGTTAAAGGAGATTAAGGCATGTGCAGCATCCTATCCACGTATTTTAGCTGCAATTGAGCGTTTAGAGGAGCTTCATGGAATCTTAGAGACCTATGATGTGGCACGTTATATTTCCTTTGAGCTTGGTACGATCAGTGATTATCAGTATTATACAGGAATTATTTTTGCAGGTTATACCTTTGGTAGTGGTGAAGCAATCGTCAAGGGTGGTCGTTATGACAAGCTGTTGACTTATTTTGGCAAGGATTCTGCTTCTATCGGTTTTGCCTTTGTCATTGATCAGCTTATGGCGGCTCTGTCTAGACAGAAGATCGATATTCCAGTGGAACATCAGACGTTACTTATCGTATATCATCCAGAGCATCGTATCGAGGCAATTCGTCAGGCTGGTGATAAGAGAAAAGCAGGAGAGGCTGTGGAGTTGATCGTGTGGGAAGAGACAAAGTCACAGGCTGATTATGAGGCTTACGCAAAGAGAAATCATATTGCAGAAGTTCAGTTTTTATAAATGATAGAAGGAAGGCTACGGTGCAAATGCCGTAGGTGAGAAAGGATAGCAGAATGGAAGAGATGAGATATCTTACCTTTGCCTTAGGTAAGGGAAGACTTGCAAATAAGACATTACAGATGTTTGAAAAGATTGGTATCACCTGTGAGGAAATGAAGGATAAGGATACCCGTAAGTTAATTTTCGTAAATGAAGAGTTGAAGCTTCGCTTTTTCCTTGCAAAGGGACCAGATGTACCGACTTATGTTGAGTATGGTGCGGCTGACATCGGTATCGTGGGAAAGGATACGATTTTAGAAGAAGGTCGTAATATTTACGAGGTACTTGATCTCGGTTTTGGAAAGTGCCGTATGTGTATCTGTGGACCAGAAAGTGCTAGAGAGCTGTTACAGCATCATGAGCTGATTCGTGTAGCGACTAAGTATCCACATATTGCCAAGGATTATTTCTACAACAAGAAGCATCAGACCGTAGAGATCATCAAGTTAAATGGTTCTATCGAGCTTGCACCTATTGTTGGACTTTCTGAGGTGATTTGTGATATTGTAGAGACAGGCTCTACTTTAAAGGAAAATGGTCTTGTGGTATTAGAAGAGGTATGCCCACTTTCAGCTCGTATGGTAGTGAATCAGGTGAGCATGAAGATGGAAAATGAGCGTATCACCAAGTTGATTGCAGACCTTAAGACTGTTTTAAATGAGCAGTAGAAGTTTTTGATTTGATAAAATAGAATGAGAGAAAGGATAGATACGGATATGAGAATTCTTAAATTGACAGAAGAGACAAGAGCAAATATATTAGAGAATCTGTTGAAGCGCAGCCCGAATTCCTATGGTGAATTCGAGGGACGTGTCAATGACATCATTGAGAATGTCCGTGCGAACAGAGATGCTGCTATTTTTGAATATACCAAGAAGTTTGATGGAGCAGACATCAACGCAGATAATATTCTGGTGACTGAGGAGGAGATTGCTGAGGCATATGAGCAGGTCGATCCGAAGCTTCTTGATGTTATCCGCAAGGCGTTAGTAAATATTCGTGATTATCACGCAAAGCAGCGCCAGTTCTCATGGTTTGATTCAGATGAGTCTGGTATTATCTTAGGTCAGAAAGTAACTCCTCTTGAGAAGGTTGGCGTGTATGTACCGGGCGGTAAGGCTGTATATCCATCTTCCGTTCTTATGAACGTACTTCCTGCAAAGGTAGCTGGTGTAAAAAATATTATTATGACCACACCGCCAGGAGCAGATGGCAAGGTATATCCATCTACTTTGGTGGCTGCAAAAGAGGCAGGAGTAGACAAGATTTATAAAGTTGGTGGTGCTCAGGCAATCGCAGCTTTAGCATTTGGAACAGAGAGTATTCCAAAGGTCGATAAGATCGTAGGACCAGGTAACATCTATGTGGCACTTGCAAAGAAGGCTGTATTTGGTTATGTAAGCATTGATTCTATCGCTGGACCAAGTGAGATCTTAGTACTTGCTGATGAGACAGCTAATCCACGTTTTGTAGCCGCAGATTTATTATCTCAAGCAGAACATGATGAGATGGCATCTGCAATTTTAATTACTACAAGCCAGACTTTGGCAGAGCAGGTATCCGCAGAGGTAGATAAGTTCGTAGCAGAGCTTTCCCGAAAGGAGATTATTACCAAGTCTCTGGAGAATTATGGATATATTCTGGTGGCAGATAATATGGAGGACGCTATCGCAACTGCAAATGAGATCGCATCTGAGCACTTAGAACTAGTGACTCAGAATCCATTTGAGGTGATGACAAAGATCCGCAACGCCGGAGCCATCTTCATCGGTGAATACTCCAGCGAACCTCTGGGAGATTATTTTGCAGGACCGAACCATGTATTACCGACCAATGGTACCGCAAAGTTCTTCTCACCACTCAGTGTGGATGACTTTATTAAGAAGTCCAGTATTATCTCTTATTCCAGAGAGGCATTACAGCCAGTATACAAGGATATTGTACAGTTTGCAGAGTGTGAGAAGCTTACTGCACATGCAAATTCAATTCGCGTTAGATTTGAGGATTAGAGCAATCCGTAAAAAGTCATTTCAATTTTTAGGGATTCGTAATATAATGGACTAGAGTTCTTAGTAAAAGCATAAGAAACGGAAAGGCTAGGTTTTTATATGAACAGAACCGCAGATTATGTGCGCAAGACAAAAGAGACTGATATCGCATTGAGCTTGGATCTGGATGGATCAGGAAATAGTGATGTACATACAGGGATTGGTTTCTTTGACCATATGTTGGATGGATTTGCCAGACATGGATTTTTTGACCTCACTGTAAAGGTGGAGGGAGATCTTGCAGTGGATTCCCATCACACGATTGAGGATACGGGTATTGTTCTTGGCAATGCCATTAAGAAGGCTGTCGGTGACAAGAAGGGTATTAAGCGTTATGGAAGTTGTATCTTACCGATGGACGAAACTTTAGTAATGTGTGCAATTGATTTGTCGGGCAGACCTTATCTGGCTTTTGACGGTGAGTTTACCGTGGAGAAGGTCGGATATATGGATACGGAGATGGTGAAGGAGTTTTTCTATGCGATTTCCTATACTGCAGGGATGAACCTGCATATCAAGGTACTTTCTGGTGGCAACAATCACCACATGATTGAGGCCATGTTTAAGGCTTTTGCAAGAGCTTTAGATGAAGCGACTTCCTTTGATCCGCGCATTACGGATATATTATCGACAAAGGGAAGTTTATAGAGAAAGGTATAACACGTGTTATGGAGCAGAAGAATATCGTTGCAACGATTTACTTGAAGAATGGAACAGCCGTAAAGGGAATCGATGATTTTACTCCGATGGGGTATGATGTAATTGAATTGGCACGACTGTATAATGATAGTGGTATCGATAAGATTATTGTTTTCGATCTGTCTGATGACGATGATGAGCATGAGAAGAATATTCATACGATCAAGAATATTAACCGCAATGTAGAGATTAAGGTCTGTGCTGGTGGTAATATCAACCGTCTTGAGGATATTAAGAAGTTCATTTATGCAGGATGTCTTCAGGTTATTGTCAATGGTGCTAAGTTAAGCAGTATAGAGCTTGCAGAGGAAGCAAGCAAGCGTTTTGGTAAGGATCGTATTTTAGTATCTGTTGAGAACGTGGATTTTATCTTTAAGTATCAGAAGGCGATGCAGGAGAATTTCCATGAGCTGTTGGTGTTGAATACGAAGGTGTTGGATGCCATCGAGAATATCACAGATGTTCCTTATGTAGTGTACTTCGATCAGTGTGATTACGAGAAGATCGTTGAAGTCTTAAGAAGAGAGAATACCAGAGGTATTGCAGGATGCTTTATCAATGATCCAAAGACTGACGTTATGGAGATGAAGTCTCAGTTATCCTCCGCTGGTATTAAGATGGATAATTTTGAGCCAGCACTTAAGTGGGCAGATCTGAAAAAGAATTCAGATGGTATGGTTCCAGTTATTGTACAGGATTACCGTACTGATGAGGTTCTGATGCTTGCTTATATGAATGAAGAGGCTTTTAATACTACCATTAACATTGGTAAGATGACTTATTATAGCAGAAGCCGTAATGAGTTATGGACGAAGGGACTGACTTCAGGACACATTCAGTATGTAAAGTCTCTGACGGCGGACTGTGATTACGATACGATCCTCGCAAAGGTATCTCAGGTAGGGGCAGCTTGTCATACTGGTAATCCGACCTGCTTCTTCAACGAGATCGTGAAGAAGGAATATGTGGAGAAGAATCCACTTAAGGTATTAGAGGATGTATATGCTATCATCTTAGACCGTAAGGCAAATCCAAAGGAAGGTTCTTATACGAACTACCTGTTTGATAAGGGAATTGATAAGATCTTAAAGAAGGTCGGAGAGGAAGCGACAGAGATCGTCATCGCTGCGAAGAATCCTGATCCAGAGGAGATCAAGTATGAGATTTCTGATTTCCTGTATCATATGATGGTGCTCATGGCAGAAAAGGGTGTCACATGGGAGGAGATCACACAGGAGTTATCCCAGAGATAATAAAAGAATTCAAAAGGTTGCAAATACTTCGTTTGCAACCTTTTTTCGTGCAAGAATTCAAAAAATGTGGTAACATGGAAAAGATGATTGAGGAAATGAGGAACTAACGTGAAGGAACGAAAAGTATATCTGGATTATCTGCGAATAATCGCCACGTTGTTCGTTATATGCATACATACAGTATCATTGGCGGCATCCATGGTGAATCCGGGAAGTACAGAGTTTTATATATTAGAGATTCTGACATTTGCATTCTGGGTGTGCAATCTGCTATTTATCATGATCAGTGGAGCTCTGTTATTGTCTGTGCAGGGGGAGCAGATTGGAACTTTTTATCGGAAGCGGCTCTCTAAGGTGGCAATTCCAATGGTAGTCTGCTATATCATTTATGTCTGTGCCAAGGAAGGATTTGTCTGGTTAAAACCGGATCACTGGCTACCTATGATTCAGCGGATTTTGACTGGGGCTCCGGAGGAGGCACCACATTTTTGGCTGATTTATGTGTTGATCTGGTTGTATGTGCTGACTCCATTTTTACGGTGGATCGTGGCTCACATTCCAGACTCTGTTCTAAGCGGTGTTATCGCGGTGGCGTTCCTAGTGTGTGCGCTAGATACCTATTTGCCAATCTGGGGCATAAATGGGCATTTAGCTCCGGTTGTTGATTCCTTTGTGGCAGTATTCCTGTTGGGATATTTCCTGACGAAGGAACACAAGATATGGGTGGAAATATTGATTTATATAGGTGGTGCGATATCCTTTGTGGTTTCCTGTCTATGGATCACGCAGACACCAGATTATGGAGCTTATATCTATCAGAGTGCACCGACGATGATGCTGTATGCGGCAGCGATATTTTTAGGTATTAAGCGCCTTGCTACAAAGCGTACACAGACGAATCGAGTGGTGCAGCTAGTAAGTAAATATAGTTATTCTATGTTGCTGCTTCACTGGGGCGTGCTTCACGTGGCGGTCAAGCAGATTTTACAGGTAAATGTGCTTGGCGGTGGCATCATAGGTGGTTGTCTACTTATGGTTCTGCTTACATTTTTGATTTCCTTTGTGGGAGCAGTAATATTTGAACATACGATTATGTGGGTGATTGATACGATGATAGATAAGATTGGCATTTGTTTTTCCAAAGTGAAAGAGAAAGTTGCCAAGAATTAGAAAACGGGAGAGAGTTATGAATACGCAGGATAAAGTGGTAAAGGAACGAAAGTATTATCTGGAAGCATTGCGGGTGATTGCCATACTTTTGGTAATGTATAATCATTCCCCTGCGTTTATGTCATTTCAGGATCAAACCAAAGCAGAATATGGTGTGTCTTTATTTTTATCCATGATCTGTAAAGCGGCAGTTCCTATCTTTTTTATGATATCGGGAACGTTGTTGCTGGGAAAGGATGAGAGTCTTGGCACGATATTTAAAAAGAGAATATTAAAAATTTTCTTAGTATTGGTGTTATTTTCATTTCTATATTTTATAAAATTGGTGCTAAAAGGCGAGATTTCATTTTCCGTATTTGCATTTTTTAATATCATATTACAGCAGCCGATATTTTTACCATATTGGTATCTGTATTCCTATATCGCATTTCTTGTGATATTGCCGTTGCTTCGTCCGATTGCAAAGCATATGACAAAGGAATTGACTTTGTATCTGATTGCATTACAGCTTATATTTGGTGTGGTGACGCAGGTGCTGGGATATGAGACTGGATGGTGGTTCTGTGGTCATTTTGACCTTACTTCCATCTTTAATGTCATTATATTTTATCCGTTGGTGGGTTATGGACTGGATCATGCCATGGACGAGCAGATTACTGGGAATAAGGATCTACTATGGGTGAATTTGTTGTTGCCCCTTGCGGCGGTGGGCTGTAAAATCTTGTTTTATGATGGATATCTAGGAAATGGTGGATACAGTGAGTTCTATCTGAGCTTTACGGTTTCAATAGTGGCATTGATTCTTTTCTGGGATGTAAAAGCTCTGTTCTTGATATGCAATCCTTCGGAGCGATTTAAAAAGACGATTGCTTTTATGGGAGATAAGGTGTTTGGTATGTACCTGCTGGATGGATTTATTGGAACAGGCGGAACTATGGATGTTATATATCGGAAGGTCTCCCTATCTTTTGGCTTTATTCTGGCATACTTGATAGAGATTTTGATTATATTTGGAATACGTCTTGTGTGTGTTACCATACTGAAGAAGCTTCCAGTATTTAAAGATATCTTGTAGGGCACATTTTTACGCTGACAGGCACATATATTTTAGCAAGAGTCTTAGGATAGCAGGTATGATGATGGAAGAATATGCTAGGCATAGACATGAATATGTTTCACAGGTGCGGAATTCCTTTGATACAGAAGAACTGCCAGAAAAGCCAGTGGAATATGGTCGAGAGACAAGGTGGATGCGTATTCGGTTTATAGTGGCGGTTCTGCTGTTCGTGGCATTCTTTTTCTGGCATAGTTCAGGGATACAGATACAGGATGTCTGGAGCACGAAAATAATTGACATGGTGGAAGATAATCGGTATGATAAACTTTTGCAGGATTATTTAAAGAAAGGTAATATACAATGACGAAATTAGCTTTATCGGATGAGATATTGATGAAGATTGATAAGCCGGCACGCTATATCGGAAATGAATTGAACAGCGTCAAGAAGAATAAGGACGATGTGGCAATTCGTTTTGCGATGTGCTTTCCGGATGTATATGAGATTGGTATGTCCCATCTGGGAATCCAAATATTATACGATATGTTCAACAGACGGGATGATGTATGGTGCGAGAGAGTCTATTCTCCATGGCCGGATCTGCATAAGATCATGAAGGAAGAACAGATTCCATTGTTTGCACTGGAGTCTCAGGAGCCAATTAAGGATATGGACTTTGTTGGTATCACGATTCAGTATGAGATGTGCTATACGAATATTTTGCAGATTCTTGATCTCGCTCAGATTCCGCTGCTTGCGGCAGATAGAACGGAGGAGCATCCAATTATAATTGGTGGTGGACCATGTACTTATAATCCAGAGCCGATAGCAGACTTTTTTGATCTGTTCTACATGGGTGAGGGCGAGATTCAGTATAATGCGTTGCTTGACCTCTATAAGCAGATGAAGGCAGAGGGAAAGACTAGGGTGGAGTTCTTGCATGAGGCAGCGAAGATTCCGGGTATCTATGTGCCATCCTTATACGAAGTGGCTTATAAGGAAGATGGAACCATCGAAAGTTTTGCACCAGTAGCAGAGGATATTCCTGCTGTCATTACCAAGCAGCTCGTGCTTGATATGTCAGAGGCTGTCTATCCAGAGAAGCCAGTTGTACCGTTTATCAAGGCAACACAGGATCGTGTAGTGCTTGAGATTCAGCGTGGCTGTATCAGAGGTTGTCGTTTCTGCCAGGCTGGCATGGTGTACCGTCCAGTTCGTGAGAAGAATGTGGAGCGTTTGAAGGAATTGGCGACTAAGATGCTGGCGGCTACTGGACATGAGGAGATATCCTTAAGTTCTTTGAGTTCCTCTGATTATACCCAGTTAGAGGAATTGATTGATTTCTTGATTGATGAGTGCAATAAGAAGCATGTGAATATTTCACTTCCTTCTCTGCGAATTGATGCTTTTTCTCTGGATGTTATGAGCAAGGTTCAGGATGTAAAGAAGAGCAGTCTTACCTTTGCGCCGGAGGCTGGTTCCCAGAGACTTCGTGATGTAATCAATAAGGGGTTGACGGAAGAGGTCATCCTAAATGGAGCGACACAGGCTTTTGAAGGTGGCTGGAATAAGGTGAAGTTCTACTTTATGCTGGGACTTCCAACAGAAACAGAAGAAGATATGCGTGCCATTGCAGAACTGGCAAATGAGACCGCAGTTCGTTATTATGAGACTGTTCCAAAGGAAAAGCGTAACGGTAAGTGCCAGATTACAATTAGCACCTCGTTCTTTGTGCCAAAGCCATTCACGCCACTTCAGTGGGCAAGAATGTATCCGCCAGAGGATTATATTGGCAGAGCCAAGGTGGTCAACGATGCGGTGAAGGAGCAGCTGAACCGAAAGAGTATCAAGTACAACTGGCATGAGGCGGATGTAACTGTCTTAGAGGGTGTGTTAGCCCGTGGCGACAGAAGAATTGGACAGGCCATCTTAAAGGTATACGAAAAGGGTGGTATTTTCGATGCATGGTCAGAGTTTTTTGACTATCAGCGTTGGTTAGATGCATTTGCAGAGTGTGGTATTGATCCAGACTTTTATACCATGCGTGAGCGTTCACTGGATGAAATCTTCCCATGGGATTTTATCGATGTGGGCGTTACGAAGGAATTTTTGAAGAGAGAATGGCAGAATGCCATGTCAGAATCCGTTACACCGAACTGCCGTATGCGTTGTTCCGGTTGTGGCGTGAAAAAATTCGGCGGAGGTGTCTGCTATGAAAATTAGAATTAAGTTCCGTAAATATGGAGTGATGAAGTTTATTGGACATCTGGATATTATGCGTTATTTCCAGAAGGCAATGCGAAGAGCAGATATCGATATCTGTTATTCGGAGGGATTTTCACCGCACCAGATCATGTCCTTTGCTGCACCCCTTGGCGTAGGTATTACCAGTGATGGTGAATATCTGGATATTGAGGTACACAGCTCCCGTTCCAGTGAGGAATCTATGCGGGCATTGAATGAGACTATGGTGGAAGGTGTTGAGATTGCAAGCTACATCAAGCTTCCGGACAATGCCAAGACTGCAATGTCCATCGTAGCTGCTGCGGACTATGACTTATACTTTAAGGAAGGCTATGAAGCTCCTGTGACCTTAGAAGAGTTCGAGGAGGGCTTAGAGAATTTCTTTACGAAGCCAGCGGAGGTCTTGATTACCAAGAAGACCAAAAAGAGTGAGAAGGTCATGGACTTAAAGCAGCTTGTCTATGATTTTAAGGTGGAAAAGCGTGTCATTGATGATAAGGAGAAAATATCTTTTTATCTGAATGTCTGCACAGGAAGTAACGATAATCTTAAGCCAGAGCTAGTGGTAGAATCTTTGTTTGGTGCTATGGGTCTTACCTATGATGCAAATGCGATCCAGATTCACAGACGTGATGTCTATGCTATGGCAGCGGATGGTAAGGGATATGTTTCTCTCGGTGAGATGGGTAGTAAAATTGATTAATCTTGCTATGAATTCCAAGTTGGGGTTTTGCAGCGAGTAAATGGAGAAGTCTATATGAATCGTTATATTATCACGAACGAGACTTTTAAGGGGCAGGAATATCGTATTTCTGCCCTTTATGATAACAATAAGAAAATGGTGGAAGTATTGCCGGAACGCTTGGAGAATGAGGGTTCAACGATACTTGGAAACATCTATATTGGAAAGGTCGAGAATGTTGTTAAGAATTTGAATGCGGCATTTATCAAAATTTCCCCAGAGCAGAATTGCTATCTGCCACTGGAAGATCTCAAGAATCCGATTTTTACGAAAAAGCTCTCGGATAAAAAGCCGTTGGTGGCAGGAGAGGAACTGCTTGTACAGGTGTCTAGGGAAGCTCTTAAGACAAAGGAACCTGCCGTCACGACGAATCTGAGCTTTACTGGAAAGTATGCAGTGCTTACCAGTGGAAATTGTAGGCTCAGTGTGTCTAACAAGCTGTCGAAGGATGTGCGTAGTCATTATCAAGAGATGCTGACGGCACAGGAATGTGATGAAAATGTAGCTGAGAACGAATCAAATACATTTGATGTAGGCGTGAAGTGTGGTCTTATCGTGCGCACGAATGCGGCGGAGGTCTCCGATGATGTGGTACTGTCTGAGATTGCCCTGTTAAAGCAGACATATGCAAAACTGGTGGAAACCGCCAAGTACAAGACCTGTTATAGTCTCTTATATCGAGAACCAGCCACCTATCTGAAGCACTTGGATAATCTACGCCAGGATCAATTAGAGGAGATTGTCACTGATGATAGGACTATTTTTGAGGAGATATGTCAGAAATATCATATTCCAGCAGAAAGGCTTATAACAAAGGGCAGTGTGTCTGTGCCTGTAAATGAAATCCTGACGGAGGAAGATATTAAGCTTCGCTATCACGAGGATGCGTCCATTTCCTTATCTTCTCTTTACAGTGTTAAGAGTAGTATAGAAGATGCCTTAAAAGAGCGCGTGTGGCTCAAATCCGGTGCATATTTGATCATACAACCTACGGAAGCCTTAACGGTCATTGATGTCAATACGGGCAAAAATATTGCAAAAAAGGGTGTGCAGGAGAATTTTCTTAAGGTAAATAAGGAGGCTGCCATAGAGATAGCAAGACAGCTTCGTTTACGCAACATATCTGGAATTATTGTGATAGACTTTATGAATCTGACTTCAAAAGAGGCTGAGGCGGACTTATTATCCGTGCTTCGTGCTGAGTTAAGAAAAGACCCGGTATTGTCACAGGTCATTGACATGACGAAGCTTGGACTTGTGGAAGTGACAAGGAAGAAAGTAAGAAAGTCATTGATGGAAATGTTACAGTAAGATAATTTTTAAAAGGGAATTTTTTTCCTAAAAAGTAGTTGACGTAACACATTCCGTGTGCTATTATAACGAAGTATGCCGCACAGTGAGGTCTGAAAGTCTGTTCAATTGCTGAACAGCACCACAACTGGCGAGTAATGATAATAGGAGGTGCCATATGTACGCAATTAT
>CAZBFN010000016.1:0-63035 GCA_964491235.1 uncultured Roseburia sp.
GCAACGGACTCTGACTCCGTCATTTCAAGGTTCGAATCCTTGTAGCCCTGCTAAAAACCTCATGAACATGGTTCATGAGGTTTTTTTGTTGAATGGAAAAACCGATAAAAGAGGGATGGTTGTAATGCCATTCTAAAAACGGTATAATATATATATAGGCGTTTAATTAGGAATGAAAGCATGGAAAGGATCTTTGAGTAGAATCCACAGAGTTTATTGCAGATTGATACTAAAAATAAATCATGAGGTAATTGTAAACACCGATAGAGAAGTAGGAGGAATGATATGGTAGATGGCATTTATACAATAGACCAGATAAAAATGTATCTATGTCCTGTGTTGAAGCAATATGGTGTTAAAAGTGCTATCCTATTTGGTTCCTATGGAAAAGGAAGTGCTACATCGGCAAGTGATGTAGACTTATTGGTGGATAGTGGATTAAAAGGACTTAAATTTGTAGGGCTGATTGAAGCATTGCGAACAGCTATAGGAAAAGATATGGATGTTTTTGATGTCTCCCATGTGGAAAAAGGCACGGAGATAGACAATGAGATAAGTAAGACGGGAGTAAAGATATATGAAAAATGATATAGTTATTTCTAAAATGATTGTATATATAGAAAAAGTATTGAATTATGTCGCGGGTATGACATATTTGGAATTCGAAAAGAATGACATGGTCGTAGAGGCATGTGTTTTTAATCTTAGCCAGTTGGGTGAATTGGCAAATAAGGTTGATTCGGAATTTCAGCAGATACATAGCCATATACCATGGAGACAGATATATGGTTTGAGAAATCGGATTGTACATGATTATGAAGGCGTCAATCTTAAGCTCGTTTGGGAGATTATTGCAGATGATTTACCGGAGTTGAAGCATATGCTAGTAGCAATAAAGTAGGCGATAGGTCAACTTCATTCTTACTATCTGACGAAAAAGAGGTACTGCCACAAGTCTTTCATGACTTGTGGCAGTACCTCTTTGCAATCTAATGCATAACATGATAAATAAAAGTTCCTAATTCAACGCCAAGTTCATAGGCGCAGTTTAATCCAAAAAGAATCATGATAATGGATGTGAGTACATGGAGTCCTTTCGATGGGCAAGCATTCCACCATTCCTTCAGTTCGTTCATTGATTCACTTTTCATTTATTTGACCTCCTCTTGTGTTTTGATGGTCAAATCTTATCTTTTTCCAATGAATAATCCAATAAACTTGCGGTTGCACTTGAAAAAACAGCGGAAAATGTACATGTAAACTTCAGGTAGCATGCGCTTTTAGTGGGTCAGATGATATAGCATCTGACCTAGAACATAGCCTCTACCATAGGATAAGGCGAGGATCAGTCCCATTAATGCAACTGTTACAAGCACATATAAAATAATGAACATCTTCTTCTGGGTGCCGTTTAGATTACTTGTGAAGGTATTCCAAATTGCCCACATCTTTTCTGACTGATATTTTTTCTCTTCCGAAGCAACGGAATCAGTTGAGGTAGATTCCTCATTTTCTTGTCCCCGTACCAAATAGTCTAATGATACATGAAAATAGTCGCTCATAAATATCAAACGGGACAGCTCTGGGTATGCCTTATCTGTTTCCCATTTTGAGATGGATTGTCTGGATACATTCATAATTTCTGCGAACTTTTCCTGTGAGATATTTTCCTTATTTCTTAATTCATATAGTCTTTCACCAAATGTCATATCTAGCCTCCGAAACTTTGTCTGCTAATCCGCTTTTTCTTACGAGCTATAATTATAGCATAAATTACAAAGCAAAGGAGAAACGGATCATGAAAAAATATGTATTAAAGGGATTTGATAGAGCATACACCAATTTCGCAGAGGCGCAGAATGAAGCAAATAGAATGAAAATGAGAGAGATACCGCTTGGTTTTGAATCAGAGCAGGAGGCAGAGGCATTTCGGCAGGGACAGTGGATGGAGTACTTTGGAGAAAACTTCCGTCCTTTTGAAACCGATGCGGACGCAGTGGTATATGCAGATGGAAGCTGGGATAAGGATGAGAAATATGGTGCTTATGGAGTGGTCATCTTTTTCAAGGACGGCGAGATCTTTTGTGAGAGCGCAACACTAAGAGATGTGGAGCCGGGACGATATGAGATAACCCGATTTGATGCCAGAGGGGAGCAGGAAGGTGAGACGGTATATCGCTCCTACGTGGATGTGTATAAGGGTATGAACGTGGAGGAGAAGAAACACAATTTTGTAAGTGCCTCCCATCAGGATGGTGGAGAATGTGAAAGCGTCATGCGAGCATTGGAAATATGCTGTAAAGAGAAGAACTTGAAAAAGATTGTTCTGGTCTATGATTGTGAGTTCGTGAAGCTGCGGTATGAGAAGGGAAGTAAGGATGCCACAGCCAATGTGCCAAAGGCATACGGAGATTTTGCTGAGGACTTAAGAAAAAATTACGGTGTGAAGATAGAGTTCATTAAGGTCGACAGCCACACGGACAAAAAGGGAAAAGGTCAGTATTTGGTGGGAGATGCCAAATATCCACATGCAGTCTACAACGATATTGTTGATATTCTCGCAAAGGCGGAGACCGTAAAGAATCCAATCGGACGCTCAGAGAACTTCAATGTGACAAGAGTGATACCGGAGGAATTCAAGACATTTCATGAAATTAGCAAAAGAGGAATTCCAGCAAGAAGAGCCCACGCACGGAGCATTTACGAGGCAGTGGTAACCAGTGAGAACTTGCGACCAGTTTTTAAGGCATAGACTACTCTGAAGGAGAAATAATATGAGAAAAAGATTTTCGCAAAATGAAACGGGGCTATATACCAGCGCAGAGGCGATCGCTTTTATCGGTTGTGCGGTAAAGGAAAATTTGATGAAGGAAGAAGAGTGGGCGTATTCAGCCCTGATCTTTATTAAGAACGAGCCGAGGATCATGGTGCGAAATATGACAAAATCAGCACCATACCGGGATATATCCGCATTATATGACGCGGTGGAGATGGTGCTGAACTATTGCAAGCGTCAGGCAATTAGCAGCGTGGACATTATCTATGATTCCGATGAAAATCTAGTGAGCTCGTGGAACGACATATCGGCAGATACACCGTGGACATGTTTGGCGGATGGCAAGATGGTCGAATTAAAAGAGCAGTATGGCACTATGGATGTGCAGTTATACAGAATGGACGGACAGGAGCTGAGCAGACAGCGGCTGATTGCTGCGCTGCGCTGGAACATGGAGGTGTACTGGATTCGACAATTAGAACCAGTCGATATTTTTCTGGCGTTGGTGGAAGAACTGGCAACAGCGGCAATGGAGGGGACGAGCTTTGCCGAGGATGTGAAGAGCTGCATCCATGCCGCAGCTTGTGTAAAAAAAATAAAGGTAAGTCCGGCGCAGAAGTCACCTGCGAAAGAAGGGGACGTGAAGAGGGATGGCACCCATGAAGATACCATTGAACTCGCTGGGCAGAGAGGAGATGCTATGGAAAAAACAGTATTAGATTTGATTATTGAGTATGCCAAAAGTATTAAGAAAAGAGAGATGACATCGACTCATCTGTTGTACGGATATGCATGCATCTGTGTGATGGAGGTAAAGGAAATATGTGAAGAACTTGGGCTGGGAAAAGAGTCCTATGAAAAAGTGTCCTACGTTAAGAATAAAATAAAAGGCATTTTTCAGGTAGAACAGGTGGCAATGGACCCTCAAAAGCTCAAGCTTTTAATCCCTCAGTATATTGATAATTTTGAAAAAGACGCCAATTCGATAAGGGATTATGAGTCGGCGATGAAGATAATCGAGAATTGGCGCGACTCCTATGATTTTTCGGATGATGTGATCGCCTATAGTGTCTTGTATCGGATGCTGACAGATACCAAGGACTTTGATACCGTTGGATTGAACAATATGTATCTAAAGAGAAACAAAGATTTTTCCTTAGAAAAAAAAGATGCGAAAGAATCGGAAAAACATATCAATAGTCTGGAAGCCATTGCCCGAAAATCCAATCAGTTGTATGACGTTTTGACGGAGAAGATCTACGGTCAGGATTTTGCAATTCAAAAATTTGTGCAGGGCTACATCAATTCTAAGCTGGCAGGACAAAGCAAAAAAGATAAGCCGGCAGCCTCCTTTTTGTTTGCAGGACCGCCGGGAGTCGGAAAGACTTATCTTGCCCGCACTTCTGCGGATGTGATCGGGATGCCGATCAAAATCTTGGATATGAGTGAGTACGCGGACGAATACAGTTCCAACGGTTTGGTAGGATTTGAAAAAACCTGGAAAGGTGCGGTGGCGGGTGTGTTGACCTCCTATGTAGATGAGAATCCCCGGTCTATTATTCTGGTGGATGAAATCGAAAAAGCTCATATCAGTGCGCAGTTACTATTCCTTCAGATCTTAGAAGGAGCCCGCTTATTTGATAAGTATTATGAAAAGTATGTAAGCTTTGAAAATACGATTATTATTTTTACTACCAATTGTGGTAAAAACCTGTACCAATACAATGAGGATGCGGATCTATCCGCTATGTCGGAGAGTGAAGTGTTAGAATCTTTGCGGGAAGATGAAGCATTTCCAAATGAGCTTTGTTCGCGTTTCGCGGCTGGAAATATTATCGTGTTCAACCATCTTCAGCCATATTATCTCTGCGATATTGTGCGCAACAAGATGGATGAGGTGATTGGAGATATATCCAGTAACTATCAGGTGAAGATGACGTACAACAATTGGTTTCCAGAGCTGTTTTTGTTTCAAGCAGGAAGTGGCATTGATGCTCGTATTGCATCGAGCCAGAGTGCAGAAATGATAAAGGATTGTGTGATGTCCTATGTAAAGGATTCTGTGGAAAAACAGGAACGTTTGGCGGTGGATCGTATCGCCATAGATATAAAATTAGACAAAGAGAATAAGGATGTCTACCAACTGTTCGTGAATGAATCGGATAGTAACATATTAGTTGTATCAGATAGCCCAAAGCTTAGATTTGAGCATCCTCACATTCATGTAATGGTGGCGGAGGATGAGAATGAGATGGTGCGAATCATCCGGGAAAATAAGATTTCTCTTGTGTTGATCGACTTGACATATAAGGCAGTAGACAACCATGCGAAATTGGCAAATGCGCTTGGCATAGAATCGGTGGGAAGAACCTGCTTTGAGGTGATACGTGAAAAGGCACCGCAGCTACCAGTTTACATTATCAATCAGGAATCCTATCATGCAGAGGATAAAAAGGCGATATTGAATTATGGAGCTAGGGGACTGTTTGTAGAAGGCGGGAATATAAAACAGAGTCTTGTTAATGTGAGGAAGCTGATAGAACAGCTACATATTCAGATGAATCTGAAACGGTTAGGACAAAAGGGGCAGCGAATCGCTTACAGAACACGTTACTTGACCAATGAAGAAGGTGGTGTGATCGAGTTTTACAATCTGGCATTAAAAGCAATTGAAATGGATGATGCGGAGCTTCGTAGAAAGGCTAGAAAGTCCAAGGTGTTCGACTTTGAGAGACCGAAGATACGGTTTGAGGACATTATTGGTGCAGAACAGGCAAAACGAGACTTTAAGCATTTTATCAATTATATCCACAATATTGATGAATATGTGCTAGAGGGTGCGGAGATACCAAAGGGCATTCTTTTGTACGGACCACCGGGAACAGGAAAGACCAGTCTGGCGAAGGCACTTGCTGGGGAGTGTGATGCGCTGTTTTTAAACACCACAGGCGCGAACATTCGAAATTCCGAGAATCCGGTACAGGAAATCAAGGACTTATTTCAAATTGCATACACAAACGCACCTGCCATTCTTTTTATCGATGAGATTGATGTGATCGCCAAGGAACGAAAAGGTTACGATACAGGAACGGAAGTCTTGGTAAATACTTTGTTGACTGAGATGGAGGGCTTTAGCGATAAGGACCCGTTCAAGCCAGTGTTCGTAGTTGCTGCAACGAATTATAATGTGGCACATCGCGCCGATCGGCCAAGCGAGATCGTAATCGACCCAGCATTAGTCAGAAGATTTGACAATCCGGTATATGTGGGGCTGCCGAATCGTGAGGAGAGAAAGCAATACATCCAGATCTTGCTAGAAAAAAAGAAATATGAAAAGAAAATCTCTGAAGTGGCAATTGATTATGTGGCAGAGCATACGGGTGGAAAAAGCCTCGCCTTTTTAAAGCGTGCCATAGCCAATATGACCAATGTTGCCATTGACGCTAATAAAGAGGTCAATGATGACCTGCTGACGGATACTCTTGAGACACAGCTATATGGTGAAAAACAGGATAATGACGAAGCCTATCGATTGAGTGTGGCACGTCATGAAGCAGGACATGCCTATGTGTCTTGGAGGACCAAAAGGGAACCTAAATTCATCACAATTGTTTCCAGAGGACAATTTGGAGGCTACGTGTCCTACGGAGATGGAGAGGATATTCGTAACCTGACGAAGGAAGATTTTTTAAATTATATCTGCCAGGCTCTAGCGGGACGTGCAGCGGAGATGGTATACTATGATGAGAACGGAATCAACACTGGAGCCTGCAGTGATCTAGAGAAGGCGACGAACTATGCCATCAAGATGATTTGTTACTTTGGAATGGGGACTATGGGGCTGCTGTCGATGGACCCGGAACACATCCTAGACTCGCCAAAGGGAGCGGAAGTCTTAGAAGAAGCCAATCGCATCTTAAAAGAGCAGATGGATCGGGCAATCAGTTACATCAAGGAAGGTAGACAGACGATTGACCGGGTGGTGGAAGTGCTTATGGACAAGTCCTATATACAGGGCGAGAACCTGACGGCGATCTTGGAGGAGGGGGAACAGTTACCTGCCTCATCACAGGATGCTGCGCCGAAAAAGCAAAAGTGGTATGTGGTAATCAATGGAAGAAAGCCGGGAATCTATACCACTTGGGCGGAGTGTGCGAAGCAGGTGAAGGGATATGGTAACGCAGTCTACCGCTCCTACGAGACGGAGGAGGACGCTAAGGAGGCGTTCCAATCCTCCAGAATCGGAGTAAGGAATGTGCGTGATAAAAAGCTCCTCTATCATTTGGTGAAGTTAAGTGATATGGAACAGATTATCCAAAATGGATTGTTGCCGGATAAGCAGATTGCAGGAAAAGAGTACGTAGGTTTTGATTTTCATGCGTATGCACCAGAGGCGCTAGAGACACAACGGATGAACTCGGAGGACATATATGTTTATATCTGCATTTCAAGGGAATATGCGTCCAGACAGGGATATCAGATTCTGATGGAATCTTCGCAGGATGACAGCGTTAGCGTATATGACTATGATGAAGGAATTTCCAAGATCGACTGGAAGGAGATGGAGCGGTTGGAAGCTGGCAGCACCCCACATATTTTGGTGTGGTGCGTGACAGAAGAGCGGCTATCGTATGATGAATTCCAGTATATCTATACGCCGGATGAAGACAGTGCAGCATTGATTCGGAAACTGTACCAGAGCATAACTGGTTTGGCAGAAGCCGATGTTGTGGTGAGTGTAAATAAGCGAATGTTCATTTATCAAAAAATATCTGAATTTGGGGATGGCAATGAACGAATATCTGAATGAGATAAGGCATGATGCGATTGCAAAGTAAAAGCAGATTGCGGAAGTGACAGAGGAAGATATCAAACTGCTGGGGCGTGAGAGATAATAGGAGGGTTAGGACATTTGGATATTGATAGATTTATCGATATAAGTGCCCTAACCTTTTTCTGTTGGAAAAGAGCTTTGACAGGGGGCGAAACTTTGGCTGTCAAAAGCGATTTTAGTACTTGCTATAATCAAAGCATAAAAGGTCAAACACTTCTCATTGCAAGGATGAGTTAACATATGAAAGGAGGAATGGAAGATGGGGGATGAAATGGCACACAGCAAAAAAGTTACTGACACAGCAATCGAACTGGCGAGAATGTGGGGAGTAATGGAGACATTGGAAGACATCCCCTCTATGAAGGAAGTACCGACAAACAGTGATGACAAAAACAAAGAAACCCTCGTGGCCTGGGCCAAAGAATATGTTGTTACTGGGCAAACAGATATGCTAAGATTTTTAAAGGGAAAGTTGCAAAAGTTTATATCGTGATAGAAGAGAGAGGTTTGTTGACCATGTTCAAAATATTGAGTATACTAAAAGTGCTAAGATAATAGCGAGGTAGAAGAGGAGAAACGGGATGAATCGTGTTGGAAACAGAGAGGCACAGTGGGAAAATCATCAAATGTCCTCTAGAGAATGTTCCGTAGGTGAATATGTTTTGGAGGGACATGCAGCCAGCGATGTTGGCAATGTAAGAAAGAATAACGAAGATAACTTTATACTGCAGAAAGCAATCAATGAAAATGCAGCAAATCAGAAAAGTGCAGATGTATATGCTGCATACCGGCTAGGTAGATGGAACTGCATTGCGGTGTTTGACGGTATGGGAGGTGGCGAAAAGGGGGAGGAAGCGTCCCAAAGCGCTGCAACAGCAATCCTTGCCACATTAGAGCAACTGGGAGAATATGCAAGTTGTGGACAGATCGATGAGGCGATACGTCAAGGATTCGTAAATGCGAACAATGCAATTGTAAAGCTGCAACAGGAAAGTGCTGTGTATGGAACGACGGGTACGGTCTGCTGTATGGATGGACGTAAGTTCAGAATCTATCATTTGGGAGATAGCCGTGCATATCTATTCCGGGAGGGGCAGTTATTCCAGCTTACCAGAGATCAGACCGTTGCGCAGATGAAGATAGATGCCGGATTTTACAGCAAAGACGATCCGCAGGTCGAAGCGGAGAAGCATCAGTTGACAGAATACATAGGCTGTGATTGGACGACAGAAAATTTGCGTCCGATCGAAAGTGCATGGATTGAGATACAGTCAGGTGATATAATAGTTTTATGTAGCGATGGATTGTATGATATGTGCACAGACATGGAAATCGAACATATTTTAAGAAAAGCATCTGGAACAGATGAGGCAGCCGATGAGCTTGTGGAGAAAGCACTTGCCAATGGTGGACGTGATAATGTGACGTGTATCGTTGCGAAGGTGACAATAAAAAGACACAGTTAGAGGAGAAGGCTTTTATGGATATCTATAATACAGGCGTTCTAAATGATGAACTTTTGCACTGTGATAATTTGGAGGATCTGAAGAAGGAAATTCTACCGAAATTGCAAGAACAGCGAACCGCATGGAAGCAAAAGATAGAGCAGATCATGCAAGAAAACCATTATTCCTGTAAGGAAATGGCAAGATTGTGCAAGGTAAGTGAGCCTACCGTTCGTAAATGGTGCAAAGGCTCCCTTCCGCAGAATAGAGATATGTTCATACGAATAGGATTTGCTGCGAATTATGGATTGAGTGAAATGAATAGCTTTTTGCAGAGATATGGGCGTTACCCTCAGCTGTATGTGAAGTCCTTGGAGGACAGTGTGTGTATTTTTATCCTTGGTTCTAAGACGTTATCTCACAATTACCAGACATACAGCGAACTGTTAGAGCGGATGAAGGTGGAAGTCAGTGGTGAGGATGAGGCAAAAGAAGCGAATTATTCCACCCAGGAGATGGAGGCTAGGCTTCACAATGTATATGACGAAGCGGCGATGAGCGATTTTGTCTATGAACATGCCTCAGAATATAAAGGCGCATATGCCAAGCTATACAATTATATTCAGGCGTCTATACAGTTGAATCGAACCAGCAGGGTGGATGATTCCAAGATAAGTATTCAGGAACTGGCGGAAAGTCAGAATTGGTCTTCCTCACTGCGCCATTGCATTTCTGAGATTCGCAGTGGAAGATGGTTCCCGCTACGTCACAAATTGATTTCTTTGGGGCTGCATCTGAATATGGATCTGGAAGAGATCAATATGATGTTACATTTGGCACAGATGGAAGCACTTTGTGCGAAAAATCCAGTGGAGGCAGTTTTGATCTATGCATTGGAGGATGCAAGGTTGAATAACATGATTTACTGTGATGGAATGGATGTGTTATGCAACTATGTGAAGCGCATTTTTTGGCAGTTAGAGTTGGAAGATGCAGAATATATACTAGACGATTTATAAAAAGGAGAAGAATGTATGCAGACTGAAAAGTATGCCATGATGCCCAGCGGCGCGAAGCTGGTAGTGTTAGAGAGAGGGGAGATTCGTTGCTTTGCATTGGATGTCCGTCCAGAATGGTCATTGGGCAGATGTACCCCTGAGAACAATCCGGATATTCCGTTGTTTTCACCGATAGCCAGCCGTAGCCATGGCTCATTTGCCAATATTGAAGGACAGTGGTATTTCACGGATAACCCGAACAGCTTGAATGGAACCTTCTACAACGGAGAGAAGATCGGAACTCCGATGAATGGGAAGAAGAAGCTGATTATGCTAAATGACGGAGATATTCTTCGTATTGATAACACCAATCTAAATGCTCCTAATGAGGATGGCGTATTGATGCTATTTACCACCAGCACCGTAGTGGACGGTCAATGGGTCACCTATTCATTGCGAGGACGTCAGCTTACGACGATTGGTCGAGGTGAGAACTGCGATATTATTCAACCATTGCCATATTTGTCCACCTTACATGTAAAGATCACGTTGTTGAACGGTGATTATTATTTGTCGGATTGTGATAGTACGGCTGGAACCTACCTGAATGGGGAAAAGGTAGTGGGCAACGTGATATTGCGTGAAAAAGACCGTATCTCTCTATGCGATTGTAACTTTATTTTCACGAATGAAACGTTGCTGTATATCAAGCGTGATGCTGTAAAGGGCAAGGAAATCATTAGAAATATCAAGCCAGATCAGCGCCCAGTGGTCTTGAAGGCTGATATTAAGACGAAGAAAGTAAAAAATAATAGTGGTGCAGGATTAAAGGAATTGATCCGGGACGTTAAGTTAGAGGTTCGTCAGGGCACATTAGTAGCCTTGCTTGGAAATGCAGGAGCAGGTAAGTCTACCGTTATGAACTGCCTCAATGGTATGGATCTTGTGGGCGTGCAGGGAACGGTCATGTATCATGATGTGGACTTGATGAAGAACTTTGAGCAGATGAAGCATCTCATTGGAAGCGTGCCGCAGGATAAGATCATCAATGATGACAATACACCGGAAGAGGAATTTAGGGATGCCGCCATCCTAAGATTGCCGGGGGATACCACACGCAAAGAAATCAAGGAGCGTGTAGATAAGACCATTCGTATATTGGGCTTAGAGGGAGTCCGTAAGAATCTCAATGTAAAGTTAAGTGGTGGTGAGAAGACCCGTGTCAATATCGGAATTGAGTTGGTGGCGGATCGTGAGCTGTTATGCTTGGATGAGCCAGATCAGGGATTGAGTCCGAACTTAAAGCATGAGATTTTTGAAATACTGCGGAAACTGGCACATGAAGAAGGCAAGAGTGTGCTATGTATCGTCCATGATGTTTCTGAGATCGATATGTTCGATCAGGTCATCATGATGGTAAAAGAGAATAATGTGGGACGTCTGGCATTCTCTGGAACACCTGCGGAGGCGCGGGAATATTTCGGAGTTGATATCCGGGATGCATACGCATTAATGGAACAGAACCCAGGAAAATACGTGAGGTAGATGAACATGGATACACAGAAGAGAATTTCCGTTTTCAAAGAATTAAATCTATATTTAAGTAAATGCACGCGAAAAATGTTTCGCTCCATGAGAAGCTTATTGATATCTCTTTTATTCCCGGTGGTGGCAGCAGTGATAACCATATTTATTGCCGGAGAAAACATGTTCGTTCACTATGAGGGAACCAAGTCCGCATGTTTCGTTCTGGTGTGTGCTGCGATCTGGGGTGGAATGTTCAATTCGATCCAGCTGATCGTAAAGGAGCGTAAGAACATCAAGCGAGAATATGTGGGTGGAAATATGCGCCTTAGCTGCTTTGTAATTGCCAATGCGTTGGTTCAGTTCGTGCTGTGTGCAATCCAAAGTGTGATTCTTTGCAGCAGCTTATTTGGTGTGGAACTGGTCTACGACAATAAGTTCGGAACAGAGGGGCTTTTGTTGGGACATGCACTGCCAGAATATTATATTACGATTTTATTAATCATGTACGCGGCAGATACCATGGGAATACTGATTTCCTGTCTGGTAAAAAAAGCAGAGGTCGCCAGCGTAATGGCGCCATACATATTGATCGTTCAGTTGATCTTTTCAGGAATCCTCTTTACCTTAAAGGGATTTGCGGAGAATCTCTCTGTTGTAATGCTCAGCCGCTGGGGAATGGAGGCGTTGGGAAGTATCAGTAATCTGAATTCCATGCAGCTGCGTATGCAGGCGGATTTTCCAATGCTGCCACATGAGGCGGAGGATGCATTTTTGTATACCGCGGAGCATTTGAGAAATGTGTGGCTGACATTGGGCGTATTCGTTCTGGTGCCATTGATTCTTAGTGTTATCATCCTGCGGGGCGTGAAAAATGATACGCGTGAATAAATAGATTCTAGATTCTTATGAAAGGGAGGGAGAATATTGTCCGTAGAATCGAGAAAACAAGGGCATTTATTTGGAAAGTGGAAAATAGACAAGAAGATCGGGCAAGGGGCAAATGGTGTTGTATACCGACTTGTGAGCGATACGGCAGGAATGGAAGATGAGTCAGCCCTTAAGATCATTACTGTATTTGAACAGAACGGCAAGAAGGAACTGCTGTCTGCTGAGGTTCGGGCAGAGATGGAGCAGTATGTGGCAGATTTAAGGGATAAGGCATTGCAAGAAGTTCGCCTGATGCGAAAGCTTCGGGGCAATACCAACATTGTAGATTATCTTGACAGCGATTGGGATGACTGGATTGAAGAGGACTGTTATGGCAGTGACTTGTTGATCCGCGTTGAACTTTTACATGATCTTGTTTCAGAACAGCAGATGGGTAGAGTGTTTGCAGAGGAAGAGATCATCCGTTTGGGAAAGGATATCTGTAATGCGCTAGTGTTGTGTCATGGAAAGCAGATCGTGCATAGAGATATTAAGCCGGCAAATATATATCGGAATGATAATGGAAGCTATAAATTAGGAGATTTTGGAATCTCGCGAATTATTGATGAAGCTCAGGCGAATGAAGTGACGGTGGGAAAGGGAACGAGACCTTATATGGCACCGGAGCAGTTCAGACAGGACATGTATGATCGCCGTGTAGATATTTACAGTCTTGGTCTGGTCTTATATGAACTGGGAAATGGCAACCGTCTTCCTTTTGCAAGAGGGCTCCTCGCCACAGAAGTGGAGGTTCAGGATCGAATGATGGGAAAAACTTTTCCAAATCCAGCGCAGGTGGGAGATGCCCTTGCCAAGGTCATTATGAAAGCCTGTGCATACAAGCCAGAAGATCGTTATCAGTCTGCACAGGAATTCCTAAATGCGTTGAATCGACTTGACTCTATGTCGAATGCGTATGGTTTACATAATGAAAAAGCGACAGAGTCCTTTGAGGAGAATGATTTATATCGTACCATGCCTGCGGAAGCGAATGTGGCGGAAGACATCTATGCAACATGCCCAGCAGATGGGCAGGAGCAGAAAGAGCAGGATATCTATGCAACATGCCCAGCAGATGGACAGGAGCAGAAAGAGCAGGACATCTACGCAACACGTCCGGCAGCAGGGCAGAACCAGCAGGAGCAGGACAGCTATGAAGCGCGTCCGGCAAATGGACAGGAGCAGGTGACGGTAGACCGTAGAGTGCAGGAATTGATAGAGCGTGCGAATCAGGGAGATCCGATCTCCCAGTGCAATCTCGCATGGTGCTATGAGATGGGGGATGGCGTAGAGAATATCCCTAGCGAAGCTGCAAAATGGTATCGAAGGGCGGCAGAACAGGGAAATGCGACTGCCCAGAACCGTTTGGGAAACTGCTATTATGATGGATACGGGATTTTGCAGAATGATGAAGAAGCTGTAAAGTGGTATCGAAGGGCGGCAGAGCAGGGCGACGCAACTGGCCAGGCGAATTTGGCAGCCTGTTATGAGAATGCAAGAGGCGTGGAGCAGGATTTAAAAGAGGCAGTGAAGTGGTATTTTAAAGCAGCAGAGCAAGGCTATGCGGTTGCTCAGAATAATCTGGGAGTATGCTTCTATGATGGAAAGGGAGTAGACCGGGATTATAAGGAAGCGATCAAGTGGTATTTTAAAGCAGTGGAACAAGACAATCACTGGGCTCAGCGTAATCTGGGAGAGGCTTATGCCGAAGGAAACGGAGTGGAGCAAGATCTTAGAGAAGCGGTGAAATGGTATTTAAAATCCGCGGAACAGGGAAATGCCGATGCCCAGAATCGCTTAGGAGTATGCTATAACGATGGAAAGGGAGTGGAACAGAATTTTACCGAGGCGGTGAAATGGTATCGTAAATCTGCGGAGCAGGGAAATGCTTGGGCGCAGTATAATCTGGCTACCTGCTATCGGAGTGGAAATGGTGTAGAATATGACGCTTATGAAGCTGCAAAGTGGTTCCGGAGAGCAGCGGAACAGGGAAATGCATCTGCCCAGAATTACATTGGAGTATGCTATGAGGATGGAGATGGCGTAGGCGCTGACATTTATGAGGCGGTAAAGTGGTACCATAAAGCAGCGGAACAGGGCGAAGCCTGGGGACAGCTTAATCTTGCGAGATGTTATCAGGAAGGAAATGGCGTAGAGCTAGATGCTTACGAGGCGGTAAAATGGTTTCGGAAATCTGCAGAGCAGGGAAATGTGGATGCCCAGAATTATCTTGGAACTGCCTATCATCATGGAAATGGAATTGGACAAGACTATGATGAAGCAATCATGTGGTATCGAAAAGCTGCAGCGCAGGGAGATTCCTGTGGACAGTTCAATCTTGGATGGTGCTACGAAAATGGAACTGGTGTGGCACAGAATTATGAAAAAGCAATAAATTGGTATCGGCAAGCGGCGGAACAGGGAAATACGGATGCGCAGGACAAGCTAAAGCAATTGCAAGGATAAGCAGCGAACCGCAGACAGATACAAATAAAACTCCGAATGCGTTACAGAGTGATGTAAGCAGTCGGAGTTTTATTGTGGCTTCTCATATTCGAGAATATCAGATACAGAGCAATCAAGGATGAAACAGAGCGTATCTAACGTCTTTGTGGTAATTGCCTCTCCCTTTTTCATACGATAGAGAGTATTGGCGGATAGACCATGTTTGAATATCAATTCGTATTCAGTGATATTTTTTTTGAACAGCGTGTCATAAAAGGGTTTATATGAAATCATGGATGATACCTCATTTCGCTTTATATAGGAAACATTAGCACATGCATTCTGGCACCACACACTCGATATATTGAGTATAATGAGCGAAAAATATGCGGGAAGGCATAAATAGATGGGCTGGCACTTTATTCTTGTATTGTTTTGGTAAAACAGGTATAATGTCGAAAGGCATTATACGCGCCGAAGTGCGCATGGTATAATGAAGTTATTGTTAGGGTATGTACACGGAATGGAGGAAATGCATGTATCAGTTTGACAGCAGAGTGCGTTACAGTGAAGTGAATAGCAGGCAGCAGTTGATGATATCATCCATGCTGGATTACCTGCAGGATTGCTGCACCTTCCAGTCTGAGGAATTGGGACTTGGTGTGGATTATCTTGCCAGAGAACAGGTGGCATGGGTATTATCCTCCTGGGAGATTGAGATTATAAGATATCCGAAAATGGGAGAGAAGATCCATGTGGGAACATGGCCGTCTGATTTCAAGGGATTTTACGGATCTCGTAACTTTTTGATAAAGGGTGAAAATGAAGAGGTGCTTGCAAAGGCGAATTCTCTCTGGGTATTTATGGACACAGAGAAGATGCGGCCAACGCGGGTAAATGATACCTTTGTTGAGACCTATGGGAAGATATTAGAACCGGCGCTGGAAGGCAATTGGAGTGATCGTAAGATTTTGGTGCCAGAAGAACAGACAGCGATGGAGCCGGTGCAGGTGGCGAAGTTCTTTATCGATACCAACCACCACATGAACAATGGAAAGTATGTACTTGTTGCAGAGGAATATCTGCCAGAGGATTTTAATGTTGGCAGACTGAAGGTTGAATATAAGAAGGCGGCAGTATTGGGAGATGTCCTGTATCCTGCTGTCACAGTGGAAGAGGACGTGGTGACAGTGACCCTTGCGGATGAGACAGGCAGGGCATATGCTGTTGTCCAGTTTATGAAGCAGTGAGGATGTATTTGACAGAAAATGGAGTGGAGGTTTAAATGAAGTTAGGAGAGTATCAAAGGCTTACAGTGATAAAAAAGGTAGAGTTCGGTGTCTACTTAGCAGAGCATGAAGGGGATGAGATGCGTGTCCTTCTGCCAGAAAAGCAGGTGCCTGCGGATACGAAGGTCGGCGATGAGGTTGAGGTGTTCTTGTACAAGGATTCTAAGGATAGAATCATTGCTACCACCAACACACCAAAGCTGACGTTGGGAGGCTTGGCGGTACTTCGTGTACTGGAGGTCGGAAAGATCGGAGCATTTTTGGACTGGGGCTTGGAAAAGGATCTGTTTCTTCCATATAAAGAGATGACTACAAAGGTGCAGCCGGAGGATGAGATCTTAGTTACCTTATATATTGATAAGAGTCGTAGACTTTGTGCCAGCATGAAGAAGCTTTATGACCTGCTTCGAACAGATTCCCCTTACCAGAAGGGCGATACGGTAAATGGAAGGGTGTATGAGTTCGGAAGGGACTTCGGAACGTTTATTGCGGTGGATGATTGTTACTCCGCCATGATTCCTGCGCATGAGGATTGCAGTATGCTGCGTATTGGAGATGTGATCGAGGCGAAGGTTCTTAGTGTAAAGCCAGACGGCAAGTTAGATATCACGATGCGTGAGAAGGCTTATCTTCAGATGGATGCAGATGCCGAGAAGGTGATGGAGGTCATTGAAGAGTTCGCAGGAGTACTTCCTTTTACGGATAAGGCATCCCCAGAGGTCATCAAGCGTGAGACCGGACTGAGCAAGAATGCATTTAAGCGTGCGGTGGGAAGACTCTATAAGGAACGTCGCATTGAGATTACTGAGCGTGCGATCCGCAAATTATAGTGGTATACCGCGGTGAAGTGTGATAAGATGTACAAAGAGCCTGTGTTAAAGAGCGGAAGCTCTTCGGGAAAGCAGGCAGACGAGATATCGGTGAGAACATTTATACAAGAAAGAAGGAATTAGATATGAAGAACGTAATCAGCACAGATAAGGCACCAGCAGCAATCGGACCATATTCTCAGGCAATTGAGGTAAACGGTATGGTATATACATCCGGTATTATTCCAGTAGTACCAGCAACTGGTGAGATTCCAGAGGGTTCTGTGGCACAGGCAAAGCAGGCACTGACGAATCTGTCCAACCTGTTAGAGGCAGCAGGAACAAGTATGGCGAATGTGATCAAGACCACTGTATTTATCAAGGAGATGAATGATTTTGGTGCTATCAACGAAGTGTACCAGACATTTTTCGAGGGAGCTTATCCAGCAAGAAGCTGTGTAGAAGTGGCACGCCTTCCAAAGGATGTAATGCTTGAGATCGAGGCAATCGCAACCAAATAAGACATTAGAAAACGGGTTACCGACATGCAGTGGTAACCCGTTTTTTGAATCATTCTTATGCTAGATATAAATGTCAATGTTTCCGCCCAGCTCTGGAGTAACGGAACGCTCCATCATCTGTATCATGGATGCGCCCATGACCTCTGTCATATCGATGGACTGACTGAGAATCTCGGTGCCCACCGCATAGGCGAGACTGGCTGAACTGACGGATGAACTGGCATCATAAGCGGATATTGTGCTTAACGCCATATCGATATTTGAAAAATCCATAAAATCCCACCTTTCTTCTCTTGGTGCTTTTATTATGGCACAAAAGTACCAAAATGGCAAGCAAGGGGACTAAGTCACAGACATATAAAAAATAATGGGTTAGAGTCATAGGGAATACGGCAGTGGGGAATGATAGACCTATGATGAGAAAGAGTAGAACGGGAGGAAGTAACGATGTACGATATGATTATAATAGGAAGTGGACCAGCGGGACTTGCGGCAGCGATTTATGGACAGCGGGCGAAGCTGTCGGTGCTTGTGGTGGAAAAGCAGCCAATGAGTGGCGGACAGATCATAAACACCTATGACGTGGATAACTATCCGGGAATGCCGGGCGTCGGTGGATTTGAACTTGCCATGAAGTTCAGAGAGCATGCGGACGGACTGGGAATGCAGGTGGTAACGGCAGAAGTGCAGAGCGTGGAACTATCTGGCGATGTGAAAAGGGTCATCACAAACGAGGGAACTTATGAGAGCCGCACCATTGTTATTGCCACTGGCGCAACACATAGAAAGCTGGGAGTTGCCGGAGAGGATGCCTTATCTGGTATGGGAGTGTCCTATTGTGCGACCTGCGATGGGGCATTTTTCCGTGGTAAGGAAGTGGCGGTGATTGGTGGCGGTGATGTGGCACTGGAGGATGCGCTTTTCCTGGCGAGAGTTTGTGCCAAGGTATATTTGATCCACAGAAGAGATGTCTTTAGAGGTGCAAAGACCCTTCAGGAAAAGGTCATGAACACAGAAAACATTGAGATTATATGGGATACTACCGTAGAGTCCATTGAGGGAGAGGGAGTGGTGGAATCCATTCACTTATATAATAAGAAGAAAGAGGAATCACAGGTATTATCGGTACAGGGAGTATTTGTGGCGGTGGGAATACAGCCGAATTCCGAATTGTTTCGGAATATGCTGGATATGGATGCAGCGGGATATATCTGTGCCGGTGAAGATGGTGTCACCAGCCAGCCGGGAGTATTTGTGGCAGGAGACGTGCGGACGAAGCAGCTCAGACAGATTATTACGGCAGCGGCAGACGGTGCAAATGCTGTAACTTCTGTGGAACATTATTTATATCAGTAATTTCCTACAAAAAGAGGGCAAATACTAGATACTGGGAAAAAATATGAAAACGATACCAAACATAGCGGTTGACATAGTATTACGCCTTTGTTATAATAACCGTGTAATAAATGTAACAAATTCGTAATAAATAGCAATCCTTTGGAGGGGTCATGAAGCAAAGAATTTTAAGAGCTACGGGAATCATCTTAACAGGGGCATTATTGATGGTAGAGCCCGTATCTAATATATACGGTGCGCCAGTTGCAGGAGTTGCAGCGGCGACATCACAGGAAGCAGATGTGAATGCGAAGGGTAATCCAACAGCAGGAGTTTCTCTTGTAGTGTCAGATTATCTGGCACAGAGCAATGAGGCAGCATCTCAGGCAGCGGCAGCATCATCTGATCAGGTAAGTGAGAATCAGGCACCAGTGGTAGCTGCAGAGCAGTCCACAGAGATTACCGGTGATATGGCAGCGACAGAGCAGCCAGTAGATGCGACAGCAACAGATGCAGCAGCAACAGATGCAGCACAGACAGTTACAGCTGAGGTTACAGCTGAGGCGGCGCCAGTATCTGAGTATGCGAATATCGCAATTGCACAGGTTGATAATTATGTAAATGTACGTGCCGAGGCAAATACAGAGAGTGAAGTATTAGGTAAGCTTTACAACAACTCAGCAGCAACAATTTTAGAGACCACAGCAGATGGATGGTATAAGATCACATCCGGAAGCGTTACAGGATATGTAAAGTGTGAGTACGTAGTAGCAGGAGACGAGGAATTGGCGAGAGCAGTCAGCACCAGATATGCTCAGGTTACCACAGAGACACTTAAGGTAAGAACAGAGCCTTCTATGGATGCAAGCGTATTAGGACTTGTTCCAATGGGAGATGACTTAGTAGTATTAGACGAATCTACTCCAGGCTGGGTACGTGTTACCACAGAGGAGGGAGAGGGTTATGTATCTACTGATTACGTGACCTTGTCCACGGACTTCGTTCAGGCAGAGTCCAAGGAAGAGGAAGCAGCAAGACTTGCGAAGGAAGAGGCAGATCGTCAGGCAGCAGCGGCAGCAGCAGCGGCAGCGAGACAGAGCGAGTCTTCCAGCAGTGCAGCATCTGAATCTACATCAGAGTCCGGTCAGACCACTTACAGTGCTCCGACAAGCTCTAACGGACAGGCGGTTGCTAATTATGCATGTCAGTTCGTAGGTAATCCATATGTATATGGTGGAAGCAGCCTTACCAACGGTACAGACTGTTCCGGATTTGTCATGAGTGTATATGGAGCATTTGGTATTTCACTTCCACATTCCTCCAGTGCATTGAGAGGTTGCGGATATGAGGTAAGTTTATCACAGGCACAGCCTGGAGATATCGTATGTTACAGTGGACACGTTGGTATCTACATTGGTAACGGCACTATCGTACATGCAAGTACACCATCAAGCGGTATTACATATTCTAACGTAAATTACAGAAGCCCAATTTGCGTAAGAAGAATTTTCTAATAGCATATGAATTTAAGGACGGCACGGAAGTGCCGTCCTTTTTTAAATCATAGGAAATACCGCGTTGCATGAAAGCACAAAAGCAGTGATTCCTATGATTCAAAAAGCACTCCGTGCAGGATGCGCACCTCGCGGAAGGGAAGAAAGTCGCAAGCGACATCGCTCGGGCGCGCAAGTGCCAGTCAAGCTGGCACTTGATTTAGAATAGAAAGATGTTTTAACACATATTTTTTCAGATGACAGATTTGGCTGAAAAAAGACGGACAGGAAAAAAGTACCAGTCATGGACAAACTGCACAAAATAAAAAATGTATAGTCTAAAAAGTGCTAAATTTGGTTTTTGATCTCCAAAAGTTATCCACAATCAAAAATGCGGAAAAATGGAAAAAATCGAGTTATACACGGAGTTATTCACATTATCCACATAAAATGATCAAAAAAAATAGGTTTACATAGTAAAAAAATCGAATGTTTGTTTTGTGTAGAAATTATAAAGATGGGGATTCGGGGGAAAAAATGTTGACATTTTTGATTTAAAAAAATTGGTGAAAATAAAAAAAGATGTCTGTTAATTCTGAAAAAAGTATTAAATAGCACCATAAAATGGAAGAATCTTGAAATATCAAATAAGGTTTGCTATACTACATGGGAATATTTTTTGAAAAGTCATGGAAATGAATAATAGGTGAACTATGATAAAGAAAATAGACATAATGGGAATCCAACTGGATAACTATACCGTTCGTGAAGCAATCCGACAGGTGGAGGCCTATTTGAGCGATAATGTGTTAAATACGATCGAAAGTATCTCGATGCAGATGCTACTTGAGGCGGAGCAGGACGAGATGGTAAAGGAAGTGGTCGACTCTTTGGATCTTAGCATCATCGGCGAGAAGGAAATTTTGCAGGTTGCTGGTGTTGCAACGATGCAACGAGTAAAGGAGACGGAAGAGAACGATTTTGCCTTTGAGTTCTTCAAACGAATCGAACGCAATAAAAAGAGTCTGTTCATCTTGGGAGAGACAGATTTTAGAGTTGCACGCATCAAGGAAGAAATAGAGAGAGAGTTTCCAAAGATTGAGATCGTGGGAGAGTATGCAGTGGAAAACTGCGTAGGCAATCTGGAAGCGGTAATTAATGACATGAATGCGATGACGCCGGATGTTATCGTGTCTGTGTTACCAACGCCGATGCAGGAACATTTCTTTTTGGATCATAGAGATAAGATGAACGCGAATATCTGGTATGGAGCGGGTTCTCTGGGTATTAGTAGGAAACATCATGGGATAGCAAGCTGTTTTAGAAGAATGATGCATCTGGGAAGGCTTAAGAATAGCATTAACAAATATAACGATAGAGATGATATAGAAGAGATTTCAGAAGAGGAAGAACAGTCATAGAAAATAAAAAAAGAGGAAATGCATAAAAAAATGCGCATTTCCTCTTTCTTTTTTTGCTGTTTTGCTATAAAATATAGCTTAGGTATTTTTGTTTCGTGATAAATGAGATACTTTTTATTGTGAAAGTTGCCCATATGTCAGTGGCGGAACATGTTTCAAAAGAAACAAAAAGAGAAGGAGTAAAGCGTATGATTTCAAATCAAATACTTCAGAATACAATTGATGGATTAAAAGGAATCACCAAGATTGACCTTTGCATTATTGATGTGGAGGGCAAAGTGCTTGCGGCAACGTTCCCAGAGGCAGATCAATATATTGAATCTGCACAGACCTTTGTGGATTCTCCTGCGGACAGTCAGGTCGTAAATGGATATCATTTCTTTAAAGTATTTGATGAGCACCAGTTAGAGTATGTCCTGCTTGCCAACGGTGATAGCGATGATGTCTATATGGTGGGCAAGATTGCCAGTTTCCAGATTCAGAATCTTCTGGTAGCATATAAGGAGCGGTTCGATAAGGACAACTTTATCAAGAACCTTTTGTTGGATAATCTTCTTCTGGTGGATATTTACAATAGAGCGAAGAAGCTCCATATCGATACCGAGGTGCGCAGAGTTGTATTTATCGTTGAGACGAATCGCGATAAGGATGGCAATGAGCTTGAGAAGATTCGTGGTATCTTTGGCGGCAAGACGAAGGACTTCGTCACAGCCGTGGATGAGAAGAATATCATCGTAGTCAAGGAAGTCGGCGAGAACGAGGGCTATGAAGAGCTGAATAAGACAGCAGAGGTAATCGTGAACCTGTTCCGTTCCGATGCTGAGAATGATGTGCATGTGGCATATGGAACCATCGTAAATGAGATCAAGGAAGTGTCTAGATCCTACAAGGAAGCAAGAATGGCATTGGATGTAGGTAAGATATTCTTTGAGGAGAAGGATGTTATCGCATATTCCACACTTGGAATTGGTCGTCTGATTTACCAGCTTCCAATCCCACTTTGTAAGATGTTCATCAAGGAGATTTTTGATGGCAAGTCCCCAGATGATTTTGACGAGGAGACATTGACCACGATCAATAAGTTCTTTGAGAACAGTTTGAATGTGTCTGAGACTTCCAGACAGTTATATATCCATCGTAATACATTGGTATATCGTTTGGATAAGCTGCAGAAGTATACTGGACTGGATCTTCGTGTATTCGAGGATGCAATTACATTTAAGATCGCGCTGATGGTAGTGAAGTATATGAAGTACATGGAGTCGTTGGACTATTAAGAGTAGTTTGAGTACAGAAATGAGGTAAGTTAATGATAAAGTTAGAGCATGTCAGCAAGTCGTATTCTGCAGGTATTCCTGCACTTAATGACGTGAATCTTAACATTGAGGAAGGTGAATTCGTATTCATTGTCGGGGACAGTGGGTCTGGAAAGTCTACACTGATCAAGCTTCTGCTTAAGGAGCTTGATCCGACTTCGGGTACGATTACCATAGATGGTAGGAAACTGAATAAGATCAAGAGAAGACAAATCCCGAAATTCCGCCGAAATATCGGTGTGGTATTTCAGGATTTTAGACTGTTAAAAGACAGAAATATTTACGACAACGTTGCCTTCGCCCAGAAGGTCATCGGAGAGTCGACACGTTCCATCAAGAAGAACGTGCCAACGATGTTGTCGATGGTAGGACTTGCGGCAAAGTACCGTTCCTATCCAAAGCAGCTTTCTGGTGGTGAGCAGCAGCGTGTGGCAATTGCAAGAGCTCTGGTCAACAAGCCGAAGATCCTTCTAGCGGATGAGCCGACAGGTAATCTGGACAGCAACAATGCATGGGAGATCATGAAGCTCATGGAGGAGATCAATGAGCAGGGAACCACTGTGGTGGTAGTAACCCATAATCTTGAGATCGTCAAGGCGATGAACAAGCGTGTCATTACCATGCAAAAGGGTGTGATCGTAGAGGATAGCAATGAGGATAAGGATTATAGTAGAAAAGCCTCCGAGGACAAGGATGATGACTTGTTCGGCGGTGTTTTTTTAGACGGAGGTGATGACGACTATGAGGATTAGTACATTTTTCTATACGATTAAGCAGGGCTTGGTGAACATCTGGAAGAATAAGATGTTCTCATTGGTTTCTATTGCGACGATGACAGCCTGTATTTTTTTGTTTGGTCTGTTCTACATGATCGTTACGAACTTCCAGTCTATGGTAAAGGACGCGGAGGCCGGTGTTGCGGTCACGGTACTTTTTAATGAGGGAATTTCTGAACAGCGGATCGAAGAGATTGGCGAATTGATAACGGCAAGAGTAGAGGTGTCGAATATTGAGTATACTTCCGCAGAGGAAGCATGGGAGAGCTTTAAGGATGTTTACTTTGAGGGAAACGAGGCGGCAGCGGAGAGCTTCGCAGGGGACAACCCTCTTGCCAATTCTGCCAGCTATTCCATCTATATGAATGACATTTCTATGCAGGATACATTGGTGACTTATTTACAGTCGATCGATGGGGTGCGTGAGGTAAAGCAGTCCACAGCGGTTGCCAACACATTGACAGACTTCAATAGCCTGATTGGTTATATTTCAGCGGGTATTATTTTAATCCTGCTGGGGGTTGCGGTATTCCTTATCAGTAACACCATCACGGTAGCAGTCTCTGTTCGTAGGGAAGAGATCGCTATTATGAAGCTGATTGGTGCGACGGATTATTTTGTACGTGCACCATTTATGGTGGAGGGTATTGTGATCGGTCTGATCGGCGCAGCGATTCCGTTAGGAATTTTATATATTCTCTATGAGAAGGTAATCGTATATATCGGTGAGAAGTTCAGTTTTATCGGTAGTATGATGAATTTCCTCAGTGCAGATGAGGTATTCCACACATTGGTGCCGGTGGCGCTGATTCTAGGTGTGGGAATAGGATTTATTGGAAGCCGGATTACCATCCGGAAGCACCTGAAGGTATAATTTGAGTATTATGAGATTTATGAAGAGTAGTTTATCGCGAAAAATCATTGCCGCAGGGCTGGTGGCAGTTCTGGGACTTGGAATGTCAAGAGAGGCTTTGGCGGCACCCGTCTTAAGTCCGATAAATGCTTCATCCGCTACTTCCTTGAGGGAGGCGCAGGATGAGAAGGAGCAGCTAGAACAGGAACTGGCGGCTGTTCAGGAGACGATTCGGGATTTGAAGGACTCCCAGGGTGATGTAGAGGAAAAGGTAGCAGAACTGAATCAGCAGCTCATCAATATTTCTGCCCGCATTACAGAGTTGGAGAACGAATTGGCGGAAAAGAGTCAGGATATCTTAGACACGCAGGCGGAGCTTGAGGTGGCAAAGCAGCAGGAGACTCAGCAGTACGAAGATATGAAGACACGTATCCAGTTCATGTATGAGAATGGACAGGATACTTATCTGGAGACCTTGTTATCTGCCAGAGATATTGGAGAGTTCCTAAATGCGGCGGAATATATTTCCCAGATTCAAAGCTATGACAGAGAGAAGCTGACTGAGTATGAGCAGACGGTAGAGAATATCGCCAACATGGAGGCGCAGCTGGAAACGGAGTACGCGGAGCTTGAGGCTTTGAAGGCAACGGTGGAGAGCGACAAGGAGACCGTGGCTGAGTTAATGCGTCAGAAGGAGATAGAGCTTGCAGATATTGCGGATGATATCGGTGAGGCGCAGAGCGAGGCGGATTACTATGCGGCGGAGATTCAGGCGCAGGAAGAGTTGATTGCAGCCATCAAGCGTGCTGAAGCAGAGAAGGCAGCGGCTGGAGTGGTGGATAATCCATATTCTGGTGGAGCATTTGTATGGCCTTGCCCGAGCAGTACCAGAGTGACGAGTGATTATGGTACGAGAGTATCACCTACGTCAGGAGCGTCATCGAATCATAAGGGAATTGATATCGGAGCAGCGGGTGGAGCAGACATCGTGGCTGCTGCTGATGGAACAGTGAAGGCGGCTACTTATAGTAGTGCAGCAGGTAATTATGTCATGATCGATCATGGCGGTGGCCTGTATACCGTATATATGCATGCGTCTGCGCTTTGTGTGTCACCGGGACAGACGGTAAGTGCAGGTCAGGTCATTGCAAAGGTGGGAAGTACTGGTATTTCTACTGGAAACCATCTGCATTTTGGTGTATCCTTGAATGGTAGCTATGTCAGCCCATGGGGATATCTGTAAAAGTAAGGTAAAGAAGTTTAGAGCAGTTTAAAATTCCCTGTCTTTGGACAGGGAATTTTCACATATGTATGATATTATAGAAAAAAACTGGAAAGAGGAAGGAATATGGACGAACAAAGAGCAAATATGGGTCAGATGCCAGGAAGTAATGGGACATCTGGGATGCAGGGATATGGAGCGCCACAGCCGCAGATGCAGGGATACGGGGGAACGCAGATGTCAGGATACGGAGCGCCACAGCCGCAGATGCCAGGATATGGAATACCGCAGGTGCAGGAGCCACGTAAGCGAAAAAATGGATTTGGAAAGGGGCTTTTCTTAGGTATCATAGGAACAGCTCTGATAATGGTTTTAGGAATTTACATAACATGCCGTGCGACAGGAACGCAGATCGTGCTCGCCGATAAAGAGGTGGAAGCGGCATTACTGGATGCAGACACCATTGCAAAGATCAATGAGCTGACTGCTTATATCCAGATGTATTATTATGAAGATGATGCTACGATTGAAGATTTGAAGGACGGAATGTACGCTGGTCTGGTAAACGGATTGGGAGATAAATATTCCGTATATTATACAGCAGATGAGTACGAGCAGATGCAGGTGAGCATGACAGGAAAGTACTATGGAATCGGTGCAGCGCTTTCTCAGGATGCGGACACGATGGTGGTATCCATAACCAAGGTCTATGAGGGAACTCCTTCTGAGGAGGCTGGTCTATTAGCAGAGGATATCATCTTATCTGTGGATGATGTGGAAGCTACCTCCATGGAGGTGACTGAGCTGGTAAAGCTGATTCGAGGTGAGGAAGGCACCACGGTACATCTGGAGATCTACCGTCCATCCACAGGAAAGTATCTTTCCTTTGATGTGGAGCGTGCGAATGTGACTTTGCCGAGTATAGATTCTGAGATGCTCACAGAAGAGATTGGATATATCCGCATCGAGTCCTTTGAGACAGATACGGCGACACAGTTCGAGACAGCGTTGGCTGAGCTGGAAGAGCAGGGAATGCAGTCACTGGTAGTGGATTTGCGTTATAACGGCGGTGGTCTGGTAGATTCCGTAGTTCAGATCTTGGATGATATTCTGCCAGAGGGATTGATTGTATACACAGAGGATAAGAATGGCAACCGTCAGGAATATAAGTCGAGCGGAGATACTCATTTTGACTATCCGATGGTAGTACTCATCAATCAGGATAGTGCCAGCGCATCTGAGATTTTTGCGGGAGCGATCAAGGATTATGAGTATGGTACATTGATTGGAACCACCACCTATGGAAAGGGTATCGTACAGGTGATATTCCCTCTTTCTGATGGAGATGCGATTAAGTTGACGACAGCAAAGTACTTTACACCAAATGGCAACTATATTCACGGTGTGGGCATTGATCCAGATATTGAGTTAGAGTATGAGTATCTTGATCCAGAGGGAGAGTCCTATGAGATGCAGTACGATAATCAGATTCAGAAGGCAATTGAAGTGTTAAGTGGGGAGTAGACATTAGCATATTATGAAGAAGGTTCTTTATCGAGGGATAACAGGAGCACTTTTGGTAGGCTGGATGCTGGGAATATTTATGTTCTCGGCACAGCCGGCTGTAGCTTCCGATAAAATGAGCGGTTCGGTGGCTTACCGCACGGTGGAATTTTACAACCGACTGTTTCATAGGGGATTGACAGAAACAGAATTGGAAGGCTATGCAGGGGATATTAATTATCCGATTCGAAAAGCTGCTCATATGACAGAGTATGCCATGCTTGGAATACTTGCTTTTTTCTGTTTGATTGGATACGAAAAGTGCAAGGGAAAGGCGTATTGGCTGGCACTGGTTCTGGCATTTTTATATGCGGGTACAGACGAGGTGCATCAGCTTTTTGTGGCGGGAAGAGCGGGACGTTTTAGCGATGTGTGCATTGATACCGTAGGGGCGGCTATCGGCTTGTTGCTAATATATCTGGTTCGGAAAATCATAGGAAAACATTGCGAAAAAAAGAAGCTTCCTATACAATAGTATAGGAAGTTTTTTTCCGTTATATTAATATGAAAGAGGTGATACTGTGGTAGAACTTGATCAATTTAAAGTGACCCTGAATGGTTACAGGGAACCGCTGCAGGAAGTGAGGGATTCACTTTGACCTGGTAAATAAAGAGCAGAAGATCCAGGAGTTAGAGCGGGAAATGGAAGCACCGGATTTTTGGGATGATCCGGAAGTCTCCCAGAAGAAGATGAAAGAATTAAAGAGCATGAAGGACGATGTGGCGACTTATGCTTCTTTAAAGACACAGTTTGAAGATATAGAGACCTTGATCGAGATGGGATATGAGGAGAATGATGCCTCCTTGATTCCTGAGATTGAGGAGATGTTAGGTGAATTTACTGAGACCTATGAGGGAATCCGAATTAAGACCCTGCTGTCTGGTGAGTACGATAAGGATAATGCGATCGTGTCCCTGCATGCAGGTGCCGGCGGTACCGAGTCCTGCGACTGGGCAGCGATGCTTTACCGTATGTTTACCAGATGGGCATCGGACAAGGGATTTGAGGTGGAAGTGCTGGATTCTCTGGACGGAGAAGAAGCAGGTATCAAGTCCATTACATTTCAGGTCAATGGCGAGAATGCCTATGGCTATTTGAAGTCGGAAAAGGGTGTGCACCGTCTGGTGCGTATCTCACCTTTTAACGCGGCAGGAAAGCGTCAGACTTCCTTCGTATCCTGTGATGTCATGCCGGATATTGAAGAGGATCTGGATGTGGAGATCAACGAGGATGAGCTGCGAATCGATACCTACCGTTCCAGTGGTGCCGGTGGACAGCATATCAATAAGACTTCCTCAGCGATCCGTATTACCCACTTGCCAACAGGTATCGTGGTACAGTGCCAGAATGAACGTTCTCAGTTCCAGAACAAGGATAAGGCGATGCAGATGTTGAAGGCAAAGCTGTATCTGTTAAAGCAGCAGGAGAATGCCGAGAAGGCTGCGGGTATCCGAGGCGAAGTGACGGAGATTGGCTGGGGTAACCAGATACGCTCCTATGTCATGCAGCCATACACCATGGTGAAGGATCACAGAACTGGTGTGGAGACTGGAAATGTGGATAGTGTCATGGACGGTAAGATCGATCTGTTCATGAATGGCTATTTGAAGTGGTTATCATTAGGATGTCCAAAGGGTCTGGGAGGAGACGATGAATAGCGGATGGATTGCGTTTCTGACAGTAGTGATACTTGTGGGTATTGGAGGATTCGTTGTGTACAGGACGATAAAGCAGAAGATAGGGAGAATTTCTATGCAGGCATTTGGCACTAAGTCCATTGTGGAAGGAATGAATCGTCAAGCAGATATACTTGCGGAGACACCAAAGTCTGTGTCGGGAATGACTCGGATATTTGAACCGCAGATTACGCGGGATTTTCCAGAGTTTCATCTGGAACAGTACAAGAACAAGGTGGAGAATCTGTTGATAGCTGCGCTGCGGGCGGTGACGGAGATGAATAGTGCTCTATTGCCGGAGGATGTATCCGAAGAGCTTCGCAGTCAGGTGGAGAACCAGATTGCAGCTAATCAGGCGGCAGGCACTACGGAGGTATATTCCAAGGTTCAAGTGTATCAGACTGAGATTTCCAACTATGAAAAGCGGGATGGAAAGTGCGTAATTACCTTCCAGAGTGCCGTGGGGCATTGCCACTATAAGGAAAAGAATGGTGCCCTGATAGAAGGAGACAAGGAACGCAGACGCCAGACGAAGTATAATATAGAAGTGATGTATATTCAGGATGAGAAGCTGGCAAAGATCGACAATGCAGTAGGTACTACCTGCCCGAATTGCGGTGCGCCGGTGACCAAGATTGGAAATATGTATTGTGAATACTGTGGACTTGCGGTGACACCTGTCAATTTAAAGGTATGGACACTGCATCGGTACTATGAAGTGGATTATCATCATGTTTAAAAACAAAGGAGGATGTTGTTATGGGAATTATTAAAGCACTAGGTCAGGCAATCGGCGGAGGTTTTGCAGATCAGTGGCTTGAGGTGTACGAAGCAAATGATATGGGTGAGAGAACTGTATTTACCAACGGTGTTTTGATCCGCAAGGGACAGAATACCAAGGGAACCAGCGATACAGTCAGCAATGGTTCTATTATCCATGTATACGACAATCAGTTCATGATGTTAGTAGACGGTGGTAAGATCGTCGATTATACAGCAGAGCCAGGATATTACAAGGTGGATAACTCTGCAATGCCATCACTTTTTAATGGAGAATTTGGTGATACGTTAAAGGAGGCATTCAACCGTGTGAAGTTCGGTGGACAGACTCCGACCAGTCAGAAGGTATTCTTCCTTAACTTGCAGGAAATCAAGGGAATTAAGTTTGGAACTAGAAATCCGATCAACTACTTTGACAGCTTCTACAATGCAGAGCTGTTCTTGCGTGCACATGGTACTTATTCTATAAAGATTACAAATCCACTTCAGTTCTATTCTGAGGTGATTCCAAGAAACCGCGATAAGGTAGATATTGAGTCTATCAATGAGCAGTATATCTCTGAGTTCCTTGAGGCATTACAGTCTGCTATCAACCAGATGTCAGCAGACGGTACACGTATCTCCTATGTGACTTCCAAGGCAAGAGAGCTTGGTAAGTACATGGCAGATATTCTGGATGAAGACTGGACTAAGATGCGTGGTATGGCGATTCAGTCCGTAGGTATCGCAAGTGTATCCTATGATGAAGAATCCCAGAAGCTTATCAACATGAGAAATGAAGGCGCAATGCTTGGAACAGACTTCAACGTAATGCGTGGTATGGCGATGAAGAATCTGACAGAGGGTGTCCGCGACGCAGGAAGCAATGCAGCAGGAGCTATGAATGGCTTTATGGGCGTTGGTATGGGTATGAATGCGTTAAATAGCACTATGGCGGGACTTGGTGCCCTTCAGACACCAAATGACTTCGCACAGCAGGCACCAGCGGGACAGCAGGCACCAGCAGGACAGCAGGCACCAGCAGGACAGCCAGCACCTGCAGCCAAACAGGAAGCAGGATGGACCTGTGAGTGTGGCGCTGTGAATACTGGTAAGTTCTGTGGCGAGTGTGGCAAGCCAGCACCTGCACCAAAGACAGAGTGGACCTGTGAGTGCGGCCATGTGAATACTGGTAAGTTTTGTAGCGAGTGTGGTAAGCCAGCACCTGCACCAGCTCCAGCGGAGTGGACTTGCGAGTGTGGTTCTGTGAATACCGGAAAGTTCTGCGGTAACTGCGGGAAAGCGAGGAACTAAGCATGGCGGTCATCAGTTTTAAGTGTCCTAATTGTGATGGTGAACTGATTTTTGATCCCGAATCACAAAAGTATAAATGTGAATACTGTAATTCCCTGTTTTCTCAGGCGGAGCTGGATGCACTGAATCCAGCAAGTGCGGCTGAGAGAACGGAGAATGTCACAGAGAATACACAGGAAGAGACAAATGAGCAGAATGCAGGAGGGCAGGCGGTACGTTATAGCTGTCCATCCTGTGGAGCTGAGATTATTACAGATGCTACCACAGCGGCGACCTTCTGCTATTATTGCCACAATCCGGTGCTGCTGGGTGGAAAGCTTGAGGGAGAGTATCTGCCGAATAAGATCATTCCATTTGAGGTGACAAGAGAAGCAGCAGAAAAGGAATTTCTTAATTACGTTGGCAAGAAGAGGTTCGTACCGAAGGCGTTTTTTCACAAGAAGCAGATTGAGAGCATGACAGGTGTGTATTTCCCATATTGGCACTATGATGTGGAGTTGGCGGGAAGTATGCAGGCTGAGGCGCGGAACATCCGTGTGTGGAGAACTGGAGATACAGAGCATACCGAGACCAAGCACTATGCCGTGCGACGTCAGGGTGATATCACATTGTGCAATTTGACAGAGAATGCATTGCAGAAGGCGAATGCCAAGCTGGCAAGCGGTGTGATGCCCTATGATTTTAGCAAGATGAAGGATTTCCATATGGGTTATCTGTCTGGATTTATGGCAGAGCGCAGGGATATTGAGCAGAAGTCGGTACAGGGCAAGATGCAGAACGAGATGCGGGAAAGTGCGGAGCGCTTGCTACGTGAGACGATTACAGGATACACTTCTGTCTCAGTACGTGGCTCCAACTTCAATCCAAAACGGGAAAAATGGTCCTATGTGTTACTTCCAGTATGGACGATTACATATAAGGGAAAAGACGGAAAAATCTACTATTATTCTATGAACGGACAGACAGGAGAAGTCTGTGGAGAATTGCCGTTAGATCATGGTAAGCTGGCAATTACCAGTGGTATTGTGGCATTGGTCGTTCTAATCATTGGACTGATAGGAGGATTTTTCTTATGAGAAATAGGATGAAAAAGTACTGTGGTCTGATGGCGGCAGTTTTGATGTTGGGATGTGGCAGCAGTTCTGTAATCAGTGTTAAGGCGGCTCAGGAGGGAAACGTCTATGATTATGCCTCTCTGCTGACAGACAGTGAGATGCAGTCCTTGAATGAGGATATCGAAGCCCTAGAGGAGGAATCCGGCTGGAATGTCTATGCGGTGACAACGAATGATGCCGAGGGTAAGAGCGCTGTTGCGTATGCAGACGATTTTTTTGATAGCCATTCCTCAGAGCAGGAAGATGGTGTAGCACTTCTGATTGATATGGATAATCGGGAGATCACGATTTCAACTGGCGGTGAAGCGATTCGGTATTTGACAGATAGCAGAATCGATTCTATATTAGATGATGCCTATACGGATATCAGTGACGGACGTTATGGCGCTTGTTTTGAGACTATGCTGGATGGTGTGACAGGTTATTATCATGCGGGCATTCCAGATGGACAGTATAATTATGATACCGAAACAGGCGAAATATCAGTACATCGGGAACTTGCGATCACAGAGCTTTTGATTGCATTGGCAGCAGCTATCGGTGCTGGGGCACTGGTGTATGGAGTAGTGGTTGGAAAGTATCGGTTAAAGTTCAACACAGATCGGTATGATTTTAGAAAGAATGGACGTGTGAAGCTTATGGTTAAGGAAGATAATTTTATCAATCAGACAGTGACACATCGTCATATTCCGAAGCAGACCAGCAGCGGTGGCGGCGGTGGAAGCAGCAATCGAAGCAGCACACATCGAAGCAGCAGTGGTCGTTCCCATGGCGGTGGAAGCCGCAAGTTCTAGCACTGGAATAGCAGATATAATTAATTTTTATCGCTGATAGTGGAAAAAGAGGTTGCCTTGGCAACCTCTTTATGTTATTATCTTCCTCATGAGGACAGGTGTAAGCGTCGAGCAAACACATTTTGTCAGAATATATATAGTAAATTTAAAATATTGGAAGAAAGAGGAACCAAAGAGACATGAAGGAGAAAGGCCAGTATTTTGTGCTGAAGGAAAAGGCAGTGCCTGATGTGCTCTTGCGTGTGGTAGAGGCGAAGCGGCTCATTGATTCTGGCAAGATAGCTTCCGTACAGGAGGCAACAGAGCAGGTTGGCATCAGCAGAAGTTCTTTTTATAAGTATAAGGATGATATTTTCCCGTTTCACGAAACTGCAAAGGGCAAGACGATCACGATGGTGATACAGTTGGATGATGAACCGGGATTGCTTTCTGTGGTGCTTAAGACCGTGGCAGAGTTCCATGCAAATATCCTGACGATACATCAGAGTATTCCGATCAATGGAATCGCGTCTTTGACACTTTCCGTAGATGTCCTGCCAGAGACTGGGGATATGACGGAGATGGTGGCACATATTGAGGAGCAGCAGGGTATTCATTATGTAAAGATTCTCGGTAGAGAATAGGTCGAACAAGAGACATAAGCACAGTTCGACCGTCTAATATAAATTATTTAAACAAATGTGGAGGAATTATGATTAAGGTAGCAGTAATGGGATACGGAACAATTGGTTCCGGCGTAGTAGAAGTATTAGACATCAACAGAAACAGCATCGCAAAGCGTGCCGGAGAGGAAATCGAGGTAAAGTATGTCCTTGATTTAAGAGATTTTCCAGGTGACCCAATTCAGGATAAGGTGGTTCATGACTATAAGGCAATCGCAGAAGATCCAGAGGTTTCTATCGTTGTGGAGACCATGGGTGGTGTGGAGCCAGCATATACATTCGTTAAGACTATGTTAGAGGCTGGAAAGCATGTTACAACTTCCAACAAGGCATTGGTTGCAGCAAAGGGAGCAGAGTTGATCGCTCTTGCAAAGGAGAAGAACGTGAACTTCATGTTCGAGGCTAGTGTTGGTGGCGGTATTCCAATTATCCGTCCATTAAATTCATGCTTGACTGCTGATGAGATCGAAGAGATCACTGGTATCGTAAATGGTACTACGAACTATATGATGACTAAGATGTCAGAGGAAGGTTCTGAGTTCGATGATGTGCTTAAGGATGCACAGGATAAGGGCTATGCAGAGAAGGACCCAACAGCAGATATCGAGGGATACGATGCATGCCGTAAGATTGCGATTTTGACCTCTTTAGTATGCGGACAGCAGGTGGATTTTGAGGATATTCACACAGAGGGTATCACAAAGATCTCTGCAACTGATATCAAGTACGCTAAGGCAATGGGCAGAGCAATTAAGCTGTTGGCTTCCAGCAAGAAGGTAGGCGATGGCTATGTGGCAATGGTAGCACCATTTTTACTTCCACAGACACATCCACTGTACAGCGTAAATGATGTATTTAATGCCATCTTTGTACACGGTAATGTATTAGGTGATGCTATGTTCTATGGTAGCGGAGCAGGAAAGCTTCCAACCGCCAGTGCAGTAGTGGCTGATATCGTAGATATTGCAAAGCACTTGGATGTCAACATTGCAGTAGAGTGGAGCTCCAAGAAGTTAGAGCTTGTAGATTATAAGAATATGGAGAACCGTTACTTTGTGCGTACAACTGCGGATAAAGCAGCTGTGGAGAAGGTATTCGGCAACGTAGAGTATGTCGTGGCAGAAGGCGTGACTGGAGAGTTGGGATTTGTTACAGGCGCTATGAGCGAAGCAGAGTATGCTAAGAAGGCAGAGGAGCTGGGCAATGTAGTCCAGATGATCCGCGTAGCATAATACCGACAATAGATGGATTACAGGCTGATAAAAGTAATAGGAATGGCTGACGGACAGCAGAAAGTGGTTTAGTTATGAAGTATTTGGTGATATTAGGAGACGGTATGGCAGACCGTCCAATTGAAAGCTTAGATGGAAAGACACCTTTGGAGTATGCCAACACTCCGAAAATGGATGAATTGGCAGCGAAGGGTGAGATTGGAATGGTGCATACGATTCCAGATGGCATGAAGCCGGGAAGTGACACGGCGAACCTGTCTGTTCTGGGATATAATCCAAGAGAGTTCTATTCAGGACGTTCTCCACTTGAGGCATTATCCATCGGTGTGCCGATGAAGGATACAGATATTGCTCTTCGTTGCAATATCGTAACATTATCCGAGGAAGAGGAGAATTACGAGGATCGTACTATTATCGACCACAGCTCTAGTGAGATCAGCACAGAGGAGTGTGCCGTATTGCTGGATGCAGTGAAGAAGGAATTGGAGACTGATATCTTCCACTACTATCTGGGAACCAGCTACCGCCATTGTCTCATCTGGGAGAATGGTGAGGTGGTAGATCTGGTGCAGCCACACGATGTCTTAGGTCAGAAGATTGGCGATAAGCTTCCAGAGAATGAAGCGCTTCGCAATATGATGAAGAAGAGCTATGATATATTAGTGAATCATCCAATCAACATTGAGCGTAAGAAGAAGGGATTAAATCCTGCAAACTCCTGTTGGTTCTGGGGTGCAGGCACCAAGCCAGCACTTTACCCATTCGAGGAGCGTGCCCATGTAAAGGGAGCTATGATTTCCGCAGTAGATCTGCTTAAGGGAATCGCAGTGGGAACTTCTATGAAGGTCATCACAGTAGATGGTGCAAATGGTGGTCTTGATACCAATTATGAAGGCAAGGCACAGGCGGCAATCGATGTGCTGACTAAGGATGGTTATGATTTTGTATATGTGCACTTAGAGGGACCAGACGAGATGGGACATCAGGGAAGTGTTGAGAAGAAGGTCAAGGCAATCGAGCGCTTGGATTCCCGCATTATTAAGCCGATTGCAGAGGGACTTGCGGCAGCAGGAGAGGACTTTAGAATGGTTATCCTGCCGGATCACCCAACACCGATCTGCATTCGTACCCACTCTGCTGACAATGTGCCATATTTGCTATATGATAGCACCAAGGAGCGCAGCGAGAGCTGGCACTACAATGAGCGTGAGGCTGAGGCAACAGATAACTTTGTAGCTGAAGGACATAAGCTGATTGAGTACTTATTAGAGATGTAATGAATGAAATGAGAAGTCTTTTATGTTGTGAGACATAGAGGGCTTCTCTTTTTGTTTTGTGAAAAATTCATAATCAGTATTGACACATTGCAACTCTAGTGATACATTATAACTAGATTAAACGGTTAAGCAAACCGCCACCATAGCAAAATGGAACGACGGTTTGCTTAAAAAATACACTTTTGCTTAACCGTTTAATCAAACAAGAAAACAGTGCGAAGAAGATTCGCGGAATAGGAGGAGAAGAATGAAAAGAAGAGGTGTAGCACTTTTAATGACGACAGTACTGGTTACTGCGGGAGCAATGATGATTGGTGGATGTGGAGATGCCACGACAGGAGAAGAAGTTGCCGTAACAGAAGCTGTGGAAGCGGATGCAGGAGATAGTGCAACGAATGTTCATACCGTGACATTTTATGATTCAGATGGAACCACGGTGTTAGATACCGTTGAGGTAGAAGATCAGGAATGCGTTAGTGAATATACACCAGAGAAGGATGGCAACATTTTTGTGGGATGGTTCGCAACACCGCAGATGAGCCATAGATTTGACTTTACGACTGCAATTACACAGGATACATCCGTATTTGCAGGATTTGTAACTTATGAAGAAGATACGAGAGAATTTGCTATCGTGGGAAGCGGAACTGGCCCAGTTCTGTTGGAATCTAGCTGGGGTGCAGTGATTGGGGAAGCCCAGACCATGACCAAGGAAGAAAGCGAAGATGCAAATATCTATACCATTACCTTAGACTTAAATGTTGGCGATGAATTCCAGTTCGCAATGAACTCACAGTGGCATGCACAGCGAGGCTATGGCTATCTGAATACGATTACTCAGGATGGAACAGAGTATTTTGAAAATGCAGGATCCCTGGGAGATGCCAGCTCTAAGCGTTCCAACATCAAGTGTGCGGTGGCTGGAAATTACACCTTTACACTGACCACATATCCGGGTCAGGACAGCTATGAGACAGATAATGCGAACTATTCCGAGGAGAATAAGGAAGCTTTCAATATCAATCCATATGATACCATCACATGGACATACAATGGCGAGGGAGATAGCGCCGCAGCAGATGTGCAGACCGATTATTACATCAAGGGAGCTGTGATTACTGGATGGGAAGATGTATATAGCGATGACACGAAGTTCACAGAGGAGAACGGAATCTATACCTTAAGCGTTGACTTGACAGAGGGCGACGAGTTCATGTTCACTTCCATGGTGACTGCCGGGGATCAGAGCAGTGTAGGAACAGAGTACATCCGTTACACCAATATTGATGCCGGAGATACAGAAAGTCTTTCCTATGTATCTGAGGGCGGCGGTGCGAACCTGATCGCAGGGGCAGATGGTACTTATACCTTCACCTACGATCCAGCCACCAAGGTTCTTACGGTATCCTGCGAATAAGCGAGAACTATACCAGAACATTGTGCTGTGCGATTGGTGCGCATTCACGTTCTAAGGCAGTTTCCATGCACTTAAACAGCGCCTCCGCCTTGGCGGTAGAAATCGCCGGCACATAACAGATGGAGTCGCTTGAATTCATCAGCGGCTTCATCAAGGAATATAGGGTGTGATCTATGATGAGCAGATTTTGGTCTGCATAGGAACTAAGCTCTGCAAAATCAGAGACATACCGCACCGATGGAAAAGTGGCTTCCAGACAGCGCTTTTTTTCCTGATTCGCAGTATCTAAGGTCAGGAGCGTATAAGTGCTTCCACCAAATTGTCCACTGGCAGTCACTGCCATCTGTGCATAATCAGAATTAATCTGGAAAAATAATGGGTTGTCATTGATAAAACAATCTAAAGCCAGCAATGGGACGAAATTGCAGTCACCGATCTGCTGGAAATATTCGGAAGAGATATCATATCCGATGATGGCATCGGCATGATCGTACTTTTCAGTAAAGGCATCACTTAAGTAGATGAGGCCATAATTCTTTTCATGGAGAAAAGAAGAAAAAAAGTCAATAAAGTGCAGTTGTTCTGCATTTTTTAATACAGATACATTCGGGGATAAATACAGAGCGATCATACGATTGCGGCTGGTGGCAAGCGCCTGGGCAGATTGGTTCGGAATATAACCTAAGAGGTTAATAATCTGAAGTACCTTCTTGCGGGTCGCATCACTGATACGCATATCCGTGCGATTATTTATGACATAGGATACGGTTGCCACAGAAACACCTGCTTCTCTTGCAACATCTTTGATCGTCACCTTGTTTTTCAATGGTATATCCCCCTTTGGAATGTTCTATTCACAAGTTATAAAGAATTTCAACAAATTTGTCAATAAGCGAAAAGGAAGAAAATTATGAATGAATGTGCAATGCTACACATCCCTGATTCAAAATATTGTTACCCGATGGGTGAAAAGGAACTTGTCATAAGACTTCGGGTATCAAGAGAGGATCGTGACGCAAAAATTTATCTGGTGTATGCATGCAAGTATGAATTTCACGAAAAACAAAATAAGGTGCAGATGGAGATAAAATATACCGATCGGCTATATGATTACTATGAGATACACCTTGCGCTTTCGGATGTCCGTCTTGCATACATTTTTCAGATAGAGGAACAGGGACAGACATATTATTACAGCGAAGATGGTCTAACGAAGGAATATTGCTTCATGGAAGGCTTTTACAATTTCTTTCAGATGCCATACATCAACCAAAACGATTGTATCCCAGTGGTAGACTGGATGCGGGATGCGGTGTTCTATCAGATCTTTGTGGAGCGTTTTGCCATGGGAGATCGCAAAAAGGACACTGGCTACATCAATATGGCGTGGGATGGCAAGCCTACCCCGAAGAGCTTTGCGGGGGGAGACTTAAGAGGAATCATAGAGAAGTTGGATTACATAAAGGATCTGGGCATCAGTGCCTTGTATCTGACACCGATTTTTCGGTCAGTTTCCAATCACAAATACGACATTATCGATTACATGCAGATCGATTCTCAGTTTGGAACCAAAGAGGATCTAAGGGAGCTTGTGACTCTGGCGCATCAGAAGGGAATCCGTATCGTGCTGGACGCGGTGTTCAATCATTGTAGTATAGAACTGGCACAGTTTCAGGATGTGTTGAAAAAGGGGCAAGCGTCAGAGTATTATAATTGGTTTTTGATCGATGGAGAATATCCAGAGCCAGAGAAATTAAATTACGAGTGCTTTGCATCCTGTAATTATATGCCAAAGCTCAATACCGCCAATGAGGAGGTGCAGAACTTCCTACTGGACATTGCGGTGTATTGGATTCGGGAATTTGATATTGACGGCTGGCGGCTGGATGTGTCGGATGAGATATCCCATGATTTCTGGCGCAGATTCCGCAAGGTGGTAAAGACGGAAAAGGCGGATGCTGTTATCATCGGAGAGAATTGGCATGATGCCTATCCATATCTGATGGGAGATCAGTATGACAGCATTATGAATTACGCATTTACGAAGGCTTGTCTGGACTACTTTGCCAGAGAGAACTATGGCGCGGTGCAGATGGCGGAGAAGTTAAATTCTCTTTTGATGCGTAATCGGGGTCAGGTCAATCAGATGATGCTGAATCTGTTGGATTCTCATGATACCCACCGTTTCTTCACAGAGACGGGGTGTGATAAGGATAAGCTCTTGGCGGCGGTGGCACTTGAGATGGTCTATCAAGGAGCGCCTTGTCTGTACTACGGCACAGAAATCTGTCTTGAGGGAGGATATGACCCAGATAGCCGCAGATGCTTTGATTGGGAAGAAGATCACTGGGATAAGGCTGTGATGGAAAAAATCAAGAAGTTAATCAGCTTACATAAATGTGATGAGATGCGTTATGGAACAATAAAAATCAGCAGTGAAAATGATTTGCTTTTGGTAGAACGGGCTTATAATGGACACAGCATATATCTGTATATTAATATGACGGAGCAGACCAAAAAAGTTACAGTAGAAAAAAGAAATATGTTGTGCGAAAATCATGTTCAGTGGAATGATGAGACCGCATTGATAAAAGCAAAGGGATTTGTAATGGTACAGGAAAAGAGGGGGTAAAATATGAGAAGAAAAATCGCATGTTTGATGGTACTTTCAGTTTTTGTAGGAACATTGACAGGATGCAATACTTCAGGAACAGGCGCAGAGTCAGGCGGAACAGAGAGCAGCACTTCTGGTCAGGGCACAACTGCTGCATCCGGCGTATTTACAGGAGAGCTAGAGCAGAATGTGACGATCCGTGTGCTGGAAAACGATACCGCTATCTCCAAGGGATATTTCGATGAACTGATTGCAGCATTTAACGAAGCTTATGCAGAGTATGGCATCACAGCGGTGGATGCCAACATGGATCAGTATCTGGATCTGGCAAATGATGGCCCTTACGGATACGGGCCTGATGTCCTGTATCAGGCAAATGATATCATCATGCAGTATGTGGATGGCAAACACATCTATCCTCTCCCAGTGGAGCAGCTAGAGTGCTATGACAGCATCCCGGAAACAGCATGGGCAGCCTATGAGACAACGGTGGACGGAAACACCTATTGCTGTGGTGTGCCAGTAAATGTGCAGGCACCGATGCTGTATTATCGTGCCGACCTTTTGCCGGAGGACTGGGAGGCTACATGGGATGATGATGCCAACGGTGTGCCGGATATGGTAGAAAATTGGAATGATATGTATGCCTTTTCCATTCAGCGGCACACAGAGGATGCTTCCAAGTATGGTTACATGAAATCCCTGTATGACACCTATTTTTCTTCTGGATTCCTGTTCAGCTACGGCGGATACGTGTTCGGCGATAATAATACCAACCCAGAGGATATCGGATTTGCAGCGGGGGAGTCAGAGAAGGGTGCATGGGTACTTTCCCAGCTAGCAAGTGTGATGAATGAGGAGTGTATTGATGATACTATTACTTCAAATGCATACAGCAAGATAGCGGAGGGAACCTACTTTGCCACGATCACTACACCGGATATGTACTCCACTTTCATCGATGAGTTAGTAATGGCTTATGAGAAGGAGGGAATGACTACGGAGGAAGCTGAGGCTGCGGCAAAGGAAAATCTGGTCATGACAAGTCTGCCGAAGCTGCCGGAGAGCGGAGATTTGACAGAGACAGATCCGACGCTTATTGAGAATAAATCTATGGGTGGTATCAATGGATATGCCATCAGTGCTTACACCAAGGCTCCAAATGCATGTCTGGCATTTGTGGACTTTGCTACCAGCTATGAGATGATGGTGACTCGAAGCGAGATGTTGGGAATCGCTCCGGCGAGAGAGGACGCTGCTGAGGCAGTGGGCGGAACCTCCGAGCTTCTCTACACCAATTTGGAAAATGGCAATATCATACTGATGCCATCCAACAAGGAGGTGGCGCAGATATGGACACCGGCTCAGACATTCTTTACCGATCTGGCAAAGGATGCGTTCCGCAGTGAGGATGAAAAGAAATATACGGATCTGTCATCACTCAAAGAGGGATTAGAGCAGGTGGACACCCAGATTTATGATGCGATATTTACCTTGAAGTAATGGAGAAATCCGAAGGGATATATGGGAAAGGTAAGAGGAAAGATGAAAGAAAAGATAAATCGTCTGCTTTTCTGCATGAAGGATAGCAGTGGAAAAGTCAAACTCTCCATGATCGTCATGGGTGGTGGACAATTCTTATATGGGGCGAGGGCAAAGGGATGTTTATTCTTCCTTGCCCAGATCAGTATTTTATATTATTTCCTGACGAGAGGAATCAACGATATCATAGGATTTTTCACGCTGGGAACCACCAAGGGAGATGCGTGGCTTGGAATCGAAGGAGACAACTCCGTCATCATGCTATTGATGGGTATATTTGCATGGATCGTTCTTGGTGTATTCATTGTGCTTTACCGGATGAATCTTCGGGATGCTTATGGACTGCAAAAATCCGTAGAGCAGGGCAAGCGGATACCTACCTTCCGTGAGGAGGCAGCGCAGCTACTGGATAAAAAGTTCTACATAACGGTGTTGGCATTGCCAGTTCTCGGTGTATGCGTCTTTAATATCCTTCCAATCATATTTATGATATTGATCGCCTTTACGAACTATGGTGGTGATATCGTACCACCAGAATTGGTGGATTGGGTCGGATTGGATAATTTCAGACAGCTTGTGACATTGACCCAGTTCGCACCTACCTTCTTTAAGATACTGGGCTGGAACCTGCTGTGGGCAGTGGCATCGACTGCGCTGAACTACTTCGCAGGACTTGGTCTTGCACTGCTTTTAAATAAGGAATGTGTGAAGGGTAAGGCGTTCTGGCGAGCATTTCCGGTGCTTGCCTATGCGATACCGGGCTTTATTACGTTGTTGGCGTTCAAGTTCATGTTCTCCTATGGAGGACCTATTAATCAGATGATTACTGACGCTGGTGGTGTGGCAATTGGTTTTCTGGATCTGGATGCAAAATGGACAGCGAGACTTATCGGCTTGCTGGTGAACTGCTGGATCAGCACACCGTCTATCATGCTTTTGGCAACGGGCATGCTATCCAACCGTGACATGAGTCTGTATGAGGCGGCACGCATTGACGGGGCAAGCAGATTGAAGCAGTTTACGAAGCTTACAATGCCATTTATCCTGTTTTCCACCATGCCAGTGTTAATTGGACAGTTTACCGGTAATTTCAATAACTTCGGAATCTTTTATTTCCTGAGGGGCGGGCTGTATCTGGATGGATATTTCCTTGCAAGCGACACAGATCTGTTGATCAACTGGCTGTATAATCTGTCCATTGATAATAATTATTACTGCATCGGTGCGGCGATCAGTTTGGTGATCTTCTTCATTACATCAATCATATCGCTTGCGGTCTATATTAAGTCACCATCTTATCGAGAGGAGGATACGTTCCAATGAGAAAAAAGTTAAGTGCCGGAAAAATAATTGATACAGGCGTTACTTACATTCTGCTGATCGCTGTGGCATTTATTTTCTTCTTTCCGTGTTTGTGGCTGATACTTGCCTCCTTTTCAAAATCAGGAACCATCTATTCCTTTGATGGGTTCTTTCCAAGCGAGTATAGCCTTGCAAGCTTCCAGAAGCTATTCTGTGACACCGGAATGTACAATTACCCACAGTGGTTCTTGAATACACTGTTCGTGGCGGTGGGAAGCTGTCTACTTGGAACATTTCTTACCATCCTGACGGCATATACCATGTCCCGGTTCACCTTTGGAATGCGTAAGCCTATGATGAAGATTACTATGGTGCTGGGCATGTTCCCGTCTTTTATGGGAATGATCGCGGTCTATCTTCTGATGACACAGTTCGGGCTGATTAATCAGTTGTGGGGATTGATCTTAATATACAGTGCGGGGGCGCCGATGGGCTATCTGACCCAGAAGGGATTTTTTGATACGATTCCAAAGGCAATCGATGAGGCGGCAAGAATCGATGGAGCGACTAATTTTCAGGTATTTACCAAGATCAATCTGCCGTTGTCACGACCGATTATTGTCTATACCGCATTGACATCCTTCACTTGGCCGTGGAGCGATTTTATCTTGCCAAAGCTGTTATTGAAGGAAAAGAATCTGTACACCGTAGCGGTTGGACTCATGAGTCTGGATGAGACAGAATTCGCCCGGTTCGCAGCGGGAAGCGTATTTATCGCAGTGCCGATCGTAATACTGTACTTCTTCCTTGTGAAGGATATGGTAAATGGAATGTCGGCAGGTGCTGTGAAGGGATAAATCCCGCAATTCTTTTGGTTGAAAGTGAATAAGAGATTGAGTATAATAAATATGTAGGTGAATGACGAATATTTATGATACCAAAGACAGCACTCTGCATGAGGATGATATGCAGAGTAGCTGTCTTTTTTTGTGGGAGGCGCATATGTTGCAGATCGGAATATGTGATGATGAGAAAGTCACAGCGGCGGTGTTACAGAAGAGAATACAAAGGTGTTTGGAAAAGAATCAGATGGAAGGAGAAACATACATTTTCTGTTCAGGAAATCAGTTGCTGGAGAGCATACAGCAGCTTGATATCCTTTTTTTAGATATTGATATGCCGGGACTTGATGGAATCGAGACGGGACTTCTGTACAGAAAGCGCGATAAAAAATGTAAGATCGTCATGGAGACCAGTATGGTGGAACGGATGCAGGAAGCATTTTATCTGGAGGCGTACCGCTTTTTGATTAAGCCGATTCAGGGAAAGGAATTGGAGGAGGTGTTTCTCTCTTATCAGAAAAGCTGCCTTGGCAGCGAGGGGATGTTGCTGATGGAGAACCGTCAGTGCGTCAATGTCATGCAGAAGGACATTTATTATATACAAAGCTATGACAGCTATACGGAATTTATTGTGAAGGACAGGATATTAAGAAGTGAGAAGTCACTGCGGATGTTAGAGGAGGAATTGGAAGCGCGGTTATTTTTTCGGATCGATAAGAAGCACATTGTGAATTTTGGATATATCGAGACCTATCGGGATGGTATTGTGAGGATAAAGGATAAGGAAATCGTGGTGGCGCGGAGACGCAAAAAGGAATTTGAAGCATCCTACCGTGGATATGATCTGGAATATCGCTAGAAAAAGCGGGAGTGTACGGCATGAAGATAATGATACTGTGTGCTATCTATGGCATAGAAGTGGTTAAGTACTTATTGGGATTACGGATCGTCTTTTATGAGAGAGCGCCGAAATGGGCTGTCCTTGGGATGATGGGCATTATATGTCTGTTTTATTTATGGTTAAGTAAAGCAGCAGTGGGGGAAAAACGTATGATTGTCTATATTATGGCGATGCTGGCAGTGGGAATTGCGATGCATGGAAGTATCGGAAATCGGATATTTCGGATGGCGACACTTTTTATATTGCTGATCAGCATCGATGAAATGATTACGATTCCGTTGGAATATTGGATGAAACGGATGCCGGATGAGAGAGCTATGATATTTGAAAGTAGGTTTTTGGAGAGCCTGTGGGGACTGCTTGTAGTATTGCTGCTATATGGAATTGCATGGATTGCCAGAAGGCGGAATTTACATAACCTAAAGGGCAATCTGATGTTGCTTCTCATTGCCAGTAACGGGATGGCGATTGCATTTACGGTGGCAGGGCTAAATGTGACGAAGGACTATATTGGAAATAGCAGATTGCGGATGGTGGTGGATATCACCGTGTCGGTGGCATATATTTGTCTATGCCTACTGTGCTGGCTTTTGGTGTATATGAAGAAGGTGAATGAGAAAATGGGAGCTATGGTCAGTGTGGAGCAGGAATTAAAAAATGCCCAGAGAGCCTATTACCGTTCTATGCTGGAGAAGGAGGAAGAAACAAGAAAATTCCGGCACGATGTCAATAATCACATGATCTACCTGAAGCATCTGGCAGAGGAAAATGAGATAGAGGGATTGAAAAAATACCTAGGTCGGATGAGTGGTCAGCTGGACGAGATACAAAGAATCTGCTATGCCACAGGAAATGAGGTGCTGGATATGATTCTGAGCGATAAATTATCAAAGTTGGAGGATGCCATCCAGATCGAGGTGGTGGGAAAGTTCACTCGGTCGTTGCCGATGGATGAGATGGAGCTGTGTACTATTTTTTCGAATCTGATTCAAAATGCTTTGGACGAATTGGCACGCATGAAGGGAGAGGGACATTGGATCAAGGTTCAGATACATTCGGGGAACCAGTTCGTGCGATTTTTGGTGCAGAATGAAGCACAAAATCGCAAGGAGATCATGAAAAATGGACTGCCCAAGAGTGAGAAGAGAGATAAGAAGAATCATGGTATTGGTCTGTCGAATGTGAGGGAAGTCGTAGAAAAATATGACGGCGAATTGGAACTCGATTCGACGAAAAATATGTTTTCTGTTGGAGTGATTTTGCCCATAAAATGACCGATTGGGAAGATAAGTGACCGTTCGGGGAGTTTGAATGGAAATGGGCGCATTTTTCTGGTAAATAATAAGTGTAACCAATATTTGGGACGAGCTAGAAGGGAGGCGGGGATATGTCAAATAAGGATAAGAGAATTATGCAAATGGGTCTGTTAGAAGATTTCATCAGATGGATCGCAGGAATGTAGAAACAGTCTTAAATTACATGTAGCTATGCCAGGGGAAGTGGGGAAAACAATCTAGAACAAAGGTGGGGTAAGCCAGTGCATTTGTAAGCCAAGATGCCAGGAACGAATCGAACCGTCAGGAATACAATAAGACAGAAGCATTAAAAGGGGTAATAAATGTGCAGACTGTTTTATTGATCGTAGCCCTGTCGGTAGATGTCTTTCTGGCATCCGTGGCATGTGGAACGGAACATATTAAGATAGAAAAAAAGACAGCACTCTGCATAGCCATGATATGTAGCGGAGTGCTGTTTTTGTCACTTGCAGCAGGTGGACTGCTGGATGGAATCATAAAAGAATCCTATACAAGGATATTTTGCTTTGTGGTGCTGCTTGCAGTGGGAATTTTTAAACTGACGGAGTATGGCATCAAGGCCTATATTAAAAAGCACACCTTTCTGTGCAAACGGGTCAAGATTACATTTTCACAGGTTAACTTCATATTGAGCATTTATAATAATCCGGTGATGGCGGATAAGGATCGCTCGTCTACCATGTCCGTGGCGGAGGGAGCATTTTTTGCATTGGCAATGTCCTTGGACGGATTTTTCGGTGGTCTTGGAGCGGGATTTTTGGATTTGAATATTTGGCAGACTGTGTTTTGGAACTTGGTCTTTAGCTTTGGGGCGGTGCAGGCAGGAAGCTATCTGGGAAGACGGGCGGCACTTGGCAAGGAATGTGATCTGTCATGGATCGGCGGTGTGTTATTTGTATTGCTGGCGGTAGGAAAAATAATATAAATTAGGATGATTTTTCTTTTCGTATAATTTCCTCAGTTAGGAACTGGGGCTAAAAGTCTATTTTACATCTGGACAAAAAATGATATGATGTAATATAGAGTTTTTGGGGGAAGTCTAAGGCTGCCCGAGTTATACGGAAAGGATGAGCCTGAATATGGAGATTCGGTTATTATATGGAAATGAGTTGCAGATGGCGGTGTATACCGCACATGAGACATTTGAGCGATGCGTGAGACCTTGTGTTAGAACACAGCGTGAGATCGATCGCTATTATAATTATGTGAATGTGGAGCATTTATGGCAGGAGGTGAGCGCAGGGCGACTGTTCCTGTGGGGCGCATTTGAGAATGGACAGATGTGTGCTGTCAGTGCAATGCAGAGCATAGGACATATTACGATGCTGTATGTGAAGCCTTATTGTCAGAGGCGCAAGATCGGAGAACAGCTTGTAAATCATATGTGTGCCTATGCGGCGAATATATTACATAGGGAGCGTGTGACGATTCAGGTGACGCCAGTGTCGGTGTCGGCATTTTTCTATCACATTGGATTTACCTTGATACAGGGGGCACCGCTTGAGAATGAACAGGTACCATTGGAACGCAGAATCTGGATGATGCCGCAGGGGGGCATGATGCAGGGGCAGATGTACGGAAACCCGGCAGGAGCGGCACCGATGTACGGAAACCCGGCAGGAGCGGCACCGATGTACGGAAAACCAGCGGGAGCGGCACCGGTATATCAGGTATACACAGTTCCAGCTCCTAAGAAGCCGGAGGTTACTTATCCGACCAAGAAGGTCAGCAATAAGGTGATTGTAGGGCTTGTAGTAGGAACCTTAATGCTCTGCTTTGGGATCATGACAGCACTTACGGTTCATCATATGGCGACGGATGGTCTACGGACAGAGGCGAGGTATGAATATGAGACGGTAGAGAGTGTGGATGATGCTCTTTGTCCATAATGTATAAAATCCCCCTGATTTTGCATAAAATCTCGGCATTATTTGCGCGCGAAAAAAGGTTGAAAAATACCATTTGATGTGATAAACTTTTTACAATTTAGATACCACGTAGGAAACGCGTGGTATCTAAGAAGCCAAAGTCAGCGTGGCTGGCTACATATGGTATTGGACTCCACCAGAATACTGTCTGGATTCCAAAAATCAGGAAAAAACGGCGACGTTTTTTTTTTTTGGAATAAAAAGCGGGTGATATCGTGCCCGTTGCGACAAAAAGTGAAAGGACAGGGAGACAGATGAAAGCTTTTTTGATACTCGAAGATGGGAATGTATTTGCCGGAACCAGCATCGGTTCCACCAGAGAAGTCATCAGTGAGATTGTATTTAACACTTCGATGACAGGATATTTGGAGGTCTTGACCGATCCATCCTATGCAGGACAGGCAGTCGTTATGACCTATCCATTAATTGGAAACTATGGTATTACGCCGGATATGGAGTCAGGTCGCCCATGGCCGGACGGATATATCGTGAGAGAACTTTCCAGAATGCCAAGCAACTTCCGTTGCGAGGGAACGATTCAGGACTTCCTCACCAAGCATGATATACCAGGAATCGCCGGTATTGATACTCGTGCACTCACCAAGATCCTGCGTGAGAAGGGTACGATGAACGGTATGATCACTACCAATGAGAACTATAATATAGAAGAAATTATTCCCAAGTTAAAAGCATATACCACAGGCAACGTTGTAGATAAGGTTACCTGTACAGAGAAGAGAGTATTAAAAAGACAAAGCAGCACAGCTGCTGGCAAGAAGGTCGCATTACTTGACCTTGGAGCTAAGAATAATATTGCCCAGTCTTTAGCAAATAGAGGCTGTGAGGTGACAATTTATCCAGCACACACCACAGCAGAGGAGATTCTCTCCACCAATCCGGATGGCATTATGTTGAGCAATGGCCCTGGCGATCCTAAGGAGTGCAAGGACATCATTGCAGAGATCAAGAAGCTGTATGAATCCGATACACCGATTTTTGCGATCTGTTTAGGACATCAGCTTATGGCTCTGGCAACCGGAGCAGACACACATAAGATGAAGTATGGTCATCGTGGAGGAAATCATCCGGTCAAGGACTTACAGACAAATCGTGTGTATATTTCTTCCCAGAATCACGGCTATGTAGTAGATACAGATACCCTCGACCCAGCAGTCGCAAAGCCAGCTTTCGTCAATGTCAATGACGGAACCAATGAAGGATTAGAGTACATCGGCAAGAATATCTTTACCGTGCAGTTCCATCCAGAGGCTTGCCCTGGACCACAGGATTCAGCGTACCTGTTTGACAGATTTATTGAAATGATGTCATAACTAGTGAGAAAAAGCGGAGCGGATTCGAGCGGTGAGTTCGAACGCATGTTGAGATTTAGGAGGATATACAATGCCAAGAAATAAAGACATCAAAAAAGTATTAGTAATTGGTTCCGGTCCAATCGTCATTGGACAGGCAGCAGAGTTTGACTACGCAGGAACACAGGCTTGTCGTTCCTTAAAGGAGGAAGGCGTAGAGGTTGTTCTAGTGAACTCCAACCCTGCAACCATCATGACAGATAAGGATATCGCAGATCAGGTATATATCGAGCCTCTTACAGTTCCAGTATTAGAGCAGATCATTGCAAAGGAGAAGCCAGATTCCGTTCTTCCTACCTTAGGTGGACAGGCTGGATTGAATCTTGGTATGGAGCTCTCTGAGAAGGGTATCTTAGATAAGTATGGGGTGAAGCTGATCGGTACGACAGCAGAGACTATCTTTAAGGCAGAGGATCGTCAGGCATTCAAGGACACCATGGAGAAGATCGGTGAGCCATGTGCAGCGTCCTTAGTCGTTAATAACGTACAGGATGGTATCAAGTTTACCAATACCATCGGTTATCCAGTCGTACTTCGTCCTGCATTTACCTTAGGAGGAAGTGGCGGTGGTATCGCTCACAACGAGACAGAGTTAATTGAGATTTTAACAAATGGTCTCCGCCTTAGCCGTGTGGGTGAGGTTTTAGTAGAACGCTGCATCGCAGGATGGAAGGAAATCGAGTATGAGGTAATGCGTGATGCCAACGGCAACTGCATCACTGTATGTAACATGGAGAACATCGATCCAGTTGGTGTGCATACCGGTGACTCCATCGTAGTTGCACCTTCCCAGACCTTAGGTGATAAGGAATACCAGATGCTTCGTACATCTGCGTTAAATATTATATCTGAATTAAATATTACTGGTGGATGTAATGTACAGTATGCATTACACCCAGAGACATTTGAATATTGTGTTATCGAGGTAAACCCTCGTGTATCCCGTTCTTCTGCATTGGCTTCCAAGGCAACTGGATATCCAATCGCAAAGGTAGCTGCAAAGATCGCACTGGGATATACCTTGGATGAGATCAAGAATGCAATCACAGGTAAGACCTACGCAAGCTTTGAGCCAATGTTAGACTACTGTGTTGTTAAGATTCCAAGACTTCCATTTGATAAGTTCATCACAGCAAAGCGTACTTTGACCACACAGATGAAGGCGACCGGAGAGGTCATGAGTATCTGTAACAACTTTGAGGGCGCGCTGATGAAGGCGATCCGTTCCTTAGAGCAGCATGTAGACAGCTTAATGTCTTATGACTTTACAGGACTTTCTAAGGATGAGCTGTTAGCACAGCTTGAGAAGGTAGATGATCGTCGAATCTGGGTAATTGCAGAGGCTCTTCGCCGTGGAATCAGCTATGAGCAGATTCATGATATTACCAAGATCGATCTCTGGTTCATTGACAAGCTGTCAATTCTCGTAGAGATGGAGCAGAAGTTAAAGAGTGAGCCGCTTACCATTGAATTATTAAAGGAAGCAAAGCGTATCGAGTTCCCTGATAATGTGATTGCACAGTTGACAGGAAAGAGTGAAAAAGAGATTCACGATATGCGTTATGACAACGGTATCGTGGCAGCATATAAGATGGTAGATACCTGTGCTGCTGAGTTCGAGGCGAGCACACCATACTACTATTCTGTATTTGGCAGTGAAAATGAGGCTGTTGAGACCAATCCAAAGAAGAAGGTATTAGTACTTGGTTCTGGTCCAATTCGTATCGGACAGGGTATCGAGTTCGACTACTGTTCCGTACACTGTACATGGGCATTTGCGAAGGAAGGCTGGGAGACTGTTATTGTAAATAACAATCCAGAGACAGTATCCACAGATTTCGATATTGCAGATAAGCTGTATTTTGAGCCACTGACACCAGAGGATGTGGAGGCTATTGTTAAGTTAGAGAAGCCGGACGGCGCTGTTGTACAGTTCGGTGGACAGACAGCAATCAAGCTGACTGAGAGCTTAATGAAGATGGGTGTTAAGATCCTCGGTACAAAGGCAGAGGACGTTGACGCGGCAGAGGATCGTGAGCTGTTCGACAAGATTCTGGAAGAGACTGAGATTCCTAGAGCTGCAGGTGGAACTGTATTCACCGCTGAGGAGGCAAAAGAGGTCGCACACCGTCTTGGCTACCCAGTATTAGTTCGCCCTTCCTATGTACTTGGTGGACAGGGTATGAAGATTGCCTTTAGTGATGAGGAAATTGAGGAATTCATCGGTATCATCAATCGAATTGCACAGGATCATCCGATTCTGGTAGATAAGTACTTACAGGGAAAGGAGATCGAGGTCGACGCTGTATGCGACGGTACAGATATCCTGATTCCTGGTATCATGGAACATATTGAACGTACTGGAGTACACTCTGGAGATAGTATCTCTGTATATCCAGCACCGACCATCAGTGACCATGTAAAAGAGACCATCGTAGAGTATACAAAGCGATTGGCAAAGGCACTTCATGTTGTAGGACTTATCAACATCCAGTTCATCGCTATGGATGAAGAGGTATATGTTATCGAGGTAAATCCTCGTTCTTCCAGAACAGTACCATACATCAGTAAGGTTACAGGTATTCCAATCGTAGACCTTGCGACTAAGGTAATCATCGGAGATACCATTCGTGGACTTGGATATGAGCCGGGCTTGGCACCAACAGCAGATTATATTGCAATCAAGATGCCAGTATTCTCCTTTGAGAAGCTCCGCGGTGCAGAGATTTCCTTAGGACCTGAGATGAAGTCTACTGGAGAGTGTTTAGGTATTGCGACTACCTTCAACGAGGCACTGTACAAGGCATTCCTTGGCGCTGGCGTGACATTGCCAAAGCACAAGCAGATGATCATGACCTTGAAGGATGCAGATAAGCCAGAGGGTGTTGAAGTGGCAAAGCGTTTTGAAGCACTTGGCTATAAGATATACGCAACAAGAAGTACTGCAAAGTACTTGCAGGAGCATGGTGTAAATGCACTTCGTGTCAATAAGATCACACAGGAGTCACCAAACGTTATGGACTTGATTCTTGGACATAAGATCGATCTTGTAATTGATACCCCTACTCAGGGAAATGGTGATAAGACCCGTGATGGATTCTTGATCCGTAGAAATGCCATCGAGACCGGTGTTTACTGTATCACAGCAATGGATACCGCAAATGCATTGGCTCGTAGCCTTGAGACTGCAATGGAGACATTGACCCCAGTGGATATTGCAAAAGTAAAGAATTTATAAGAATAAAAAGAACGTATCGAAAAATCGGATTAAATTGATTTTTCGATACGTTCTTTTTGGTTGGTTGTTTTCTTATTCATATTGATAATGATTACGCATTATATGGGCGATAATCTCCTCCATATATAGATGCAGTACCTGCTGTGATAACACCGAGATTGTTTTTATAGAATGACATTAACTTCTTTAACATAATGATTTCCTCCTTGTTTTGACAATGTTTTTTGATTGTGTGTGTTAGTCTTTTTTATCTGACAGGTATTATCATAACCTAAAAGATATAGGCTTTATAGATATAATATTAGCAAAAACTTGGGCGATATTGACTTTTTGCATTGAGAAATAGAAAGAAAATCTATATAATATTAAAAAAGGATAAAGGAGGCGAATCATGATACCGGATAACACCTATGAAAATGTCAATTTGCAGCCAGATATAGGATTTGATATTCGATTTGTTACGATGAACCACAATTCTCCTTTTCATTGGCATCGAGAATTGGAGATACTTTATGTCCTAAATGGACATGCCATCGTGCATATGGATGGAGAACAGTACGTGCTAAATTCTTTGGATGCCATTGTCGTGGATTATGCGAAGATTCATGAGGTGATTTATGAGCTGCCACAGACTACGGGAATCTGTATTCATGTGTCCAGACAACTATTGCGTCGTTATATGTTAGACTCGGAGCTTCTTAGTATCCATTGCGCTGGAAAGCACCTGACACCAGAGGAACAGCCCTATTATGATGAGTTGTGCCGATATCTAAAGGAATTGACAGTGCTATATGTAAATCAGAAAAATACCTACCAGCTAAGAAGTACAGCGTTAATTCTGGATATATTAGCTTGTTTGATTGAGCATTTTAGTGAAGCTATCACCAAGTCTGCATCCGAGGCGAAGGTTGGTAACATGGAGCGGATTGAGCAGATCTGTGATTATGTAGAGCATCATTATAAGGAAGAGATTACATTGCAGGAGGCAGCGGATGAGCTTGGGTTGAACAAGGAGTATTTTTGCCGTTTCTTCAAGCAAAACACAGGAAATTCCTTTATACAATATGTGAATCAGGTGCGAATCAACCATATCTATCAGGATTTATTGCACACCGATGAGGGGGTACAGGAGATCATGGAGCGGCATGGATTTTATAATCAGAAGCTTTTCTATCGAATGTTCAAGGAGCGATACGATTGCACACCGAGAGAGGCTAGAAACATGGCGCAGAATAACCCTTATATATAAGTATTTGAGAACTCTTTTGAAAAAAGGGTTCTTTTTTTGTTCCGAGCAGCGAAAAAAATATATTGACATCTGCGTATATAATGTGTATATATTAATATATACGGTTGATGCACGCATTGCTTATGAGAGGGGATGTTGTATATATGATGGTGCAGGTGAAGGATGTATCCAAGCATCTTGGAAGTTTTCATATAAGAAATATATCGTTTGAGTTGCCGGCGGGCTATATCATGGGATTGATCGGGCCTAATGGTGCAGGTAAGACATCATTGATTCATTTGCTTTTGGGATTGTACCGCCCAGAGGAAGGGGAGATTCTGATTGATGGAATGGATTACCAATCGAAGGAGCGGGAGATTCGGGAATTAATTGGAACGGTACTGCTGGAGGAGATGTTCGATCGCGGACTGACGCTAGGACAAAATGCAGATTATTATGGAAGCTACTATAAGGAGTATGACAGGCAGGTGCTTGAAAGCTATCTGAAGCGCTTTGGACTTACCTTGGAGCGAAAATATGGGAAGCTTTCCAAGGGAGAAGAATTAAAGTTCCAGCTTGCATTTGCGTTATCTCACGGTGCAAAACTCTTACTATTGGATGAGCCAGCGGGGAATTTTGATCCGGAATTCCGTAAGGAATTTTTTACGGTATTAAAGGAATTTATTGCAGATGGAACGAGGAGCGTCATCATATCCACCCATCTGACGGAGGATCTGGATCGGATGGCTGACTATATCACTTATCTGGAAAAGGGGCAGTGCCTGATTGCCACGGATATTGAAACGTTGCGAGACAGCTACCGTCTTGTGACGGGAGAGCCCTATAAGATTAAGCTGATTCCGCAGGAAAATATCATTCATACGGAGGAAGGAGCCTATGGAACAAAGGCGTTGGTGCGACATCGGAGAAGATATCATTATGATAGCGAACTTGCGGTGACGGTGCCGACCATTGAAGAGTTAATGTATTTTATGACAAAGCGCAGGAGGGGAACACGATGAAAATGGTGATTCGGGATTATATGGCAGCATTTCGCCTCAGCAGGATTAAGGAGCGATATGGCAGCAACTTTTTTGGGATGTTCTATATGGGAATATACTTGGTGGCAATTATGCCTACTGCAGTACTCGGTCAAAACGGAGCAAGCAAGTATATAGCAGAATACTATGTGTTGGTGTGTCTATTACTTTTTTGCATGTATTCATCCCAGCTTCATCCGATTGAAATGTCAAAATTATTATATCTCTGTCCGATGAGCAGGCAGGAGCGAAGAGAATATTTGTTGAAATCCTATTTGCTTAAAATCGGAGTAATATTTGTGGCAAGTGTATTGGGACTGATTTTAGTTTTGAATATTGGAAAGTTAAATCTTGCTTATGCAACGTTGTTTTTGTGCGCAAATATGGGGCTTGCAATAAGCAGTAGCTTGATGAACGCAAAGCGGATTAGGGCATGCATTGATAAAAGGAAATCGGTGGTGATGTCGTCCGGAGCAGACGGCAGGGAGACGGCAGCGATAATTGTTTCGATTTGTTTGGCTCTTTTCTTATTAATTTGTGTGGATAGTCAGGAAGAGATGCAGGGAGTTGTGGGAGTTGTGATTGCGCTCGTTTTGTTAGTCGTTGAGCTACCGCTTGTTATAACCATGTTAAAACGAGTAAGACCAACGATAGAACAGGCAATGAATTATGAGAATTAGGTACAGTATGGCACGCATGTGACCTTGCAGATAATAGAAAGGTATGATGAGTAGATGAAGATCGTGATACAGCCTCAGGGCACACTGGCAATTTACGAACAGATCGTCAATCAGTTGAAAAATGCAATCGTGAATAAAGAATTACAGGCGGGGGAGGCGCTTCCATCCATCCGTGGTCTGGCAGGGGAACTTAATGTTAGTGTCATCACTACCAAGCGAGCCTATGAGGAACTGGAGAAGGAAGGGCTGATTCGCTCTGTCAGTGGAAAGGGCTTTTATGTCTGTGAATATAATACAGACTATCTCAGGGAGAAGCAGCTTATGATGTTAGAGCGGCGTCTTGGGGAGGTCATTACCGAGGCAAAGCAGGCAGGGCTAGGTTGTGAGGAACTGAAGGAAATGATAGATACATTATTTAGGGAAGGTTAGGATGATGGAGAAGGCGATATTGGAATTTGAACATGTGAGTGGAACTTCACGGAAGTTTAAACTAGATGATATTAATTTTTCTCTTCCGGCAGGATATCTGATGGGACTGGCGGGAAAGAACGGAGCAGGCAAGACGACGCTGATAGATTGCATTGTAAATCCTAAGCAAAAGTATACGGGAACGATCCGACTCTGTGGCAAGGATATCAGGACGGACCATGTGGCGTGTAGAGAATGGATTGGATTTGTGTCGGACAAGAATCCCTTCTTTATGGAATACTCAGCAAAACAGAACGCAGATCTTCTGGGAGGACTATACAAAAAGTTTAATATGGATTTATTTTCCAGGACAATGAAACGAATGGAACTTTCTACAAGCAAAATCGTCGGAAAAATGTCAAGAGGAGAACTAATGCGTTTTCAGATGGCATTTGCCATGGCTCACGGCACGAAGCTGTATCTGTTGGATGAGGCGACAGCAGGAATGGATCCAGTGTTCCGCGTAGATTTCTTTAAGATACTGCATGAGGTGATTGCGGAGGAAGAAGCCTCTGTGTTAATGGCGACACACCTAGCGGAAGAACTGGAGCATAAGATGGACTACGTGGGAATCATGGAAGAGGGACGGATGGTATCCTTTGGAGAGAATGAATTCGCTTAGAATTAAATGAGAAGTTTAAATCATATTTAATATATTGGATAATGAGGAGGAGCAAAAGAGGATGCGCAAAGGAGAAGGAGGAGAACATATTCAGAAGGCGGAAAAGAAAAGAGATTACATAAGGCAATGTGAAATGATTCGAGAGTTCGATCGAAAACAGCGCAAGTGTGCTTCAAATGGAATGGAACCAGTACATATGCTGGCAAAGGGCGTGTATGTCGTATTGATTGCAATGGTGATGTGGATTCCATTCGATATGGAGGAAGTATCAACGATAGCAGTGTGCACGTTGGGGGCAAATATTTGGCCTACATGGATTTTTTTATCAGGATATCTGTATGTGAATGAGGATGGAAAGATGCATAGCATTGGTGAAAAACTAAAATATATGCCAGTGGATATGCGTATTGTGAAGCGAGTTCGAATGGAATACTTGGTAAAGTTCTTAAAACTACCTTTAATAACTGCGTTGCTGATGCAGTTGGCTGGAGCGATGGCTTGCAATCATAGAATCACGATTGCTAATGTGATTTATCCGCTTGTGGTGATGGGAGTATTTCCGCTGCTGATTGGCTGGGCTAATATTATGACGGCAAAATATAATAATAGAGTGGTATAGGAATGACATTGACTCTAATGTCAGTTATAATAGATAAGAATATACATTTAAGGAGGAAAAGGAGTTTATGAGTAACATGTTGGAGGAACCACAGATTGTGGCAGAGGCGAGAGAAGCCCAGAAGGGGTGGAACTGGTTCTTGGAGTTGATCGCATTCGTGGGGGTGTTTTTTGTTAGTGGGATCGCATTAACGATAGCTGCGATGCCAGTAAGCATGATCATGATGTATGGAAACGCAGATTATCAGGCTGCGGCTGCGTCGGGGGATCAAAACAAGCTGTTGGAGGTCGTCAATCAGATTTCCAGTTCTGATGGGATGATGATACTTTCCCTTTTTGCAGAAATTGTGATGATATTGATCGTGATTCTGTACTGTAAGCTTTTACAGAAGAGACGCGTGCGTACTATCGGTTTTGTGAAAAAAGGCGCTGTGAAGGAATATTTGGTTGGATTATTGGCTGGATTTTTATTTTTCTCAGCCACAGTTTTGATCTGTGTGTTGACAGGTGCCCTTAAGTTCGAGGGATTTTCCGCTAGCTTTGCACCGGGAATGTTCATATTATATTTGTTTGGTTACCTGATTCAGGGAATGGCGGAGGAAGTACTTTGTCGTGGATACTTTATGATATCCTTTGCGAGAAGATATCCCCTTGTTGTTGCTGCTGTGGTAAATGCAGTATTTTTTGCGGCATTGCATCTGAACAATCCGGGAATCACGCCACTAGCATTTATCAATCTGGCATTGTTTGGTGTATTTGCATCCGTTTACTTTATCAAGCGTGGAAATATCTGGGGAATCGGTGCATTCCATAGTATTTGGAATCTGGTACAAGGCAATTTCTATGGCATCAAGGTCAGTGGATTGACTTCTAGCTGTAGCGTATTTGAGACTACCTCTATTGTAGGAAAGGAACTCTTAAATGGAGGAGACTTTGGAATGGAAGGAGGAATTGCCACTACTATCGTGTTGGTTGTAGGAACAATCGCATTATGTCTGATGAAAAAGAAGGAGGCATAAGATTTACATGAAGTACGATTTTGAGACGGTGATGGATCGAAGCGGGAAGGACTCAATTGCAGTTGACACGATTCCCTATGAGGGGGCAACTGTAAAAGAGGGATTTTCTAAGATTCCTATGTGGGTGGCGGATATGAACTTTGCCACTGCACCTACTATCACAGAGGCGATTGCCCAGCGGATAGGGCATCCCGCATTTGGGTATTTTTCCCTGCGGGATGAGTACTATCAGGCAATCGTTGACTGGCAGAAGATTCGTCATGGAGTAGAGGGGCTTGCGAAGGCGCATATCGGTTATGAGAACGGCGTACTGGGCTGTGTGGTATCTACATTGCAGGCATTCTGCTCTGCAGGGGATGCCGTATTGCTTCATTCCCCTACTTATGTTGGCTTTACCCACGCCCTGGAGAATAACGGATTTCACATCATCCATAGTGATTTGAAGCGGGATAAGGATGGCATCTGGCGTATGGATTATGAGGATATGGAAGAAAAGATCAAGAAGCATCATATCCACGCGGCGGTATTTTGTTCGCCGCATAATCCGACTGGACGTGTCTGGGAACGCTGGGAGATTGAGGATGCGATGGAGATCTACCGCAGAAATGATTGTATCGTGATCTCAGACGAGATATGGTCTGACATTATCCTGAATGGAAATGAACATATCCCGACCCAGTCCATATCTGAGGATGCAAGGGAACGCACTGTGGCGGTATATGCGCCGACAAAGACCTTTAATCTGGCGGGACTGATTGGTTCTTACCATATTATTTACAATTCTTATCTGAGAGATCGGGTAAATAAGCAGTCCTCCCTGTCTCATTACAATTCCTGCAATGTGCTTTCTATGCACGCGTTGATTGGTGCGTACAAGCCTGAGGGACAGCAGTGGGTGGATGAGCTCTGCGAGGTATTAAGCGATAATGTGAATTATGCCTGTGCTTATATAGAAGATCACTTTAAGGGCGTGTCCCTTGCAAAGCCAGAGGGAACCTACATGCTTTACCTAGATTGTGAAGAGTGGTGCAAGGCGCATGGAAAGAATATGGACGAACTGCTTCTGGCTGGTTATGAAGTGGGAGTCATCTGGCAGGATGGCAGACCATTCCACAGACCATATGCGATCCGGATGAATCTGGCACTACCTCATTCATTGGTGGTGGAAGCCTTTGACCGTCTACAAAAATACGTGTTTGTGTAAAATTAAATCTAGAATATAAAAAGAACCATGGCATGAATCTCATTGTCTAATCAACAATTGGGATTCGTGTCATGGTTCTTTTATTAATTATCGAGTTTTACTAAGCGACAGAAAACTTAGACAAGCTTCATCTTCTTTCGAGGAGCCTTTCTGATTGGTGTTGGCTCACCCGGCAAATCCTCTGTAAGAATGGAGGCTCCCTCTAACAGGGAATCCATCGCCTTCTGCTGTGCTTCCTGCTGCTTGCGCTGGGCAATAGCCAGCTTCTTCTTGCGGAAGCGGTCGGCAGTCTCCTGAATGTACTTGTCAGTAACAAAATGCTTCAAGGTCTCCTCATCAATGGCGATACGGTTATCCATAGTCTTCATAATATCAATGATGCGCAGTGAGTCGCCAATCACAGGATCACTGAGATCGTAGATCAGATTGTTGGAGAACTTAAGGATCATCGGTCTTGTGAAGTCTGCAGCATTCTCTACGAGGACAAGAGCCTTCTCACCATCGGAGAGGTCGACACAGGCTCCGGTCGGCAGGATGTGGATACACTCTGCCAATGCAGCGATAACACGTGGATTATAGGTTCGGCTGTGCTTCTTGAGGAAGGTCATAGCAGCCACCTCAGAAACTGGCGGATTGTTAATGTTCATAGCAGTCAGACGGTCGAACTGGTCTGCAACCTTTAAGATATCGTAAAGGAGCTTGATGGTCTCGGTAGGGTCCTTGATCTTTAAGGTCTGGCTCTTCTGGAAAATAATCTGTTGAATGATCTCGAGGGAAGCCTTAGGGAGATCACATTCCTCATATCGTGGACGAATCGTCTCATAACCTCGCTCTAAGTTCATCTGGATAAAATTCTTGTCGCTGGCAGTAAGGTCGTCACCCTTATCCAATACTGCCTGAGGGACATAGAGATAACCAAAATCATACAAAAGGGAAGCGGTGATTAAGGCGGTGCGCTCTGGCTGAGGAACTCGCATCTCATTGGAAATCATTGCAGAGAGAATCGCCACACTGATGGAGTGCTTGTATACAAAGTCGGCAGAACTGCGCAATGTCTGCGTGAAGTTCAGCTTATGATCAAGACCACCATAGTGTGTCTGGATATCATTGACAAGTGACATCAGAGTATCAGGAATAAGATTCTCCTGAAGCTTGTCCATATTATCCTTCAACTTAAACATATAAATTGTCTGGAACTGCTCGAATTCCAGATCTTCTCTCGATAAAGGTGGCAATGGCTCCGCAGGCTCAAGAATAAAGATACCAATCAGACCAAAATTCTCGATACTATTGATACCTTGTATTGTAAGCTTCGTATCTCTCTCGTAGAGAAGCACACCCATCTTATTATAGATTGGCTTGGCTAGGCGCATGCCTGGTTTCAAGTCAGCAGTTTTCACAAATTGCATGATATGTTCCCCCTATTTCTCAGAATCTTCCAGAAAATAACTATCATATATCTACTATCATAGCATATTGAAAGGTCAAATACAATCTGCTATGATAACGATAGAAGTCGATTTTTGTTAAAAATGATGATAGTAGGCAATATAAAGAGGTATCTATGAGACATATTTTTTGGAAAAGGATGGCAGTAGTGGTACTGGTATTCTGTTCCCTCACAGTTAGCACAGCATATGCGAGTACGACGCAGGACAGTATCGATGATGCCAAGGAACAGATTGATGATCTGCAGGAACAGAAGGAAGAAGCAGAGAATCAGGTAAATGATATATCGAATCAGAAGGAAGGCTTGGAGACAAATCTAGGGGAGCTGAACGGTCAGCTTTCCCAGATCATTTCCTCCATGAATGAGCTTGAGACTCAGATAACAGCCAAGGAAGAGGAGATCAGGCAGGCTGAGACAGAGCTTGCGGAAGCGGAGGCGGCATGCCAGAAGCAGTATGATGACATGAAGCTGCGCATTCAGTTCATGTACGAGAATGGAAGCGATTCCGCGTGGCAGATGCTGTTGGAATCCACATCCTTTACGGATTTTTTGAACCGTACTGAGTATGTTATTGAGATCAACAACTATGACCGCCAGTTACTGACGGAGTTTCAGGAGTTACAGGCAGATATTGCAGAGCAGAAGGCTGCTCTTGAGACGGATCACACAGAGCTTTTGGCTATGAAGGAAGATATGGAGGCGCAGCAGAGTCAAGTCAATAGCCTCATTAGCACCACCCAGAACAACATTGCTCAGACCAATCAGGCACTTGCGGACGCCCAGGCAGATGTACAGGAATTGGAGACTCAGCTTGCGGCGATGATTGAATACGAGCAGCAGCTTGAGATCCAGAAGGCACAGGAGGATGCGGCAAGGCTTGCGGCGATCCAGCAGCAGGAGCAGGAGGATACCTCCGGCGTGGTATATGTTCCGACGAACAGTGATGTCTATCTGCTGGGAGCCATCATCCAGTGTGAGTCTGAGGGAGAACCATATGCAGGTAAGGTGGCAGTGGGAAGCGTCATCATGAACCGTGTCAAGAGTTCCTACTTCCCGAATACCATATCGGGAGTGATCTATCAGGGCGGACAGTTCTCACCAGTCACCAGTGGACGTCTGGCGTACCGGCTTCAGGCTGGCGTTAACAATGAATGTCTTCAGGCAGCACAGGAGGTTCTGAATGGTAATATCAGCTTGAACTGCCTGTACTTTAGAAGGAACAACGGTATCATATCAGGAATCGTCATAGGCAACCACGTATTCTATTAATAAGAAGGAAAAGAGCGGTTTTGTGAAAAATTCACAAGAATCGCTCTTTTTTTGCTAAGAAGAACGAAATGGAATGATAAATTTTTAACAAAAAGAATGTGGAAAAATGTCGAAGGAGCAGGAAAATGGGACTATGGGGCAAAAGTTAGTCAAAGTTAAAAAGAAGAAAGTTATTGCATTTACAGTGGAAATATGATAGCATGAAAAAGTATTAGAGACCTAGTAAAAACGCTGATTTGTAAAAAATACGACCGAGAAAAGAAGATGGGAAATTATAAATTTCAAACGACGAGTTTGAGTTTATTTTTTTTACAAAAAGATTGTTAAAAAATTAACAGCAATTTTCAGCGAATTTATTTCAAGAAGGAGACAAATTCTCTGCAAAATGCAGAGTTTTTTGCGAAGACTGAAAGGAGAATTTAAAATGGCAAAGAAAGTAGTTTTAGCAGGCGCATGCCGTACCGCTATCGGTAAGATGGGTGGAGCATTAAGCAACACACCAGCAGCAGATTTAGGAGCAATCGTTATCAAGGAAGCATTAAACAGAGCTGGTGTTAAGCCAGAGCAGGTTGATGAAGTAATGATGG
>CAZBFN010000017.1:0-61968 GCA_964491235.1 uncultured Roseburia sp.
GCTCCACAAGTTAACTCTATTATAGCAGGAACATCTTGCTTTAATCTTAAGATTCCATTGATTTTTTCTTTTATTTCTTCAGAATCTGACTTCACATGGATATACTTCTCCCGAATCTCATTTTGCAGATTCTCATTGGTCTTGGCATGATTTGGCTTACCAAAGGTAATCATCTCGCTGCCATTATGTCTATAATAATAGCCATCTGTAAAGCCACTTCGGTTACCCATATCCATAAGCTTCTTCACATCCGCTCCAGACACCTGATAACGCTCCTTGGCATAGGCTCTCGCCTCTTCCTCCGACTTACCAAGCCCTCTGGCATAGGCAAGATCACTTAAATATGCATCAATATATTTACGATAGATAGACACTACCCCCGCCGCATATTCCGCCTGCTTCATTCTTCCTTCTATCTTAAAGGAATAAATACCGCACTCTGACAACTCTGGAATTCCAGATATGGTACACAAATCCTTCGGGCTTAACACATAATTCCCCCGGGACTTTATACTCTGCTTCTTCTCATCAAATACATCATATGGCAGACGACAAGGCTGGGCACATCTTCCACGGTTTCCGCTTCTACCACCCAGCATACTACTCAAAAGACACTGACCGGAATAACAGTAGCACAATGCTCCATGCACAAAGCTCTCGATCTCCACATCCACCTTCTCGTGAATCTCACGAATCTCCGCCAAGGACATCTCTCTGGCTGTTACCACACGGCTTGCTCCTAGCTCCTTCATATACGCTGCGCCATCACAGCCTGCCACTGTCATCTGGGTACTGGTATGAATATCCATTCCCGGAAACTCTCTTCGGATCAGTGACAACGCTCCCATATCCTGTAAAATAACAGCGTCCAGTCCCTGCTCATAATACGGCAGCAGATAATCATATAATCCCTGCTCCAACTCATTCTCCTTGAAGAGAGTATTTACTGTCAGATACACCTGTCTACCATGAATATGGGCGTAATCAATGGCACGCAGTAATTCCTCTTCTGTAAAATTATTCGCATAGGCTCTCGCTCCGAACTGGCTTCCTCCCAGATATACCGCATCTGCCCCCGCCCGGATTACCGCTTCAAAGGTCTCATAGGAGCCCGCCGGCGCCAATAATTCAATTTCCTTTTTCATATTCTGCTCTGCCATCTATCTAAAATCCTTCCATAATTATTCAGTGCCTTCATAATTACAATTCGCAAATTTAAATAAAGTTAAAATAAGGGACGAAAGTAACCTCTCCGTCCCCGTATCTCTTACTCTTCAGTTTTCTTCTTTGAAGACACCTTTCCCAGCAGCGCTTCCTCCAGACTCGCCTCCAGCTTTGCCTTATTTAAAAGCAACTCCCGATTCTGGTTCTCAAGCTCCTTTAGGGACTTCTCATCACTCTCAGTCTTAATCTGATTGGAAATCAGGTCATGCTTTAAGTCATATATCTCCTTATCCTTCTGCTCAATCTCCTGTTCCAGCTTATCGATCTGTGCCTTTGCCTTGAAGTAATCGTCTGCGATATTAAGTTGAAGCAGGGTCGCCTTCATATCATTCGGGAACCGTCGAAGCTCCTCCATGCTATTGAACTCATTGATCTTATTATTGATATATGTAGCAACACGCTGCAAGTATTCCTCGCCCTCGTAACCACTCAGTGTATATACTTTACCGCCAATAATTACCTCAGCGCTTGTCTTCTCTGCCATGTCATCTTCCTCCTAGCCAGGCACATTTCTTCCCACAATATATAGTATATTATAATGGCACATTAACGGAAAAGCAACTATTTATTGAGCCCAAAATGCTGATACGCCAAATCTGTCACCACGCGCCCCTTTGGGGTACGATTAATGAGTCCATTCTTGACCAGATATGGCTCATATACATCCTCAATGGTTCCAGCATCCTCACCGATTGCTGCCGCCAAAGTATCCAGTCCCACCGGTCCTCCAGCAAACTTATCAATCATCGTCATAAGGATGTTACGGTCATTCTGATCTAATCCCATCTTATCTACTTCCAGAAGATCCAGTGCAAATGCTGCCACTTCCTTGGTGATTCTGCCATCATACTTTACTTCCGCAAAATCTCTGACTCGCTTGAGCAAACGATTCGCCAGACGCGGGGTTCCTCTGGAACGTCTCGCCAGCTCGTAGGCTCCCTCCTCATCAATCTCCACGTCCAGAGTCCTTGCAGACTGTATGATAATGGTCTTAAGTTCATCCACAGTATAGAACTCCAAATGATGTACCACACCAAATCGGTCACGCAACGGTGCTGATAATAATCCAGCTCTTGTGGTGGCTCCCACCAATGTGAACTTTGGCAGATCCAGACGAATGGAACGGGCTGTCGCGCCCTTTCCAATCATGATATCAATCACATAATCCTCCATAGCTGGATAAAGTACTTCCTCTACCTGTCGGTTCAGACGGTGAATCTCATCCACAAATAGGACATCTCCCTCTTGTAGATTACTAAGGATTGCTGCCATCTCTCCCGGCTTGCCGATGGCTGGGCCGGAAGTGACCTTCATATGGGTTCCCATCTCATTGGCAATAATGCCAGCAAGCGTGGTCTTTCCAAGTCCCGGAGGGCCATAGAACAACACATGATCCAAGGACTCACTTCTCGCCTTTGCTGCCTCAATATATATTTTTAGGTTTTCCTTTGCTTTTTGCTGTCCGATATAGTCATCCAAAGTCTGAGGACGAAGACTTTTTTCGATTTTGATGTCCTCTTCCTGTACCTGGGTCGATATGACTCTTTTTTCCATTCCACTATCCTCATTCAAAACATTTTTCTCTGTCTGTCCCCGCCTCCGCAGACACAGCTTTTATAAAAATGCCATATTTTTAAGGGCTGCCTTTAAGATATCCTCCACATCGGTATCCTCTGTGATGGAGACACCATTTACCGCCTTAAGCGCTTCCGAAGAGGAATATCCCAATGCCACCAGTGCCTGTACTGCCTCGTTCTTGGCTCCCTTGGCATTTCCAGCCTTTTGCTCCTCGGTATGCTCAAGCTTCTGCTCAAACGCCTCCTCCAAGGATAGCTTATCCTTAAGCTCCAAAATCAATCGCTGGGCTGTCTTAGCTCCGATACCCGGTGCCTTGGCAATCGCCTTGGCATCCTCCCCAAGCACTGCAAATCGCAGATCATCCGTAGTCATCACAGATAAAATCGCCAATGCCCCCTTTGGGCCAATACCACTGACTCCAATTAATAGCTTGAACACTCTAAGGTCATCCTTGGTCAGAAATCCATAGAGCACCATGGCATCTTCTCTGACATTGAGGTATGTATATAGCTTGACTTCCTCCCCGATGGAAGGCAGGTAGTTGAAGGTCTGTCCTGTGGTATAAATGTTATAGCCGATACCTCCCGCCTCCACAACCACAAGATCCTCTTCCATATCCGCCAATATACCCTTGATATATGAATACACGCTTATCCCTCCGTTACACTTTTCTTAACGCATCCTATGCATCCGTCTATTTGAATCGATTACCAATTCGCAGTATCATCTCCTGTGCCGCCACACCGATCAATAATCCCGTCACGATTCCCGCCACAAGAAGAATTGGCATATAGTAAAAAATATTGTAATTCTCCACCACAAATGCAGCCACGATCAACTGTCCCACATTGTGGAACATACCTCCGCTGATACTGATAGGAAGCACACCGAGCTTTCCTGTTTTCTTAAGAAGATACATTACAAGAAAGCTCAAGAGTCCTCCCGCAAGACTATATAGAATGCTGAACATATTTCCAAATAAAAATCCTGCTAACAGGATACGAAGCACCGATACTGTCAGTGCTTCCCTCGTCCCAACGCAGTAAAGCAGTAACACCACCACAATATTGGTCAGTCCCAGCTTCACGCCCGGTATTCCAAAATAAAATGGAATCAAAGATTCCACATAACTACATATTAATGCCAGCGCCAAAAAGACGCCTAGATATGCCACTTTATTTCGCAATGGTATCAAACCCGCTTTCTTCACTTCCACTGATCTCTACCACCACCTTATTGGGCAGGCAGACAATCATTTCGTTACCTTTCGATATTTCTCTTTGATGTACGCACAGCTTATCTGGGCAGTTGGCTTCCGTCATATCTGCCACGCCATCTTTGATTACCAGCAGATTTGTAGTAACACCGTCTATGACAATGGGAATCTCCTGCTCCTCATCCAATGAGTATCTTCCGTATTCCTCTCCATCCACAGTGACAATGACCTGTGTGCCGGGATCTTTTTGCATCACAGCATAAGATATCCCAAGCACTACGATCACCAACACCACAAGAACCGCCATGAACTTAACATCATTTTTACTGATTCGTTGTCTCATCAAGTTCTCCAATGTAATAGAAGCCTTTACATTCCATCAGCTTCACATTCCAGATCTTTCCAATCATGTCTGCATTTCCCGGCAGATGTACCACAGAATTATTGCTGAGTCTTCCAGTCACAAGGCTAGCATCCTGATCGTTGACTTCCTCCACCAATACAGGCAGAACCTGCCCTGTCAGCTCGCCAGACTTCTCTGCTGAGATGGTCTGTACTTCCTTAAGCAGACGGTCAAAACGTGCCTTTACCACATCCTCTGGCACCTGTTCCTCCATTGCGGCAGCCGGTGTACCGGTACGTTTGGAATAGATAAAAGTGAATGCACTGTCGTAGCGCACCTTTCTTACCACATCCATGGTCTCCTCAAAGTCTTCCTCGGTCTCACCTGGGAATCCAACGATAATGTCGGTAGTCAGGGCGATATCTGGCACTGCGGCTCTGATCTTCTCCACCAGCTCTAAGTAATGCTCCTTATCGTATCTGCGGTTCATGATCTTAAGAATACGGCTGCTTCCTGACTGTAATGGCAGGTGCAGATGCTTACAGATCTTCTTGGAATTCTTCATCACCTCAATCAGCTCATCGGACAGATCCTTCGGATGGGATGTCATAAAACGAATTCGCTCCAAACCTTCAATCTTCTCAATCTCCTGTAAAAGCTCAGCAAAGGACATCGGATGTTCCAAATTCTTGCCATAGGAATTGACATTCTGTCCTAACAGCATGACTTCCACCACACCATCTGCCACCAGATGCTCAATCTCACGGATAATCTCCTTTGGTTCACGGCTCCGCTCTCTGCCTCGTACATAAGGTACGATACAGTAGCTACAGAAATTATTACATCCAAACATAATATTTACGCCGGATTTAAAGGAATACTTACGCTCTATTGGAAGATCCTCTACGATCTTATCGGTATCCTTCCAGATATCGATGGTCATGGAATCTGACTCAAGGGCAGTTACGATCAACTCTGCAAACTTATAGATATTGTGTGTACCAAAAATAAGATCCACAAAGCGGTAGCTCTCCTTCAGCTTGTCCACCACAGTAGGCTCCTGCATCATACATCCACAAAGTCCAATCATCATATGAGGATTCTTTCTCTTATACTTCTGCAACACACCCAGACGTCCATATACCTTGTTGTTGGCATTCTCACGGACAGTACAGGTATTATAAATCACAAAATCAGCCTCTTCGGTATCAGTCTCCACGTAGCCAATGCGCTCCAAGATACCTACCAGCTTCTCAGAATCCCTTGCGTTCATCTGACATCCAAATGTGGTAACATGGAAAGTCAATGGGCTTCCCTTCTTTGTGGCAAGCTGTTCCACATACTTCTTCGCAATGTCCATAAAATAGTACTGACGCTCCGGCTCTGTCTCTGGAAGCTGCTTTTTATCTATAATATCAATGTTCATTTTCTTTTTCATATATACTAATCCTTACTATTCACTTATTAATGGCTGGTAAAATCACCCTCTGCAATGGAAAGATCGAACTCCACACTGCTACCCTTATCACCAACGATCTTGATTCGATTATTCCCTGCTTTTACTGTTATCGTACAGGTTCCTTCCACTTCTTCACTCTCTGACTCAGCAGTTCTTTCTGCCAATGTAGCCACCGTATCATCTGGGGTTATGAGTACCAGCTTCACCTTTCCCTCTGTAACATGAAGAGTATAGTCCACAGTAAGCTCCTGTTCCTCACTTACCTCATATTCCCATAAATTAATCATTCCCTCAAAGGTGTCAAAGGTTCCGTAAATACGCTGTTCTTCAATATCATATCTGGCATTCACCAAATTGTAGGTATTGAAATCTGCCGCCAACTTCTTATCATTATCATAAAGATTCGTGCGTGGAAACGCAAAAAACATAACTACCGCAGCCAGCATTACAAGCAGGCAGACAACGATACAAATAATCGCAGTTCTCTTCATCTGTCGTACTCCCCTTCTCTAACTCTTCTAACTTAAGGACGCACCTGTCCATTTCCATAAATAATGTACTTGGTACTGGTCAGGGCAAGAAGTCCCATTGGTCCTCTCGCGTGAAGCTTCTGGGTACTGATACCAATCTCTGCGCCAAAGCCAAACTCAAATCCATCGGAAAAACGTGTGGAAGCATTGACATAGACACAAGCTGCATCCACTTCATTTAAGAAACGCTCTGCATTGGTATAATTCTCTGTGACAATCGCCTCAGAATGTCCTGTATTGTAGCGGTTGATATGATCGATTGCCTCGTCCACAGAAGCCACTGTCTTCACAGAAATCATATAGTCTAAATATTCTGTGCCCCAGTCCTCCTCGGTAGCAGGCTTTAACAATTCCTTCTTGATCTGCGCTGCACCAGATGCTGCACTAAGGCTCTTTTCATCTGCATGCATCTCCACATTCTTCTCCTGAAGCGCAGCAGTCAGCTTTGGCATAAATGCATCCACGATCTTCTCGTGCACGAGCAAAGATTCACAGGCATTACATACGCCAATACGCTGTGTCTTAGCATTATAAATAATGTCTACTGCCATATCGAAGTCTGCTGTCTCATCTACAAAAACGTGACAATTTCCTGTTCCTGTCTCAATAACTGGAATCGTCGCCTGATTTACCACAGCCTTGATCAGTCCAGCTCCACCTCTTGGAATCAACACATCCACGTACTCATTCATTTTCATAAATGCAGCCGCTGTGTCTCTGCTGGTATCCTCGACCAAGGATACTGCCTCCTTTGGAATACCACATTTTACAAGTGCATCCTGCATCACAGAAACGATAGCGATATTGGAATGAATCGCATCACTTCCACCCTTTAAAATAACCACATTACCAGTCTTAAAGCACAGACCGAAGGCATCTACGGTCACATTTGGACGTGCTTCATAAATCATTCCCACAACACCCAAAGGTACTCTCTTCTGTCCGATCATCAGACCATTTGGACGCTTCTTCATAGAAACAACTTCTCCGATTGGGTCCTCTAAGTCTGCGACCTGACGCAATCCCTCTGCGATCTGCTCCACACGATCTGTGGTAAGTAAGAGACGGTCAATCAGTCCCTCTGGCATATGGTTCTCTCTTCCACGAGCGATATCCTTGGCATTCTCTGCAATAATTTCCTCAGCATGCGCTACAAGTGCATCTGCCACTGCAAGTATTGCTGTATTCTTCGCCTTCGTATCCAGTGTTCCAATCTGTCTGCTTACTTCCTTTGCACTTTTACAAATCTCTAATAATTCCATATGCCTCTCCTATCCTTTCTCCTGACTTATCAACCTATCTTTATCCTATGTATTTGCTCTTCCGTGCAAACACTGTCCATTTTCACATCAGTGTCTAATACTTCAAGCTCCTGTTCCATCTGATTCTCATATGCCAACGCCACTTTATATAACTCTGGAAATCTCTCAAAGTATCGATCGTAATAACCCTTACCGTATCCGTATCGATTTCCTGACGGGTCAAATACCACTCCTGGCACCAGCACCACTGCCCGCTGTTCCTGCATCATGGGGCATGTTGCAATAGGCTCCATCACATGAAATCCACCCTCTGCCACCTGCTCTAAGGAAGTAATCTCATAGAAATCCATGCTGCACTGTTCCGCCATTCTCGGCAGTGCGACCCGCTTGCCCTCAGCTAATGCCTGTACTAACACACTACGGCAATCCACTTCATTGCCCAATGGGTAATAACCATATATGATGTCACATTCCTGATACCATGGCTCCTCGACTAGCATTTCACAGATATGTCTGCTCTTTTGCCTCACCTCGTCTGATGACATTTGAGCCCGTAAGCGCTTATGTGTCTGTCTGATATCACCGCGCCCACTATGAGAGCTTTTTACCGTTTGCATACTTCTCTCCAAGGTTCTCCACCGAGCCGTCTTCATTTACCATATCAATATTATTAAGCTGTGCGGTCAGGTTTTTGCGTACATCTGCCACGAACTGCTTACGCAACATATCCTGTTCCTTCTTCTCTTCCTCGGTCAATCCCTCTGCCTTTGACTTACGGTAAAGCTCATTGATTCTATCAATCTGTTCCTGTTTCATATTATCTCTCCAAATTAACCTATTGTCTCAAGAATAAAATCTTCGATATGGAAGGTTTCCTTCTTATCTGCCTTAAATATGGTTCCCTTAAAGGAATCATCAAAAATATGATGTAAAATGCAGACATCCTTACCATTTGCAATAATCATATCTGCACCAGATAATGTGGCGATCTTCGCTGCTGTCAGCTTTGTTGACATACCACCAGTTCCCACATCACTTCCAGTAGAACTCTTTGCCATACCGTAGATAGAAGAATCCATCTGCTCTACCACCTCGATCAACTCAGCCGCCGGATTCTTATGTGGATCGTCTGTAAAAAGTCCATCAATATCAGACAACAGGATCAAAAGATCTGCTCCAATCAAGGATGCTACAATAGCAGATAAGGTATCGTTATCACCAAACTGCATCTCATATGTAGATACGGTATCATTCTCATTGACAATCGGAATCGCTCCCAGACGGAACATCTCGTTAAAGGTGTTCTTCGCATTTTCTCTAGATACCGGATTCACCATGGTATTCTTAGTCATAAGAACCTGACCAGCCACCTGATTGTACTCTGAGAACAGACGCTGATAGATCATCATCAGACGCGCCTGACCTACCGCTGCGCATGCCTGCTTGGTAGAAATATCCTTCGGGCGCTGATCCATGCCAAGTGTCTGTCTGCCCACTGAAATCGCACCAGAGCTTACCAGACACACATCCATGCCTCTATTTCTCAGATTACAAAGCTCACGCACCAGATGATCCAGCTTTGTAAAATTCAGGTTACCAGTCTCCCCATAATTCAAGGAAGAGGAACCAATCTTAACAACTACTCTCTTTTTCTCACTAAAATGAAAATTCTTCTGTTCCATTTTCAACTTTGTCCCCTTTTATGTAAAATTGGCATAACTCGAATATAACCGCCATTTTATGCATTTTATGCTTTGTCAAGTTATAACTGCATTATACTGTATAACTCTATCATATCTTTGTCAAAATGGCAAAATGATTTCTATATAAATTTCATTGTAGAATACTGGTTTTTATGGTACATTTTTATAAGATTTTACTTGAGAAGTACCTCTTTGAGGAATCAAAGAGATTTTTATAGAAAATAATAGGAGATTTTTATCTTATGAAGCATAAAAGATTTGCACTTCTTCTCACATTGCTGCTTTTGTTCTGTCAGATCGTATCCGGCTGCGACACAGCATCAGAACCTACCACAAGGTCCGGTTTTTACTTTAACACGGTCATTTCAGTTACGATTTACGATAAGGTTTCCGAATCTGTCATGGATGAATGCTTTGAACTTGCCCGCCAATACGAAAACTATTTTTCTAATACCATTCCAGACAGCGATATCTCTAAGATCAACGACGCTGGCGGCACACCAGTAACGGTACATGATGAGACGGTGGAATTATTAGAAATCGGGATTTCCTACGGCGAATTGAGTGATGGCAGGTTCGATATCACCATCGGTACACTGTCTGACCTGTGGGATATCTCCACCAAAGCACTTCTTGAAGAGACCAATGCCTCTATGATTCCTTCGGATGAGGATATTGCAGCTGCCCTCGCTACCGTAGATTATCGAAATATTAAGATCGAGGGAAACGACGTGACCCTTCTTGATCCAAATGCAAAGATTGATCTCGGTGGTATTGCGAAAGGCTATATCGCAGATAAAATGAAGGAATTTTTGAATGAAAAAGGCATCACTAACGGTTTTATTAACCTAGGCGGCAATGTGCTTGCCCTTGGCGGCAAGGAAGATGGCGGGGCTTACACCATCGGCATCCAGAAGCCCTTCGCAGAGGATAATTCCGCCATTGCTTCTGTACAGGTCACCGATGAGACCGTGGTCTCCTCCGGTATCTATGAGCGTAACTTTACGGTGGACGGAACGCTATACCACCATATTCTAGATGTCTCCACTGGCTATCCTTATGATAACGGCTTGGCAAGTGTCACCATTATCACAAAGAACTCCGTGGATGGGGATGCCATCTCCACCACCTGCTTTTCTCTGGGACTTGAAGATGGCATGGCACTGATTGAAGAATTAGAAGATACCGAAGCAATCTTTATTACGACAGATAATGAGATTTACACCAGCTCTGGTATTGGAACTACCGTTCCATACCAGAAGCTTTGATGTATATTTTTTATTTTCCGCAATCCCACTCACTTCTATTTTCAATCTGATATTCAATTACATGCGTCAAGTCATCTACACATATGTTTTTGCCAAACAACTTTTCAAAATTATCTGCTTTCTTTGCTTTTCCAACAACGCCCCAATGCGAATAATAGGTGCCGCTGACGCCCATTCCCACAGGAATTGTTCGGAAATTCTCAAGATCTATCCATCCAATCCAAGCTAGTTTTTCTTTTGCATACTTTAAAAGATCCTCAATCTTGGAATCTAACCAGCGAAATCGTTCGCAGGCTTCCACTTCCATTTGTTCATCTAACATGATATCTGTTGCCAAATGCTGTCTAAGCTGCATACGATTTCTGTCTCCAAAAACCAGAATAAATTGATTGTTCTGCAGGAAATATCTATGTTCATCGTTAGCCTCATGCTTCATTCTAAATATCTCTAACAGCTTTCGCACTTTTTCTTTCTTCTTAAATCCAGAAAAATCATGAACCTTTGTTTCCACTTCATATGGTAAGGATAAATCGCTCTCCTTGAAACACTCCATATCCCAGCCCTCTTCATCCGACTCGTTGTGTAATAATGTCGATCGATAATGGTTACCTATCATTTCTTCCCCGAAATCTTCCCAACAGCCATACTTTGCATGAAAACGATATAGTTTTTGGCTACCCTGACCATTCTTATCCAGACGATAACATTCGGTTAAATTTTCAATATAATGTCTGCTAACGATATCCTCCATTTCATAGATAGAGGCATTATCATTTACTATCATGCATGCAAGGAATATAACAGAATAAGGAAATCTCACAATTCTTTGCAGGCATTCTGTAAGCCTGTCATATACTCTTTGGCGTTCCTGATCACCTATACGAGTAATTGGAAGTAACAGCATAAAGGTATTATCATCGGCTGCATATGCAAAGAGTTCCTCTACATCAAATACTGGCATCATTACTTCTCGTTCGTTGATGTAATAGCGCATGTAATAATAATGAAACTCTATCGTCACTGTCAGCTCATTATTTATTTTAAACTTCATGCTTCTGGCTTCACCGAAGCGTCCTGTCTCCTTATCATAGTTGGTGAAACGCAATCTCCATTCCACCGATGGAGAATAGACTCTTTTCATATAGGTAGGAAGCATCAATTGCTTCATGTATAAAAATCCCCAAGGAATGGGAGATTCTTTAGGTTGCACCATCATAAACCGATCCCCAAATGCTACGCTCAAAAAATACTCCCAGAAGTCGTCGCTATAAACTTCTAAATCGTATTCGTACTCTTTCGTGCTCAGATATTGCTCTTGTTTCTTATATCCATCTATCCGTTCAAACAGCGTATGCAGCAAACGCACGATTTGAATATTTTCACTGCACACTTTCGGATCATTATAAATATCATAAAATATTTTTGCTTCTGTAATCGTGAAAGATGATATGATTAAAATATTTACCACACGATCTGCATATTTATATTTCTGGAACAAACTGCTATTGACAATCTCGTAAACCTCTGCTGCTTCCTCCTCACACCAGTCTGCTACCTTTGTTGCATAACAAGGAGTCAACAAGTCCGTAAAGTTCTTCCCCCATCCTAGTGTTTCATATTTCTTTTGCAATTTTTTTAATGTTTCCGATAATTCATCTGCGTAATCATCCGCTGAAATATTGGTCTTACAGTACTCACTTATATTCGGATATAATTCCAAAATGTGTGCCTTGAAGTCCTTATACACATCGGCAAACTTTTCTTTCTCAAGATTGTCAAATTCATAATAGCTGTATATAAAGGCACATACATCAATCGGGAAACCATATTTACAGAGCAAATAATCGTATAGCTCTACCACACAAACATGTCTATAATCTCCCTCTAAAAGAATATTATGAATGCCCTTTTTGTGTATCGAAACATCATCTGCAACAAAATCCCAATACCCCATAGATATCGTATATTTATACTGTTCAAGACTTGTGCTATCTTTCTTATAATCCCAAGTATTCGCCAAGGCAACTTCTCGAATTTCCTTATATTCATCATAGCTCTCTCGTCTGATAAAGGACGGTTTACTGATCAGATTCTTATAATTTTCCGGGTAATTTTCCTGACTGTTCCAAATATTAGCAATGCATTCTTCAAATATATCTACATTCTTCCAATCATAAAGACCGGAATGATCATATTCTTCAATACTAACAAGAAAATCGTCCTCGTCTGGATCTAATGCGTAAACAATGGCAAGCTCCACAACTAGTTCATTCGGCAATTCATCAAAAGGAACCATATTCTGTTGCTGTAAAAATTCATACATCGCCCTGATAAAATATTCCTCATACTGCTCATCCAGAAAAACCTTTGTAATAAAAAAGCTTCTCCACTCAGTACGATTCTTCCTTTTCTTGCTATCCATAAAAATAGCCTTAAATTGCTGCATTGCAGGAGTATTACTTTCTTTTTCATGCTCCTTTTTTTCGCAATTCTCCAAGATATCCATAAGCGGAGTAGACTGTTCCTGTTCTGTCTGCATAAACGATTCTTCCGGCATGAACGGTTCTGTCTGTGCTATGTTATCTGCAGCCCCTAGTCGCTGTTCTCTGCTTTTTGCATACTTTAGTGCCTCCTTGTATTCCTTCTTTAACTGCAAAAACTCTTCCGGCTTTTCTTCCGGATGACAGGTCTGTGCCTTAGCAGCATAGGCAGCTCGTATCTCTTCCACCGATGCTTCTCTGCTTATTCCAAGTATGTTCCAGTTTTCACTCATATGTATATGCTCCTCTAAATTCCTTTTATATCCTAGCTTTATTCCACGGTATCATCAAGATTCGGCAGTTTTAAATCGCCATCAAAATATATCTGCTCGGCATGTTCTGACTCTTCTTCCATATATGTCAATGTGTTCTTCATATATTCCACTGCCTTTGCTATCGTCACCTTTCGCCCTGCAAAAAGGCAATCAGAAAACCAATTTATCATATTGGCGATATATTCCCGCTTCTCCCCCACAGACTGTTCGTAAAGGCTCTTTGCCCGCTCAAGCAGCAATATATTTTCTTCCTGCATATATGGTCTTACTTTTATTTCACTCATTCGCGCTATGCGGGATTGCAACTCTTCTGCACTCATCTCATGATTGGCAATCACAAGCTGTTTCGTGTCCCCCTGTGAGTTCGTTACATCCACCTGCAAAATTCCATTCACATCATATGTAAAATCTACAAATATGGATTCTTCACCTGCTTTCTTTGGTGGTACTTCTATGGTTAATGAACCTAAGAATACATTTTTCTCCAATTCATATTCCTCACCCTGATAGATTGATACGCGCACTTCCCTCTGAAAATCCGAAACGGTCGTAAACCATTCTCTATGGCTGATTGGCAATGTGCTGTTGCGCTCTATCATCGGACACATATAGGGCATCTGACTATTTTTTTGTTGAACACTTCCTATTCCAAGGGTAAATGGACAAACATCTGTCATCACCATATCCTTGATGTCTTCTTTTCTCTCTCTGATTCCGGCATACGCACCCAGACCATATGCCACAGAATAATCCGGTCTATCCATAACGATTGGTTCTTTGCCCAACATTTCCTGTAAAAACTTCTTTACCACTGGAACCTTAGAGGAACCTCCGACCATGATCAGATCATCGATATCAGAAACATGATAATCCAAATCTTTTAATATTTTTAGAAAAAGCTGTTTAATTTTCCGAAATAATGGCAAACAAAGTTCGTATAGCTTACTCTCATCTAATGATACTTCATATTCACAGCCATCTAATATAAGCTTGGTATTGACCTCATTCGCCTCATCGGACAACATTATTTTAGCCTGCTCTGCTTTTTTCTTTATGATACTTCCTGCCTTATCAGAAAGTGTCTCATAAGTAAGCTTATTTTCGTTGCACCAATATCCGGCGATAGCCTGATCAATATTATCTCCCCCCAGGTGGTTATCCCCCACAATCGCAATAATCTCAATAATATTGTCAAAGCATTCCACCAATGACAGATCCAAAGTTCCTCCACCAAAATCAAACACAAGAAGATTCTGGGGCTTCTCCGGCTGTTTCATTCTGTATGCTAATGCAGCTGCTGATGGTTCATTAATCAATCGTTCTACTTTCAGCCCTGCAATTTTTGCAGCTTTCTTAGTGTCACTTCTTTGCTGATCGTTAAAATATGCTGGAACAGAGATGATTGCCTCCTCAATCGCTTCGCCAAAATATGCTTCTGCATTATTTTTGATCTGGGTCAATACCATTGCCGAAAAATCCACCGGCGTGTAGCTTTTTCCCATCACATCATATATTTTTTCTGTTCCCATAAAACACTTGAAGGAACTAAAGGTATCACTGCTGTGAGTGATTTTTCTCTCTTTTGCAATGTCACCCACAAATATGCTTCCATCCTCGTCAAACCCTACTACACTTGGCAACATTTCCCCCATTCTGCCTTGCGGTATCAACTCCGCCTTGCCATCCTTCCAATATGCTGCAAGACTGTTGGTAGTGCCAAGATCAATTCCAATAATAGCCATGATTCATTCTCCTCTTATCTGTCTTTTTAATATATCCTGTAACTATTCAGTACCTTCATAGTTACTATATCCTTCCCCATTTTTACATCGTTTCTACGATGTTGTTCACCCATACCTTCTTTTTTAACAAAATATAGCCCACGATTGCCTTTACGATCTCTGCACTCTGACATGAAAAGAAAATTGGAACTAACGGCATTCCAGTAAAACGACTTAGCAAAAATGCTACTGGTATGTTGATTACCCACACGTAACAGCTATCAAACAGGAAGGTAATCACTGTCTTACCTCCAGTTCTAAGCGTAAAGTATGAGGCATGATAAAAGGCATATAACGGCATGAACATGGAGGATATCCGTATCAATTCCGTTGCAAGGCTTCTCACCTCATCCGAGGTATTATAGATTTCTGGGAACAAAGGTGCTAAAAGGAACAGCAGCCCTCCAATGACCAGACAGGACACTACTGAGAAAAATATCATCTTCCTGTCAGTATCCACCGCCTTTTCCATCTCGCCAGCCCCCAACTGCTGACCCACCACAATGGAAATTGCACTTCCCAGCGCGATGAAAACAACATTGAAGAGATTCGACACCGTAGTTGATATATTAAGGGCAGCCACTGCACTAAGTCCTCGCATGGAATAACATTGTACCAATACAGCCTGTCCCGCAGACCACAATGTCTCGTTGACCAGCAAAGGCATTCCCTTTAAGATAATCTGCTTTACCAAATTGCCAGGTATCCGCAATGTACGATATGCTCCCTGAATAAATACATTGCGCTCCTTATTCCTATGCGTCCAGATCACAACGATTCCCATCTCACAAAAACGGGATATCACCGTAGCAATCGCCGCACCAGCAACCCCAAGCTTCGGGCAACCAAACTTTCCAAAGATCAGAAGATAATTCAAGAACAGATTAATACATACCGCTACAATACCTGCCATCATCGGAAGAATTGTCTCACCAGTCTCCCTCAATGTACTTGCATAAATCTGTGTCAATGTATATGGAATCAGCCCTATGAGCATCACGGCAAGATACTCCATTCCTGCCCCGTGGGTCAACGCAATATTTCCTGCTCCATCATCATGTAAGAACATATTGATTAATCCGCTTCCAGCCAATAAAAATACGCCCATCCATATGAATGTAATCAAACAACAGCAAATCAGTTTAAACCGAAAAGTATTTCGTACTCCTTCATGATTTCCCTGTCCATAAAATTGTGCACTAAAAATAGAAGCTCCAGAAACAGCACCAAAGATACAAATATTAAATACATTCAATAGTTGATTGACAATAGCAACGCCAGACATTGGCTCTGTCCCCAACTGTCCCACCATGATATTGTCCAACAGACTTACAAAATTGGTGATTCCATTCTGTACCAAGATTGGAAATGCAATCACCAATATCATTTTATAAAATGCTTTATCTCCGATATAGCGTTCTCTAAATTTGCTCATAAATCAATCCTTATCTAAGCTAAAACAAAGGTCTTGGAATCCCAAGACCTCTGTCATAACATTGCTTATTATTAAATACTCATTAAAGCATCATGTCTTACAGAATGATATGCTTTGGACACTTCTCTGCACAGACACCGCATCCGGTACACTTGGTCTGATCAATGTATGCCACATTGTCGATTACATGTACTGCATCGGAAGGACAATTCTTCTCGCAGAGATGACATCCGATACATCCCACGGAACATGCCTTCATAACATCCTTGCCCTTGTCCTTAGAGCTACACTGTACTAAGTGCTTTGCATCGTAAGGAACCAGTTCGATTATATGCTTTGGACAAGCAACTACACACTTACCACAAGCCTTACATGCTTCCTTATCGACCATTGCCACACCATTTACAATGTGAATTGCATCGAATGGACAGGCCTTCACGCAAGTGCCATAGCCAAGGCATCCGTAATTACAGGACTTTGGACCACCGCCTGGCACAAATGCCATTGCTGCACAATCCTCATTACCTGTATACTGATAGTCTACGCCAGCCTTGTCACAGGTACCTGCACACTTCACGAATGCGACCTGACGTACACCCTCTTCTGCAGCTATACCCATGATCTCGCCAACCTTAGCAGCGACAGGCGCACCACCAACTGGACACTGGTTTACAGGAGCCTCTCCCTTTACGATAGCGGCTGCCAGACCTGAACATCCAGCGTAACCACATCCACCACAGTTATTTCCAGGAAGTACCTCTAAGATAGCTTCCTCTCTCTCATCTACTTCTACCTTGAACTTTTCTCCAGAAATACCAAGGAAAAATCCAATCAAGATACCTACACCGCCGACTACGACGGCTGCAACTAAAATTGCTGTAATATTCATCGTCTTTCCCCCTTAAATCATTCCTGAGAATCCCATAAATGCAATGGACATCAGACATGCAGTAATCAACACGATTGCTGTACCCTGAAATGGCTTTGGAATATCATTGTACTCAATCTTCTCACGAATACCAGCCATGATAACGATAGCAATCAAGAAACCAACTGCTGTTGCACATCCATTGACAACACTCTCTAAAATGCCATATTCTTTTGTCACGTTTGTTAAAGCAACACCGAGCACCGCACAGTTTGTGGTGATCAGTGGAAGATATACACCAAGACTCTCATACAAAGGTGGCATATTCTTCTTTAAGAACATCTCTACGAACTGAACCAACGCTGCAATCACGAGAATGTATACGATGGTCTTTAAGTAGGTAAGATCAATTCCCTTACTCATCAGATATTCGTTTGCAAGAATGAACTTATAAATCACTGCTGTTACAAAAGAAGAAATCGTAATAACAAATACGACTGCTCCGCCCATACCGGCAGCTGTCTTTGTATTCTTAGATACTCCTAAGAACGGACAGATACCGAGGAACTGACTTAATACTACATTGTTTACAATCGCAGAACCGATTGCAATTAAAAGTAATTCTTTCATCTGTACCTATCCTCCTATTCCGTCTTATTTGAATCAGCTTCGCTTGCGAGTCTATCCTTGCATGTAGCTGACTGTCCACAGCTTGCACAATCTCCACTGATACATCCAGAAGGAGCTGCCAGTGGCTTGCCCTTCTCTTCCATCTTCACACGGACAATATTCATGATAGCTACTAAACTTGCCAATACCATGAATGCACCCGGAGCCATAACGAAAATCATAATTGGCTTACCTGCTAACGCAATCAATCCTGCAATTGTAACAAGGGCACCAAGTACAAGACCAACAATGATAAGTGGTGAAACTCGCTTCATGCTACCAAGGATCGCGAAAAGTACAATAATTGCAATTCCAGCAATGATAATCACAATATCAATTACAAGTGAGAAATCGAATAATGAGAATCCAAAAATCTCTCCTGCACCAAGGATCTCACGAATCAGACCAATAGAGGTCAGACCAAATGTAAATCCAAGTCCCATTCCCACACCATCAAAGATAGATGGAACTACTGGATTCTTAGATGCATAGCTCTCTGCACGACCTAAGATAATACAGTTTACAACGATCAGTGGAATATATACACCAAGAGAATCTGCAAGACTCGGTGTATATGCATTCATGATAAACTCGACCATAGTTACCAGTGATGCCACGATCACGATAAATGCTGGCATACGCACACCATTAGGAATCACCTTACGGAATGCGGAAATCAGCAGGTTAGAAAAAATCAACACGACTGTTGTGGAAAGTCCCATTCCAAGTCCATTGATAGCAGATGATGTTACTGCCAGAGTCGGACACATACCCAACATTAATACGAAGGTAGGATTTTCCTTGATTAAACCGTTATATACACGTTCTACATTCTTATTCATTATTCTGCACCTCCTGCCAATACATTCTGGAAGTAAGTGATGCAGGCATTCACGCCATTTGCCATAGCCTTAGATGTGATAGTTGATCCCGAAATAGCCACAATCTCATTATCAGCTGTTGAATCAGACTTTACAACAGTGAAAGACTCTACATTCTTACCCTGGAACTGGCCATAAAATGCTGCTTCCGTCGCCTTCATACCAAGTCCCGGTGTCTCTGCAATAGAGGTGATGGAATATCCATTTACGGTTCCATCGTTACAGATACCGACTGAAAATGTAATCGTTGACTGGCTGGCATCCTTTGCAGTTACAGTAATGACATAACCCAGCACATTACCACTGGCATCCTTTGCCACCTGTACATCCTCGATCTCATCCGCATATCCCTTCTCTTCCATCAGAGCATTTGCAGCCTCTGCATCGAACTGGGCATATGCCTCAAAGGAATCTGCTTCTGTAAATACTTCTTTGTATGCAGCCTGTGTCTTTTCATAATTTACCTTTTCAATTGGCTCCTTTGTGATGCCATATACAACACCCAACAGAAGTCCTAATACAACAGTAAAAGCAAATAAAATCAAAGCGTCATGTACAATCTTCTTGTTCATCCTATTTGCCCCCTTCCTGCTTCTTTGCTTCCTTCACCTGACCAAAGGCTCTAGGAATCGTGAACTTCTCAATAATTGGAACTAACAGGTTGCTTAAGATGATTGCAAAGGATACACCCTCTGCATTTGCACCAAACACACGGAACAGACCTGTTAAAATACCACAACAGATACCGAATACGATCTGACCTTTCGGTGTAATCGGCGAAGTCACATAGTCAGTTGCCATAAAGAATGCACCTAACATAAGACCGCCACCACAAAGCTGTGCAGTAATATAATTGCCATCAAATCCATGTCCACCGAATAGTACGATAAATACCACAAAGGTCACAAGATAGGATGCTGGGATTCTAAGATCGATTACTCCCATCAGAATCAGGAAGATTGCTCCAATCAGAATACAGATTGCAGAAGTCTCTCCAATGGTTCCTGCGGTACGTCCAATTAACATATCCATGGTATTGACTGCTTCACCATTACGCATAGCCGCAAGTGGTGTTACACTGGAATATACTTCAATCTTATTTCTCACATATTGAAAATTGGTCATATCTGCTGTGAATGCAATCAGAAGGAAACATCTAGCTCCCAAGGCTGGGTTCATAAAGTTCTGTCCTAATCCACCAAACAGACACTTTACAATGACAATTGCAAAGACACTACCCAAAATTGCTTCCCATAATGGCAAATTCACTGGAAGATTCAATGCCAATAACAGACCTGTTACAATTGCACTTAAATCATCTATCGTATTTCTTTTATGTACGATTATGTTAAATATAACCTCAGAAAATATGCAACTTAAGACTGTTACTATAATTAACAGGGCTGCCCTAAGTCCAAAATTGATAATACCAAACACACTGGTCGGTAATAATGCTATGATCACATATAACATGATACGGCTTGTAGTATCTTTGGCACGTACGTGTGGTGATGATGAAACATGATATAAATCACTCACGATAATCCACCTCTCTCTTCTTGTTTTCTATCGCTTTAAAAAGCGAATGTAAAGTCTAAAATATTGTGAGGAGCTTATGCCCCAGCGATTATTTCTTGCGCTTAGCTGCAAGTACCTGCTTCTTCATCGTCTTGATGGACTGTGCAAGCTGTCTTCTTGCAGGACAGATAAAGCTACAACTTCCGCATTCAACACACTCTAAGCCATTCCACTTCTCGAAATCTTCGGAAAGACCGCGGTCTGCGAACTTTGCAAGTCTCGATGGAATCAACTGCTCTGGACAAGCTTCTACACAGCGTCCACAGTTGATACATGGACTTGGTCTCATCCATGCAACTTCGTCCTTCGTCAAACAAACTAAGTCAGATGATGTCTTTGTGGTCGGAATATCCAATCCGAACATTGCGAATCCCATCATAGGACCACCTGAAATAATCTTCTCTGGCTGTGTCTTAAATCCACCTGCCGCATCTACTAACTCTGTATAGTTCATACCGATGCTATATAGGAAGTTGCCCGGGTTGGCAATCGCATCACCTGTAATAGTAGAAATTCTCTCAATAACTGGCTTGCCCAGCTTTACTGCATTGTAGATAGCAATAATAGTTTCCACATTGTCTACAATACATCCTGCATCAGCTGGAAGCATCTTGGAATTGATTGCACGTCCTGTTACCGCGTAGATAAGCTGACGCTCACCACCCTGTGGATACTTCGTCTGTAATGGACAGACCTCAATACGAGGCTCATCCTTGACCAACTCCTGTAACTTCTCAATACAATCAGGCTTGTTGTCCTCAATCGCCAACACACCCTTAGCATGATCGAATAACTGAAGGATAATCTTCATACCTCCGATGAGTTCCTCCGGATTCTCGAGCATTCTTCTGTAATCTGCCGTCAGATACGGCTCACACTCCGCACCATTTGCAATGATATACTCGATCTTCTCCGGCTCCTTCGGTGATAACTTCACGTGCGTTGGGAATCCTGCACCACCCATACCAACAACGCCGGCTTCCTTGACCTTCTCAATGATTTCTTCCTTGGAAAGCGCCGTTACATCATCACATGGTGTATAGAACATCTCTGTAAATGCTCCATCATTCTCAATCACGATAGAATTCACCATATCACCAACTGCCACACGGCGCGGTTCGATTGCCTTGACAGTACCAGATGCAGCTGCATAGATTGGAGATGATACGAAGCCACCCGCTTCTGCAATCTTCTGTCCCTTAAGCACCGTATCGCCTACTGCCACGATTGGACTGGCTGGTGCACCGATATGCTGTGATAACGGATATACCAGATCACCCTTGGGTACAACTTCTACGATCGGCTGATCTTTTGCTAATTCCTTCCCTTCATAAGGATGGACGCCACCTTTAAATGTTTTTGAACCCATTTTTCGTGCCCCACTTTCTCTTATTTGTATTGTATTCTATATCAAATATCATAGAATTACTATCTTTTAAATTATACCACATTTTATAACAAATTGAACAAATTTTTTGTACTTTTTTGCAAACTTATTGACAAATAATCCAGAAACCACATTCTTCTTGCCCTGTTAAGGATTCCATTCCCACAGGATAAAAGTTTGTGCTATACTAGATGCGAAACAGAGTTTAGAAAGGATACACGCTATGATAACTTGGCACGAAGAACTACCCTTTGATTTTTCCGATGTCATGACCAATGAACATTTCACGGAACATGCCATCTTTTTTGATATAGAGACCACTGGCTTTTCTCCGGCACGCACTACCCTTTACCTCATAGGTTGCGCCACCCGCAAAGGAGATTTGCTTTGCCTCGACCAATTTTTTGCCGAGTCAAAGGAGGATGAAGCTGCTGTCTTATCCGCGTTTTTCGCACTTTTAAGTGATTATGATACGATAATTACCTTCAATGGCATAGGTTTTGATATTCCCTACTTAAAAGCCAAATGCGATACTCACGGATTGCCGGATCCATTTTCTTCACATAACTACCTAGACATCTATAAAGAGGTCGCCCGCCTCAAGCAGCTATTTGGACTTCCAAGTCTAAAGCAAAAGTCTATCGAAGATTTTCTGGGAATCGACCGTATTGACGCCTACTCAGGCGGTGAGTTAATCGAGGTATATAAGGAATACACCAAGCATCCCACCAAGGAGTCTCTGGCTCTTTTACGACAGCACAATTATGAGGATGTGCTCTATATGCCGAAGCTTTTGCCTATCCTCTCCTATCACAGGATAATGGAAGGTGATTATTCTATATCAAGTCTGGATGCAAATGAATACACAGCATTTGATGGAACGCCACAAAAGGAGCTCATCTTTACCCTTGACCTTGCGACACCTGTACCAAAGCCAGTGTCACTGCGCCATGATAGTTGCTATCTCACTGCGGATCGCTCCACTGCCCGCCTATGCATCCAATTAGTCGACGACAGACTCCGCTTCTTCTTTGACAATCCAAAGGATTATTACTATCTGCCAGAGGAGGACTGCGCTATACACAAAAGCATCGCCGGTGGCGTAGACAAGGAGCACCGTAAGCAGGCAAATGCCTCCACCTGTTACACATGGAAGCATGCCCTTTTCCTGCCACAATACGAAGATATTGTCACACCAATCTTCCGTGTTCAGCCCAGAGATAAACTGCGCTATTTTGAACTCAGCGAAGACTTTATTGGCTCAGTTGAAATCCAGACAGATTATGTCAAGCATCTACTGAACATCATGTTCTCAAAGAAGAAATGATTTTAACATTATCTCGACAAAAGAGCCACACGCTTCGCGTGTGGCTCCTTGATTACATCCTATCAACTTATGCTTCCTTCTCAAAGAAGAAGGACTTATTACGATTAAATCCAATCTCTCGATAATTCATAATCTGCTCTGTACTTCCAATGAAAAGTACACCACCTGTCACAAGTGACTTGTGGAACTTCTTATAAATCTCGTCCTTTGCTTCCTCTGTAAAGTAAATTACTACATTACGGCATACGATCAGATGGCATCCTGTTGGATATGTATCCTTCAACAGGTCATGTTCCTTGAACTCAACTCTCTTCTTGATCTCATCTGAAATCTGATAAGAGTTGCCGACCTTAGTGAAGTACTTCTTCTTAAGATCATCCGGCACTCCTGCAATGCTCTTCTCATTGTATAAGCCCATACGTGCCGTATCAATTACCTGCTTATCAATATCTGTTGCAATGATCTTGATATTAGTAAGTGGCAAATGTCTGGAAAGTGCCATAACCAATGAATATGGTTCATCACCTGTGGAACATGCTGCACTCCAGATTTTCAGATTCTTACCATACTTCTGAATGAGGTTAGGGAATACTTCATTCTCCAATATCTTCCACTGCTCTGGATTACGATAGAACTCTGATACATTGATAGTAAGGAAATTGATGAACTGATCAAACTTATCCTTGTCCTTCTTGATCAAAGCAACATATTCATCATATGTCTTGATGTTATTCTTCGTAATCAACGTATTGATTCTACGCCGCATCTGCTTTTCCTTATAGGAATTGAGATCAATCTTTGCAAGTGCTAAAATATCTTTTTTGAACTTTTCATAATTATCGGTCTCTAGCATATCTATCCCCCCTATGTCTTATGACTTTAGACCTATGTCTTAGTGTATAAAAATAGGCTTCCACATAAGTGCAAGCCTATTTAAATTCGCTATTACCTGTCGAAAAGGATTACTCCTCCTCGCTTGCTACTGCATCGATATCTACATCTGCAACATCTGCATCTGCTTCCTCAGCCTCTTCTGGAGCTAATAAAGCCTTGATGGATAAGCTGATCTTCTTCTCGTCCTCGTTGAAATCAACAATCTTAGCCTCGATCTCCTGTCCAACCTTTAATACATCTGCTGGCTTCTCAACATGCTCTTTTGCGATCTGAGATACATGTAATAATGCATCTACACCTGGTGCTAACTCTACGAATGCACCAAAGTCAGTCATTCTTGCAACCTTACCAGCTACAACATTACCAACTGCAAACTTCTCTGCTGCACCATTCCATGGGTTCTCTGCTGGGAACTTCATGCTGAGCGCGATCTTAGTCTCGTTGATATCCTTGATAAATACACGAACGCTGTCACCAACGTTGAATACCTTCTTAGGACTCTCAACTCTTCCCCAAGACATCTCAGAGATATGAAGTAATCCGTCTGCTCCACCTAAATCGATGAATGCACCGAAATCTGTTACATTCTTAACTGTTCCTTCTAATACATCGCCAACCTTGATCTTAGCAAATAATTCCTTCTGCTGCTCCATCTTCTTAGCAACTAATAACTGCTTTCTGTCACCGATGATTCTTCTTCTCTTTGGATTGAACTCGCTGATTACGAACTCAATATCCTGATCCTTATACTTGGATAAATCCTTCTCGTAAGAATCAGATACAAGGCTTGCAGGGATGAATACTCTGGTCTCGTCTACGATAACACATAAACCACCATCTAATACCTGTGCAACCTTTGCTGTTAATACTTCCTTGTTCTCAAATGCTTCCTCTAATCTCTTGCTTCCCTTCTCGGCAGCGAGGCGCTTGTAAGTAAGGAGAACCTGTCCCTCACCGTCATTTACCTTTAAAACCTTAGCTTCCATGGTGTCGCCTACGGATACCATTGTGGTCAGATCAACGTTAGCTTCGTTCGTATATTCATTACGTGTAATGATTCCGTCTGACTTGTAGCCGATATTCAAAACGATCTCATCAGGTTTCACATCGATAACGGTACCCTCAACTACCTCTCCATTTCTTATTGTTTTAAATGATTCTTCCAGCATTTGTTCAAAGCTCATTTCTGACATTCTTTTGAACCTCCTCAATAATATTGTTTGGGGTAGAAGCCCCTGCGGTAATACCTACGTTATCGACGGACTTAAAACCCGCAGGTTCTAAATCCTTTACAGTTTGTATATAGTAAGTATTTTTGCATTCATTTTTACATATTTCAAATAACTTCTGCGTATTAGAACTATTCCTGCCACCGATGACGATCATGGCATCCACCTGCTTCGCAATCGCTCTAGCTTCCGTCTGTCTCTCCTCGGTTGCATTGCAGATTGTATTTAAAACAATTATATCATAACCTTTTTCATTTATAATTTCAACTAATTCTTGAAATTTATTGTAATTAAAAGTCGTTTGTGATACAATACAGACTTTTTTTCCCTTGTCTGCCACGAAGTTTTCGGCATCTTCCTTACTGCTGATGACCTGTGTACACTCTGAGGTCGACCAACTTTTGATCCCCTTCACTTCTGGGTGTGACTCATTTCCCACGATCACGATCTGGCAGCCTTCCTTGCTGTGTTGCTCCACCAGTCTGTGAATCTTAAGCACAAAAGGACAGGTGGCATCTATAATCGCAAAGCCCAACTTTTCGATTTCCTCATAGCTTCCCTTCTCCACTCCATGGGCACGGATAATTACCGTTCCAAGCGGCTTTTCCCTTAATTCCTCTATGCTGTCCACCACTACGACACCCTTTTCCTCCAGATCATGTACCACTTCTTCATTGTGGATGATCGGACCAAAGGTGTAGATGGCATTGCCCTTCTCTATCTCTTCGTAGACGGTATCCACTGCACGCTTGACACCAAAGCAAAATCCAGCACTCTCAGCCAAAATTACATTCATATTAATTTTCCTTTTCCTTACAAATCTGCAAAATTGCTGCCACCACTTCCTCGATATTCATCTCGGAGCTATCCACCAATACCGCATCCTCTGCCTGCATTAATGGTGAAGTCTCGCGATGCATATCGCGGTAATCACGATCAATAATGTCCTTCTCTATCTCAGCCAGATCACATTCCATTCCCTTGGCAGTCAGCTCATCGTATCTGCGCTTTGCTCTGGTGGCAGAGCTTGCGGTCAGATAAATCTTTACCTGAGCATTTGGCAGTACACAGGTTCCAATATCCCTGCCGTCCATGATAACATCGGTCTTTGCTGCAAGCTGTCTCTGCAGTTCTACCAGTTTTTCTCTTACCACTGGGTACACACTGGTAGCAGATGCCATGTTTCCTACCTGCTCAGTACGGATGACACCGTTGACATTTTCACCATTTAAAACGACCTGCTGTTCTCCATTCTCATATGCAATGGTCACATCCACCTTAGGACATGCCGCTGCAATTGCCGCCTCATCATCAGATGCAATATCATGGGACAGGAAATAGTACGCCATAGCACGATACATCGCACCAGTGTCCACATATATAAATCCCAGATTCTTTGCCAATGTCTTGGCAATGGTACTCTTTCCCGCTCCTGCCGGTCCATCAATTGCAATATTCATACTCATATTATTTACTTCCTTTCCATCCCTAATTCACACTTGCTCCAGCAAGATATCCCGTTGACCATGCAATCTGCAAATTATAGCCTCCGGTCATAGCATCAAGGTCTAACACCTCTCCGCAAAAATACAAATTCTTTACCACCTTAGACTCCATCGTGGAAGGATTCACCTCTCCAACCTTTACGCCACCTCGGGTGATGATAGCCTCTTTAAAGTCCCTCAACCCATTTAACGTCATTGGAAACGCCTTCATCAGATGAATGAAGTTCATGCGTTCTTCTCTGGTAATCTCATTTACCTTCTTGTCTGGATGAATTCCGCTAAGCTCCAAAATAACCGGAATCATCTTGGATGGGAACAAATGACCAATCGAATTCTTGAACTGCTTATTCTTTGCCTCTTCAAACTCCCGAAGCAGACGCTGGTCTAGCTGTTCCTCCGACAAAGCAGGCTTTAAGTCTATCTCCATTGCGAGTTCCTTTTCTGTCAAAGAAGGCTTGATTGCCGCACTGGCACTCAAGATCAATGGTCCACTCACACCAAAATGAGTGAACAGCATCTCTCCGAACTCATCATACAACAACTTCTTTCCATCCCGAATCCGCACCCTGACATTCTTAAGAGAAAGTCCCTGCATCTGACTTACATAAGCCTCCTTCGTATAGAACGGAACAAGGGATGGTCTGATATCCGTCACCTTATGCCCTACTTCTTTGGCAAACTGATAGCCATCTCCAGTAGAACCTGTGGTCTGGTAAGAAAATCCTCCTGTCGCCACAATAACGGAATCCGCGAAAAGAGTCTTACCATCTGACAGTTTCACACCAGTAATCCGGGCAGTCTGCCCCTTTTCCTTTTTTGAAGCCTTCGCAGCCCACTTGTCCTTTACCACAGGCTTTTCCTGTGCTACCGCCTCTGTCACGTCCATCTCTGTACTCTGTGGTGTTTCCTTCGGCAATTCCTCTGTGAGAAGCTCCTCCACCTTGGTATACAGACGGACTTCCACTTTCTTCTCCCGCAGAACCCTCTGTAAGGTCGCAATTACATCGGATGAATGATCTGATACCGGAAACACACGATTTCCACGCTCCACCTTTGTTCGAAGTCCATTTTTTTCAAAGAAATCAATGACTCTCTGATTGTCATAGGCATAAAATGCACTATATAAAAACTTGGAATTCGTCATGACATTAGAAAAGAAGTTGTCCATATCACCTGCATTGGTGATATTGCAGCGCCCCTTTCCCGTAATGTATAGCTTCTTTCCAAGCTTCTCATTCTTTTCAAGCAAAGTGACCTGATGTCCGCTCTCCGCAGCCGCAATTGCAGCAAACATGCCGGCAGGTCCTCCGCCAATTACTATTACCTTATTCATCAAAGTCAGTATCTCCTATCTTGGCATATCGCATCTTGATGGAATCATCGATATAATTAATCTCATCATTCTCATATACCTGATACTCGTCCCAAATATCCTCAAGCATTTCTAATGTCTGTGCCACCTCTCCCTGCTTCTTCATACAGAGAGCAACGATCAGCGCATTGATAACGCTAAGTGGCGCCACAAGGGAATCCACAATAGATGCCATGTCACTATCTGCAATAAGATTACAGGATGAATACAGATTCATCGGGGAATGTACACTGTCCGTCAGTGTAATAACCTTTGCACTACGGTTATTAGCGAACTCCATCGCCTTTAAGGTACGCATGGAATAACGTGGAAAACTAATACCAATGATCACGTCCTCCTTACCAATACGAACCATCTGTTCGAATATCTCACTGGAACTGCTGGTCTGGAGCAGATGTACATTCGGAAACATCAATGTAAAATAAAATGCCATAAAGCTTGCCAAAGGAGCACAGCTTCTAATTCCAATAATATAGATATGCTTCGCATTTAATATCGTGTCTACCGCCAATTCAAATGCATTCTGATCGATCTTCTCCAATGTAGAGTGAATCTTGTCCGCATCAGACTTTAAAACAGATTCTAATATCTTAGACTGACTGATACGACCATATGTAACCTCCATACGCTGGATAGAATTCAGCTTATTGCGTACAAGCTCCTCCAACGCACTCTGAAACTCTGGATAACCCTTGTATCCTAGATGTGTCGCAAAACGGACAACCGTGGACTCACTGACTCCCACCACTTCTCCAAGCTTTGCTGCCGTTAAAAAAACTGCCTTATCATAATTGTCCGTAATATAAGTTGCCAGCAATTTCTGTCCCTTGCTCAGTTTGCTGTACGCATCGTTAATGCGGTTACTTAGGTCATTCGTGTTGCTCATACTCTTCCTCGATTCTGCACAATATATGCATAATGAAGCATCTTATAAAATCTTATAGAATGCTTCCCGCTGAATATTTTCACCAGTATTTTCATTATATCAAATAAGGCTTTTTTTGCAAGAACATGCAGTAGGAAAAATCAGAACTAAATTACACCGGGTCTATCTTTTATTCAAACGATGTTATACAACAAGCCTGATGCAATGGCATGGATGACCGGAAATCAGGATAATCCTGATCTCTCCGGTCTAATAAAATTCTATGCTACCAACTACAAAGTATCTTCGGCAGATATCTCGTTGTGCCTAAGTTCCTCCGCATTTTTATTCAGCATATCAATAATTTGTACAATATCATCCACGCTTTGCATATTACGCTTACTCTCTTCAAAGGTTTCATTTGCACTTGCGGTCACTTCCTCCGTAAGTGCAGAAACGTTTGAGACACTATCAATAATAGTCTCATTCGCTTCTCCAACTGCATCAACAGTCTCTTTCAACTTGTCTATCGTCTGAAAAATTTCCTGTGTACTATTATGTATTTCTTTAAAATTCTCTGCTGTATCATTCACATAAACGTTCTGCTTCTTGTTATTTTCAAGCATCCCTTCAATCGAAGCACTCACATCTCTCAATAACTGTGTAATATTATTAATCAAATTATTAATATCTTCTGTCGCACTACTTGTCTGTCCTGCAAGATTTGATATCTCAGATGCTACAACTGCAAATCCTCTTCCAGCTTCCCCTGCTCTCGCCGCTTCAATGCTCGCATTCAGTGATAACAGCCCTGTCTGTGATGCCACATTTCTAATCAATGCCATAATATCCTGCATCTTATCTGCATACTCCTTAAGTTCTGTCATCTCTTTGACAACTAGCTTGCTCGCTTCCTCCGATTCCTCTACCTGCTCAATCAACGCTTTCATCAATCCCTGTCCATGTACTAAATTATCTTCTGTGCAGCGAACATTATTTATAATAGAATCTGTCACCGCTCCCACTTCCTGTATCTGTACATTAATCACTTCCGTTTTTTGTTGTTGAACCATTATTGCAGTCGCAGTATCATTTGTACTTTCCGACAGACTCTCCATTTCCTTTTGAGTCAATTGAAGGGAGGATTTCAGATTCTCCGTTTGTCCATTTACTCTTCCCACCCCGTCTGCCAATTCATCTGCTACCTTTAATATCGTTTGTAACAATTCTTCTGACTGCTTTTTCTGTATTTCTACCTTTTCAACAATCGCATAATTGATTTGTGAAATCTTAGAAAGAGACATTATCATGAATACTACCGCCAAAATTAGGCAAGCAACAATTATCTCCAGTTCCGTCACTTCTGTCGCAGTCAAGCCAACGGTAACCTCCTTATAAATCGCCTGAACTATATTAATCCCAAGCGCAGCCACACCAAGTCCAATTGATAATTTAGTATCTACATAGACTGTCAAAATAATGAATATAACAATTGCATAGACAAACGTCAAATTCGTTGATTTCGTAAACAGAATATATGTATACAGAACAAGAAATCCTATACTTGTAATATATCGAATTATGTGAGATTCCTTGCTTCTAATATACGTCATAATTGCCAGTACTGTAGGTACAATACATCCCAATGCCACCAAAGCATAGGAACCGATTGACCTTGCCCCCTTAAATACTTCGACTAAATATGCGAATACTATGATAAAATTCATAATTCCAACGCCAACTAAAGCCGTAAGATTTCTTCCCTGTGCTGCCACCTTTTCATCTGCATAGTCCTTTGTCATTTGCCCCATCTCCCCTACTTCTTTTAAATTACATTTAATTATTCTTTTTTTATTATACTTTTTTCTTTATTATCCGACAAGTAATTTCTTCCAGAATGTTGAATAACATTTCTGATTCACACAAAGAATCTCGCTTGCGAACGCTCCGCGCCCGAACGGTGCCGTTTACGGCAATCTACAACTCCGCGAAATTCGCATCCGAAGCCAACTTATTGGCCTATCCGGACATGTTCGGGACTTGCACCCGTTAGAGCGCGCCCATGGCGCGCAAACCAAAAAAGAGCATCCGAAAAACCGGATGCTCTTAACACATATTCTGTATTTAATTATACCGGATAAGCACCATTCTTGGTATCAGCGATAGAAGCATCAACCTTCTTCTGCTGAGCCTCACGATACTTGAAGAACTCAGTAGCAACCTGTGGGAACAATGCGTAGGATAATACATCCTCATCCTGCTGTTTCCACTGCTTCATCTCAGCCTCGATCTTGTCTAACTCTGGCTCAAGTAAGTCTGCATATCTACATGTGATTGCATTCTTCTTCTCCTCACCAAGTACCTTGTCAACAACTTCTGGGTTGAAAGGCTTAACTGTCTGACCGTACTTACCAAGTAATACGTCCTTCGTCTCCTTCGTAGCAACCTTATAACGCTCACCCATTAATACGTTGAATACAGCCTGTGTACCAACGATCTGGGATGATGGTGTAACAAGTGGTGGCTCACCAAGATCTTTACGAACACGAGGGATCTCCTTTAATACTTCCTCGTACTTATCCTCTGCGTTCTGCTCCTTTAACTGGGATACCATGTTGGATAACATACCACCTGGTACCTGATATAACAGAGTCTTGATATCTACGCCAAGAACCTTTGGATTCATCAGACCGCTTGCTAATGCTTCCTCTCTCATTGGACGGAAGTACTCAGCAATCTCAGCTAACTTGTTCTGATCTAATCCTGTATCGAACTCTGTACCCTTGAATGCCTCTACCATAACCTCAGTTGCCGGCTGGGAAGTTCCCAGAGCAAATGGAGACATAGCTGTATCAATAATATCACATCCAGCCTCTACAGCCTTCATGTATGTCATGGAAGCCACACCAGAGGTATAGTGTGTATGAAGCTCGATAGGAAGAGATGTTGCATCCTTTAATGCACGAACCAACTCATCCGCCTTCTGTGGCACTAAAAGACCAGCCATATCCTTGATACAGATGGAGTTAGCACCCATATCCTCAATCTTCTTAGCCATCTCAGTCCAGTACTCTAATGTATAAGCATCACCTAATGTGTAGGATAATGCGACCTGTGCATGTCCATTCTCCTTATTACAAGCAGTAACTGCTGTCTGTAAGTTACGAATATCATTCAAACAGTCAAAGATACGAATGATATCGATACCGTTTGCGATAGACTTCTGTACAAAATACTCTACTACGTCATCTGCGTATGGACGATATCCTAAGATATTCTGTCCACGGAATAACATCTGTAACTTTGTATTCTTGAATCCGTCTCTCAACTTACGAAGACGCTCCCATGGGTCTTCCTTTAAGAAACGAAGGGATGCATCGAAAGTAGCGCCACCCCAACATTCAACAGCATGATAACCAACCTGATCCATCTTCTCGATGATCGGAAGCATCTGCTCTGTTGTCATTCTTGTTGCAATCAGGGACTGATGCGCATCACGCAGTACAGTCTCTGTTATTTTTAAAGGTTTTTTAACAACTTCTGACATGAATATATCCTCCTAATTAAATCCCAAAGATTGCCATGAATACACCGGCTGCTACTGCAGTACCGATAACACCAGCAACGTTTGGTCCCATTGCATGCATAAGTAAAAAGTTTGTAGGATCTTCCTCTGCTCCCACCTTCTGGGATACACGGGCTGCCATAGGAACAGCAGATACACCTGCGGAACCAATCAGAGGATTGATCTTGCCCTTAGTAATCTTGCATAATAACTTACCAAATAGTACACCAGCTGCGGTGCCGAACATAAATGCAATCAAGCCTAATGCCACGATCTTTAATGTGGTTACATTCAGGAATGCCTCTGCACTTGTAGATGCACCTACAGATGTGCCCAGCAGGATAACTACGATGTACATAAGCGCATTAGATGCTGTATCAGTCAGCTGACGAACCACGCCAGACTCACGGAATAAGTTACCAAGCATTAACATACCAACCAACGGTGCAGTTGTTGGAAGAATCAAACATACCACAACAGTTACAACGATTGGGAATAAAATCTTCTCTAACTTAGAAACAGGTCTTAAGTTTGCCATCTTAATTGCACGCTCTTTCTTAGTTGTAAAGAGCTTCATGATTGGTGGCTGGATAATCGGAACTAATGCCATGTAAGAATATGCTGCCACGGCGATCGGTCCCATCAGTCCAGACTGTCCTAACTTTCCAGCAAGGAAAATAGAGGTCGGTCCGTCTGCACCACCAATGATAGATACTGCAGCCGCAGCCTTGTCATTGAATCCTAACAGGATTGCCATAAAGTATGCACCAAAGATTCCGAACTGAGCTGCTGCTCCTAACAGGAAGCTAATCGGATTCGCAATCAAAGGTCCAAAGTCAGTCATCGCACCTACTCCAAGGAAAATCAGAGAAGGCAAGATAGACCATTCATCTAAGATATAAAAATAGTGGAACAAACCACCTATTCCATTGCTCATCTGCTCCGGACTTGCAAAAATATCAGGATAGATATTTACAAGCAGCATACCAAATGCAATCGGAACAAGCAACAATGGTTCAAATCCCTTCGCGATAGCCAGATACAGGAAGAAACATGCAACAGCAATCATTACAAAGTTTCCCCATGTCAGGTTAAAGAAAGCGGTCTGATGAAGGAGGTTTCCCATCGTCTCCATAAAATAGCTCATTGTTTTCCTCCTAAATCAATTAGTTTAATGTTGCAAGCAATGCACCAGCTTCTACAGCATCTCCTACGCTAACGTTGATGCTTGCTACCGTACCGTCCTCAGTAGCAACAACTGGAGTCTCCATCTTCATAATCTCTAATACAAGGATTGTATCGCCCTTCTTTACAGACGCACCTACAGAAGCCTCAATCTTGAACACCTTTCCAGCTGCTCCCGCCTCAATCTTAACACTTCCTGCTCCTGCAGCGGCTGCTGGCTTTGCAGCTGGTGCTGCGACTGGAGCTGCAGCTGCACGTCTTGGTGCTACGGCTGCTGGTGCGCTAACTGCGCCATTCTCTTCTACTGTTACATCATAAACAGTTCCATTTACTGTAATTGTATAGCTCTTCATTATTTTTTCCTCCTAAAATTATCTTCTATGAATAGAACGTACTACGAATCCATCAGCAGAAGTTCCTTCACTTGCAGCAATTGCTGCGGAAATAACTGCAACCAGCTCAAGATCATCTGTAAGCTGCTGCTCCTCACGCTGACCAATCTGCTCTACGACAGCATCCTCTGCACTTGTTTTTCCAGATTTACGTCCAGCGAGCTTGTCCTGAATAACAGAGATAAATCTAAAGCAGTAAATAATCAAACTGATCAGAATAAGAACTACGAATACGGTTCCCATTCCCATCAAAGTATTAAGTGCCGCCTTGGTCATCTTCTCTCCAAGTGTGTAAACCTTATCAGCATTAGCATCTGCCAGTTCAGCAGTCTTTGTCTCATAGTTGTACTCATATACATAAGTAATGATGACGTCTCTGCCTGTATACTTAACAATCTGCTCTGCTGTTATTGTATCCTGTGTCTTTGTGATGGTAAACTCTCCAAGCCCCTGATAATCATCCAAACCGGCTACTGCCTCATCCCAGCTCTCCAAAAGCTCAAGTGCAGTATCATTGCCGTAGGCCTGGACATAGGTTCTGCTTTCGTCATCAAGAGAAACCAATGCTGCTGCTTCCTGCTCCAGATAAGACTGCATCTCATCATAAGTCTTTCCGAAGTAGTCAACAGTTTTCGGATCTTCTCCACATGCGGTCAATCCCAGAACCATAAAGCAAAGACAAAGTATAAGAGATAATTTTTTCTTCATAAACTTCACCTTTCTATTTTGTTCCGTGCTTCTTATCCGGTACACCTGCACACTTGGTATATAATAACTCAAATGCATCTACAAGATACTTTCTTGTGTCAGCCGGATCAATAATCAGATCTACATATCCTCTTCTTGCTGCTGTCATAACGCTACCCTGAAGTGCGTCATACTCCTTAGTCTTCTCTGCAAGAACGTCTGCGGAAGCGTCTGCATACATAATCTTAGCTGCAAGCTCTGCCTCCATCATACCAACCTTCGCATCTGCCCAAGCATATACGAAATCAGCACCGATAGACTTAGAATTCATTGCTACATAAGCGCTTCCATAAGCCTCGCCTGTAATCAGGTTCACCTTTGGACATGTAGCACCAGCAAATGCTGCTGTCATATGTGCAAGCGCCTTTGCAAGTCTCTTCTCAGCACACATGCATGCCTTGAAGCCCTTTACGTTAGTAAGTGTAAGTACAGGAATCTCGAAGGCATCACAGAACTGAACGAACTCAGCAGCCTTGTCACATCCTCTAGCAGAAAGAACTGCATCAAACTCCTCTGCCTTCTTGCCCTCAGCATCATATACCTCAGTGCAATTAGCAACAGCTCCAACTGTCATACCATTTAACTTGATAAATCCAGTTACCATATCCTTTGCATAACCAGCCTTGGTCTCAAAGAATACATGTCCATCAGAAATCTCTGACAGAAGATATCTAGGCTCTCCCTTCATCGTAGCCATGTTCTCACATGCACGATTCAGATCATCCTCACAATCAGATGTATATACATCTCCCTCATTGTTCAGAGGAAGCATGCTTACTAACTCACGAATAGAAGCAAGAATCTCGTCTTCTGTTCCTACTGCATCAATACATCCATTCTCTTCACCCTGGAACTTTGCAGCAGATGTATCGCACTTGTCAATGCGGTTACCCTCGATTGCATTTGGAGAATTCACGAACATCTTGCCCTTGTTCTCCTCGATAAATGCAAAATCACAAAGTGCTGGAACAACAGAAAGACCGCCACCGCAGCTTCCAAATACAGCACAGATCTGAGGAATCACACCTGAAGCTGCAACTTCCTTGGCATAAATCTGGCCAAATCCATCAAGTGCGTCCACTGACTCCTGCAGACGGATACCTGCACAGTCGATAAATCCGATCACTGGTGCTCCCATCTTCATTGCCATGTCATACACGGAAGCAATCTTCTTCGCATGCATCTCACCGATAGTTCCGTTCAATACGGAAGCGTTCTGGCTATAAATAAATACCAGATTGCCATCGATCAGACCGTGTCCAGTGATAACACCATCGGAAGGTGTCTCAGTTGTTGCAAGATTAAAATCAGTGCTTCTTGCTGTCACGAGAGAACCGATCTCAATGAAACTGTTCTCATCGACTAACCTGGTGATGCGCTGCATAGCCAGGCTATCATTACTACTATTCATTCTTTTGCCCTCCATCTATAAATTGTTTTCCATACCTTATGGTATGGATTCATAGTGAATAATGTAAATTCTGCGCTTTGTTGTACAAAAATCAACAAATTACGCTATGTTAAATTATAGTTGCTTTTCCATAATATTTCAAGTAAATTGTTATTTTTTTGACGTTTCCTAAGCATTCTTTTTTCTAGAATATTAGCAGGTATTCCATAACCTTTTCAAAACACCATGAAAAATCAATTTCTTCCACATTTTGCCCTGCTGTAACTTTGCATTCCTTCAGCACTGTATCTCCTAACATATAACTGACTTTGCCGATATAATCCCCTTTTTCTACTGGTGCATAGAGTTCCTCCGCCAGCTCATATTTTAATGTAATCTCTTCTCCTTCTGCCAGCAGCATCTCTGTATATCCCTCATAAGTACCCACGACTGGCTGCACCCAAGCTGCTTGCCCTATTCCATTCCTCTGCCCATTTTTAACCAAAATCGGCTTTAATTGTTTCTCATCCGGTGTGATTTCAAGCAGATTCTTTTTCCAAAAATTTTCCACACCATAAGTCATTAATTTCTTGGTATCCGACCATTTGTAACTCTTGTTGTTGGGCCAACCGCATGCGAGAAGTGCCACGATATATGTTTTACCCTCCCTCTCTAGCGCTCCCACATAACAATATCCTGCCGTCCCGGTAAATCCTGTCTTGCCAGAAATCGCCCCCTCCATCATCTGTAAAAATGCGTTGTGATTATAACAGCTATAGGAAGAAATTCCATCTGCATCCGTAAAGGAATATTGTTGGGTTCCAGTGATTTTCAAAAACTCCGCAGATTTTGGCGATATCTTGATACAATACCGCATGATCTTAGCAAGGTCTGCCGCAGTGGTATGATGAAAGCCATTCTCATCCTTGCCATCCAATCCATTGGGGGTGATAAAATAGGAATCTTCACATCCTATTTCCTTCGCCTTGTTGTTCATCATCTTAGCAAATTCCTTCGTATCCCCAGCGATATATTCCGCAATTGCCACCGCACAATCATTATAGGATTCTAACATCAGACCATACAAAAGATCCCGCAAGGAAAAACTCTGCCCCTCCCGCATTCCAAGGTGTACCTTAGGCTGGGACGCTGCATAAGAAGAAACCTGTACCTGACTGTCCAATTCGCAATTCTCCAAAGCCAGAATACAGGTCAATATCTTCGTCGTGCTGGCATTCGCCAACGCTTCATACCCGTTCTTTTCATAGAGAACACGCCCTGAATCTCCATCCATCAGAACCGCGGACTTCGCATACAGTTCCGTCTCCTTCGGCGGCTCTTCTGCCAACACCTCCACACTTGAAAACAATAAGAATATCATACTAAGAACAACTGAAATGATTCGCTTATACACAGGACGGCTCCCACATAGGATTTCATAAATTCATATGCGACAGCAAAGACACTTTATGCATAAAAAAGCTGGACACTAAATGTCCAGCTTCAAATTCATCTCTGCCTCTGCCTCCTGCTTGAACTCCTCCACCTGTACCGGATTTAAGACCGGCAGCTCATCGATGGACTGCACGCCAAAGCTTCGCAGGAATTCTTCTGTTGTTCCAAATAATAATGGTCTTCCCGGTGCATCCAGTCTTCCTAGTTCACAGACCAGATTATACTCCACCAGCTTATTCACTGCATGGTCGCAGGAAACACCACGAATCTTCTCAATCTCCACCTTTGTGATCGGCTGCTTATAAGCAATGATAGACAAAGTCTCAAGCAGAACATCCGTAAGCACATGACGCTTTGGCTGCTTTGCGATCTTGATGAGATATTCGTACATCTCTGGCTTGGTACACATCTGATATGCGCCATCCAGCTCAATGATCTTCACTCCAATGGATTCATCTTCGTAATGCGCCATCATACCATCTATAATTTTCTTTGTTTCCTTTTTATCCAACTCAATCGCAGAAGCAATCTTCTCCAACTCCACGGATTCACCCATGGTAAAAAGAATTGCCTCAATAATCGCCTGATACTTCTTTTCTTCCATCTAAAAACTCCTATGCCACCACAATCTTGGACTGAATCTTAATATCATCGAAGGTATGCTCCTGAGAAATAAAGATCTTGCCAATCTTCATCAGCTCTAATATTGCAAGGAAAGTCACGATAATCTCCATCTTGCTGGACTGAGCCTCGAGCAGATTGCGGAAACTGAACTGGCTGTGTGTCATGCAATAATTCTCAAGATATGCCATCTTCTCAGAAAGAGACACCTCCTCCTTCTCGATCTTACCGAACTTGGAACGAACTGGGTCAATCTTGTCCACCTGCTTCTTCATAATGGACTTAAATATCTCGTTCAACTTCGCCAAGGTCACATCAGAAACAAGCTCTCCAATATCAACTGGCTCCTCGTAGTCTGCCACCTCCGGTGGAATCGTTGGCACCTTAAAGAGTACTCTCTCCGCATCCATCTGACGGTCGCGAAGCTCGTATGCCATACACTTGTACATCTTGTACTCTAACAGCTGCTGTACCAGTTCTGCTCTTGGGTCCTCTTCCTCCTCATCCTCCGTCTCCGGTGCAGGAAGGAGCATTCTGGACTTAATATCGATCAGAGTCGCTGCCATCACAAGGAATTCGCTCACGACATTCAAGTCCTGACGCTTCATCTCTGCAATGTATTCCATATATTGATTGGTAATCTCTACGATTGGAATATCATAGATATTTACTTTATTCTTTTCTAACAAATGTAACAACAGGTCGAGTGGTCCCTCGAACACCTGTAACTTGATCGTCATATCCATAAAATATGCCTTTCTATCGCCTGTGCTTCTCATATAATCTCGCATCATTTTCACAGGCACAAATACACCATCTTTTATCCAACGTACTAATTCTACATGGATTCCGAATAAAATTCAAGAGGAAATTACCATATTTAGTATTCTATTTCCAGTTTTCTACTATAATTAGTACTTTTATGTTAATCAACACCACATATTATCCAATATAAAAGTATTTATGCCTGTGTTTTTCTGCATAATGTACAGGCAACACCGCTAAAATATAGAGAATACAATATCCGCTTTGACGATATTTACAGGAGGAATACACGTGAAGCTTTTCCTTTCCTTACTTTTAAGCCTACAACTCGCCACTTCAACACTTTCTGCGGATTTTCTTGCTGCCGCCCAGACATTGCCGGAAGAACAGAGCACCGAAACTATCCCGTCGGAAGATGCTTCCACCGAAGCCGCCCAGACAGAAAGCACTTCCACCGAAGTGTCCTTAGATGTCTCCGCCCCTAGTGTCCTTCTTATGGAAGCATCCACCAGCACCGTCATCTACGAAAAGAATTCCCACGATGTCCTTCACCCAGCCAGCATCACAAAAATCATGACTTTGATTCTTATCTTTGATGCTTTGGAAAAAGGACAGATTTCCTTAGATGACACGGTGACCGTCTCGGATTATGCCGCCAGCATGGGTGGCTCACAGGTCTATTTAGAGCCCGGCGAGACCCAGACCGTTGAGACTATGATTAAATGTATCAGTATCGCCAGTGCCAACGATGCCTGTGTTGCTATGGCAGAGCTCATCTGCGGCTCCGAATCGGAGTTTGTCCGGCAAATGAACGAGCGCGCCAAGGGTCTTGGCATGAACGACACCACCTTTGTGAACTGCTGTGGACTAGACGCTGATGGTCATATGACAAGTGCCTACGATGTGGCGCTCATGTCAAGAGAACTCATTACAAAGCACCCCGAAATACATAATTACTGCACCGTCTGGATGGAAAATATCACCCACACCACCGCAAAGGGAACCAGCGAATTTGGTCTTACCAACACCAATAAGTTAATCAAACAATATGAATATGCAACTGGCTTAAAAACTGGCTCCACCAGCCTTGCCAAATACTGCGTCTCTGCCACAGCAAAAAAGGATGATCTGGAACTGATTGCCGTCGTCATGGCTGCACCAGACTATAAAATCCGCTTTGCAGATGCCACCACCTTATTAAATTATGGCTTTGGCAAATGTCACCTCTACTCTGACACCAACGAAGATAAGCTCACCTCCCTAGAGGTAGAAAAAGGCATCGCCGAATTCGTGGGGCTTACTTACGAAAGTCCATTTTCTTATATCTCTACGGATGGCTCCGACCTCTCTGGTGTCAGCAAATCCTTGGAGCTTCCAGAACTTGCCACTGCCCCGATTCAAAAGGGCGACATAGCAGGAAAAGCCATCTATTCCATGAACGGAAAAGAAATCGGTCATGTGAACATACTCTATACCGACAGTGTGAACGCAGCCACCTACAAGGACTACTTCCTACGGGCATTGCACTTTTTCCTAACTTAAAAGTGGGGACTGCTTAGCAGTCCCCATACACCTTACAACAATGGTGCAAATAATCGCAACAAGCTCTGTGCAATCCGTACCGGCAATGGACGTTTCTTACAGAACTCAAGCGTAATCTCCTCTGAGCACTCAAAGGTCTCCAGACAGTCTTCCTTCACCTGCATAACCGCGGCAGATTCATACATCCAAACGCCACACTCAAAATGCAGATACAGACTGCGGAAATCCAGATTCACAGTACCCACCGTAGCAATCTTATCGTCACATACGAAGCTCTTGGCATGCAAAAATCCCGGTGTATACTGATATATCTTCACACCACAGCTGATCAGTGGTTCATAATAAGACTGGGTCAGCAGATATACCATCTTCTTATCAGGAACTCCCGGTGTCACGATACGCACATCCACACCACTCTTGGCTGCATTACACAATGTGACCAAGGTCTCATGATCAATAATCAGATATGGAGTGAAAATGTACACATAATCCTTCGCTTTGCTGATGATGTTCAAATAAACATTCTCGCCGACATTTTCATGATCCAGAGGACTATCCCCGTAAGGCTGTACAAAACCATCCTCTGCAAAAGGCTGCTTCTGATATACCGAAGGCTTGAACGCCTCATAATCCTCACTGGAACGTAAGATATAATTCCACATGCTAAGAAACATATTGGTAAAACTCCAGACACCCTCTCCCTCAATGCGAATTCCCGTGTCTTTCCAGTAACCAAAACGCTCGATTTTATTAATATATTCATCCGCCAGATTGATACCACCGGTAAATCCAACGGTTCCATCCACCACCAAAATCTTTCTATGGTCACGATTGTTCATCACTACCGAGATAATTGGGCGAAAGGTATTAAATGCCACACACTTAATTCCCTTTTTCTGAAGCACCTTATAATAATTCGGTGGAAGTGTACTAACACATCCCACATCATCATAAATCAAGCGCACATCCACGCCCTGACGCACCTTTTCCTCAAGAATGTCCACAATAGTCTGGAACATATATCCCTCATCAACGATAAAATATTCCATGAAAATAAAATGCTCCGCATTCCGCAGTGCCTCCAACATATCCGGAAACATATCTTCGCCGCATTTATTATACTTGGTAGTCGTATTTCGATAAAGCGGAAAGCATCCCCAGTCATTGATATACTTTGATTGCTGATATGCCAAAGGATCCTTCTCTTTGAGTGCCGTCTCTGCCTTCTCATCCCGCACCAGATACGCCGACACCTCCTGATTTACCGCATCCATACGCACTCTGGTCCATCTAGTTAGATCCGACCTTCCAAATAAAAAGTAAATCAAAGTACCCACAATCGGCGAAAGCATGATAAGAAACGTCCAAGACAGCTTATTTGCTGGATTCACCCATTTATTTACAATGACTAACACCAGTATCACTGCAAGAGTATGAATGAACAGATTGGCATATGTGAACTTATAGCTGAACTGCCACCACACCACAAAAAGCCACGCGACCTGCAATAAGATGGATATTCCTATCATAAAAGCTCTGCCAAATAACAGATGAGCAACTTTCTTCATACGTATCTTCCCTTTCCAAACCAACGCTTTCATCCACTTACTTTTCCTCTTTAAAGCGCCGTATTCTTCATTGTAAGATTTTTTCCCAAAAAAGTCAACCGCCCTACCCCTTCTCTATATTTACACATCTTCATGCTACATCCCCCGAATCAGATTATCCGCATGTATGATTCCCCAGCTTTTTTTTCCAATCTGTTCTCCTCTCGGAAATGCCCGTTCATATAGTCTTAGTTTCATTTCCGCTGGTTTCAGATATGGGTATTTCTGATATGCCAACGCCAACGCTCCTGTCACCACCGGTGCTGCCATGGAAGTTCCACTTTTTATCTGATATCCTCTGCCATCACGGCTGCAACTGGTAATCTTTGTTCCCGGCGCCAGTATTTCCGGCTTCACGATACAGCACTCTGTTGGTCCATTGCTGCTATAACCACTTTTCAATCCCTTAACACTAGCATCTGTTTTGGCATCGTCGCAGCTTCCAACCGTAAGTATCTTACGTGAAATTCCCGGAATCGTCACCGAATTTTCCCTCGGTCCATTATTTCCTGCCGCCACTACCACCATAATTCCATGATCCCAGATATCATCCACCGCCTCTAACAATGCTCGTTGTTCCCGCTGTCCTGCGCTGGGCAACATCCCAACTGATATATTTAAGAGTCGTATATTGTATTTTTCCTTGTTCTGTATGATCCAATCAATTCCCTCCAACACCTTTTCCGTATTGCCATTTCCATGCTCATCTAGAACTTTTAGCATAATTATATTGGCTTCTGGAGCAATTCCACTATATACACAGATGCCCCGTTTATCCATGGACATCTTTCCGCCCCCTCCTATAATGCCAGACACATGGGTTCCATGACCATTGTCATCATACAAGCCCACTCTGCCATTACAGAAGTCCATAAAAGTAACGATTCTATTATCAAAGTCAGGATGGGGAACAATTCCGGTATCCATTACCACTACTGTTACATTCTTCCCGCTTAGACCAGATTTATATGCATAATCCGTATGGATCACTTTTTTTACACGATTCATTAAATTGCCTTTTTTTATAAGTTATGCAGGCAACGAGCTTCGCGCTACGCGCTGCTCTCGCTTAAAAGCAATGCTGTATTTCTTATTTCATAAAAAAATCAGGGAGAACTATGTCTCCCTGATTCTTCTATATCTTATGCCTCTGCTGGCACATCCTTCATAGAGAAGCTGATTCTTCCCATCTTATCCTTTCCTAAGCAGACAACCTTTACCTTGTCTCCTAATGTCAGGACATCCTCAACGTGGTTGATTCTCTCCTTAGCGATCTTGGAGATGTGAACCATACCCTCTTTACCTGGTGCGAACTCAAGGAATGCACCGAACTCTTTGATGCTTACAACAGTTCCGGTAAAGATCTGTCCTTCCTCAAAGTCAGTTGTAATGATCTTAATCATCTCTACTGCCTTATCCATCATAGCTGCGTCTGTACCGCATACGGATACTGCACCTTCATCTGTGATGTCGATCTTAACACCTGTACGGTCGATGATCTCGTTGATGGTCTTACCTCTCTGACCAACTACATCACCAATCTTTGCAGGATCGATCTGAATCTGGATGATCTTTGGTGCGTACTGACCAACTTCCTTTCTTGGCTCTGCGATAGCCTTGGACATAACCTCATCCATGATGTAGAGTCTTGCTTCTCTTGTACGAGCGATTGCTTCCTCTACGATAGGTCTTGTCAGACCGTGAATCTTAATATCCATCTGGATTGCTGTGATACCCTTGTGTGTACCAGTTACCTTGAAGTCCATATCTCCGAAGAAGTCCTCAAGTCCCTGAATATCAGTAAGTACAATGTAATCATCATCTGTATCACCAGTTACCAGACCACAGGAAATACCTGCTACCATGGACTTAATTGGAACACCTGCAGCCATAAGTGCCATACAGGATGCACAGGTAGATGCCATGGAAGTAGATCCATTAGACTCGAATGTCTCGGATACGGCACGAATTGCATATGGGAACTCCTCCTCAGAAGGAAGAACTGCCATAAGAGCCTTCTCAGCTAATGCACCGTGACCAATCTCACGACGTCCCGGACCACGGGATACCTTTGTCTCACCTACGGAATATGCAGGGAAATTGTACTGGTGTAAATATCTCTTTGTTGTAATATTCTCATCAAGTCCATCAATCTTCTGTACCTCAGATAATGGAGCTAATGTTACCACATCACAGATCTGTGTCTGTCCACGGGTGAACATAGCAGAACCGTGAACTCTAGGAATCAGATCAACCTCTGCAGCCAGTGGACGAATCTGGTTGATTGCACGACCATCTGGACGCTTGTGATCCTTTAAGATCATCTTACGAACTGTCTTCTTCTGATACTGATATACAGCCTCGCCTAATACAGCAAGCCACTCTTCCTTATCTGCAAATGCTTCCTCTAACTTAGCAGTAACCTCGCGGATATTCTCTTCGCGCTTCTGCTTCTCATCGGTAAATACTGCCTCTTCCATCTGCTCTGGAGTAACAATCTCCTTGATTGCAGCGAACATCTCTTCTGGAATTGCACAGCTTGTATACTCATGCTTTGGCTTACCAACCTCTGCACAGATCTTATTGATGAACTCAATAATTGTCTGGTTAATATCGTGGCACTTGTAAATCGCCTCAATCATTTTCTCCTCTGGAATCTCATTTGCTCCAGCCTCGATCATGATAACCTTCTCTGCTGTAGATGCAACAGTAAGCTGCAAATCTCCGTTGTCCCAATCCTTCTGGGATGGGTTCACGATAAATTCTCCGTCTACCATACCCATCTGTGTAGTCGCACATGGACCTGCGAATGGGATATCAGAAATTGTGGTAACCAGTGCGGAACCGATCATACCTACGACCTCTGGACGACACTGTGTATCTACGGACATTACCATGTTATTAATTGTAACATCGTTACGGTAATCCTTTGGGAACAGTGGTCTCATAGGACGGTCGATAACACGGGATGTAAGGATTGCGTTCTCAGATGCCTTACCCTCTCTCTTGTTGAATCCACCTGGAATCTTACCAACTGCGTACATCTTCTCCTCATATTCTACACTGAGTGGGAAGAAGTCAATACCATCTCTTGGCTTATCAGATGCTGTAACAGTGGACAATACAGTTGTCTCACCATACTTTAATAATGCTGCTCCATTTGCCTGTGCGCAGACTCTTCCGATATCAACGGTCAAAGTTCTGCCAGCAAGCTCCATCGAAAAACTTTTGTACATGCTTTCTCTCCTTTTATTTATGCTTTCATTCTATCTTTGGCAGAATGTCCGAAACTACTGAAATGCACACACTTACCCAATTGGTATGTATATTTCAGTGGTCTCGGATCGTTAACTCTGCCTTATTTATAAAAATAGAGCGGGAATACTCTCCGCTCTATTTTTAAGCGGCACAATGTGCCGCTTGTGGACTGTTCTTATTTTCTCAGACCTAAACGCTCGATTAAGGAACGATATCTCTCGATGTCGATCTTCTTTAAGTATGCTAAGAGACCACGTCTCTGACCTACCATCTTTAAAAGACCACGTCTTGAATGATGGTCATTTGGGTTCTCCTGTAAATGAGCTGTAAGCTCCTCGATACGTGCTGTTAAAATAGCAACCTGTACCTCTGGTGAACCTGTGTCGTTTGGTGTTCTACCATACTCTGCGATAATGCTCTGCTTCTTGTCCTTTGCGATCATGTTCTGATCCTCCTTCTTCATAATTAGATAGCTTTTATTAAGCTGTCGTTATCGCCCAATTACATATGATACTCAGTAAAAGGTCGGAGTGTCCATCTACCGAATATGGGCTAAACTCATACTTGCACAGTATAACATAGGAAAAACTTCCTGTAAATGCCTAAATGATATTTTCTCCAAAATAATCTTAGTTATTAATAATTCTAACAACCTTTACAGGTGTTCTATAATATGCACCTGAAATCTTGATTCCAGATCTTGGAGAACTTGCATGTACTACCTGTCCGTTACCGATATAGATAGCAACATGGTTAATGGAACTTCCATTGCCATAGAAGAATAAGTCTCCTGGCTGTGCCTCAGATGCGGAAATGCTTGCTCCACAATTTGCCTGTGAACGTGAAGAATGTGGTAATGAAATACCGTAGTTCGCAAATACGCTCATTACAAATCCAGAGCAATCTGCTCCGTTGGTAAGGCTGGTACCTCCCCATACATATGGGTTACCAACAAACTGTGTCGCATACTGTACTAAGGAAACTCGTACATCAGATACACCCTGTCCATAACGGATCTCTGTCATGGTCATCGCCTTGGTAAGCTCACTTGAAATCTCTACATACTCAGCGGATACATATCCCTCATCACTATCGACATTAATCTTGACCCAGCCATCTAAGATCTCTACGACCTCTAATTCCTCGCCCTGTGGCATCATAGTAATAACAGAGCACTCTGTGTTCGGCTGCTCTCTTACATATAAAGTTGTGGTAGTAACGGTTGCAAGGGTCTGCTTCACTTCCTCAGCTCTTGCTAATGCCACATCACCACTTAAAAGATACTCAGACTTAACATATCCCTCAACATCACCTGACTGAATCTTGGTCCACTCGCCTTCCACGCCAAGAATCTCACATCCGGCGTTGTTCGGCATCTTACCAACGATTTCAGCATCTGTACTTGCTGCCGCTCTTACATTCAAGTTACCGTCAACATTGGCAACACCAAGATTGGTATAACCAAAAGCACTTGCTGCCGCAACTGCCTCGACTGCCGCAGCCTCCTGACCAGTTGCTGTGGTAACTGCCGCAGATTCAGTCACCTGCGCCTCTACCATTTCTAAATCCTGTAAATACTCGGATAATGTTCCTGTTACACCTGATGAAACAGAGACATCACCATAAGAATCTAACTCTGTATTAAACTCAGAAGCAACTCCGGCACGCACATTGCCATCTGCTTCTGGTACTTCCTTTTCGTCTAACTGACTTGTATATGCAATCCCAAATACTAATGTACCCGCTACTAATAATCCTGCTATCCTTGTTAATCTTGCCTTCATAAGACCTCCTGATCTTTCATTCACAAAATCACACCTACGGGAATTTCACCTCTCCCGAACTCCATTTTCCAGTATAGCAAGCGTTTTTTACACTGTCAACACAATTTTGTAATAATTATGTAATATTTGTAATTATTCCATATTCTTTGAGAAATATGTCCTTCCGTATGCGATATCATTCTGCATCTGCTCTTTTAATTCCTCAATAGAAGCAAACTTTCGTTCCTCACGCACCCGGCAAATAAATTCTACCGTCACGACCTTATCATACACATCTCCGTGGAAATCCAACAGATGCGTCTCAACTCCGATTGGGTTCTTGCCCTCAATCGTCGGCTTACATCCCACATTAGTAATCCCACGATACTTCTCTTCATCGATATAAACTTCTGTAACATAGACACCATTGGGTGGCAGCAGCTTTTCCTCTGACGGAAGCTGGTTAATAGTAGGAATACCAATCGTCCTGCCAATCTGATTGCCATGGGCCACCACACTGGTAACAAAATAACGATATCCCAGAAGGTGATTTGCCTTTCCGATATTGCCCTTGACGATTTCTTCCCGCACGAAGGTGCTGCTGATATCCCGCTCATCCTCCTGCATCTTTTTCACCACCATCACTTCATAACCGTATTCCTTGGCATGCTCCTGTAACATCTTATAATCGCCCCGGCGGTTATGACCAAAATGAGCATCCTCTCCCACGACGAAACATTTTACATGAAGCTGATTTACGATCTTGTCAATAAAATCCTCAGCCTCCATACACATAATTTCCTTCGTAAACGGGCATTCTACCAGATAATCAACGCCAAGCTGCTCAAAAATATGCATCTTTTCCTCATTGGTCGTCAGCACCTTTGCCTCTATTTTCTCCACATTCTTTCGTGGAGGGATATCAAAGGTGAAAATGACTCCGGCAAGTCCTTCTTCTTTTTTTGCTGTCAGATGTTCCAGCAAAAGCTCATGTCCTCTATGGATTCCGTCAAACTTCCCAAGAGAAATTACCGTATTTTCTTCTATATAAAAGTCTGTTGTATTTCTGATATACTTCATATTTCCCCTCATATGCGCCTTAACGCACCGCAAGCCTTCCTGTCAGTCTCATTTAGTCATAAATACTTTGACTGGCTTATAATCATCCTGTCCGCTCTGATACTGGTAAATTCCGATGAACTGTCCCGCCATATCATAGACACGAATTGAGTCTGCTTCCCACTCCTTGTCATAGTCCACGAACATCTCTGGTCGCATTCTGTTACCGTTATATAAGAGCTTTTCAAATTCCCGTTTTACCACGGCTTCTTTATATTGTAAGAACACTGAATCCACCGCATGCAAAAATGAGAACTGCTCTGCTTCCCAGTTCTCCGGCAGGACTCCCTCTGCCTCTTTTGCCACCAACGCCTCTATCTCTGAAAGCCTAAGCGCCTCCTGCACCGTAAAATGGGATACCCGTGTGCGGAGCAGGGATTCCATACATGCACCACAGCCTAACTTCTCACCGATATCCTGACACAAGGTACGGATATAAGTTCCCTTCGAACAGCTTACCCGCATCCTCACCCGCGGAAGCTCTATCTCAAGAATATCAATTGCAAGTATCTGTACCGGTCTCGCCTTGCGCTCCACTGTCACTCCGGCTCTCGCCAGATCACAAAGCTTCTTTCCATCGACCTTCAATGCAGAATACATCGGCGGCACCTGCATATAATCACCCACAAAACTCATGACTGCCTCACGCACTGCTTCCTCGCTGACATCCACTGGCTTTTCTTCCAACACCGTTCCTGTGACATCCTGTGTATCTGTCACGGTACCAAGAAGCATCACAGCTTCATATTCCTTATTCTTATCTGTCAATAAATCACAGACTTTTGTGGCTTTACCAAGACACACAGGCAACACTCCCTCCGCATCTGGATCGAGTGTCCCTGTGTGTCCGATTTTCTTTGTTTTAAGGATACCTCGCAACTTCGCCACTACATCAAAGGAGGTATATCCTTTTTCTTTGTATACATTGATGATTCCGTTAATCATGCCTCATCTAATTCCTTGTCTGTTCTTATGTGCACTTCCATGCACCTAATTACCATTGTTATTTCAGGCTTTCTGCAATATCCGCTACGATCTGCTCAACAATCGCATCTGGTTCTCCTGTCATGGTAAATCCTGCGGCACGCTTATGTCCGCCACCATCATACTTCACTGCGATCTGTGCCAGATCTACGATCTCCTTGGAGCGTGTACTTACCTTAAAAGTACCATCACCAGTCTGATACAAAAAGATTGCCACTTCCACGTCCTTGGTGACACGAAGCTGGCTGACAATACCGTCAAGATGCTTTGGCAGTACATCGTACTTTTGCATCTCCTCCTCAGTAATCACACTGGAAATACACTTTCCATCCAAGTGCAGTTTGCTCTTAAGCAATGCCAATCCCAGAATCTGATTCTGCTGATAGGTCTTGGTATAAAAGGTCTCGTCCACAATCTTCGGATAATTGATACCAAGCTCCATCAACGCTCCCGCAGTCTCCATCGTCTTTCTAGATGTACAGGAGTACTGGAATACTCCAGTGTCATGCACCATTCCAGTATAGATACACTCTGCAATCTCCTTGGTGATACGATCCTTCGGAAGCAGATCATATATCAATTCTGAGGCAGAACTTGCATCAGGAAAGATATAATTCTCATCCGCAAAGCTCTGGTTGCTGACGTGATGATCTACGCAGATCGTCTTTGCCGCATTTTCAAAATAACGTGCCACATCTCCCAGTCTTCCTGCATCTCCACAATCCTGCGCAATAAAAAGATCATACTTCTTATCTGCTGAAAAGTCAGAGATAATCTCTGCTGAGCTTGCCATGAACTTAAAGATATTTGGAATTGGTTCTAAGTACAGATCCACCTCAATCTTGGGATAATATGTCTTAATATAATTATAAGTTGCAAGGCAGGAGCCCACACAGTCACCATCTGGACGAATATGTCCACCGATGGCAACTGTGTGTACATCTGTCAAAAATTCATCAAAATTTGTCATATTATTCTTCTCCGTTATCCTCGCGGATATCCTTGGTCACATCATCAATCATCTTGGACATACGAACACCGTACTCAATAGACTGATCGAGAATAAATGTAATCTCTGGTGTATTTCTCAGATTGATGCTTCTTGCTAACTCTCTACGAATATAGCCCTCCGCACTGCGCAGACCTGCTAATGTATTCTTCTGTGACTCCTCGTCTCCGAGTACACTGATATATGCCTTACAGGTCTTTAAGTCCGGTGCGACCTCCACAGTCACCACGCTGGTCATCGGATTAATCCGTGGATCCTTAATCTCCCCACGGATAATATTCGATAACTCCCGCAGCACTTCCCCGTTGATACGGGTATTCTTGATACTATTTTTTCTCATTCTTTTTCCTCTTAATCTATCGTGGTACCTCTACCATCGTGTAAGCCTCTACGATATCGAGTTCAGCAATGTCATTGAAACCTTCAAATACAAGACCGCACTCGTAACCAGCCTTTACTTCCTTTACATCATCCTTGAAACGCTTTAAGGAAGCTAAATCGCCCTCGAAAATCTGAGTACCCTCACGGGAAATACGCACTTTACAACCTCTCTGGAACATACCATCAAGCACATAAGAACCTGCGATATTTCCGATACCGGAAGCCTTGAAAATCTGACGTACCTCTGCATGACCAAGTACCTTCTCCTCGAAGATAGGGTCTAACATACCCTTCATAGCTGCCTCTACGTCCTCTATTGCATTGTAGATGACCTTGTAAAGTCTTACGTCTACATTCTCCTTCTCTGCAGTCACCTTTGCCGTTGGGTCCGGACGAACGTTAAATCCAATGATGATCGCATTAGATGCAGATGCTAAGCTGACATCGGACTCGTTGATGGCACCAACACCACCATGAATTACCTTTACGACTACCTCTTCGTTAGACAGCTTTACGAGACTCTGCTTTACTGCCTCTACGGAACCCTGTACATCTGCCTTTACGATAATATTTAATTCCTTTACATTTCCAGACTGAATCTGTGAGAACAGATCGTCTAAGGACATCTTTGCCTTGGTATCTTCGATCAGACGGTTCTTGCCCTCAGAGATGTATGTCTCTGCGAAGGAACGTGCTTCCTTCTCTGTATCTGTGGATACGAAGGTCTCACCAGCCTCTGGAACAGAAGAAAGTCCTAAGATCTCTACTGGAGTAGATGGACCAGCTTCCTTCACACGTCTTCCCTGATCGTCGATCATTGCACGAACCTTACCATAGCAGCTACCACAAGCGATTGGCTGACCAACCTTTAAGGTACCCTTCTGTACCAGAACAGTTGCAACTGCACCACGACCCTTATCAAGCTGTGCCTCGATAACAAGACCTCTTGCGTTACGCTTTGGATTAGCCTTTAACTCTAATACCTCTGAGGTCAGAAGAATCATCTCAAGCAGATTCTCGATACCTTCCTTGGTATGTGCAGATACTGGACAGAAAATTGTGCTTCCGCCCCAATCCTCTGGAATCAACTCGTACTCAGATAACTCCTGCTTTACACGCTCGATATTCGCACTTGGCTTATCAATCTTGTTGATGGCAACAATAATCTCAACGCCCGCTGCCTTTGCATGGTTGATTGCCTCTACGGTCTGTGGCATAACACCATCATCCGCTGCGACAACAAGGATTGCAATATCAGTAGAGTTTGCACCACGCATACGCATTGCAGTAAACGCCTCGTGACCCGGTGTATCTAAGAATGTGATATTCTGATCGTTAATAGAAACCACAGAAGCACCGATGTGCTGTGTGATACCACCAGCCTCTTTGTCTGTTACACGGGTAGAACGGATTGCGTCCAATAAAGATGTCTTACCATGGTCAACGTGACCCATAACACATACAACTGGTGGACGTGCTACTAATGTATCTTCTGGATCATCCTCTTCCTTAAGAAGCTCTGCGATTACATCGATCTTCTCCTCTGGTTCACAGATGCAGTTAAACTCTAATGCGATCTCCTCTGCTGTCTCATAATCCACTTCCTGATTTACAGTTACCATAGTTCCCTTTAAGAATAACTTCTTAACGATAGCTGCTGGCTGTACCTTCATCTTATCAGCAAGTTCCTTGATTGTAAGCTTCTCTGGAAGTATCAAGGTACGGATTACTTCCTCTTCCTGCTTAGGCTGTGGCTGCTGCTGAGGCTTCTTCTTGCCACCATTCTTCTCAAGGTTAACAAAGCGTTCCTGCTTCTTGCTTCCAAGTGGATCGTACTCGTTACGCTGCTTATTGCTCTTGCCGCGCTCCTTATCACGCTCTCTGGACTCTTTACCGCGCAGTTCTTCTGTCGCTGCTGCGTTTGCCGCTGACTCTTTGTTGAAACGATCGATTTCACGGTCGAGTCTTCCAGCAGGTTGACCACCGCGATACGAATTGCCACGATTGCCGTTTCTATCACCTTGACCACCATTCTGATTCGGTCTGCCATTTGAGAAAGGTCTCTGATTGCCATCTGGTCTACCTCCTCTGTTACCGCCAAATCCACCCTGGCCTGGTCTTGCCGGTCTGTCACCCTGTGGACGGCGATCTCCGTTATTATTTGGACGACGGTCTCCGTTGTTGTTTGGACGACGATCCCCATTATTATTCGGACGGCGTTCTCCGTTGTTATTTGGTCGACGATCTCCGTTATTGTTTGGACGATTCGCGTTATTATTTGCGTATACATTCTCGTATACATTCTCGTATACGTTTGGACGGCTCTCCTGCTTTACTGTTGGTTCCTCAGCCTTCTTAGCTGCCACATTCTGCTCAGCTGCCTTTGCTGCCTCTGCCTTTGCCGCTGCTGCTGCGCGTTCTGCCTCCTCAGCTGCCTTTGCTGCCTCCGGATTGATTGCTCGCTCAAATGCCTTTCTTACATCATAATCGCTAGCTGGCTTTGCCTGACGCTGCTCTGGTCTGCCTCCGTTCATCGGGCGGCGATCTCCATTCATCGGACGGCGGTCTCCATTACCTGGACGACCATTTCCCTGACCATTCGGTCTTCTGTTATTGCCATGTCCGCCTCCCTGCTTACTATACTGCGCATTAAAGACAGCGGTTATACTAGACTTCTTCTTTGGTCTGTCAGCATTATCTGCCTTTGCTGCATTATCAGCCTTTGGCTCCGCACTCTCAGCCTTTGGCGCTGGGCTCTCAGTCTTTGCCGGCTCAGCTGCCTTTGGTGCTGTTCCCTGTCCGAACTGCTTGCGCACCATTGCCTGTACGTCATCTTCCACGCTGCTGCTGTGTGACTTTACTGCATGCTCCGTTGTGCTTAAAAATTCTATTATCTGCTTATTTTCAATTCCTAACTCTTTTGCGAGTTCATGAACTCTCATTTTTGCCATATATCTTATTTCCTCCATTATTCAGTTGTTAACATCTGCTTCAATTTATCCTCGATCGAATGAGCCAGCCCTTCATTGGTCACTGCCAGTGACGCTCGAAACTCCTTACCGATAAAATGTCCAAGTGTCTCTTTATCTCCGTACAGATACATAGGAACTTCATAAAAATCGGTCATATTACGAAACATCTTCTGGGTGTTTTCTGACGCATCTCCTGCCACGATCACGAGATACGCCTTGCCATCTTTGACTGCCTTTTCAGTAGAAAATTCTCCGCTGGCAATGCTGCCTGATTTAGCTGCAATCCCAAGCATTGATAATACCTTATCTGGTTTCAAACTCCTCCATCTCCTTTGTCAGCACTTCATATACATCCTTTGGAATTGGCATCTTAAATGATCGCTCCAGACCCTTATTCTTAATTGCGGCCTGTAAACATTCACTGTTCGGACAGACATAAGCTCCTCTGCCATTCTTTCTTCCGGTCGTATCCAGAAGGATCTCACTCTGTTCTCCCTCTTCTGCCGCAGTCTTGATTACTCGGATCATGTCCTTCTTCGCTTTCATCTCACGACAACCGACACACTGACGCATTGGAATCTTCTTATTCGCCATTTTCTACTCAACCCCTGTTACTCTTCATACTCTCCAGCAGATTCAGCAGTATATTCGCCATCCTCTGCATATTCACCATCTTCTACATACTCCTCATCGTAGTACTCGTCGTCCTCGTACTCGTTCTCGTAATCTAAGAAGTCGCCAGATTCTCTTGCCTGAGTCTCACTCTTGATATCGATCTTGAATCCAGTAAGTCTTGCTGCAAGTCTTGCATTCTGACCTTCCTTACCGATTGCCAGTGATAACTGATAATCTGGTACAACGACCTTTGCTGACTTTTCATCTGCATCTGCGATAACGGAGATGACCTTTGCTGGGCTAAGTGCATTCTCAATCATCATAGCTGGATTCTCATTCCATGTGATAATATCAATCTTCTCACCACGAAGCTCATTTACGATTGCATTGACTCTTGCGCCGTTCATACCAACGCATGCTCCAACTGGATCTACATCTGGATCGTTAGACCATACTGCAATCTTGGTTCTGCTTCCAGCCTCTCTTGCGATCGCTTTGATCTCAACAATGCCTTCCTTGACCTCAGTAACCTCAGACTCAAACAAACGCTTTACTAACTCTGGATGAGTTCTGGATACCAAAATCTTAGGTCCCTTGGAAGTAGACTTAACTTCTAATACATATAACTTAATACGCTCTGTTGGCTGGAATACCTCGCCTCTTACCTGCTCATTCTCTGTCAAAATCGCATCTAGCTTGCCCAGATTGATGCTGACATTTCTTCCGATATAACGCTGTACCACACCGGTAACAACATCCTTTTCCTTGCTGTAATACTGATCGAACAGTACCTTACGCTCCTCCTCGCGGATTTTCTGCAAGATGACATTCTTTGCATTCTGTGTTGCAATACGTCCAAACTCCTTAGACTGTACTTCCACATTTACAACATCTCCGACTTCATACTTGGAATCGATCATCTTGGCATTGACAACACTGATCTCCTCCACAGAGTCCTCTACCTTCTCAACAACTGTCTTCTCCTGAAATACATGATACTCGCATGTCTCTGGATCAATTGTGACCTTTACATTTTCAGACTTACCAAAATGGTTCTTGCAAGCTGTTACAAGTGAATTCTCAATTGCCTCAAGCAAAGTATCCTTACTGATATTTTTCTCCTGTTCTAATATATTCAACGCTTCTAATAACTCATTATTACTCATTTTATTATCCTCCTATATTATATTGTGGTTATTATGACGCAATTTCTAAGCGTAGTGATTAAAAATCAAATGCCAGACGGATCAACGCGATATCAGACTTCTCAAAAGTCATCTTCTCACCATCCTCCGGCTCTATGGTTACGGTCGTCTCATCATATGCTGATAAGATGCCATAGAATTCCTTTTCACGATTGATTGCACGGTAGGTTCGTATCTCAACTTCCTTACCCATGCTTCTAACATAATCCTTTTCCTTCTTAAGAGGTCTTCCTAACCCCGGTGAACTTACCTCAAACACATAGGAATCTTCTACAAAATCTTCCTGATCCAAGATCTCATTCATCTCTCTTGCAACTGCCTCACAATCATTTACAGTAATACCGCCTTCTTTGTCGATATACGCTCGCAAATACCATGTGCCGCCTTCCTTTACATACTCCACATCCACGAGTTCAAAATTCATACGTTCAATGATCGGAGTAATCAGTTCTTCGGTGCGCGCTTCGTAACTTTCACGCTTTGACATGTGTACACCTTCCTTCTCAAATATTCAGTTTTTCATCTATAAACGTGAATTGAGAGAGGACAAAAGCCCTCTCTCAACTCAGTCATCATGTTATCACATCTAGAATAGCACCATAAACAGCAAAATGCAAGCTTTTTTCCAAATAAATACAAGCTTTTTTCCAAAATGTTACCTCTTGATGTCGTAATTCATATTCATGAGGTTGCGAATGCTTGTCGCGTCATCCGTGATATTGGCATCCCCACGAATCGTGTGCTTGATCGCACTACTTGCTACTGCAAAATTCACCATATCCATCGGCTTGTAGTCATGCATCATCGCATAGATCAGACCACTGGCAAATGCATCACCACCGCCGACCCGGTCTAAAATATTAAAGGTGAACAACTTGCTCTCAAAGGTATGATCCTCATACCACAAAAATGCCTTTAGACTATTCTCGCTTCCGCTGTGGGCATAGCGCACATGGCGTCCAATACACTTGATGTTCGGATAACGCTCCACGAATACCCGAAATATCTCATCCTGCTGCTCGTAAGTCGGCTGAAGCGGAACACCATCCTTTACATCTCCCTTGCTGTGATCCTTTTCATCCTTCCAAAGATGATAAGGCTCGATTCCAAGGAGCACATCCACATATGGCAGACATTCTGTACAGAAGTCTCTCGCCTCTTCCCATGTCCAGAGCTTACTGCGGAAATTACCATCAAAACTCACTGTAATTCCGAGCTCCTTCGCCACCTCAAGGCAGTCCATGGTAAGCTGCTTACAATTTGGCGCAAGTGCTGGTGTAACACCACTTAAATGCAACCATGTATAGCCGTCCAAAAGCTGATATAGATCCACCTTACTAAAATCATACTCTGTAATAGCACTATGCTTTCTATCATAAATGACCTTACTTGGACGGATTCCATATCCCGTCTCCAGATAATAGCTTCCCAGACGGTGGGTAGGTGTCTCCTCCGGCGTACTTAGAATCACGGGTGTACAATGCACATCATTGCTTCGCAGCAAACGAATGGCACTCTTGCCCAGACTGTTATCTGGAACTACGGTAAAGAAGGTACTATCCACGCCAAGGTTCGCCAACGCGAGAGCAATGTTCGCCTCACTGCCACCATAGCTCGCTTCAAAGCTGTGGGTCATACGAATCTTCTCATAGTTCGGCGGAGTCAGGCGAATCATAATCTCTCCGATCGTGATAAACTTATGATCGCTGTTATTTCCTGTCAGCAATGGATTTGTGTGTTCCATATAATCCCTCCTTTTGTCAATGCAGATTCCGATGAAGAAGCTTATGCTCCTTTCCCACCAATAAATCTGCATAAAGCTGCTTTACTGTCGGATTCTCATCCGGGAATCGTATATTAGATGCAGCATCCACCTTATAGATACCCTCCATACGTCCCTTTCTGGTTCGAGGTCCCGCCTGAGCTGGCTGTCCGCCACCCATAATACAGCCTCTACGACATGCCATGACCTCAACAAAATCATACTGCTTCTCGCCCCGCTTCATGGACTCGATCAATCTGCCTGCATTGGCAAGGCCATGCACAATGGCAATCCGTACCTCTCTATCTCCCACTGTCACAGTCGTTTCCTTAATGCCCTCTTCTCCCCGTACTCCTGTAAAACCGATATCATTCAATGCCTTGTAATTCTTCTCTGGCGCAAGACGTCTTAACACCGCCTCGGTCACGCCTCCTGTTGCACCAAAAATAGCTCCAGCTCCAGAAGCAATGGAAAATGGCATATCAGCAGCCTCTCCACTCAACTTTTCAAACTGAATTCCCATCTGCTTGATCATACGGATAATCTCGACCGTGGTCAGTACATAATCCGTATCCTGTCTGCCATCGGTAAAATTATCTGGTCGAAGGATTTCACCCTTTTTCGCGGTACAAGGCATAATAGAAACTACTACTGTGCGCTTACCATCCGCCTTATCCTTCTCGGCAAAATATTCCTTCACGACTGCTGAGAGCATTCCCTGTGGAGAACGACAGGTAGAAATATTCTCTGCAAATTCTGGATACTTATTCTCACAGTATTTTACCCATCCCGGACAGCAGGACGTAAACAGAGGTAACTTCTCATTTTTCTCAAGGCGCTCCAAGAACTCCTTGGACTCCTCCATAACAGTAAGATCCGCTGCAAAATTGGTATCGTAAACCTCATCGAATCCCATAATTCGCAGTGCTTCCACCAATCTTCCAAAAGAGTTCTCACCCTTTGGAATACCAAAGTGATCCCCCACTGCCAGACGTACTGCCGGTGCGATCTGTGCTACGACCCGCACATCCTTGTCCTCAATCGCATTCCATACCTGAGTAACATTCGTGCGAATGGAAATTGCCGCTGTCGGACAGACAGATGCACACTGTCCACAGCCCACACAATCCGTCTCGGCCAGCTTCTTATCAAATGCTGGCATCACTTCCATGCGGGAACCACGGTTCGCAAAATCGATAGCTCCAACGCCCTGAATCTCATCGCAGGTACGCACACAGTCACCACAGAGAATACACTTATTCGGATCTCTCACAATACTCGGAGAACTTAAGTCCAATTCCTTTTCCTTGCGGTTATTTAAGAATCTCACCGCATGTACGCCGACCCGGTATGCCAATGACTGTAATTCACACATACCATTCTTATGGCAAACGGTACAATTTCTGCAATGGGATGCTAATAACAGCTCGATGATCAGCTTACGGTAACGCTGAATCTTCTTCGTATTAGTGTAGATTACCATCCCCGGCTTCGGCTGCTCCGAACAGGATGCAAAAATTCTTCCTCTGTCATCCTCCACCACGCACATACGACATGCTCCATAGATGGAAAGCTCCGAATGATAACAGAATGTCGGCAGGTCGATTCCCGCCTTTCTAATTAATGATAATACGTTTTTCTCGCCCTCAATCGGCACGCATTTTGAATCAATTGTAATGTAGTCCATATTTATCTTACCCCTCCAAATAATACCCTCTAGTTTTCTGTATAGATTGCACCAAAGGCACAATTCTCCATACATGCGCCACACTTGATACACTTGGATGTATCGATTGTAAACGGTTCTTTGACCTGTCCGCTAATCGCCTCCACCGGACAGTTTCTTGCACATTTGGAACACCCCTTACACTTGGACGGGTCAATGATATAGCGGCGCAGCGCCTGACAATTTCCAGTACGACAGCGCTTATCTACAACATGCTCAATATATTCCTCACGGAAATTCTTTAAGGTACTAAGCACTGGCAAAGCAGCACTCTTTCCCAATCCACAAAGCGCCGTATCCGTAATCGCCTCTCCTAACTCCTGTAAGATATCCAACTGCTCCATCGTACCCTTTCCAGCAACGATATCCTCCAGTATCTCTAACATACGTCTCGTACCCTCACGGCAAGGCACGCATTTACCACAGCTCTCATTCTGGGTAAAGTTCATAAAGAATCTTGCCACCTCTACCATACAGGTATTCTCATCCATAACTACCAGACCACCAGAACCGATCATGGCTCCAAGCTTTTTAAGGGAGTCAAAGTCAAGACAGACATCCAGATTGCTGGTCACCAGACATCCTCCGGATGGTCCACCGATCTGCACCGCCTTAAAAGGTACATCTCCCTTTACGCCACCGCCGATATCGTACACGATCTCCCGAAGGGTCGTTCCCATCGGAACTTCTATCAGTCCTGTATTCTTCACACTTCCTGTCAATGCAAATGCTTTGGTTCCCGGACTGGTCTCTGTTCCCAGATTATGATACCAGTCTGCACCATTTAACACGATCAATGGTACATTCGCATAGGTCTCTACATTATTAAGCACCGTAGGCTTTGCAAAAAGTCCCTGCTCTACGGTTCTTGGCGGCTTGGTTCTAGGCATACCACGCTCGCCCTCGATGGATGCCGTCAGGGCACTTCCCTCACCACAGACAAATGCTCCTGCTCCACGGTTGATATGAATTCGGAAGCTATAACCGGAGCCCATGATATTCTCCCCCAGAATACCCGCTTCCTCTGCCTGTGTAATGGCTACCTTAAGACGCTTGATTGCAAGTGGATACTCGGCACGCACATAGATATATCCCTCCTGTGCTCCCACTGCATAACCTGCGATAATCATACCCTCGATCATCTTATGCGGGTCGCCCTCCATAACACTTCGATCCATAAACGCCCCCGGATCACCCTCGTCACCGTTACATACTACATAGCGTCTCGTCTCCTTCTGTCTTGCCACCTGCTTCCATTTATAACCTGTCTGGAAGCCTCCGCCTCCTCGTCCACGCAGGTTGGATTCTAATACGACATCAATAACATCCTCTGGCTTCATCTCAAAGAGCGCCTTTTCCAATGCTTTATATCCGCCGACCGCAAAATATTCTGATATATTCTCCGCGTCAATATGTCCACAATTCTTCAGTACCTGTCTGGTCTGCTTCGCATAGAAAGGAATCTGTTCCTTATACTTAACCCCATTTAATTCGTATAGCAGACGTTCCACTGGTCTGTCATTTAAGATTGTCTCATTGAAAATCTCTTCACAATCCTCTTCCCTTACCTTTATGTACAGATAGTTGGATGGCTCAATGCGCACCAACGGTCCCATCTCACAGAATCCATGACAGCCACTCTGCTTTACCCCAACATGCGCAGCCTCTGGCGCAAAGGTGATATCCACCCCCTCCATACCATCTGTAAGTTCCTTTAGCTTCTCATAAATCTGCTGGGAACCACCTGCAAGGCATCCGGTTCCGGCACAGATCAAGATACGCTTTGTCTGGCTCTTCATCTCGGCAATTGCAGCCTCTCTCGCCAGTCTCAAATCATCTCTGGAATTTATCTTCATTTTTGCCCCCATAATCACTTAATATTTGATTCAACGTTTCTATGATTGCTTCTATTCTCCTTCTTCTCCACTTCTCAGCGCTGCAATAAGCTCCGTCACCTTTTCAGGAGTCATCGCCGGATGCACCTTATCATTTACCGTAAGTGCCGGTGCGAGTCCGCAGGCACCGAGACAGGATACGGTCTCCAAGGTAAACATCATGTCGTCTGTGGTATGCTTCTCTGCACTCAGTCCCAGTTCCTCTCTCAACTTATTAAGGATCGCTGTGGACTTTCTAACATGACACGCCGTGCCGTCACACACCTTAATGATGTACTTTCCCTTTGCTTCAAAAGAGAAATTCTCATAAAAAGTTGCCACGCTGTACGCCTTCGCCTCACCTACCCCAAGCTTCTTTGCCACATAGGTCAATAACTCTGGCGGCAAGTAACGGTATTCACTCTGGATATCCTGTATTACAGGTATCAAAAACTTCTTTTCCGTTCCATGCTGCGCAATAATTTCATCCGCTTTGTCATAATATGACTGTTCAAGCATTATAAATATCCCTCCATCCCTTTTTACGATCATATTACTTTCCATTTTTTCAAAAGAAAAGTTTGCTAATATTTTATCATATTGTGCAATTTGAAATATATTTTTTCATTATTTTTTGTCATTTTATTAATATTGTACAACCCACGCTTTTTCACTTTAGCCATTTCGTCTGATGCTTTCGTACTTTTTGACGGTATCCTGCAACTCACAATATTTTTTTAAAAAAGTACTTGCATTTTAAAAATTGCATGGTATAATAGTTATTGTTCGGTTCGTTGGTCAAGCGGTTAAGACGCCGCCCTCTCACGGCGGAAACAGGGGTT
>CAZBFN010000018.1:0-28645 GCA_964491235.1 uncultured Roseburia sp.
TTAAAGTGTGGCACAAAACTAACGATTTGTTAAGGCGAGTGATTTGACGCTTACGGTAGCTCCTTTACAGAAGTTGCAATTAATCTAGCGTGATTTTTAGGGTAGTTCTATTTACAGAGCTACCCTTTCTTTAAAAAACGAAGGAAGTGAGTGAATTTTATGAGAATAACTACATACAAAGCCAAAATAGATAACGACTACAGAAATACTATCTTGGTAAGAGAAAAGTCATCCAACTATACAGCATTGGATAATCTTGATAAACCAGAGAAAGTTGTAGATTTAATGAATAATGTGTTTTCGCTGAATATTATGGCAGAAGAATATTGCTTTCTTATTTGTGTAGATAGCAAAAATCATCCTGTAGGATTTTTTGAAATTTCGCATGGGACAATAAATTCTTCCCTTGTGTCAGGAAGAAGTGTTTACAGTAGAGCCCTTTTATTGGGTACTGCTAACATTCTTCTTATACATAATCATCCCAGCGGATGTATAACACCAAGTACAGAAGACATACAAATTACGGAAAAATTATATAATGCAGGACTTCTATTAGATGTTCAACTATTAGACCATATTATAATAGCTGGTTCTGACTATTACAGTTTCAAAGAAAATAATTTAATCATATAGTATTTTTAGTTCATCTTCTAATCTTTTGTACTCTTCTATCTGCTCCAATACAGCCTTTCGCATTTGGTTCACACTTTTCATTCCATGGAATTCTGACGGAATAAATTTGTATTGAAGCTTTTCCAATTCGGCAAGCTCTTGGTACTTCTCTTCAAAAGAAGGATTCACAGCGTCAATGAAAGACAATTCTCTTTCACAAGATTTTAATTCTGATAAGAGTTCTTGGAACTGTTCACGTTCTTCCAATATAACTGTGTATAGGCTCCTTAGTGACGAATTAAAGTCTTTATCGTAATTCTCCAAATCAGCAATTTCTGAAGGTTTATCAAGCGTAGAGAACACAAACATGCGTAAAAGTTTTATGACATCGCGTAATTCTGGATGGATTTTGAACATCATAGCATTTGCACCAGCTATATCAGTAACCTTTGTTTCTGTTATATCCCTGTCTTTGTGAAAAAGCTGTTCTATAATCCAATGCCCTTCTGCTAATAAGTAATGATAATCTCCACCTTTTTTATTTGATTTTGTAAAAAACTTAAATGGCAATATATCGCCTGTATCGAATTTAATCATATTTATTCTCCATTTGAAGTAGACACTCAATTGTCTACTCTGTGCACATAAGAATATTGTAGATTAATCAAGGATTTTTGGCAATAGTCTTATCAGTGCGAACGGCCAGATTATTACCTGTGAGTGCTGATACAAATTTTAATATTATTGATTTACAAACAAAGCAAACGAGAAAGGATGATGAATCATGAATAAAAATTATCAGGAAAAAGCAATTGGATTATTAAGAGCAAACAATTACATAACAGAATATGATGCAGAAGAAATTAATACAGTTTTTAATGGTAACTTTACTGTTACTCGTGACAGTTTATTCGTAATGAATATTGATTTTAATAAAATTGAAAGTCATTCTGCCGAAGAAATTTATCAATCTGTTAAAAAATTGAACAAATTTCTTATGAATGATACTGATAAACGTTATCATTGCCATCTGCAAGGTATTATTTTTTTCCCAAAAGAACAAAAAGCTATTTTCTGTTATTCACGAAAAGTAATCTTATGTGATATTTCACAGATATCTATTTATATGGATAGTTTTAATAATGTTATGGAAAAAAGATACCTTACTTATCACGGTTGGAGACAGTCTAGCTCTTGTGCTTTTAACTATGGCATATTAAAACTTCTCAAAATAACTAAATTCATTGCTGATAACAAAACTATTGAAGGATATGAACCATACTGTGAATTTGAAAAAATCATAATTAACACGAAAGCTGAATGCAAAAGTAGATATGAATGGAAAAGATCTCATTAAATAAACCAATCTTAAAAATGGAAAGGAGGTGTTACGGATTGGATGTTAAACATACTAAGACAATAACTGGAAAAGATTTCTGGTACATCATGAATGACGATGGTTCGATTAACCAACCTGTATTTGAATATCTTAAAAATCTCTCCATGAGCAATGATAGCAAAAATACAGTCCGTAATAACTGCTATTATCTCAAAGAGTGGTTTGAATGGTTGGAACTAAAAGGATTCAACTACATAGAAGTTGTCGGAAAGAAAAGTGATTCTTGTAAAGGTGCTTACAACAATCTTACTGATTATAGATTGTACCTTACATATGGAGATTTTGATATAAATGTCATTCCCATAACTGGTTTGAAACCTATAAGAAAAGATTCCTATGTAAATCAAATGATGAGTTCTGTTGTAACTTTTTATCAGTATTTACAAGCTTCTGGAATAATTGAAGACCTTCCTGTTTTTTCTCAAAGGATTCAGCTTCTTCATGCAAATTCCTTTTTGCGTGAAATGTACTTACATAAAAAGCAACAGCACAAATCACTTTTTTCGACTAAGACAACACCAGAACAGCAAGAGCCTTTACGTTTTGTTACCGAAGAAGAATTTGAATTATGCTGGCAAAATTGTACGTCACGAAGAAATCGCGTGATTATTGGCTTAATGTATTATGCAGCTTTGAGAATATCAGAAGTCATAGGTTTAAATCTTACTGATGTAAGGGATATATATAAAAATACTATTTATGTGAAGAAACGAAATGATTTGAGCAATCCTGATGCTTTTGTTAAATACAATTCTGAACGAGCAATCCTGATTGATGATAGACTTCGTGATGAAATTATTCTTTACATGAACAATGATTTGAAAGGAATTGATACCAACTATCTTATTGTCAATTTCCGTGGTTCTAATAAATATGGTGCAATGAAAGCGGACACCATCAGGGATATGATTGATTCTTTGAATAAAAAAGTTAAGCTTGAAAAATTGCATCCGCATATGTTCAGACATGGTGCGGCAATGAGGCTCTTATATGCAGGAATTGATATTGCAACAATTAGTGTAATGCTAGGGCATAAAAGCCCAGACACAACTCTAAATACCTACGCTAAATATGATATGCGTGTAAAAGAAAGAGTACAGAAAGAACTTTCTGAAAAACTTCTTATAGACTATGAACCATTAAATATAGACCTTGAAGGTTTGGCAAAATTACTTATGGAGGACGATGAAGATGAATAAATTGCAAATCAATAATATTTCAATCCACAGATTTTTTATGAGAAGCTGTGTTTGGAATTTTAAAGAATATCCTGAAGAAGATGTTCGACAATATTTCTCCAAAAAGAGAAATACACTTTTGGACTTAACTGAAATACAAGATACACCATTATTTGAAGATATTAGAGATATATTTATTTCAATTTTTGTAAACAAAAAACCTTGCTCATATAGAGGTAAAGCATTTCCATCATTTATGTACTTAGCAGAATTTATGAATGCATATGGATATGATAGTTTTGCAGAAGTAAAAGATCCTGCGAAAACATCGGAGGAATGGCTTCAATTTTGGAGTGCAAAAGGAAAAATATATTTACAAGATTATGTACAAGTTATAAATAATTCTCTTTTCATCATTAATGAATTTAGAGATACCCGTAGCGGACTCGATAGAAATTATTGGGAACTAGAGAAAATGGGAATTAATGAAGAAAGAATTAATAAAACAGTCAGCAATCAATCCATTAATTTTTGGCGAATCCAAAATGTAGCTAATAGAGAATTAGTGAAATCATGGATGAAATATTTAGTAGGCACAACTGAATTGTCAGTTGCAACAATCACTAATCACTATTCAAGACTGTCGCTATTTGTAAATTCTATTGGTGAAAAATCCCTTTTAGATGTAACCAATGAAGATATTAAACAATATCGTGCAGTATCACAATTCAGTTCCGACAGAAATAATCATTTTGCTAATACAGTTCAACAATTTTACAAATTTCTTTCTGTTAAGCAAATATATACAGATGTTATCCCTGTATTAAAAAATGATTACGTAAACAATGATTATACATTTAAAAGCAATCTTGTATCACAAGACATTATCTTTCAACTATTTTGGCATATCCATGAGTTGCCTGATGATTATCTATTGATATTCCTTATTGATTTGTTCACTGGCATTAGAATTTCTGATATTTGTCAACTAGAACCTAATTGCATATACCAAAATGAACATGGATATTTTTTATGTCACGATGTCCAGAAAATGCAAGATGTTGGTGGGATACCTATTGCAAAGGAATTATATGAATTAATAGTCAAAAGGATAAAATATATAAAATCTCTTGATTATGAAGAAAAATATTTATTCCCATCAGTTAAAAAGAAAAATTATCCTTTTAATTCCCAGACATACAGTAATAGCATGAAAAGATACGTAAGAAGTTGGGGAATTAAAACTGATGATGGAGATGAATACAATTTTGTTACTCATGCATTTAGACATACTATATCGACAGAATTATATAGACTTGGTATGAGTAGCACATTAATTCAAATTGGAATCCTACATCACAAAGAAATTCAAATGTCTATGAAATACATTGAAATTGACGCTGAAACACAAAGGCAAGCTCGTAAGTCAGTTGGTCTTAATGCTAAGTCTGATTTAACAGATAAAGTTATATCAGAAAATTCTACGGCTCTTCCAAATGGATTTTGTGGAATGCCGCACATGATGCATTGTCCAAATATGAATGCTTGCCTTACATGTGAATTCTTTAGAACCAGCATTGAATTTTTGGATGTACATAAACAATATTTAGAAACTGTTAATGAACGCATTAAAAGCTATGAAACTAATGAATATAAGCAAAATCTTGCTTTTGCATTAGAAGAAAAAAGACACTTGGAATTAATAATTGCAAAATTAGAAGAAATTGGAGGAAATAGCCATGTTACAGAATGCAATAAAACAACAAGTTAGTGTTTACGACTTTGGTCTGCAACCACCATATTCAAATGATATCTGGGATGTCATGACTTGGGATTTATATAAAAATTCAGAACAAAAGCAAAAAGATGCATGGATTGCTAGAAGCAATGTAATGAAAAGAACATTTGATTTCACATTGTGTGACAGTCCTGAAGTAAGAGAAGAAGCAAAATATTTTTGTTTTTACTTATTAACAGTAAAAAAAGTATCTCTTAGAACCTTTGCCGAATATACTGATAGATTTAAGTGGTTATTTAAGTTTGTAAATAGTAAGAATATAACATCTATATTAGATATTGATATTGATGAATACATTTTATATTTATCAAATACTAATCACAAAACAATAATTGGCAATGGAACCATGACAATAGGTAATAAAATTGTTGCTTCAAGAAAATACAATAGACTTATTTCTTTTGTCAGTTATTTTCGTTCAGTTGTTTTTGAATATATAGATTCTAAAAAATCTATTTACGAAAGAGACATATGGAAAGGTAAAGAAATTGCTATACGAGAAGAACTTGAATATTCAAATTTAATATTTACTGATATAGTGCAGGAACAAATTAAAAAGTCTGTTAAGGAATACATGCGATTTAAGCTATCTAACGTTGTTCTTCGTTCTGCTGCTCATTACTTATCTTACTACAGAGTATTTAGTAAGTGGTTGTATGAGTACGATGAAAACATTGTGTCATTAGCACAGGTAACAAGAGAAATTTTAGAAGAATATTTTTACTTCCTACGTGTTGAAAGTGGTTTTACTCAGCACGAAATTAACAATAATATTTTACACCTATCATGTCTCTTTGAATGGGGGCTTATGGAAGAAGATAAAAATTTTCCATCAAGTGTATTATTTTTGTCAGAAGATTATTGTTTCAAAACAGTACATAAAACAGACTTTTATCGTGACGAAGATTTGAAAATTATTTTTAATACTCTTATTCCTAAGTTACCTAAAATTTATGGCCGCATACTTCTAATTTTACATCATACAGGTATGCGAATTAGTGAAGTTTTGAGACTTTCCATTCTAGCGATAAAGCTTAAAGATGGAAAACCTTATATCTCACTTTACATGTATAAAACAAATAGATTTAATGATGTTCCTATTGATAATTATATTTATGAATTATTGGCAAAAGAAGTGGAACGCACTAGAAAATTACACCCTAACTCTAAATATGTATTTACAGATTCCAATGGATTACATATTTGTTATGGAACATTCATTAAAACAATAAAAACTACAATTGTTAAATATAACATTACTGATTCAAAGGGAGATTTAATAGAATTTCGCACACATCGCTTCCGTGCTACCAAAGCAACAAAAATGATTAACATGAACATGGACCCAAGAGAAGCTGCTTCAATGCTTGGACAAAAATCTTTATCATCATTAAGTTATTACGCTGTTGCTACCAATCAGGCACTAAACGAACAAATGCAGGAATATTTAAGGAAAGAATCTTTGTTAATTAATTCCATTGGACAAATGGATAAATTAGCACTTGAAGATTATGCCGATGCAATTGCTCTGTGCAATGGATATTGTTGTAGACCTGCTGATTTAGGTGTATGTCCTAAATTAAACGCTTGTCTTACTTGCTCATTATTCAAACCATCTACACAGTTTTTACTGAACTATAAAATGCAACTGAATGATTTAAAAGCTTCTTTAGTTGTAGCTGAAACAAATGGGTATGTAAGGATGATTGAAAAATGCAAGGAAGACATAGCTGCATTAGAAAATATTATTAAGAAAGTGGAGGAAAAGCTGAATGAACAAAAAACCTAATCATGCTGCATTAAATGAATACAATCAAGCTAAAAAAGAAGATTGTAAGCAACGTGTTCTTAACGCCATAGATGAATGTATAAAAGAAAATAATATTACTACTACTGCTGTTTGTGAAAAAGCAGGTGTTCATAGAAGCTACTTTTCCAATAATCCTGAAATGCGTCAGGTCTTAGATAGAGCTAAAAAAGTTGTTAATAGAAGGCTTAAAAAGACAAAACAAAATACTGACAGTAGGTATGCGTTGGAAAATGCTCTTAGAGCACAAATTTCAATTAATGAAAAAAGAATCAAGGAATTGGAAAGTCAGGAACAATACAAAGATTTATATGCAGCTAAATGTGCTGAATGTGAAAAGTTGAAGACACAATTAGATAATGCTGTAAATAATTCTGGACTATTTAATTTCTAAGCACATAGGTGGGGGCGACTCCACCTTTTTATTATTAGAACCCTGTAAAATAAAAAAAGGCTATAAAGCCAATGAATATAAGGGTTGTATCAGCGAGAACGTTTGCACTGATTCGATATAGTAAAATCAAGGGTTAAAGGACGGGTACTCCATACTTAACCACAATCCGATTAGGCCGCATACGAAGGGCTGTGCGAATTAGGTCACGTATCGTGATCGGCACGACTCCCTCTGTATTTGCATTCCTAGTCTCAAGGCGAACAAGATTGGGCTTGTCCAAAAGCTGTAATTCAGCGGAATCCTCTATGGTAATCAACCGCTCCTCTCTAGGAATATACTGGGAAAGGGCATTTAAAAATGTCGTCTTGCCCGAACCAGTTCCCCCAGAAATAAAAATGTTGTATCCTGCCAAGACCAGTATCCTTAAAAACTCTGCGGCTTCCTCCGTGATGGACCCCATCTGAATCAAATCCTCCATCCGGATCGGATTCTTTGGAAACTTACGAATCGATATGGCAGAACCATCTATCGCCACCGGCTCCAACACGATATTGACTCTGGAACCATCTGAAAGCCTTGCATCCACAATGGGCGACGCCTCATTTATCATTCGGTTACTACCGCCCGCGATCTGCTGGATTACATCTGCCAGCTTTTCCTTGGAAGAAAAACGCTTGCCAGACTCATAAAGCTGTCCCTTCTTCTCATAGAAAATATGCCCAGCTCCATTTACCATGATTTCTGTAATCTCATCATCCTCTAGCAATTCCTGCAACACATCAAGCTTTCTTAGGGAATTGAATAAGAACTGCTCCAGTTCCTCCCGTTCCTTAAGCGTCAGCATTTTTTCCCTTGTATACCTGCCCGTCTGTTCCTCCACGATCAGGTAAATCTCATCATCCTCCAATTCTCTAGTCAGATCCACCTCTTCTAAGATCTGTCTTCGCAGGATATGAATGTCCTCATCCGATACTCTCATACTCTACCCCCATCAGATGCTCTCTCACATAGTCACCAAACTCGCTCCACAGCAACTGTCTGCGCACATCTCCTCCTCGGATATGCTTAGCTGAAAAAGGAAGATTCACCCTATGCATCCGCTCTCTGACCTCGCTCTCAGTCTCCTTGTCCAGATATTCCAGAAATTGATTCAGCTGACATTCAAAAAAGTATCCTGTTTTCATCGGACAATAGATGCTGGTACAGTAGCTAAGCCGCTCTGCAAGTCTGTCTACTCCATTCCCGAAATCCAAAATCACCGCTTCAAAGTCCGTCCTATCCTGCAAAAATCCTAAAAGTGCTAGATAGTCCTCCATGGAAAAATCATGCAGATTCTCTGGATTAGAGAATGGTGGAATATAACATACCCGATCCATCTCATAGACACTTCGCAGAAAAGTCTCAGGATGCAATCTCTTATTCCGCAGCCGAAGCACGATATCCCCAAGATCGTACTCTCCCGGCAAATGAAATAATTCCAAAAATCCAGAATACTTTGTCAGATTCACATACAACACCTTCTGCTTTTCTGACAACAGCTCCGACAGCACCATTACAAACGGAAGCTGCATCTCGTGATGCATAGGCGAATACACACCTATGATCTCCATGCCCGAAGTCAGTGCAACTGCCTCTGCCGCTTCCACCCGACGTCCTCCTGCCAATACCTGTATCTCATGCAATATCCCTTCCATCGGCTGATAACGAAAGGCTCTACCACAGGTCTCTCGCTGATCTGCACAGTACTCCAACGCTTCCCCTACCTGTTGCGGTACGGTATCCTGCAATAGCAACAGTGGAATCCCCTCTTCCTTCACTGCTTCTTCTGCCTCGGCAAATCCCTTTCCGAATACCACCACATCAAATCGTTGTTCCTTCAATGCCTCCAGAAAAGACTCCAACACAGAAAATGCATGCACTGTCACCTCTCTGGACTTACGTTCTACCAAATATGTGACGAATCTGTCCCGATACCCATGATCTGTATCACAGACCGCCATCATAAGCTTACTCAATGGCACACCCCCAGACTACAAATAAATATCCAATTAGAATTGCTGTTGAAAAATGTATTAGAGTTCGTCCTTCTCCGAATCTGCCAGTTGTTACCCTCAGATACAAAAGCTTTGCCATACCAATCGCCCCACCCGCCACGAATGCAGCAATCATCACATAAAGCGTCTGTCTGATTGTCAAAAATCCAGCAATTACGGAAAATAACTTGATATCTCCTGCGCCTAACACACGCAGTTGAAATAAAAGAAATAAAAAGATAACCGGAATAGAAATGTTCACCAGGAAATGAACAACACCTGCAACGCCCGCCCCCACGATGCGAAATGCAAGTCCTAATATAAGACCGGAAGCAATCAGCCGGTTACTGATTCGCGTCTCCCGGAGGTCTGTCACCACGGCTATGATAAGAATAGCCAGCAATGTCAGCTCTGTAACTTCCCCAATTCATCACCCCTTTGTCTGTTTGTAAATCGGATTATAGCAATCGTTTTTTCTTTTGTCCATAGTTTTTCCTCATTTTTTCTACATTCGTCAGTTTCTACAAAAATTGACACGCCAAAATGGCATACAACAACGCAACCCCGCCAAATCCAAGGCTTCCAGTTGTCAAAAGTGTGATTGGATTGATGCCGACTGCAAGGGAAACTCCCTGCGTTGCCAGCAGATCATTCACACATATGATACAAATTATCCCCAGAACCATTCTCACTAAAAAGTTCAACAGAAACTGTGCCCTGCTTTTTAATAATGCGATCAGCAGTACCAGTCCACAGCTTCCTGCCATCAAGCCATATGCATTCATAGATCTCTCCAGCCATTTTTTATATAGCTATGCCATAAACAGCTTATCTATGCAGAAATTTTTTTGCATTTTTTGATGTTTTTTCCGTATTTTGTATAGAATGGGATTTATTTGTTTATACTCGGAATATAGATATAATAAACAGACACTGTCATTCCTATGGCAGAACCCACGAACTGGGAGGATATATGTTGCGTTTTTTTCAAAGTGAAAAAGCGAATGATAACCACTATGCCTTACTCATGAACGATCTCCAGCGAACAGCCCAGGATTTGCAGGATGCTTACCGCAATCTGGAGAATGTAATTGACCCGGACTTGATCGACTGTTACATCTACGAATTGAATTCCGTCCAGATGCGTTATAAATTTTTATTGACCAGCATCAAAAATTATGAATTGAATCGATCCTAAACAGCAAAAGAGGATTCTTATACTAAGAATCCTCTTGATGTGTTGGAATCCTGGCAGGTCTCCACCAGATCATCCCTTCCGTATGTATAGCCGGCATATACCTGCTGTGTATTCTTCATCAGCGGCGCCGATGTATCCTGCTCTGCCACATGGACAAATCCATCATAGAGCTTCTCCATCAACCGCTTTGCATCCTCCATGTCCGCCATATTGCGCTTGTACATGGACTTTGCAAGGGACTCCTTACAAAATACATAGATACTGTACAGATTCCCCGCCAGCTCGTAAGAAAAGTTCAGCGCCGATATCAGTTCGTCAATCGCCCGCTGCGCCCTTCTGATTGCTTCCTTGTATGCATCCCACTCCTCTGCCTCGTATGCCGTCTTCGCATCTTCCAGATAGGCAAAAAAGATTTCATACATCACTACGACCAGCTCACTTCGATTGCACTGGCTGATCCTTCTCGTAAAATCTCCAATCTGTTCCTTCTTCAAAACAGACCTCCGTTTCTACACAATCCAACGACTGTGCTATTACTGCATAATCTGAAGTATCTGCTGTGGCAGATCATTTGCCTGTGTCAGTACAGAAATAGCTGCCTGATTCAGTACGTTCTGGTGGGTATAGTTAGTCATCTCCTCTGCCATATCCACATCCGTCAAACGTGAAAATGCACCTGTCATATTTTCCTCAAATGCATCAAGACTGTTGGTGGAATATTCCAGACGGTTCTCATATGCACCCAGTCTTGCACGTACATCACTGACCTGCGCAATCGCTTCATCCAGCTTCGTAATTGCACGACCTCCACCATTGACAGTAGTTACATCCAAATCATCAATGTAAAGACTGGTACAGGACACCTCAGGAATACGGACCTCCATATTCTGATCCGTGTTCGCACCGATATGAAGTGTCATCGTACCGATATCTGTCACTTCAAACTCTATATCACCAGTATAGCCTGCCTCTGCTAAAAATGAGAGCGAAACGCCTCCGATATCTGTAATGGTCACACGATTACCATCTGTTGCAACTGTTGCAGAACTGGTAAATCCTGTCAAACCAAGGGCTCCCGTAGCGTCCTTAATCTCCATATTAGTACCTGCTGGAACAACGATGTTGGTCTCGCCTGTGGTAGGATCTGTCTCAGCCTTACCATATACCCATCTGTTATTCTCGGTATCTTCAACCATTGCATAGCCATTTGCTGCATCCAGCCCAATGGCATTTGCCAGATCTTCATTGTCAAATGATATCTCTATATTAGCCTCAACACCATAAGCATCAGAAGTAAATGTAACGGCACCAGTTGCCTCATCACGGACTGCCTGTGTCTCTCCCACTGTGGCTGCCTCTCTGATCTTCTCATACGCCTCTGCATATGTATCAGTTGCACTGATCTCTACCAAAGAACCGTTGATGGACATGGTTCCGCTGGCACCGACCTGTGCAGTGCTATTAAAGTCTGTGCTGGATGTAAGCTCAGCCTGTGTTGCCGCTGCTGCAATAGTCACCCCGTAACTACCTGCTTCGATCTGATCAGACACCTGCACTCTGCTTGCATGCTCTGTATAGACTCTTGTATCAAGAGATCCATCCAATAAAGTCTTAGTATTGTACTCTGTATCAGTAGAAATACGGTCAACCTCATCCTTCAATGAGTCGATCTCGTCCTGAATCGCACGTCTATCTTCCAGAGACATGGTAGCATCACTGGCTGCCTGCACGGAAAGCTCTCTCATACGCTGTAAGATACTTGTCACCTCATTTAACGCACCGTCAGAAATCTGAATCACAGAGATTCCATCGGAAGCATTCTGTGATGCGCGGTTCAGACCATTGATCTGTGCCTGCATCTTATTGGAAATCGCCATACCTGCTGGATTATCCTTGGAATGATTGATCTTAAGTCCAGAGGAAAGACGCTCCATAGATGTACTTAAGTTATTCTCGATTCCAAGCAGATGTTTATTTGCAATCGCTGCTGAAACATTATAATTGATTCTCATACTGCCGTTCTCCTTTATTCCATATCTGACTTATATATCGGACTTCTTTTCTTTTTGCTAAAGAGGTCACTTGGAATTTATTTGCATTCTTTGCCATTTCGTATTATAATTAGCACATTGCCGGGTATACTAAAAAAGCGGATTTTTCTATTTGCCCCGGAATGAATTCAAAAGGAGGATCAAGAAATGACACAGGTTACAAAGTCAACCATGATTGGTGAGTTACTTCAGATCGATCAGAATATCGCACCTATTCTTTTAAATATCGGTATGCACTGTCTTGGATGCCCATCTTCTCAGATGGAGACTATTGAAGAGGCAGCTATGGTACACGGTATTGACCCAGATGCCTTAGTAAAAGAGATTAACGATTTCCTTGCAAAGGATCTTGCATAAAACAATGAGCCGCACGCATAGCGTGCGGCTCATTTTATAACTGTGCCAAAGTCTGAAGTGCATTTCCCTTGAGAATCATCTGATAATGCTCCTGGAAAAATGCTCCCATCGCCGGTGTATAAGTTCTCTGCATGGCATATTCGGAAAGAATATTGCACACCTTATTGAACTCCTCCGGTGTCTGTTTGCTCTTACTTACAAGCAGGAAATACTGATGTGTCTCCTCGCTCTTGTATAAATCGTTGCTTCCTGTATAAAAACCATTCAGAATATGTGCCAGTCTGGTAATCTCTGCAAGATCTGTGAACACGAACAGCTTGGTAATGTCTACAAGTACGTTCACCGGTGCTTTCTTTTTCTTGTCTCCATCCGAAGATGAAGTTAAGCTGTCCTCCTTATGCTCTGCCTCCGCAGCCTTTTTGCGCTCCTCCTGAATCTTCTTGAACAATCCTAATATATCATCTGCGCCCTCTGACGGCTGAGTCGAAGCACTACTATCCAAAATATCCTCATACACATCCTCTGGGTCAGGCTCAGAGAACTTAGAAAAACGTGTATCAAGCTCTTCCGGATACTCTACCTTGGTAATCACTAATATAATCGTATCCGCTGACAACGGAATTGCCTCTATCATCAACGGTATATCATCCGCTTCAAATCCAAACTCATATGCAGCCTGCTGCATCATATCCCGGAACAAAAGCTTCGCCTTCTCTGTGCCATATGCCAGTTCGCTGAGCTTAATCTGACGCTCCGCCAGATCTTCTCTCGTCAGCGTGCAACGAATCTGATTATCATTTACTTTTTCAATTTTCATCTAATCACTTCCTTCATCCGGAAAACCTTGTAAACTGTACATTCATTATAAACAAATGCCATATTGATGTAAAGTATGCCTTTTTATTAAATCTTTGTAAACTAAGACACATCTTGGCAAATTTACACCAAATTTGTGAAAGATGTACAAAAATTAAAATAATTATTGCAAAACTACATCGTTCATGTTATAACCTATGCATGAGATGCGAATCTGCTACGTCACGAAAGGAGCGGATCTTGCATAGAAGAATTAATTCTGTTTGGTAAATACCGAGTTATTTCTATACTTGGTTCTGGTAGCTTTAGTACCGTTTATCTTGCCGAACATCTTAAGCTGAAGATTTATCGTGCTATCAAGTGTATCCCCAAGAACATAGCGCTTAAGTCTTCTTTCTCCCTGAAGGCTGACTTCCTGTCGGAAGCAGATCTTCTCAAGAATCTTAATCATCCAGGAATCCCCCTCATATATGATATCGACGAAGACGACGATTATATTTATATGATTGAGGAGTTTATTCAGGGTGAATCATTGGACACGTTTGTGCTCCATCAAAGGAACATTTCACAAGAACTGATTATAAAACTGGGCATCCAGCTATGTGATATACTGGATTATCTGCATCATTTATCTCCATACCCTATCCTGTATCAGGATTTAAAGCCGGAACATATTATATTATGTGGAAATCAGTTAAAATTAATCGACTTTGGAATTGCTTCTTTTTTTACCGATTCTGGTAACCATTTCCAAATTTATGGAACAGACGGCTTTGCGGCGCCGGAAGCCCTAGCAGGCACCCCAATCACGCCCTCTGCCGACATTTATGGCATTGGAAAGATTCTGGAATTTCTGGCGGATGCCGCCAATCCCAGATGCTCTAGCCAACTTTTACGCATTATAAGATGTGCTACCTCTGTCAGACCCTACGAGCGTTATCCTACGGTCTCTGACATGAAGTCCGCACTCTCTTGTGCACAACGCAAAACACATCAGCATTCTTCGCATCTCATAGGAAACATAGCCGTACTTGGGAGTCGGCCTGGTGCTGGAGCTACCCACATCGCAGTATCTCTCACCAGCGTTCTTAGAAAAAAAGGTATTTCGGCTCTCTATTTATCTAGCGACAAGACAGATACCTTAGAAAAGGCAGCGCAGGTCAACCGCAATTTCAAGGAACAGGATGGCGTATTCTATTACGATTACTTTAAGGGTATGCCAAGTTATGGGGAGGGAATTTTACTTCCATCCATAGAAGAGGATTGTATTGTCTGGGACTACGGCATGCAATCGGCAAGCCTCTCCGAGTTGCAGACCAGCGACTTGATATTTTTCATACTAACTGGCGGTGACTGGGATGTGACCGGAGCGCTTACTCTGGCAAGGCAGCTCGCTCTGCTCCCGCAGACCATTTTTGTCTGCAACTACGGGAACAAGCAGGCGGCACATGAATATGCCAGACTTCTTGATCAAAGAGTCTATTGCTTTCCCTGCGATTCTGATCCTTATCATGTCTCAAGGGAAAAAGAACGGCTGATTTCTACCATTTTTCATAAGGAAGGAGGCAAATCATATTTTTCGTTTTGATAGAAATGGGACAGGCCCACGAATGACCATCGGAATCATGGGCTGCGATACCGGTGTTGGGGTCACGCACCTTGCCATTGCTCTATGCAACTACTGCTGCTCCAAGCAGCGGAAAAGAGTCGCATATCTGGAACTTCACGCAAGAGCAGAGATTTCACAGCTCATTCCAGAGTCCAAGCTCTACTCTGCCCTAAAGCCACATTCCGCCAAGCATACTTTAAAAAGTAACTTATCTGATTCTACTTCGTGCCCGTGTCATTTTCAGTTTCGTGGGGTAGACTACTACCCTCACGTATCTGATTCCATGATACCTGCTTTGCTGAATCAGGGATATGATTATCTAATTCTGGATATTGGCAATATAAAAGAGGCAGACTATTCCGAGTTCCTACGATGCGACAGAAAGCTGGTCGTAGGCAGCGTGGCTCCTTGGAAGCTCTGGCGATACGAGGAATTTTTCCGCCAATTTGTCAACTCACAAAACCTTGGGGAAGGTTTTCATTACCTATTACAGATGGGAACTTGGGCGGATACTTCCCACTTTATTAAGTCACATCATATTTCCATGGTACCCATTCCTTTCATCAAGAATCCTTTTCGACTAGAAAAGGAACTCTTCCTATTTCTGGAAGGGCTTTTAGCAGAGCCTAGAACAGGTTCTGACCGCCTGCCGGGGATCAGGCACATATATCACGAATCGTAACTCGCGAATTCCTTTTGGTAAACAAATGATTATGGGGGATATCACAATTGGATCACGAAAATATGCAAAAGCTCTATTTAGAGCTGGTGTCTTTGGAGGACAGAGGCATAACCATCTGGCTGGAAGGGTCGCCCAGTGATTCGCAAAATGTGACCAGCCAGCTATGTGTGCAGGAAGAAAATACCTATATGAGGGACTATATTTTTGATGAGGGGGTGTTAAAGGAAGTTCATTTTGATAAGGTAAAGGGCGATTTACCTTGATTGTAACTATGTTAATAAGGAATTACAGATAACAGAATGACCGAGTTCCTCAATGCCCGGTCTTACTGTGGTATGCAACAATCACATAATTGATAAAAGATCAAGGCAGCCCCTGTTTGGGCTGCCTTTGATACCATGATATAACTGCCTTTTCGCTATAAAGAGACAATATCTTAGGAATCTCTTAGTTTTCTCGAAAGGTCTTTGATTTTAGAAAGGCATATGCTACAATATGCAAAAGTAAAAGTTTCAGCGAAAGAAAGGATTTTTATTACATGAAGAAGAAGTCTGTTCCGGTATTTGCCGCATTATCCCTAATTGTTGTTGTAATACTTTTTCTATTATTAGGGAATTTGATTGAGAAATATACACCATCCAAGGATCGACAGGATCTGACGGAATATTATCAGATGTCCTCCGAGGACGAGGTTGCAATTATATATAATAATGAAGTGTTAGATGTACACGCCAAGATGATCGATGGACATGTATATCTTGACTTCAACACGGTACACGATCTCATCAACAGCCGTTTTTACTGGGATTCCAATGAGAACAAGCTGTTATATACCACAGCCAATGATCTGATTACCGTAAACGCTGAGAGCACAGACTATTTTGTTACCAAGGATGCCAATTCCTTAGACCATATCATCGTTAAGTTGGATGCCACATCTGCTTACGTTGCCATTGACTTTGTAAAGATGTACTCTGATTTTTCTTATGAGATTTATGATACACCGAACCGCGTTGTAATTCACAATCAGTGGGGCGACACCACCGTTGCCTCCGCCAAGAAGACCACCGAGCTCCGCTGTCTAGGCGGTATCAAGAGCCCGATTCTTGCCGACATTGAAAAGGGTACTGAGCTGACGATACTTGAACCTGATGAGACTTGGACAAAGGTAGCCACTGCGGATGGTATTATTGGTTATGTAAAGTCTAAGACACTGGGCAATACTTCCACTCAGGCCCTGACAAGCACCTATGTCCCAGAAGTATTTACTCACATCACAAAGGATTATAAGATTAATCTGGTCTGGCATCAGGTAACGAACCAGTCCGCCAATAGCAATATATCCACTCTTCTTCAGAGCACCAAGGGCGTCAACGTTGTTTCCCCGACCTGGTTCTATCTCTCTGACACCAACGGTAACATCGGCTCTCTGGCAAGTTCTGATTATGTAAACTATTGCCATCAGAGTGGTGTAGAAGTATGGGCGCTGGTAAGTAACTTTGGCGCAAAGGATCAGGGACTTGAGAATCCAAGCTTAACAGAAGTCCTGACCTATACCTCCCGCCGTGAGAATCTGATCAACAATCTGATTTCTGCGGCAATCCAGTACAATCTGGATGGTATTAATGTAGATTTTGAATCCGTAGACCCAGTGGTCGGCGATGCATATATCCAGTTTATTCGTGAGTTATCCTTAAAATGTGCCAACAATGGCATTGTGTTATCCGTAGACAATTACTCACCTACTGCCTACACTGCATTTTACAACCGCTCAGAACAGGCTGTTTTTGCCGATTATGTCGTACTGATGGCTTACGATGAGCACTACGCTGGTTCTGAAGAGGCTGGTTCCGTCGCTTCCATCGGCTTTGTCTCTGAAGGTGTTGCCAATACCTTACAGGAGGTACCTGCAAATCAGTTGATCTTGGGCATGCCATTCTATACCCGTGTATGGAGCGAGACACCAATCAGCGAGGACGGTGCAGCGCTGGACACAGAGCAGACCGCTGACAGCTACACCTTGTATGAGCTAGACTGCTACTCTACTAGCATGAAGGAAGTTCAGAATCTAATCAACGCCAACGGTGCTATTCCAGTATGGTCTGACGAATGCGGTCAGTATTATGTGGAATATATCAACGGAGGCGTTACTTACAAGATATGGGTCGAGGATGCGACCTCTCTGGAAGAAAAGTTAAAGGTAATGCAGACAAACCAGTTAGCCGGTGGCGCGTTCTGGAAGCTGGGCTTAGAGAACAGCATCGTTTGGGATACCATTATCAAATATATCAATTAAGGTGCAGCACGGCTTAGCATCTACTCATAATTCCCGGAATTTGCGAATATGATAATATGAGCAAATTTCCGGGAGTTTTTTATGAAAAAAAAGATGGAGCTCGCAATGGCGATCTGTCTACTTCTCTCTGCATTCATTCTTGCCAGACAAGGAGCGATACTGGTTCAGAGCGAAAAGCTTACCAAAGAAAAAATCTGTATTGTGGTGGATGCTGGGCATGGCGGCAGCGATCCCGGCAAAGTCGGCATAAATGATGCTCTGGAAAAGGATATCAATCTGGCGATTGCCTTGAAGTTAAAAGACTTATTAGAAAAGAAAGATATAGAAGTCGTATTGACCAGAGATACGGATGCTGGACTCTATCCAGCGGATGCCACCAACAAAAAAGCCTCCGACATGCAGAACCGCTGTCAGATCATCACGGATGCCAATCCGCTCTTTACGATCAGCATACATCAGAACAGCTACACCTCCCCAGAGATAAAAGGAGCGCAGGTATTTTATTATGGTCAGTCAGAACAGGGGGCAGCCCTTGCTGGCACTCTACAAAAAAGTCTTATCTCTCGCATTGATCCTGAAAATAAAAGAGAAGCCAAGGCAAACGAAAGCTATTATTTGTTAAAAAAAACACCCACACCTACTGTCATCGTAGAATGTGGGTTTTTAAGCAATCCAACCGAAGCGGATCTATTATTAGACGCGGACTATCAAGATAAGCTCGCCCGCGCTATTTATATGGGTATTCTCGAATATCTAGAGGCAGAATCGCTCCTATAACACCTCGCGGATCTGCTGAATAAAGCTCTCCGCGATATGGTACAACCGAGCTGTCTGAACCTGATAGCTCTCAGACTCTGGGTCCGCGGTCTCCTCACTCTTTGCATCTACACCAAACATACCCATAGAGAACTGATCTAAATCCAGATCCGAAATATGAGCATAATGTAACTCTGCATTTTCCTCCTCGCCAAGACCTTCTGTCAGCCATCCACCCTGCTCTTCTAACAGCGCCTTTGTCTCCTGATTGTCTGTGGCAATAAGTCCCTTGATACCCTGCTCCTTCGCCTGAAATGTAGCTGCAATCTTACCTCGCAGCTCCGTTTCCATCATAACATCAACGACACCCTTCTTATCAACACCTCTTACGATCTTCAAGGATACATTGACAACGCCATCATTTACCATGACAGGAACAGAATACTGCTCCTCCTTGGCAAGCAGACTATTGATGGACAACTGTGCTGACAATAAACGCATCTCTCTCACATTAAGACTTGTGACCTCGTCACTTTCTATCATGCCCTTCATGACATTCTCAGCCAGAACTCCCAGCTTTTCCTGCGCCTCTGCCATCTCCTTCGGCGAAGAAACCGCTTCTCCGAATTCCTTTAACAACTCTTCCTTGATCTCCTCAAGATCCTCTGTGCCGACTTCCTCATCGGCATCCTTCACACCACTGCCAAAAATCTGACGGAATATACCGTTACGATCCTTCACCATAGATTCCATTGCCATAATATTGGACATGGTATTTGGTATATCATAATTTTCTAAAACGCGATAAATATCCTGTGTGACCTTCGCACTCTGGGAAAGCTCTTCTAGCTGTTCCTTGGCATATTCATAATCTAACTGTGCATCCTCAGTCTCTACCTGTGCCAATGCAGCCTTCAACTGCTCTGGAGTCATATTCTCCCAATCCGGGGTCCGACTCATCACTGCCTTTAACTTGTCCGGAGTCAATGTATCAGCCACATCCTTTAGACAGTTGGTCTGATAAGATGTCTCTATCTGATCGATAATAGAGGTTCCCATGTATCCAGTATTCTCTGCCGCTCCAAAGGAATCATCCACCGAGTAATCCATCTTTCCACTGTGGCGCTCGCTGCGAACTGCCATCATCAGATTACGCATGGTAATCTCGGCTCCCTGCTGTACCAATGCGCCGATTGCTGCACCGTCTGACTTCTCTACCTGATGGATCAAACGGTAAGTACCAATAAAGGATGCCCGTTCCTCCTCTGTAATGGCATTACTCTTCTCCAACTTCCAGAGGTATTCTCCGAACTTACGGTCATCCTGACCTCCCTGCTCCTGCTTGATCTGCTCTGCCACATCATTTAAGCTTACAAAATCCATATCCAATGGATTGATACCACGCTTAATCATCTCTGTCACAGTCGCCGGTGTCATATTGCGGAATGCACGCTGCACCTCTTCATCCGCCGCCTTCATCTCTGCCACGGACTCTGCTGTAATCTCAATCTCATTATATCCAAGAATACGGACAGCTCTCTGATTCTCCTCCGAAGCTTCCAATCCAAGGTCTGCCAAAATATCATCCACATTGCGGAACGCCTTTTGTATAGAGTCTCCAAGGTCTGCTCTCGGTGCTGTCATCAACATCTCATAGCGCTCATTTGCCTTTTCAAAGCTGCTCTGCAACTCCATTCCAGCTTCATGAACTGCTGCAATCTTTGCTGTACTTACATCCTTCATTCCAAGGACATATGCTGGCACTGTCTTTAACTCAGAGACAATCTCTGTCGTATCACGGAAGATCTGAACATTTTTCTCAGTGACCTCTACCCCTTGATTCCGCAGAAGATTCTCATAGTAAGCATTCTCCTCCGCCTTGAGCTCTTCCACTAACTGCTCTAAGGATACCGTATCAATCTCAAAACCCTTTTTTAACAGAGAATAATTCGCCTGAGCACTCATGGCAAGACGCACTTCCTCTAACTGACGTCTCGCAGTAAGAAGTGCCAAGCCCTCTCTAGTGTAGGTTCCTGCTGCACTATCTGCTGCTTCTGCAATCGCTACATCCACCTCGTCTGCAGACTCACCAGTCTGTGCTCTGCTTGCCATCGCATAGGAAAGACTCTGAACTGTCATATCCATGCCATTCTTGATGACATAAATCAGGTCTTCGTCTGTTGTCTGTGCCACTACACGGAGTGTTTCCTCTGCCTGTTCCTGTAATGTATATCCGTCAATCAACATCGCATCCTGCGGTCGATTGCCCTCTGCAACTGCTGTGGCAATACTGTCTACCAGCTTTTCTGTATCTACTGGCAATTCCATATTGGTCAATGCTTCATAATATTTTAAATTCTCCTCATTCAATGGCACTTCATTCTCAAGCAACCACTGACTTGCCGCCTTAGTCTCATCATTTACCTGCAGTCCAGACTGATGGATAATCTTCTCCACCTGTGGCATAACAGAATCCAGATCCAACGACTGATTCTCATTCATCTGATAGTTACAGCTATATTCTGCTTTATAAATATTCTCAATGGTAGGCTCTAATCCATTGTCCAACAGATACTTCATCGCAGAATCACTCGGAGCATGCAAATTCTCTACCCTACTGATAGCCTCCATGGCATCCTTCATATTCTCTTGGGAACAAGGAACATCTGCCTCTTTAAAAGCCTGCGCCATCTGCATTGCCAGCTCTGGGCTTCCAGCAATTGCCTCCAGCTGCTCCATATCCAAATCATCCCCAAAGAAAGAAATATCCACACCTGCCTTTGCAAGCTGTGCCTTGATCTTATCTGTCTCGGTGACAATCGTATTGGAGGTCGTCTCATCCAGCGAGAAACCTTCCTCCTGCATCCTAGCGTAATCTTCCTCAGAAGTCGTATTGGCAAGCACCACCATCTGCTCCTTACGGGATGCGGCATCCAATGCGGAGGACTGCTCCATATTCTCTGCTGCAGACTTCTGTGACTCCTGCTCCGGCTTTAAGTATGTAGCATCCTTTAAGTTGACCGACTTCATATTGCCAGCCTTTTCCGCTCTTTTGCTCTCAAAACTAATCCCATTTTGCGTGTAGATTTGCTGTGCAGATATCGTGCCCACTCTCTCCTCTGGTCCGATACTCTGCTGTAATGTATCAATGATATTAGCGTTCTGCTGTTCTACTCTCATCCTGGATTCTCCTATCTTCAAAAAGTGGCGCATGCCTCCGGAAGAATCATCCAGAGCGCTATGCGCCACCCATAGCTGATATATATATCGGTCATATCAGCCCAATTATTAAGTTCACACCCAGAAATTCCACTAGAAGCGGAATACTGCTACACCATATGGTGATAACGGATATTCAATGGAATATGCTCTTCCGTCACACTCAGCCTTCACTGCCTTATAGCTCTGCGGACGCTTCTCGCCTTTTCCACCGAATTCAGGATCATCACTGTCAAGAACCAACTTATAGGTCTTTCTCGCCGGAACTCCCACCTTATAATCTGGTCGCTCCATCGGTGTAAAGTTACATACGAACAGAAGATTATTCTTACCATCCTTACTCTTACGGATAAAGCTGTAAATACTTCTGTCTCCATCATTGGCATTGACCCACTCGAAGCCGCCCCAGCTACTATCTAACTCGTACATTGCCGGATTCTTCTGATAGAGGTGAAGAAGTGCCTTTACCCAGTTCTGCATATGCTTGTGATCTGGGTTCTCAAGGAGATACCAGTCAAGCTCACGCTCCTCACTCCACTCCTGAAGCTGTGCGAACTCCTGTCCCATGAACAGCAGCTTCTTGCCCGGATGTCCCATCATAAATGCGTATCCCACCATCAGATTACGGAACTTATCAATACCGAGTCCCGGCATCTTATTTACCATGGAACACTTTAAGTGTACGACCTCATCATGGGAGAGTACCAGAATATATTTCTCACTCTCGTTGTAGCTCATAGCAAAGGTCATCTTGTTGTGATTATTCTTACGGAAATATGGATCCAACTTCATGTAATCCAAGAAGTCATGCATCCATCCCATGTTCCACTTGTAGCTAAAGTTCAATCCATCCTTCTCTACTGGACCAGTTACCATTGGCCATGCAGTGGACTCCTCAGCGATCATCAATGCTCCAGGGTTTCTTCCCAGAATCAATGTATTAATGTGCTTGAAGAACTCGATTGCTTCAAGATTCTTGTTGTCACCATACTTGTTGCGCACCCACTGTCCTTCCTGCTTTCCGTAATCCAGATACAGCATGGAAGCCACCGCGTCAACACGCAGACCATCCACATGATAATTCTCAATCCACATCAAGGCACTTCCGATCAGGAAGTTCTTGACTTCATTCTTACCATAGTCAAAAATCTTGGTACCCCAGTCTGGATGCTCGCCCTTTCTCGGATCTGCATACTCATACAGACAAGTACCATCAAACTCTGCCAGACCATGGGCATCTCTTGGGAAATGCGCCGGTACCCAATCTAAGATGACACCGATCTTGTGCTTGTGACACTCATTTACAAAATGTGCAAACTCCGCTGGTGTTCCATAACGGGAAGTCGGTGCAAAATATCCCGTCACCTGATATCCCCAAGATCCATCAAATGGATACTCTGAGATTCCCATCAACTCGATATGTGTGTAACCCATATCTACCACATAAGGAATCAAGGACTTCTCCAACTCCTTATATGTATAAAATCCATCGTCTTCTCTGCCCGGATGACGCATCCATGATCCCGGATGCACTTCATAAATCGCCATTGGCCGTGAATAGACATCCTCGGTCTGTGCTCTCTCGGTCATCCACTTAGAATCTGTCCACTTAAAGTGCTCGATATCTGCGATTGCCGATGCAGTTCCCGGACGTACCTCCGCGTAATTTGCATACGGATCAGACTTATATAATCGCTTGCCATCCTTTGTCTCTATCAAATACTTATACAGTTCTCCCTCTTCCACTCCTGGAATAAAAAGCTCGAAGATACCCATGGTCTCCGGCTTTAAGCATTCCATCTCATGTGCTGTCTCATCCCAGCCATTAAAAGAACCAATTACCCATACTCTTTTGGCATTCGGTGCCCAAAGGTCGAAACACACACCACGGATACCATACTGATCCGTTGGATGTGCTCCCAGTTTCCGGTAGATCTCATAATGTGTCGCCTGCCCAAATAAATAACGATCCAACTCAGAAAAATTTGCCATACCCATTACCCCTTTATGTTTATATTTAGAAACCAAAATCCTTTTCGTGAAGAATGATGTAATCATCCTCATCATATCTTCTTGATGTGATGATGCTAAATGCCTTTTTGAGACCTCCTCGCTCCGCTCTTGCGATGGCATCATCGACAATCTCCTTGACCTCTGTCAACGTCGTTGCCCGATCCAGCTTCTGGATATTGCTGATGCTGTTATAAAGCGCCAACACGCCCATCTCATCGATGGTATAACCCAGCTCATTCGCATAAGACTTTGCAAAAGAAACCAGCTCATCACTTGTGAAAATCGGAATATTGATCTTCTCTGAGAATCTTGCGGCAAATCCAGCATCTCTGCCCAGTGCCTTGTCGATTCCTTTATGTGTATCCTCGATAATTACGAAGATTCCACTCTCATCCTTTTCCAATGCCTTGGATAACTTGATTGCCGTATCCTTGGACAATCCTCCTACCTTCTCAATGATCAGGCATCCACCTGCCACCTTCTTAAGAAGTACCTCCACATCCTTCTGATTCAGAACAGATGCTTCGATCTTACCGATACGACCATTTGGCTTTCCAGTCTCCTTCTGGAGTGCCTTTATCATACTGGTGGCAAGTACCGTCTTTCCGCTTCCCTGTCCACCCTGAATAATCATGTTACCAGTAGCTGCTGTTCCACCCGATGAAAGGCGTCTCGCTGCTCCTGTCATCGCCTGACAAAGCTGCTTCTCCATGCCCTTGATCGGCACAAAATATGTAAATATCTCACGCTGTTCCTTGGAAAGCTTTGAGATCACATGCTGCTCATCCTCGTCTGGCTCTGCAATCTTCGGCAGTACCTCAGATGCCTTTTTCTTCTTGGCATTCTTGACATCTGCAATGACTTCATCCGGCATTGCAATCTCCGGCAATACCTCTTCGGTCACCTCCGCCATCTTATTCTCTATCTTGCTCGCTGCAACGCTTCCTGCAAGCTCTGCCTCTAACTGCGCTGCCAGCAGATCTGCCATCTCTGGCATCTCTTTCGTTGCCATCTTTGACACCGCTTCTTCTGCCTGACTATTACCTGCCACATTTCCTGAAAGCTCTGCTTCTAACTGCGCTGCCAACAGGTCTGCCATCTCTGGTACAGACTCCTCTGCCATCGGTTCTTCATATGCCACCATCTCTGGCATCGACTCTTCGTAGGCTGCCATCTCCGGCATCGGCTCCTCCGCCATCTCCGGTACTGGCTCTTCATAGGCTACCATCTCCGGCACTGCCTCTTCTGCCATAAATCCGATTTCTGGCTGGCTCTCTGCCATACTTCCCGCCATAGCTCCTGCAAGCTCTGCCTCTAACTGCGCCGCCAACAGATCCGCCATCTCTGGCATTGGCTCCTCTGCCATCTCTGGCATCGGCTCCTCGTAGGCTGCCATCTCCGGCATTGACTGGTCGTAGGCATCTATCTCTAACACTGGCTCCTCATAGGACTCCATCTCTAGCACTGGCTCCTCATAGGTCGCCATCTGTGCTTCCGCCATAAGTCCTGCTTCCACTGCTGCCAACTGCTCATCCATCATAGCATTCTCAGTAGAAAGTCGATCGATCTCCTGCTGTAAGATCTGGTTCATATTGGCAACCATCTCTGCTGCCTTATCGTCTGCGATCGGCTGTCCCCCAAGATACTGCTCCTCCAGAAGATCCTTCGGAGTCAGTCCAGAATCCAACTTTGGAATCACATCCACCAGACGCTCCATAATGTCTCCGGCTTCCTGCAATGCTCTCGCCTTCGCGGATTCCAACTTACGCTGCTGTGCATCCTGCAATGCCACCTCTGCGGCACGCTTTGTCTTCTCCCACTCAGCCAATATCTCATCGATGCAGAGCTGTCCTGTAATCTGGGACTCAATATGTCCCTTTTCCGGCATATACAGACTAAGCTGTCCATCATAATCCTCTGCTAAAAGTTCCTTGAAATTGGTCTTCAGGGAATTATCAATCTCCGCGTCTGTCTCAATATGAGGCATCTCCATCGTATCCTCTGATACGATCTCCTCCTTCGGTATCTGCAGATATGGAATATCCTCCACGAGCTTCTTGATCGTGTCCATGCTGTCATCTACCGTCTCCTTCTCGGTAGCCTCCATGATCTGCTGCATGCTACGCTGCAGCTCTTCCTGAAGATTCTGTGTATTAAAACGCTCCGGTGACAACTTCACCTTCGGTATCTGTACTGCCTCTGTAACGATCTCGCCGGACTCTAATTCCTCACCCGGTCTGACCTCTACGATACCGTCCTTTCTCTGACGGAACTGACGATACTTCTCCTCCTGCTGTCTGGTCAATGGCTGATACAGCATCTTAAGCTCCAATGCCCTCTCTACATATGGGCCATCACCAAACCATAAAATCAACTCATCACAAGCCTCGATACACTTCTCGCTCATGCCAGCCTTGTGATATAGACATGCCAACTCAAATGCCCATTCCTCAGAGTATTCCAGCTCCTTCAACTCCTCCAGAATCAATATCAGAACGGTAATATCTGCACCCTCTGCCTTAGCGATCTCGTATCTCAGCACATACTTAAGATTATCATGAGGCGCAATCTCCACGAACTCCTGATAATACTCCTTCGCCTCATCGTAATTGCCCATCTTGATGGCAACCTCTGCCAGACGGTAGATGATCATTCTTCCGATTGGAGATCTGTCATACGCCATAAGAAGGATATCCTTGCTCTCCTCATAACGACCTACCTTCTCATAAATCTCTCCCGCCTTCATCAGTGCATTAACATTTTTTATCTTATGCCAGTTGATCGTATCTGCAATCTCTGCCGCAGCTTTATAATTGTTCTCTGCAGTCAGGGACTTCATCTGATCCAACTTTAACTTATATTCGTACTTGTCCAATTGTGCCACCTCAAAACGTGCAAATTTATTACTTTTTATTACCTTTTAGTTTATCATACGGGCTAATAGATGTCAAAATTTATCGAACCGCGGAGGGCAACAAAAAAAGGCGGTAATTACTGGAATAACCGCCTTTTCTATCCTATTTTTTGGATTCTTCCGCAAAATCCTTTTCGCGCTTTATCATGCTTTTCTTCCGCTTAATATCGGTCTCATAAATAAGCTCATTTGTCTTCTTATCTATCCGAGATAGGTTGACATAACTCTCAGTATCCTGAGTCAATCCTCTCTTTTTCAATGCATGTGCCACCAGCTTCTGTGCGATATAATAAATCACCGCTGTGATCGGCACTCCAAGTAGCATGCCCGGGAATCCCCACAAACCACCAAATACCAGAATCGCAAATACCACCCAGAAGGAGGACAGTCCTGTGGACTCTCCAAGAATCTTAGGTCCGATAATATTTCCATCAATCTGTTGCAGGATGAAAATGAAGATCAGGAAATAAATACCCTGAACCGGATTCTGCAACACCACAATGATAAAAGACGGAACGGCTCCGATAAATGGTCCAAAGAACGGAATCACATTGGTCACTCCGATAATCACCGCCAAAAGCATCGTATCTGGCATACCCATGATGGCAAGTACGATATACGCTAGCACACCTATAATGGCAGAATCCAGCAATTTACCAGAGATAAATCCACCAAATATCTCATTGCTCTTACGCATGGTATCAATGATGGCATTGGCACGAACCGGCTTGAACACCGCATATGTCACCTTCTTAGCCTGTCCCGCAAAATTCTCCTTGCTCGACAGCACATAAACAGAAACGATGACACCCACCAACACATTCAAAAGAAACTTAAATCCCGATATTACACCACTGGTGATGGATGCAAGATAGGTCTGGATCAACGGTAACAGCTCTTTGTCCACAAAATTCTGGAACATGGTACTTGCTGTGGCAATTCCCTCGCTGACCATCTCTGCCAGCTCCGAATCTCCATTGGCAAAGTCATCCACCCAATTGATCAGGTTGTTGACTTCCTGTGGAAAAGCGGATGCCATATTCTGAATACTGTTGATAATAGCTGGAACTACCGCCGCAATCAGCAATACAATAATTCCCACCAAGAACAACAGTGCACCTCCAATAGAGATTCCTCTTGCTGTCTTCTTGGCCTTTTCCTGACTCTTCATATGCTTCCCTAACAGCTTTAGGAGAGGCTTCTCCAAAAACTTCATAATCGGGTTCAGCAGATATGCCAATACTAATCCAATAATGATAGGCTGTAATATGACAAATAATTCTCCCCAAAAATATGCAAAACCATTGTACCTGTATATCATAAAGAAAAACAGCGTACAACAGCAAAATGTCACAAAGACGATGAAGGCTATCAGCATATATTGCTTCAAATCCCAATTGTTATTCTTTTTTGTTCCATTGCTGGAGGTCTGTGTCGTATTCTTAGTGTCGTCCAAAGCGATACCTCCCCTTATCAATATGTGTAATTATACCATGTGCTTCGCACATGCCGT
>CAZBFN010000018.1:28745-55777 GCA_964491235.1 uncultured Roseburia sp.
CGCGTGGGCGACCTATGCGCACTTCGGCGCGTATAATGTCTATCGACATTATACCATGTGCTTTGCACATGCTATCGCGTGGGCGACCTATGCGCACTTCGGCGCGTATAATGTCTATCGACATTATACCGCATTTAGCACTTTTTTCAATCGTGGGATTATAATTTTAGCGTATCAATAACGCCCTTTAGCTGTGTCGCTGACGCCTCCAATGCCTCCGTCTCTGCCTTACTAAGAGGTATCTCTAATACTTTTTCAATTCCATTTTTTCCGATAACGGAAGGAATCGAGAGGGCAAGTCCAGACAATCCGTATTCTCCCTGCAATTCCACTGATACTGGAAGTACCGCCTGCTCGTCCTTTACGATGCACTCGGCAATTCGGGCAACTGCCATAGCAATTCCATAGTAAGTGGCTCCCTTCCGCTCAATGATCTGATATGCACTGTCCCTCACATCCTCGTAGAGCTTGCGCATGGAGGTTTCATGATTAAAATATCCTCTGAGCTCACAAAAATGGTTCATATCAATTCCTGAAATGTTCGCGCCACTCCACACCGCAAGCTCGCTGTCCCCATGTTCACCGATAATGACCGCGTGGACGCTTCGGCTGTCCACATCCAGATGGCGTCCCAGCACATATTTAAGACGCGCCGTATCTAACACCGTACCCGATCCAAAGACACGTTCCACCGGATAACCGGAAATCCTCTGTGCCGCATAAGTCAACACATCCACCGGATTTGCCACAATCATAAGGATTCCCTCAAAGGTGGTCGCCGTAATCTCTGGAATAATGGATTTTAGAATTCCTACATTTTTCTCGATCAGATCCAGCCTAGTCTCCCCCGGTTTCTGGTTGGCACCGGCAGTAATAATGATCTGGGCACAATCTCCAACATCCTTATAGTCTCCCGCATAGATATCCATGGAGGCAGTATAAGGCAATCCATGGCTTAGATCCATCGCCTCTCCCTCCGCCTTGGCATGGTTGGCATCAATTAGCACCATCTCCGAAAAAATTCCGCGCTGCATCAGGGAAAACGCTATGGAGGAACCCACAAATCCACATCCGACAATTGCTACTTTTCTTGCATTCATCATAATAATTGCTCCTTTCAGTATTTACATTTCTTCTGTCATTCCCTTATCTTATGCGCTTTTCTCAATTTTTATCTGCCGTGCCATGAGAATTTCATAAAAACAAAAAAAGGAAGAAAAGTTTATCAAATAAACTCTTCTTCCTCTTTTGTGCTTCAGTAAAAAATATGCTTCTCTTTTCTGTCGTTAATGATTATCCACGATAATAGTTGATCAGACAACCCTTTAAGATAATCTCGCGCTCATCATCGGTCATTGCACCAAGTCCAAGTGTGAACTCCTTAAGCTCAGATCCCTCTACCACATATGCTGGGATCTCTGTCTTCTTCTCCTCAACCGCCTGACGGATGTTTGGAATGAACAGATAATCAAGGTTCTTAAATGGAAGCTCTCCCTCTGGAATGATGAATGGAAGCATACCCCAGTTGATCAGGTTAGAGCGGTAACGCTTGGTCGCATACTCGTTGGCGATGTTAGCCCAGCCGCCTAATACCTTCTGACAGGATGCAGCCTGCTCACGTGCAGAACCATCACCTGGCTTCACTGCAAAGATGGTACTTCCGAATCCAAGAACACCATTCTCGTTCTTCTCTGCCAGCTTCTTCTCTGGGAATGTAGCGTTGATTGCCTCCATAACGGACTTAAGCTCCTCAACTGCCTCCACTGGACAGGTTCCCTCTTCAATTGCCTTCTGAGCCTTCTGAATCTCCTTTGCACGTCCAACATACATAGGATCCTTTCTGGAAAGTGCAAACTCTGCTAATCCTAATGGGTTAGAACGGAAGGATGAAGTCTCTCCAGATGGAATCAGCTCATCTGTTGTAGTAACTGGATCATGAATCTCAGAAACTACCTTTAATACCATGTTCTCTGGCAATGCGCTCATTGCTGGCCAGTCCTTGATGTTTGGTCCGAACTGAATCTCAACGCTAGGATCTGCTACGCCCTTGCTGTCAAATACACGATTCTCATAAATTGTCTTATCAAAGAAATACTTAGGTCTGCTGTAATCAACATCCACATCAGTTGCTGCGGTTAAGTAACCCTTGTTTGCTGCGGTTGCTGCGATAGAACGAGCATCCATAAGTGCAACGGAAGCCACCTGTCCCTTCTGTACCTTGGAACCTTCACGGTTCGGGAAGTTTCTGGTGGAGTGACGGATGGAGAATGCATTGTTAGCAGGTGTATCGCCAGCACCAAAGCATGGTCCGCAGAATGCAGTCTTAACGATTGCACCAGTCTGCATCAATGTAGCTACTGCTCCATTCTTAACTAACTCCATGTAAATTGGTGTACTTGCTGGATATACGCTTAATGTGAACTCGTCTGGTCCGATGGAAGCTCCCTTTAAGATATCTGCTGCATCACAGATATTCTCAAATCCACCTCCGGCACATCCTGCGATGATACCCTGATCTACATATAACTTGCCATTTCTTACTTTGCTCTTTAAATCTAAGTCTACTGCACCGTCAAAGCTTACCTGTGCACGCTTCTCACAGTCATCTAAGATGTCCATAAGGTTTGCATTCAGCTCCTCGATGGTGTAGGTATTGCTTGGATGGAATGGCATCGCGATCATAGGCTTGATCTCATCTAAGTTGATCTCGATCATACCATCATAGTAAGCAACTGCACCTGGGTTCAACTCCTTGTACTCGCCTACTCTTCCATGAATACCATAGAACTCCTTCACCTTGTCATCTGTTCTCCAGATAGAGGACAGACAGGTAGTCTCTGTGGTCATAACGTCCACACCGATACGGAAGTCTACACTTAAGTTAGATACGCCCGGTCCTACGAACTCCATGACCTTATTCTTAACATAACCGCGATCGAAGACCTCTCCGATGATTGCAAGAGCAACGTCCTGAGGACCTACGCCCTTTCTTGGTGTTCCGGTCAGATATACACCGATAACGCCCGGCATGTCGATATCATAAGTCTTATTTAATAACTGCTTTACTAACTCTGGACCACCCTCGCCCACTGCCATGGTACCAAGTGCACCATATCTGGTATGGGAGTCAGATCCTAAGATCATCTTACCGCCGCCTGCAAGCATCTCTCTTGCAAACTGGTGGATAACTGCCTGATGAGGTGGTACATATACTCCACCGTACTTCTTTGCACAGGTCAGTCCAAACATGTGGTCATCCTCGTTGATCGTACCACCTACGGCACAAAGACTGTTGTGGCAGTTGGTCAATACATAAGGAATTGGGAATTTCTCAAGTCCTGAAGCTCTTGCTGTCTGGATAATACCAACAAAGGTAATATCATGGGATGTCAGCTTATCGAACTTGATCTGGAGCTTGTCCATGTTACCAGACACGTTGTGCTCCTTTAAAATACCATATGCGATGGTATTCTCTGCTGCCTGTTCCTTGGTCACAGCAGTTCCGGTTTTATGCTGTATCGCAGCAGCAGCATCACTGCCGTCTGCAATCAATTCTGTTCCATTTACTAGGTAAACACCACTCTCGTATAACTTCATTTTAACCTCCATTCAAACACTCACTTGTCATGAATTATATAGGTACATATAGGAAAAATCAAGTACTTTTCCGCGTTAAAATGCTATCGTCCTCAAGCATGAGGATCAAATCAAACAATGTATCCGCCTCTGCCGTAATCAGCTTTGCCGTCTCTGCGTCTGGTCTGGTGAGATCCGGCACCATAACGGTGCGAAGTCCTGCATCCACTGCTGCTCTAACACCATTCGGGGAATCCTCCACCGCAATACAGTCCTCTGGCTTCTCTCCGATCTGCTCACAGGCATAGAGGTAAATGTCAGGCTTTGGCTTACCATTCTCCACCATCGTTGCACAGATAATGCGATCGAACTTATCGTAGACCCCGATCTTGGTCAGATATTCCTTCGTCCGCACAGGGTCTGTCGCCGTCGCCACCGCCGCACGAATACCATGTGCCTTTAGATAATCCAGAATCTCATCCACTCCCGGCTTCTTTTCGATTCCACACTTGGCGATATGCTCCTTCATCAATTCCTTTCTGCGTTCCCGGATTGTCCAATAGGAAAACTTCTCTCCGAAAATACTTTGCAGATATGGCCCCGCATATTTGCCAGCCAGACTCCGTATTGCAAGAGCATGCTCCTGCTTCATATCAAATCCCGCCTCTGCCGCAGCTTGGCGCCAGTATTGAAACAGCCATTTTTCCGTGTCAATCAACACACCATCCATATCAAAAATTACCGCTTTTATCATAACGACGCCATCCTTTCTCCGGCTAGCCCAGTATATCTTATTCTTCTTCCTCTTCTGTTTCGCTTTCAGGTTCTTCCTTTGCTTCTGAATACAGAGGTAACGTAATGGTTGCCTTAAATAAATCTCCGTCCACAGAGATATCGAACTGACCACCCATTAGAACTGTAAGGTTCTTTGCAATGGAAAGCCCCAGTCCACTTCCCTCTGTTGTCCGGGAGGAATCTCCACGAATAAAACGCTCTGTCAGATCATCCACGCTGCTATTTTCAATCGCAAGAGATCTCTCTGATACATTTTTAATAGAGAAGACTGCCATGTCCTCGTCCTCCTGCACCTCTACATAGACTCTAGTCTTTTCCATCGCATATTTTGCAACATTATTATAGAGGTTTTCAATGACACGGTACAGATGTCTTCCATCCGACCAGATATATACGGCACTCTTTGGCAATTTGGTCACAATGGTAAGTTCCTTATCCTCAAACTTCTCGTTGAACTCACCACCAGTCTGACACACCAGCTCCACAATATCAATCTTGTACATATCCAGCTTGACATTACCAGAGCTTACCTTGGATGCCTCCACCAGATCCTCCGTTAACTGCTTTAATCGCTGTGACTTCTCGTCCAGAATCCGTATATAATTGTTCACCCGCTCATTTTCGATATGCTCTAACTTGATTAGGTTTACATAATTAATAATCGAGGTCAGCGGAGTTTTGATATCATGGGATACGTTGGTGATAAGATCCGCCTTCATACGCTCATTTTTGGTACTATCATCCACCGCATGCAGCAGTCCCGCTCCAATATTATTGATTGCCTCAGCCAGATTCTTATCCTCGCCGTGCAGTCCCTCGGCATCAATCTTTGCGGATAAATCTCCAGCTGCAATGTCCTCCACGCCCTTTAGGATCTGATAATGCTCCACCGCTGTACGGAGCAGCAGATAAGCTTCCATTCCGCTAAAGGTAAGGAGCAGCAACAATGCTACCACATTCTTATAATGGAAAGTTCCAATTGCCAAAATAAAGCACACGATCATGTGCAATGCAAATGCCATAAGCACCTGTACGGTGACAGAACGCTCCTGAAAGGTCTTGCGTAATCCCTTTTCCAGCCAGCACACAAGGCTGTTTTCCCACATGACCTCTGCCTTTAATCTACGCACCATACTCAGATAGAAAATCAAGAACAATGCATCAATCAAAAAGCTGATTGTTCCCGATGCCACCAGCAGACCTGAAACCTCCCAATCCTGATTGATGGTTCGACCCATCAGCATGATGAGCTCGCCAGCAAGAAGTACAAATCCAGCCACGATCAGCTCTGTCTTAACATGGTCAATGAAGCTTAGATGACAGCCCTCTTCCCCTTCCTTGCGTCCTGCTGCCAAAGTCAGATACACAAGGGTGAGAATCCAGCCCACCATACTAATCAACGCTGCTCCGATACTAATCTTCGTCCATGGATGCAATCTCTCATACTCTATCTTGGCTTCATACAAATCGTCCTGCGCCGATAACTGTGTATCCACACCGATGACTAAGACCACATTTTCTAACGGCCAGTAAATCTGTGAATTGTAATTGCCAAAAAAGTAGGTCTCCAGCCCCCTAATATTGGTGCCAAACTCCTTGTTTTCCATATCATAAAGGAGATAATCGCCCATAGTCCTTGCTTCCATAACAATGGTCTGGGTATCAAACGTCTGTCCTGCCACCGCATCCGGCTGGTTGGTATACCAAACACCATTTGCCTTATACCAATAGCAGAAGTTCGTATTTTCCTGCTTGAACTCATTGGTGAACTGTAAATAACGCTTGTCTTCCTCCGCGTTACGCCATTCTCCCTTTTGGGTCAGCTGCAAATATTCATTCAAATCATTGCATTTCTGCTCCATGCACTTTAGATAGTAACCAGAACTTAAGAAATCATCCGTCCCAATGTCCGTCAATTCTAAAATATTCTTGTTCATCAACGATGCCAAAAGAAATACTGACACGGTCAATATAATGGTAAAAAAGCAATGAAGAAGCAGTCCTGTCATCTTCATTCCATAGCTATAGGATCTTTTTTCCATAAATACTTCCTCTAATTCTTATCAATCTTATATCCGACGCCCCAGACGACCTTTAGGTATCTTGGCTCCTTCGGATTAATCTCTATCTTCTCACGAATATGGCGGATATGCACTGCAACGGTGTTGTCTGCACCGATGGCATCCTCATTCCAGATGCTCTCGTAGATCTGATTGATAGAAAAGACCTTGCCCTGATTCTTCACAAGGAGCAGAAGAATGTTGTACTCGATTGGCGTCAGCTTCACTGCCTCCCCATCTACGGTCACTTCCTTTAGATCATCGTTGATGGAAAGTCCACCTACTGTGTATACCGCCTCCCCTGCATCGGCAGCATTGCCAAGCTGGGTGTAGCGTCTAAGCTGTGACTTCACCCTCGCCACCAGCTCCAGCGGATTAAATGGCTTTTCCACATAGTCATCTGCACCGATATTAAGTCCTAAGATCTTGTCCGCATCCTCAGTCTTTGCGGAGAGAATAATAATCGGAATACTGCTCTCCTCACGAATCTTTAAGGTAGCACGGATACCGTCCAGACGCGGCATCATCACATCCATGATCAACAGATGTACTTCGTTATCCTTCAGTACCTCAAGGGCTTCCTCTCCATCGTATGCCTTTAAGACCTGATAGCCCTCCTGCTGCAAATAAATATCAATTGCCTCTACGATTTCTTTATCATCATCGCACACTAAAATTGTCTGCATTTCATCTCTCCTCTTTCATAATAAGTATACACTTATAAGTGTTCTAGTTTCATTATTACAGTTTATTGTAACAGGAAAGTTGGAATAGTTATAGAGGAGATTTCTTAATGTATTCTTAAAATTCGCCTTGCCCTGTAAACTACCCGTGTTGTTTAGATTATTCTTGTAGATTTATTTGTTTTTATATGCTACTATTAATTTAGTACATTGTTTTATATTTATATACCATGCTTAGAGAGGAACACCTTATATGGATACAAATGTTTTATATAAGATTGTAGAAAATAAACATATGCCTATTCTTTTTGTCGGTTCCGGTTTATCCAAAAGATATTTATATCGATATCCAAACTGGGATGAGCTTTTAACATTATCTTATCAAAAAGTAAACGGAGATCCATTTCAACTCCAAAAATTCAGAGAGCAATTCGTGCGCCAAGGTCTTTCCACTTTTGAAATAAATACGAAACTTGCAACAATTATTGAAGACCAATTTAACACTGCTTTTTTTGATAGAAAAATCAAACTAGATAAAGTAAAAAACCCAAGTTGGGTAAAAAGAGGAATCTCCCCTTACAAAATGTTTCTTTCTAGATACTTCAAAAGTATGACTTTGTATTCTTCGCCAAAGACAAATGCAGAAATTGCCAAGTTACGTTCTTTAAAAAATAAAATTTCTGCAGTGATTACCACCAATTATGACTTATTTCTAGAAGAAATCTTTTCAACAGATTTTAAAGTTTTCGTACATCAAAACGAATTATTTTCAGCCGATAGTTATAACATTGCCGAAATATATAAAATACATGGCTGTGCAACAGATGCCAATTCTATTATCATTACCGAAGCTGACTACGAACACTTTTCCGAGTCGAGAAAATTAATAATTGCCAAAATGCTGACATTATTTACTGAATCACCCATTATATTTCTGGGATATTCTTTTACTGATGAAAATATTCAATCTATTATCACAGAATTTTTAGGCTGCCTTACACCTAGAGAACTCTGTAATATAGATGAACATTTTATATTTATAAGCTTTAAAAAAAATGAAAATGTTTTACTCGAAATCAAGCGGACAATTACCACCAAAAGTGGATGCGAAATTCCTATTACAGAGATTCAGACTGACAATTTCCTTCAAATTTATGACATATTAAATAAAATTACTCCTGGAATCTCTCCTATTCGAATAAGAGAAACACGCAAATTAGTCAAAACCATCGTCGATCAAAGCGTAAGTTCCAGTGATGCCGACTCTGTAATTGTTGGAATAGACGATTTATCCAATGTAGATTTATCCTCTAAACCTTTAGCAATTGCGATTGGATATAAAGAAAATATTCTGAACAAATTTGGGTATGGTCTGTTATCAGATGACATGATTTTCGAGGATATTTTATATGACAACAAACATTTTGATGCAAATCAAATGTGTCTAGAACGTTTTAAATCGATTTCCTCAAACAGGCTTTTACCCGTGTTTAAGTATGCAAAAGATGCTACGGTTTCTTGTGACATTAATGAGAATTTAATGCGCTATATATCCTTACATGACTCAACAGACAAACTCTTTCCATCCAATATTCAGAAACAAGTTAAAACACTTCCTACTATCTCTGAATATGACCAACTCTTGCTTGAGCAAAGTAAGTTAGATGACTTAAACAAAAAAGCCGGTATTTTGCTAAAAAATATTGATCAATACTCCATCCCACAAATTCGTTGTGTTTGTCAAAATCTCTTTGAATTAAATAGGGATGCCGCCATGCATTCCACACACTTTAAACGATGTGTCATGTATATTGATCTACAAGAAAATCTTTTAAAATAAAAGAGAAAAGCTGATAGACATTTCCTGGTACACACCAGAAACACTATCAGCTTATCTCTTTAAAATCTTAAGAACATTTCTGTCCTATGTTCTCTTTTTAATAGCTATCAACATCACTATTGATTTCATCGCTACTATGCACATAGTATATTTGCAATATGAACAAATGTCAATAGCAAATACATATTTTTACTTTATTATCTACAACTTCCTTAATATTATTTCTCTAACGCCCCTTTCCTATATTGAAACATTTTTATACTTGAGGTTTTATAAATAATTAAGAAATCCGCGCCAATCTTAAGAAAGCCTTTATTGCAAGTATTTCTTTCCAGCCTTATTATTGGAAAAGTAACATTTCATATAATAGGAGGAATGAAAATGAGCAGAACACGAAGTAAGAAACAGCGCAAGGTGCTATTGCTGATGATAGAGATTTTAATCATGTTGTTGTTGGCGGTGGTTCTTTTTGTCGTTATAAAATTATCCAAAATACAAAAAACAGAACTAGATATGGACAGAGTAAATATCAATGCTGATATCTCCGAGGAGACCCAGGAAATCATGTCCGATTATAAGACCATTGCCCTGTTTGGTCTGGATAACCGTTCTAATGGCAACCTTGACAGTGGACGAAGCGATGTCATCATGCTGGCAAATATCAATGACAAGACCCACGAAGTAAAACTGGTATCCGTCTACCGTGACTCTTATCTGGACACTGGAGATGGTATCTTTGAAAAATGTAATGCTGCCTACGCAAAGGGCGGTCCTGAGCAGGCGATTTCCATGTTAAATACCAATCTGGATCTGGCAATTACCGATTATGTTACCGTAGACTTCAATGCCATTGTAGAATGTGTAGATCTGCTAGGCGGTGTGGAGATGACAATTACCGCCGATGAAGCAATACTGATGCAGGGTTATATCCGAGAGATCAACGAGATCACCGGCAACAACTCCACCTGTCCGACCTCCGGCGGAACCATGACACTGGACGGCGTCCAGGCATGTGCCTTTGCACGAATCCGTTATGGCGGTGGCGATGATTACCGCAGAACAGAACGTCAGAGAGAAGTACTTGCTGCCATAGTGGATAAAGCACAGCACTCCAACTTAAGAACCATCAACAGCATCATCAATCAGGTCTTTGGCGATATTCAGACCAGCTTTTCCAATGCGGATCTGATCGCACTTGCCGCCAACGTATTTAACTATGATATGGGCGAGACCACCGGATTTCCTTTTGAAAAGACCGCACAGCGCTATGATAGCGTAGGAGATGTCGTCATCCCATGTGATCTTTCCTCCAATGTAACACAGTTACATGAATTCCTGTTTGATAATGTAGATTATGTACCATCCGACACCGTAAAGGCGAACAGTGATACTATCATCAATAAAACTGGATATCGGCAGGGAGATGGCTTCTAAGAAAACAGCAACTCCAGTTCAAACAATCTAACGTTTTCTATATAAAATATGCACCCCACGGGGTGCATATTTTTGTCTATATCTCCATATTCTAAGTCGTACTTTTTTCAACTCTGGTTTGATACTTTCATAACCAACAGTACCAGTAACACGCGTAAGATAGATGAGAAAAGGAGGCAGATGATCATGGACAAGACAATGGCAGACCGTTTAATTGAATTACGCGAAAAGAATCATCTTTCTCAGAGTGCCGTGGCGAACCGCATCGGTGTAACGCCAGCCTTGATCAGTGCCTACGAAAAGACAGAGCGCAATCCAAGCATCGACAAGCTCATTGCATTAGCAGATGTATACCACACCTCTACCGATTATATCCTCGGAAGATCTGTGACAGACACCCATGCCACTGTACTTGAGGTCAAGGACTTAAGTGATGCTCAGATTCGCATTCTGCGAGAATTAATTGAAGTTATGAAGCACCCAGAGGTATCCGGCAATCGGATTCCATAACATTAACGACGCGAATTACACTTCTGTCGCTTCTTCTCTTCTTCCTTTTTCTCACGTTCAATTTCCTTCAGTTCTTCAATCTTCTGGCGTATGATCTCAGTACGATCCCCCTCATACTCAGCTTCTCTCGCCCTACGCTTCTGCTCGGAACGTTCCCAGCCCTTTATGATAATCACATCAATAATCAAATAGGTCAGCGGAATATTCAGTATGATCCCTGTGGCATAATAGAAAATCAATACGAGCACACCGGCGTCCAGCATCATCATCGAAGAGAAACAGATTCGATCAAAGCCCTTCAATTCACGAATCCACCTCCACTGCTGTGGGCACTTATCATCTTTTTCTACATTTTCTTTGGTTCTAAGAATATTTTCCTCTTTTTTCATTCCTTGCCCTTCTACATGTTTAATCCAACTACTGTTTAAGACATTTTAACACACAGTTGAATCTTTTGCAATCTATATGTGTAGTTTATGCTTCTGGAAATCTAAGAATTCTGTCGTTTGAATCCCTAATGCAACAAGGAATTTCCTATGGAGAACAAAAGTGCTTTTATCGAATAGGAATTTCCTATTCGATAAAAAAAGACGCGCCAGCTGGCGCGCCCTAGTTATTTTGCTCGTTTTCCAAAAAGTGTATGCTTTTCTGCTTTTTTATCCTCCGGCTCCTCCGCATCTTCCTTCCACTTGAAGTACTCCGCATCCAGATTGACCTTAACATCTGCGGTTACAGTCTCCGTCTTTTCCTCCGGTACCTCCTCCGGCTCCTCCTCCACTAATGGAATGCCCGCCTTCTCGAAGTACTCGGTATTGATCTTAATCTCTGGCTTGATAGCTGCATATACGGAAGGCTGTTCCTCCTCCTTCTTTGCCTTGGCCTTTTCCTTGGCAATCTCCTTATTGCGATCCTCAATAAGCCGCATATACTTATTGGTATCTCTAAGATCCTCCAAGTGGCTCTTTAGCTCGGACTGATTCCTATGGACATTTGCCTTCTCCTTCTGTAAATCCGCATTCAGCTTTTCGTAAATCTGCTTTACCGAGTCCGCAGCTTCCTGCATGATATCCTGAACCCGGCACAATGCCTCATCGGTATACATGACAGATCCAGCGTACACATCCTCCGCAGTACGGCTGGCATCCATGACAATCTCATCACGCTGACGCTTGAACTCACGCTCTGCCGCCGCACGGCTCTGCTGCGTCATCTCATGCTCTTCCATCAATTCATAAATGCAGACATTTAAACGCTGCAGTAGGTTCAATACCTCTTTCTTATCCACAATGACCCGATTCGTTGCTCTATCATATACCTCACTTTGGGAAAACAATATGTGAATATCCCGCAAAACCTGTTCTGTCCTATCCTGCGCGCTCATGCTTCTCTCCTGTATCTTTCAAACTATTTCTTACTTATTTTATCCGCTTTCTTTCGTCTCATGCGTTTTATCAATTTTACCACTAACACGATCAGTAAAACAACTATTAATATCACAATCAAAATCACCACAAGAATCATTACCGCATACTTATTCGGATTCTTGATCAGATCCCCAAGATTCTTGCTGTCTTCTACTGCCTTTCGTCCCTCCAACTCACGATAAGAAGCCGGAATATTGGCGATGCCATCCCCGTCGGTATCTGGCAGGGACTGCATGTATCTTGCAATGGCATCCCAAGCCTTTAGCTCGCTGCCATTTTCCATGATGATCGCATCCTCAAAATTCTCGATCGGTGTACCATCCGCAAACTTTGGCACAATAGATAAAATCCCATAGGACATATCTGTCACCGCACTCAGCATCTGTCCACTGTAAAGGTCAGATACAACACGGTAGAGCTTATCATCCTCAAGTTCCACTGGATCGCCATTCGCATCCACCAGATAGACATCCGTCACCTTATTTAAAATCATACGGTTCGGATTATAGGTAAAATGCAAACCACTGTTATAAAGTCTCGCTGTTGTCATAAAATCCGAGATGGACGCATCGATTTCTGCAAGCGTCTTAAGTTCCTCTCCCGTTAGATATACACTGAGCAGTGGGTATCCTGGTACACCGTCTGCCCCGATTCCAAGAGAAAAAGAATTGTACACGCTCTCCACCGTAATATCTCCCAGCGCATAGGTGTCACGAACCGTTCCACTCGGTACGACCGCCACATCCACTGGCACACCGTCATAATCCTCCGCATTCATCACCGCATACACATAGGCATCTGACATGATATTACCAAGATTATGCTCCGTATGCACCGTACTTAACTCCTCAAGGCTGGAAAACTCTACGCTGTCATTCTGTGCCAGCACCTGATTCCTTGACGTATAACCAAAGTCTGCCAGATAGCCGCTGTCTACTGCCGACATAAAGGAATCTATCCTCGTCTGAGTCTCTACGTCCTCTGCAATACCTGAATGTATCGTTATCAGCTCGTAATCTGTTATGCTCCAACGGCCGTCACTATTTTGCACCATAGAAAGAGCACCTATCTTCTTACCGTACTCTCCTGTGGATACGATGTAAGTATCTCCGTGTTGGATAGGCTCCGCCAGCTCTGTGTGGGTATGACCGCTGATAATAAGATCCAGCTCTGGAACATTCTTTGCCAGAATCTCATCCTCTGACTTGCTCTCATCCTCCCATGTACCACTGTGGGACACACAGGCAATCATATCTACATCCTCGTTTGCTATAATCTCTGCCACGGTCTCCTTGACCGCTTCCACCGGGTCCTCAAAAATTAGCTCACAAGTAGGCGCACAGGCAAGGGAATCCTCACCGAACACACCGAGCACAGCAATATCCACATCGCCCTTGGCAATTACGACATAGTCCTTGACCTCATACTCCGCAAAGCCATCCGCAATCATTTGCTGTCCTTCACTTAAGCCCGCTGCTTCCATGGCTTCCCAGTCCACGTTACAGACCACAAGCTCAGGCACTTCATCCCCGCTTGCCGCCGCACTTTTTAACATATTGGAAAGTCCCGCAGAACGGTAGTCAAACTCATGATTCCCAAGTGTGGTAACTTCACATCCCAGTTCCCCTAACATCCGAAGCTCCGCAGCCTGATCTTCATACACAGTCTGCACCAGCGTTCCCATGGAAAAGTCGCCGCCATCCAGAATCAGTGTATCAGGATTCTCTGCTAATTTTTCATCGAGAATGGTCTTGATGCGGGAAAATCCCCCCACCTCCATACTCTCACCATTTACAACTGTATTAAAACTATTTAAGTGGGAATGCAGGTCATGGGTAAAAATAATATCCACCTGCTGTCCCTGCTCCGTCACTTCGGAATCTGTTGCCGCTGCTACCGGTGTTGTCCCTCCTTCAAACTGTGAAAGTAACATCACCGCCGCCAAAAATCCCGTCAGCATCTTCCTCTTCTTCATATATTATATCTCCACTAAATCATACTCTGCACTTCCCAGACCGATCTTGACCGCCTGCTCAATACAGCTCTTCCAATTGGTATCTGGGTGGGTCATATGGAAGTGATCGTGATGATGGGCTTCCTCCCCATGCGCCATACAGTTCTCATGTAACACACTGTGATTTTCTAAGATCGGCTGACGATTACACAGATCCGCACAAGCCACATCCAGCGCCACCGGGTCAAAGGATGCCAACATACCCACATTCGGAATAATCGGCACATCATTTTCGGAGTGACAGTCACAGTTCGGTGACACATCACAGATCAATGAAATATGAAAACATGGTCTACCCTGACAGACTGCCTTGGTGTACTCCGCAATCTTATAATTCAGCACATCATTGGAATTCTCCTGTGTCGGATGTACTGCATCCTTTGGACAGGCACCGATACAACGTCCACAGCCCACACATTTATTCAGATCGATAGTCGCCTTGCCATTCTCAATCACTGGTGCATCATGGGCACAGATACGCTGACAGGCTCCACAGCCCACACATTTGCTCTGGGATACCGCTGGCTTGCCCTGATTGTGCATCTCCATCTTTCCTGCTCTGGAACCGCAGCCCATACCGATGTTCTTAAGGGCACCGCCAAATCCAGTCGCCTCATGTCCCTTAAAATGTGTCAGCGAAATAAAAACATCCGCATCCATGATTGCCTGACCGATCTTCGCTTCCTTGACATAATCGCCGTCCACTGGCACAAGCGCCTCGTCCGTTCCTTTAAGTCCATCCGCGATGATCACATGGCATCCCGTAGAAAATGGAGAAAATCCGTTCGCATAGGCTGTATCCATATGGTCTAGGGCATTCTTTCTGCTGCCCACATACAGGGTATTGCAGTCCGTTAAAAATGCTTTACCACCCTGCTCCTTTACGATATCAGCCACTACCTTGGCATAGTTCGGGCGCAAAAATGCCAGATTACCATACTCTCCAAAGTGAATCTTAATTGCCGCATATTTATCTTCAAAATCAATTTCCTTCATTCCAGCAGTAATGCAGAGTCTTCTCAATTTCTGAAGAAGGTTCTCATTTGCACTGGTCTTAAAGCTCGTATAATATACCTTTGATGCTGCCATAATATATCCTCCCTTACAACCTATCCGCGGCTAGCCCGCATCGGCTATTTTTACAAAAAACATACCTATATTTTACATGAAATATAGGGCAATTCCAAGACCTTTCATCCTGCCAATACTTGACTTTGAATCTTGCCAATTGAAATATATCCATCAAGCACCGCCCGCATATCGGAACCTTCCACGCCATCCGTCACCGGAATGCCCGCCGCCGACAATCGGAAGCTGCCATCCTCATAATCTTTCCTATCATAATTGTCCAGATAGAACTGACTCTGTGCCGTCTGTCGCTCCTCTAAGATTCCCTTATATTCCTGCAACGGGCATCCCGGAAAGTTCACATTCCAGATCTCATTGCTGGCAATCTCCCGGCTTATCAGATCCTTTGTCACCGCAAGCATGTGTGCCTCTGCCACCTCATAGACTCCGTTGGACGCATTGGAAAATGCGATCGCCGGTACGCCCTGCATGATTGCTTCCATTGCCGCTCCTACCGTGCCGGAATATGCGATATCAAAACCGATATTATAACCAAAATTAATCCCGGAGAATACAATATCCGGCTTCTCTGGTAGCAGATACATAAATGCCACCTTTACACAGTCCGCTGGTGTTCCACTGACGCTATAAGCATGTACGCCCTCCACTGGGAACTCCTCTGGTCTGACCATAAGATCTGCATGTACGGTGATGCGTTGGGACATGGCACTGCACTGCTCCTTCGGCGCTACCACCCACACTTCACCAAGCTCCTTTGCCATCCGGGCTAACCGCTCAATTCCCTCTGCATTGATACCATCATCATTTGTTACTAATATTCTCATACGCCTTCTCCTTCGCTCACATTCCTACCATTATATATAACCGAAAATGAAGAATTCCTCAACAGGAACTCTTCCCCACATTCAAAAAGTCCCAGAAGCATTTCTTACAAACAATGCCTCTGGGACCATATTTCCTAATATAAAATTTTATTCCTGCTCCTCGTCAAAGTAGGATGTCCAGTTTGCAGACAACTTCTCATACAATTCGCTCACGACCGTATCCATATCTTCTATGGTCGGCAATCCAAGACTCTCTGCGCCCTCATTCATCGCTTCTGCAAGCTTTGTCAGATTATCCTCATCCTGCAGATCCTCCAGTGACAATCCCAGTTCCTCTATCTTCATGAGAATACTGTCCGTATTCGCTCGAAATGTCTCAGACAACTGCGCCAAAAGTGACTGCTCTCCACTTGTCAGATCAGATTCTGACTCGGTATCCGTCTCCGCAGATTGCTCCACTGGAGCCATCGGTGGCATTGGAGGTCTCTCCCCCACCATCATGCCCTGAGCATCGTAGGTTCCTGTCGGCATTGGCATGTCCTCTGCGCTGATGCTCGCCACATAGCTGTCTGTCTCACTGTTCTCTTCCGTCTGAGCCGCCTGCATCTGCTGCATCTTTTGCTTCCACTCCTCCATTGCAGCCAGATAAGCTTCATAACTAGCGCTCTCTACTTTCATAACATGTTCCTTTCTGAGGTGGTTCCATCCTATGATATGTGCCGTCCTTTGCTTTCCTCACTGCACATATCGGTGCTTTTGTGGGAAAGATAACCAACTTCACATAACATTCAGAAAACCATCACATAAAGAAGCTCTAGCGCAAAAAGTCTTCACATAAATCTAGCCTTTATTCTGTTGTCACCAATATGGTCGCTGCGGAGCTACGCAATGCCTCCATGGCTTTGCGCAGATCATTTGCCTGCTCCTCTGTCACACTATCCACCTTGATACGGGAAACCAGCTTCTTTAGATAGGACAGATCCGACTTGACCTGCTTCTTGGTAGCCTTGTCCAGACTCTTCTTTTTCTCCTTGGAGGAAAGAACTGCTTCTGTCTGGCGAATCAGATTCTCCGCATCGTTGCGGGCATCAATGTATGCTCTTCTCTTTCCATCGAATGCCTCATACTCCGCTGCCTCGCGAATTGCCCTCTCAATATCTGCATCCGACATATTGGTGCTGGAAGTAATTGTAATCTGCTGCTGCTTTCCTGTTCCCAAATCCTTAGCAGATACCTGCACGATTCCATTTACATCGATATCAAAGGTCACTTCAATCTGAGGCACTCCTGCCATGGCTGGCTTAATTCCGCCAAGCTTAAAATCCCCTAACAGCTTATTGTCCCTAGCAAACTGTCGCTCACCCTGTAAGACCTTAATGTTGACAGAGGTCTGAAAATTACCTGCCGTGGTAAACACCTTGCTATGTCTGGTCGGTATCGGTGTATTGCGCTCAATAAGTCTCGTCGCTACCCCACCCATGGTCTCAATGGACAAAGACAACGGTGTAACGTCCATAAGAATCAACTCTGCTGCTGCCGAGCCCGCCATAAGCTGTCCGCCCAATTTACCTCCCTGAACGGCTGCTCCCAATGCAACGCACTCATCCGGGTTCAAATTCTTAGACGGCTCCTTGCCTGTTAGCTGTCTGACCTTCTGTGCCACTGCCGGCATACGGGTCGAGCCACCGACCAGAAGCACCATGCCAAGCTCGCCAGTGGAAATGCTAGCGTCACTTAATGCCTGTGTCACAGGAGCTGCGGTACGTTCAATTAGATCTCTAGTCAGCTCCTCGAACTGTGCCCGTGTAATCTGCATATCCAGATGTTTTGCCTCTCCTCGTACCGTTGTGATAAACGGCAGGTTGATATTCACAGAGGTTGCTGTGGATAATTCCTTCTTTGCCTTCTCTGCCTCCTCCCGCACACGTTGTAAGGCAGTAGCATCCTTAGACAGATCCACCTTCTCCTGTTTCTTGTACTCACCAATGATATAATCTGTCAGTCTGGCATCAAAATCATCTCCGCCCAAATGATTATCTCCAGCGGTCGCCAGAACCTCGATCAAGTTATCTCCGATCTCGATAATTGACACATCAAAGGTTCCTCCACCCAAATCGTATACTAATATCTTCTGAGGCGTTCCATGATCCAGTCCATAAGCAAGGGCTGCGGAAGTCGGCTCATTGATGATACGAAGTACATTCAGTCCTGCTATCCTTCCTGCATCCTTGGTCGCCTGACGCTGCGCATCATTAAAGTAAGCTGGCACTGTGATGACCGCCTCTGTAACTGTTTCTCCCAGATAATCCTCTGCATCTTTTTTCAGCTTACAGAGTATCATCGCGGAAATTTCCTGCGGAGTATAGCTTTTATTATCTACTTTTACACGATAACTGCTTCCCATCTCCCTCTTTATCGAGAAAAAGGTACGATCCACATTTACTGCTGCCTGTCGTCTGGCAATGTCTCCCACAAGCCGCTCTCCGTCCTTGGTGAATGCCACCACAGATGGTGTGGTTCTTGTTCCCTCCGCATTGGATATTACGACTGGACTTCCATTTTCCAGCACAGCCACACAACCATTTGTTGTTCCCAGATCAATTCCTATTACCTTACCCATATCGCTCTCCTGCCTTGCCTTTTTTTGAAATTGGACAAACCCACTCCCCATTTGGCTTGCGTTTCCTATTGATTCAAAAAGAACTGCCCTTCGGCAGTTCCTTTTATCGTTTGATATCAACTTTATGACGGTAAAAATGCAAAGTCAAGGCATGCGCCTTTTATTTAAGGGATTGTTTAGAAAGTTTCTAAGTTTTTTACAACTTTTTCCTCTGGCGAATTGATTCCTGTAATCTAGAGTCTTATTTTGATTGATATATGATATTTCCGTCAATTATCGTATATAATATCCGCGCATCAACCGAGAACGGTGTGCCTTTTACAAGAACAAAGTCCGCATCCTTTCCCTCCTCAATGCTTCCGACGCGATCCTCTACTCCGATATGCTTCGCCGCATTGATGGTGATCGCCTGCAATGCTGCATGCTCATCCATACCATTGTAGATGGCGCGTCCGGCGCAGAGCGGAAGATATCGCTCCTCAATCACTGGCGAATCCGTTATGATGGACACCTGACAGCCCGCCTTAGCTAAAATCCCCGGTGTCTCAAATCCCTTGTTCTTCAGCTCGTACTTGGTAGCATGACCAAAGGATGGCCCCACTGCCACTGGAAATCCCTCCTTGGCAAGATCCTCCGCAATGAGGGCTCCGTCCGTGGTATGGTCGATTCTCAGATCTAGCTCAAACTCCTTGGCAATACGGATTGCCGTGTAGATATCATCCGCTCTATGGGCATGTGCCTTTAGCGGGATTTCCTTGCGAATTACCGGAATCAATGCCTCTAACTTCTCATCATATACCGGTAAGCTTTTCAGTTTTTCCGAATCAAGTTCTGAGAAATTCGCATGAGCAATCCCTTCCACACAGCCGGCATCCTCGCACTTTTGGGCATAAATCTTTGCTTTTGTCAGCATCTCCCGCAGCTTTGCTGCCACAGACATACGGGAGCTATAACCCTTATCCTTATAGAAATTCTTAGGATTCTCACCAAATGCAATCTTCATTGCCGATTTTTCCTTTACCAGCATGTCATCCACCCGCTTGCCGTAGGTCTTGATAACACAAAATGTACCGCCGATAACATTGGAGCTTCCCGGTCCGGTGGAGACACAGGTCACACCGCCTTCTCTTGCCATGCGAAAGGTCTCATCCTGAGGATTGATACCATCCACCGCGGAAAGCTGTGGCGTCACCGCATCCCCCATTTCGTTGTAATCCTGTCCTGCATAGCCTGTGGCAAATCCATCCAGTCCCAAGTGACAATGAGCATCCACAAACCCCGGATAGATATCGATTCCTGTGGCATCGATGACCTCCGCCTCATTGACTACCTTTCCCTCAAGAACCGGCGCGATTTTCTTGATCTTGCCATCCTCGATCAAAATGTCCGCTACGAATGGCTCCCGATCTATTGCATTATGAATCGTTCCCTGTTTTAAAAGTAAATACTTACTCATATTTCCCTCTCCTTATTTTACCCAAAGGCTCTAAGCAATGTCAGAACCGCTTCCTTGGTGGCAAGTTCCTCTGAAAAAGCCGATGCACTTCCAGTACAAAGCCCCATCTGAAATGCCTTTTCATAGCTTTCGCTCTCCAAATAACCCGCCAAAAATCCTGCTACCATAGAGTCGCCGGCTCCTACCGAATTGACTACCTTCCCCTCTGGTGCCTCCGCCTGATATACAGCGCCATCCTCTGTCGCCAAAACAGCTCCGTCCCCTGCCATGGATACCAGTACATTACGTGCTCCCATTTCCTGTAACTTCCTTGCATATGCAATAATATCTGCCTTTTCACGGATGGTAACGCGGAAAATCTCTCCTAATTCGTGGTTATTTGGCTTGATTAGGAAGGGATGATACTCTAACACATTGACCAGAAGCTCCTTGGTGGCATCCACCACGATCTTCAGCTTCTTTTTTTGTAGATACTTCATGATGTCCATGTATATCGTCTGTGGCATGACGCTTGGAATACTTCCTGCCATAACGAGAATATCTCCATCCTGCAACTGATCCAGCTTATCATAAAGCTTTCTGATATCTGCCTCTGCAATGACTGGCCCCTGTCCGTTGATCTCAGTCTCCTGTTCCCCGCGAATCTTCACATTAATGCGGCTCATGCCCTGTTCTACCGAAATAAACTCTGCATGAACTCCCTTTTTTTCTATCTGCCGCTGTAACTCCTCCCCAGTAAAACCAGCCAAAAATCCTAGCGCAGTACTCTCATATCCCAGATTTTTAAGCACCATGGATACGTTGATTCCCTTTCCTCCCGGAAAAATCACCTCTTCACTGGTGCGATTCACGACTCCACTGCAAAAGTTTGGTACTGTTACAATATAATCCAGAGATGGATTAAAGGTTAATGTGTAGATCATTTCTCTCCTCCTTTTTCCTTTTACACTAGAAGAGAGCCGCCCACCGACCGCTCTCTTTTATCTTGCCCATTATCTAATTCCTTTTATTCTACTCACCTGCTGCAAATCGCCGAATTGCTTCCCTGACATCTTCCGCAGATATCTCCACGACCTCCGCATTCTTTGTCTTAAAACGCTTTACCATATCCTCAAATGGCCGCTTGGCAATATAGCAACGCAATGCCATAAGAATTGCACTGTGGCTGACTACAAGCACATTCTCTGTTTCCTGTTCTAATATGATCGTCAATGCCTCAAGGGTACGCTCCAGCACCTGGTTGTAACATTCTCCTCCAGGTGTATTGGTATAACGTCGGTTATTATTCCAGTAATGGTAGACATCTCCGTAGGTCTCCCTGATGATATCCCAGTTGGAACCTTCCCACTCACCTAGATCCATCTCCTTTAATCCATCCAATGGTATACACTCCACGCCCAAGGCGTCCGCTGCAATCTGCGCGGTCTCAGATGCACGAAGCTGCGGAGATGTATAGGCTTTTGCCACCTGAAACTCTCCTCGCTCCTTCTTTTCTAAAAGCTCCTCTGCCAGCCGTCTTGCCTGAGCTACACCATTCTCATTCAATGGAATATCTGTTGTTCCCTGTATCTTCTTCTTCACGTTCCACTCGGTCTCACCGTGGCGCACAAAGTATAATGTCATGTTTTCTCTCCCAGATGCCCCCTATATGGCATTGTACTCTTTCTTATGTTTTCTATCCATTTATTAGCATAACGTTTCTTCTCTACTTTGTCCACCCTGATTCTACTAAATAAATGCTAGCTAAGATAGGAAAGTCAGTGCTTTCACGCGTTAACGTAACAAGATCCTTCCTAGAGAATAAAAAAGACAGGATCGTGTCTCCGTAAAAGAGTCCACTTTCCTGTCTTCTAAAATCTTATTTTGCAATATCGATTCGCACCAGAGCTTTGCGCAATGCATACTCAGCACGCTTGATATCGGTTGCTTCTGTCTTGTTGGCAAGACGCTCCTCGGCACGCGCACGCGCTGCTTCGGCTCTATTCTTGTCAATCTCATCCGGCCATTCCGCAATCTCTGCAAGAAGTGTCACCTTATCCGGCAGAATCTCTGCAAAACCGGAATGAACCGCTGCTACAACGTCCTCGTCTCCATCCTTATGAATCTTAACAATTCCCGGAGCAAGAACTGTGGTAAGTGGAATGTGATTCTTATACACACCAAGCTCACCGGCAGCCGTATTAAATTCGATCATCGTCGCCTCGCCTGTATGGAAGATACGATCCGGCGTGATGATCTCAACCTGAAAAATCCTGCTATCGTCTGCCATAATCATCCTCCTTACGGTCTACTTCTACTGCTGATTAAACTTCTCACGAACCTCGTCGATAGAACCTGCATTTAAGAAGTAACTTTCTGGAATATCATCATGCTTTCCTTCCAGGATCTCTTTGAATCCACGGATTGTCTCAGCGATTGGAACATACTTTCCTTCCAATCCAGTAAACTGTGTCGCTACGGAGAATGGCTGAGATAAGAATCTCTGAACCTTTCTTGCACGGTTTACGACAAGCTTATCATCCTCAGACAACTCATCCATACCAAGAATTGCAATGATATCCTGCAACTCTTTGTACTTCTGTAAAATCTCCTGTACACCACGGGCAACTTCGAAGTGCTCCTGACCTACGATACGTGGATCAAGGATACGGGAAGTAGAACCAAGTGGGTCTACCGCTGGGTAGATACCAAGCTCTACGATGGAACGATCAAGTACGGTCGTTGCATCCAAGTGAGCAAAGGTTGTTGCAGGAGCCGGGTCAGTTAAGTCGTCGGCTGGCACATATACTGCCTGTACAGATGTGATGGAACCACTCTTAGTAGAAGTGATACGCTCCTGAAGAGCACCCATCTCTGTCTGTAAGGTTGGCTGATAACCAACGGCAGATGGCATACGTCCAAGAAGTGCGGACACCTCAGAACCTGCCTGTGTAAAACGGAAGATATTATCGATGAAAAGAAGTACGTCCTTTCCACCCTTATCACGGAAGTACTCTGCCATGGTAAGACCTGTCAGAGCAACTCGCATACGCGCTCCTGGCGGCTCATTCATCTGTCCGAATACCATGGTGGTCTTATCAATAACTCCTGATTCCTTCATCTCATAGTAAAGGTCATTTCCCTCACGGGTACGCTCACCTACACCAGTGAATACAGAGTATCCACCATGCTCTGTTGCAATGTTGTGGATCAACTCCTGAATGAGTACGGTCTTACCTACACCGGCACCACCGAACAATCCGATCTTACCACCCTTCTGATATGGGCAGAGAAGGTCAACGACTTTGATACCTGTCTCTAACATCTCCTGAGATGTTGCCTGCTCCTCGAATGCTGGAGCTGGTCTATGGATTGGCCAATTCTCCACGCCTGTTGGCGGGTCGATCTCGTCAATAGGATTACCTAATACGTTGAACATACGTCCTAAGGTGTTCTCACCAACAGGTACACTGATTGGTCCACCTGTGGCGATTGCATCCATTCCACGAACAAGTCCGTCGGTAGATCCCATGGCGATACATCTTACTGTATCATCACCCAAATGCTGAGATACCTCTACTACCAGTTCCTTACCCTCTTTGGTCGGGATTCTGATAGCATCATTAATCTCTGGCAGATTGCCTTCTGTGAACTTTACGTCCAGAACGGCACCGATAATCTGGGTAACTTTACCGATATTATTTGCCATCGCTTATTTCTCCTTACTTTTTGTTATGATATGGCGGAAGCACCGGCGATAATCTCCGTCAGCTCCTGCGTAATAGAGCCCTGTCTAGCTCTGTTATATTTCAGTGTCAAATCACTAATTAACTCATCTGCATTGCTGGTCGCAGAATCCATTGCCTGCATTCTTGCCCCGTTCTCACTGGCAACCGCTTCTACAAGCGCTCCGTAAAACAGGCTGGTCACATACTTTGGAATAATCATATCAAGGGCTTCTTCCTCGTTTGGCTCATAATTCATGAGCACGTTGGATGTTGCCGCCTGACCAATCTCCTCCTCATCGAATTCTACCGGAAGCAATTTGATTAAGGTCGGTTCATGGCTTACTGTGTTCTTAAAGTGGGTATAAGCAAGATAAATCTCACCGATCTCACCAGATGTATAAGCGTCAAGAACCTTCTTGCAAAGTGCTGCTGCATCCTCATATACTGGGGATTCAATAATCTCGGAACCATCTTCCTTGATCGCATAGCCTTTGCGCTCCAATGCTTCCTTTCCCTTATTTCCGATTGCGTAGATCTCAAGGTCTTCCTTGTTAAAATCTTCACATCCGGTCACAAGCTTTACGATATTGGAGTTGTAACCTCCAGCAAGACCACGGTTCGAGGTAATAACAACCACTGCCTTTTTCGTGGAATCACCCCTTTTTAAGTAAGGATGATTGATGTTGCCGGACTTCGCCAGCATGGAGGTAACAGTCTGATACATATAATTAAAATATGGATTCGTCTGCTCCGCTCTACTTCTGGCTTTCTGCAGTTTAACGGTAGAAACAAGCTTCATGGCTTTTGTGATTTGCTGCGTACTCTGTATGCTGCCTTTTCTTCTCTTTATGTCTCTCATTGAGGCCATAAATTAAGCACCGCCTTTCTACCATTTATTTCATGAAGTCTGCTTTACATTCCTCAATTGCCTGAATTAACTTAGCTTCCATTTCATCGCTGATTACCTTCTCTGCGCGAATGCTCTCTGGAATCTCAGGATACTTGGTATCCACATACTCAAAGAGTGCCTTCTCAAATGGAAGAATATCTGCTACTGGAATGTCCATCAAGTACTTTCTCGTTGCAGCATAGATAATCATTACCTGCTTCTCAACTGGCATTGGCTGATACTGAGGCTGTTTTAAAATCTCTTTGATTCGCTCGCCCTGTGTCAGCTTCTCTGTCGTATCTGCATCCAGCTCGGAACCGAACTGCGCAAATGCTGCCAACTCACGATACTGTGCCAACTCTGTACGAATCGGCGCTGCAATCTTCTTCATCGCCTTAATCTGTGCAGAACCACCAACTCGTGATACGGAAAGACCTGCGTTGATAGCTGGTCTGAAACCTGCGTTGAACATCTCTGTCTCAAGATAAATCTGACCATCCGTAATAGAAATAACGTTGGTCGGGATGTATGCAGAAACATCGCCTGCCTGTGTCTCAATAATTGGAAGTGCTGTTAAGGAACCGCCACCTAACTTATCAGAAAGTCTTGCAGCGCGCTCAAGCAATCTGGAGTGTAAGTAGAATACGTCTCCAGGATAAGCCTCACGTCCTGGTGGTCTCTTAAGGAGCAAGGAGAGGGTACGGTATGCAGCCGCATGCTTACTCAAATCATCATATACAACGAGAACGTCCTGTCCATTCTCCATCCATTCCTCACCAATTGCACATCCTGAGTATGGTGCAATATACTGTAGTGGTGCTAATTCACTGGCTGTAGCTGCTACTACAGTGGTGTAAGACATCGCACCGAATTCTTCTAAGGTCTTTACGATAGAAGCAACCGTAGATGCTTTCTGTCCAATTGCAACGTAAATACACTTTACGTTCTGACCCTTCTGGTTGATGATCGTATCAATTGCAATAGCTGTCTTACCAGTCTGTCTATCACCGATGATAAGCTCACGCTGTCCACGTCCAATTGGAACCATGGAGTCGATTGCCTTGATACCTGTCTGTAATGGTGTATCTACTGACTTTCTGGAGATAACACCAGATGCAACACGTTCGATCTGACGGTACTTGGTGGTCTGAATTGGTCCCTTGCCATCGATTGGCTGTCCCAATGCATTTACAACACGTCCCAACATCGCATCACCAACTGGAACCTCAACTACTCGTCCGGTTGTCTTAACAGTATCTCCCTCGTTGATATTCTTCTGGCTACCTAAAAGTACGGCACCAACATTATCTTCCTCAAGGTTCAATACCATTCCGTATACTTCACCAGGGAATTCTAACAGCTCTCCCTGCATTGCGTTGTCAAGGCCGTGAATACGTGCGATACCATCTGCTACCTGAATAACTGTACCAACGTCAGCTACTTCTAACTGCGCTGCATATCTTTTAATCTGTTCTTTGATTACGGAACTTATTTCCTCTGGTCTTAAATTCATGGAGCGCATTCACCTGCTTTCAACTGTATTTTTGATAATTCGCGGGTCAGATCATAAAGCTTGGTTCTGACACTGGAATCAACGACTCTGTCGCCGATGCGGATTACCATTCCGCCAATCAAAGCGGAATCCACTGCATAATGCATTTCAAATTTCACATACTTGGTGGTCTCTAATAAGCGTTTCTCAACTGCTGCCTTCTGTCCATCGGATAATTCCATGGCAGTGGTGACATAAGCAGTTCCGATATTCTTATATTCCTTTACCCGGCTATCAAAATAGTCAAGCACTGCATTTACTTCCTCAAAATGACCCTTTTCTACGATCATTCGAAGCAGTCCCACCACCTCTGCGGAAACCTTTCCTGCAAATATGTCTTCGATAATTTTAACCTTTTCTTCTTTTACAATCTTCGGATGACTCATTAGTCTGAAGAGCTCTGGGTTCTCATCTATAGCAACTTTTACCGTCTTTGCCTCATCCCAGTAAAGATCGAGCTGCCCGCTCTCAACAGCGACTTCAAACAATGCATCACCGTATGTGTTTGATACTAGCTTTGCCATGTCGAATCACCCATTTCTTTCAATGTCTCTTCTAC
>CAZBFN010000019.1:0-53708 GCA_964491235.1 uncultured Roseburia sp.
CATTACTTCGTGGTATCAACCGTGACCAGATCGTTCGTGGTCAGGTTCTTGCTAAGCCAGGTTCTGTAACTTGCCACAGAAAGTTCACAGCTCAGGTTTACGTTTTAACAAAGGATGAGGGTGGACGTCATACTCCATTCTTCAACAACTACCGTCCACAGTTCTACTTCAGAACAACAGACGTAACTGGTGTATGTAACTTACCAGCTGGTACAGAGATGTGTATGCCTGGAGATAACATCGAGATGACTATCGAGTTAATTCATCCAGTAGCTATGGAGCAGGGTCTTACATTCGCTATCCGTGAAGGTGGACGTACTGTAGGTTCAGGCCGTGTTGCTACTATCATCGAGTAATCTACGCGAAAGCTTTAAGCTAAGTGTATAAAACACGAAATAAACAGCCATTTGCATGCTTGCATGCAGATGGCTGTTTTTGCGTGTTTGCGGGCATTTAGCGAATGCCCGTGACCGAGATGGAGCGAAGCGGAATCGAGGTACACTTAGCGAAGCACTATTTTTAAGCGGTGCATGCCCGCCCCAAACTGCATCTCACCCGCCCAAATTGCATCTCATCCCCTATCTACTTGTTATTCCTTCGAAAATCCATTATAGTCACCTTATCAAAGAAAGGAACGGTGATTACAATGAAAAAAACGAAAAAGAAATATATCCCACTTATTATCTTATCAAGTCTTCTGGTACTCATAGGATTGGCGGTGCTTCTCATCCCTAAGATCCTATTTACGGATTACGAAGGATTGCCTACAACAGGTCCTTATGAGGTGGCGCAAACGTCAGCAATTCTCATAGATGATACCCGTTTGGAAACTTTTGAAACGGATGGTTCTAATCGTGAAGTGCCGGTGTACTTTTATTATCCGGTTATGGAGAACGAAGCGGACGTAAGCTGTCCGTTGGTGATTTTTTCTCATGGAGCCTTTGGTTACTATCAGAGTAACACTTCCACTTACATGGAATTGGCCAGTCACGGATATGTAGTAATCAGTTTAGACCATCCATATCATTCCTTTTTTACAACAGATACAACTGGTAAAACGATAACCGTGAACACTGAGTTTATACAGGATGTGATGCGCGTGAATGAAGAAAATATTACAGAAGAGGAGATAATCGAATTATCTCACTCTTGGCTCGATATTCGTGTGGCAGATATGAACTTTGTGTTGGATACTGTCAAGGAAGCCAAAGAAGCGGCAGTATTATCCTCGACCAACTGGTATATATCAGACGAAAATGTAGCGCAGGATATTTTGGCGGTGTTGTCTATGACTGATACGGAAACAATTGGTCTGATGGGACATTCTCTTGGCGGAGCAAGCAGTGTGACACTTGGCAGAACCAGAGACGACATAGATGCAGTAATTGACCTAGATGGAACAATGCTGGGTGAACAATACAGCTATAAGAATGGCGTGTATGAATTTTATGAGGGTGAGTATCCGATACCTTTATTAGTGGTAAATAATGAGGAGCATCATCAGGAAGGTAAGATCGTAGAAGCGCTGTATGTCAATAACATCGTTCTTGAAAATGCAGTGGACGGCCATTATACTTATTTTGAGGGAAGCGGGCATATGAATTTCACAGATTTGCCGCTGTTTTCTCCACCTTTGGCTTCTATGCTTGGCGTGGGTGAGGTGGATGCCACGGAATGTATTGTGAACATGAATGCATTGATTCTGGAGTACTTTGACTATTATCTGAAGGGTGAAGGCGAACTAACGATACAGGAATGCTATTAATAACGGAGTTGTGAGATGGAAGTAAAATTACTAAAAATTGCGAAAGAACAGCCGGAACAGGTGGAGGTTCGCTGTCACGAGGTTACAGAGGAAGTAAGAGAGATTGTTACTTTTATCAAGACCAGACAAGGGCAGTTGACTGGTGTACAGGAAGGAAAGCAGTACGAAGTTCCGGTGATGGACATCTGTTATATTGAGGCTGTGGATGAAAAAGTCTTCTTATACACACTAAAGCAGGTCTATGAGACCAGGCAGAGGCTCTATGAACTGGAAGACCTTCTGAAAGAAAAATATTTCCTGCGGGTATCCAAGTCACTGCTCTTAAACTTGATGAAGGTGCAGTCCATTAAACCCGCATTAAATGGACGCTTTACAGCAGTTTTAAAAAGTGGTGAGGAGATTATTATTTCCAGGAAATATGTGCCTGAGTTAAAAAGGGCGCTGAAAGGTGGGGTATTCTGATGCATGGAAAAGAATTTGTGATAGATTGTGTAAGAACATTTTTTGCAGTTGTTACTTGTATAAATCTGGCAATGCTTGTGATGGGTCTTGCGTTTCTACCGGAGGAACGGTTTGGTTACGAAGCCTTTATGGCACCGTTGCTTTACGGAGCAGTGGGAACGCTGCCCAATGTCGTGATGTATTCTAAGAAAGAATTGAAGATAAAGGAATTACTTGTCAGAAAGGTTATACAGCTTGTTTTGATTGAGGTATTAGTGCTTATGGCAGCCTTTTATGGTGCTGAGGAATTTGTACAGCAGCCCCATATTATTGCGGGAGTGGCGGTCAGCATCTGGGTAATTTATATTTTGGTCAGTGTGATTGAAGGGTTGCAGAATTATTTTATGGCAAAGCACATGACAGAGGATTTGATGAAGTTTCAGGAGCGCGTGAATTGAGAATGAAAGTTCGGATGAGGGGAGGCTTAATGCATCCCCTCATTTGACCTGTCCCTAATTTATGTTTATAATTTACTTATATGAGCAATCACAGAGGATTGCGTTTTGAGAAAGGATACATAGATGATTTTAGAGATTAAGCAGACTTCCTCAGTTGGCCAAAACCGATTTGACATTATCAGTAATGGGCAGATTATATATCAGGCCGATTCTTCATGGCTTCCAATGGTATCAAATGAGTCGAGAAAGATGCATATTACGAATGCTTCCGGGGCAGTAGTATATCAGACCTACTATTCGTTGCTGGACAATGTGGCAGAGAGCATGATTCCGATGAAGTATCTATTCACGGGATCCCAGAAATTTGTGAAGTTCGATGTTGTGGATTACACCAATAACTATGTGGGCTGCTTTTATGCAGAGGCAAATGGAATTGCAGATAGTAAAATGTGCATGGAATATCGTGGACAAACGATAGTTGGATATAGAAGGAAAATGGGTGCAAAGGAGTACGTTTCTTTTTATATTGGTGAAGCTCAGGTGGGACAGCTTACAAAGAGTAACAAGGTCGTTGATAATATGGACAGCTATATGCTGCACTTTTTGAATGGATTTGAGGATATGACACCGATTCTTGCATTTTTCACGATATACTATGACTTTTTATTCCATAATCATTCAGGAGAGATTAATAAGACTTATAGCGTCAAATACACTTATTCCTACAATAAAAATAACGATAAATATGATAGCGACTTTATCCTGAGAAATTTTGGCGCTGCAGAAGTGGCTAGAATGGAAGAAGCTCTAAAGGTGGAGCCTAAGGTGGCGGGTATGAGCCTAAAGACCTTTTGGATCATATTTGCGGCAGGATGGGGAGTGGCGCTTCTCATTGCACTAATAGTCCTTTTTATTATTTTTGTTTTGTAATTGGAAAAGAGAACAAGAGGAGAAGAAAGTTGAAGTTCGAGGAAATAAAGAAAAACAAAGAAGTACTTGCATTTTTGAAAAAAGGAAATGAGAATCTTGGAGTTCTAGGATATACCGATCATTCGGAGGCGCACTGTGCCATGGTGGCAGAGCGTGCTGCTTATATCTTAAGAAAGCTGGGATATACGGAAAAGGACATAGAACTGGTTCAAATAGCAGGTTTCATGCACGATATCGGAAATGCGATCAACCGTTCCCAACATGCGGAATATGGGGCAATCCTTGCCAATGATATATTGAAGAATACGGATATGTCCATTGAGGACAGGGTGACGGTGGTGTCCGCCATTGGCAATCATGACGAGTCCACGGGAGGAGCCACAGACTATATTTCGGCGGCATTGATTATTGCGGATAAGACGGATGTGCGGAGAAACCGGGTAAGAAACAAGGATATGTCCACCTTTGATATCCATGACAGGGTCAATTATGCTGTTACGGAGGCAAAGCTAAAAATTAATACAGAAAAGAAAATGATTACTCTGAATTTGCAGATTGATGAAAGCATTTGCACCATGTATGAGTATTTTGAAATTTTCCTTGGCAGAATGATGATGTGCAGAAAAGCAGCAGAAATATTAGGCTTAAGATTCAAGCTTACCGCCAACGGAAGTAAGGTATTGTAGAAAAATCCCCTCATTGAGGCATATAGCCCTGAGAGGGGATTTTTGCTATTCTAATCTTCCGTGTTCTTTTGCGGTTGTTCCATTGAAGAACTAGCTGCGTTTAGCAGATCTTCTGCTGGCACTCCGTAGAGCTTTGCGAGTTCGCAAAGATTTGATGTGCTAGGATCGGAATTGCCATTTTCCCATTTGGAAACGGCTTGTCGACTGACACCGAGGGTTTCAGCCACGAATTCCTGAGTCATTTTGCAACGCATTCGATTTTCACGCAGCGCCTCTGATAATGATTTTCGTATTACTTTCTTTTCCTGGCGGACATCCCCCGATTTGAGATATTTTAAAAGTGCCTTGATGACCAGGATGGCAATTGCCAGTGCAAGTGCTATTGGGATCAGATAGACAAGTGCCGCCACGATGAAACCTAATATTCTTAATACCATAATTTTGTCCTCCTTCGAGATAAAGTATATAAAAATAGTGCGGTTGCGTCCACCAACTATCACGCAACTATTTGTTGCAGAACGAAAATATATTGCAGTGGCATAATATATAAAACAGGCGTATCGCGAAATAAGCGATACGCCTGTTTTGTTAGGTCACGATGTAATTTGCATAACTTGCAATGAGAATCCCATGCAAGTGTTATTTCTTATTTACTCAGCAGCAGTAGCTTCTGCGGTCTCAGGAGCCTCTTCTTTGCCAAAGAGCTTCTTCAAACAGCTAAATGCGACCATAACACCCAGAACCATCAGAAGGATTGCTACGATGAACTGTAAACCATCTACTAAGAAGGTTGCCTGATGATTTACGATGTTCTTAACAAGGGCAACGGTCTTCTGAATCAATGCAGTAAAGGTAACGATCAACATAGTGAACATTGGTATGTAAAGTGTAACGCCAGTTCTTCCTGTCGTCTTTAAGAATACTGCAAGAGCGATTAATACAAGGGCTGCAAGGAGCTGGTTTGCAGATCCGAACAGTGGCCATACATTGTTGTAACCGCCAAGAGTTAACAGGTAACCGAAGAACAATGTGATAACAGTAGCAAAGTACTTGTTTGTCAGTACACGCTGTACAGGTGTCATCTTTTCTGGATCTGTGGTATCACCATAGAACAGCTCCTGGAAGGACATACGACCGATACGGGCAACGGAGTCCAGAGAAGTCAATGCTAATGCAGATACACACATGGTCATAAATACAGTAGCGAACTGTACTGGAAGACCAAGAGTCTCGAGGAAACCTGCAACACCAGTAGAGAAGATGGAGAATGGTGTTCCCTCTGGCTTTGTACCGTTAACAGCGACAGCACCTACGACAACAAGAGCGACAATACCAAGCAATGTCTCTACGACCATAGCTCCGTAACCGATCATTGGCATATGCTTCTCGTTACTTACTGTCTTAGAAGAAGTACCGGAGGAAACAAGGCTGTGGAAACCTGATACAGCACCACAGGCAATGGTTACGAATAGCGTTGGGAAGAGGCTGCTTCCATTTACATTGAATCCGTTAAATGCATTTAACTGCATGGTAGGATGTGCTGCGATAACGCCGACTACGGCACCGATAATCATACCTAACAGCATAAAAGTAGTCATATAATCTCTTGGCTGCATCAAAAGCCACATTGGCATAACAGATGCAAGGAACAGGTAAGCCATGATGATATAGATCCAAGCGTTCTTGGTTGCGTAAAGTGGGAATGCCATACCAACAGCAAACATAACAACTAAGAGCGCGATAGCAACAACAGCCTTTACGATCTCGTTCATCTTACCTACACGCTTCTGAATCAGACCGAAGATAACGGCAACTACGATAAAGAGCATGGAGATAGAAGCTGCTGCAGAATTTGCATATGCGGTTGCTTCGTTTTCAACACCAACGCCGACAAATGTTCCCGCTACCATGTCGGTAAAGGCTGCGATAACTAAAAGTGTGAACAGCCAGCAGAACAGCATGAAAAGCTTACGTCCAGTCTTACCGATATACTTCTCGATAATCATACCCATGGACTTTCCTTCGTTCTTTACGGAAGCATACAGAGCACCAAAATCCTGTACAGCACCGAAGAACAGACCACCGATGATGAGCCACAGCAGTACTGGAACCCAGCCGAATACAGAGGCTAAGATAGGGCCAGTGACAGGGCCTGCACCTGCGATAGAGGAAAACTGATGTGAGAATACGGTGAACTTAGAAGATGGGACATAGTCCTCACCGTCTTCATGTGTGTAAGCTGGGGTCTTGGCATTTGGATCAATGCCCCATTTCTTTGCAAGCCAACGTCCGTAGAGGAGATAGCCGGCTGCAAGTACAACAATACCGATTAATACAATAACTAAACCATTCATAACATTTTCGCCCGGTTTTGGGCAACTCCTTTCTTTTTTGGGTAACAAACAAAAAAGCCTTCGTCCTGATACATATTCCTATGCATACAAAGACGAAGGCATAAACTTCCGCGTTACCACTTTGCTTGCCGCATGATGCGACCACTCTGTCTTATCGATGTAAGTCTTGGCTCACAGTAATAAGCTTCCATATAACGGTGGAACTCCGGTGACACCTACTGTTCTTACCAGAAGAAATTCAGTGCACTGCTCGCAGAGGATAATCCTTGAAGCTACATACCGTCTCGCACCATCCGACGGCTCTCTGAATGCAGTGATTTCAAAAGATCCTGTTCTGTTCGTTGCATTTTGCTTTTGCTTGAGTAACACAATAGCACTGTAATGTGCAAAAGTCAATAATTTTTTCTAAAAAGTTATTTGCATTCCGCTAAGATTCTATAAAGCTTGAGTGTCTGTCAGGCTCTCGATGGCAGCTCGTACATTCTTGGAAATCTCATTTACCGTATCTGCTGCTGCATTGATTTCCTCGGTGCGGGCAGCGAGATCGCTCATATTATCGCTGACAGAATTTACAAGCTCCTTTAATCTGACGGCGCGCTGTGATAAGTCGGTCATAGCAACAGAAATCTCTTCCTTATTAGAGAGACTATCGCCAGCTGCTTCTTCACAGGATGCGGACAGATCCTTCATCTCGGAAGCGACCACGGAGAAGCCATGTCCAGCATCGCCTGCCCGTGCCGCTTCTACGGAAGCATTCAAGGAAAGTAAGCTGGTCTGCTTGGAAATCCGGGTAATGCTCTTATTATTATTCTCAAGGGCAATCAGTAAATCCTCAATGTTATTGAAGGAATCTGCCATCTGGGCACAGAAGTCACGAATCTCCTCCATAGCACTCTGGATCTGGCAGGTCTCCTCGGCGGTCTGTCCATTACCAAGGGCAACCTCTGAGATAGATACGTCCAGCTTGTCGAAGTCATTGGCAACAAAGGCAGCAATCTGCTCGTTCTTCTTCTTAGCCATCTCTGAAAGGGCAAGAATCTTCTCACTCTCTGCCTCCACCTTCTTCTTCTCGAACTGGATGCAGTTCTCAGGTACATTGCACTTATTATAGATGGCGACTGCCATATCATGACAGTTCTCATAGCCACATGCGCCACAATTGATCTTGCGCTCCGCAGCAGTTCTCTTATCCATGGAGAGGAAGATCTGCTCCAGTTCCGGATTGGAAGGCATGTGGATCGCGGTCTCCTTGGATCTGTCTGTATAGGTGCGAAGGAAGTCATCCAGTTTTAGCTTGGAGAACTTGCGGTTCAAGTGATGCAGACGAAGCTTAGGGGAAGCACCCTGTCCCAGTCGGCTCCATCCAGTCTTGCCCTTACGCAGCTTTGCGCGAAGCTGGTTCAACTCAAAATAAATATCGTCGGACTTGGTCTTGTCTGGGCTTACTGCGGTGCCGTAGAGACAACCCTGTCCACAGTTCAACGCATCCACCATAAATGGAAGATCCTTGTGATCGTTGATACGTTCCTTATATTGCTCTAAAAATTCATATACATGCTTTTCGCCCTCGATCTGGCGGATGAACATATCCTCACCGCAGAACCAGTACACATTCTCCTTTAATCCACCCGGCATTGGATAGATAGCACCCATACCGTATTCCACTTCATCGGAGGCATCTGGACCAAATAAGTGATTCTTCTGCATATACTCCATCAGATGCTGGAAGGTCACATTATAATGAACATAGCCTTCTGTATTAGGATCGTCGATCTCGTTCTTCTTGGCGATACATGGACTGATGAAAGCCAGTTTATCGGAGATCTTCATGTATTTCTTGGCATAGATCGCAGTGCACATCATAGGACTGTGCACTGGGAACAGCTTTGGAATCAACTCTGGAATATACTTCTCTATGTAACCAACTACTGCAGGACAAGGCTGGGAAATGCCACCCTCGAACTTGTGCTTGGTAATATACTGAATATAAGCCCATGTGGTAATGTCAGCACCGGCAGAGACGTTGATAAGTCTGTTTACGCCCAGCTTCTTTAAGCAGCCGAGTACAGTGCCATACTCATGTGGATAATTTGCTAAAAAGGCAGGTGCAATCAATATTGATATTTGCTCACCCCGACGCAAATCTGCGAAGAATCGCTCTGTATCATCATGATAAGCGCGGGCATCATGCTCGCAGACATCGAAGCAGGAACCGCAGCCGATACATTGTGCTGGGTTGACATCGATACGTTGTACCCCATTTCTTGTGGTGGAGATATTGGCTGTGATTACGGGACAGACGGAAATGCAGCGGTTACAACCTACGCACTTCTCGTTGGTGTAGATTAAGCTTTGTGCCATTATAAAAAACCTCCTCTTTTGTCAGTTCTCGTTCGTATAAAAAATAAAAATCCCTATATATTAGTATCTGACATTTTGGCGGTTTTTGCAATAATTTTTTAAATTATCAGAAAATAAAAAATGCGATAAAAAAGCAAGGATTGGCATTATTTATTGGACATTTTCTCAAAACATGATATGATATCAAAGTATAATTACAATTACTATCGTGTCAGGTGTCATGACACCTGATATTATGGAGGATTATTTTTGATGGAAACGGAAAGAATGAATAAGATAAAAGAGCTTCAGAAGGAGAAGGACGTTGTCATCATGGCACATTACTATGTAGATGGCGAAGTGCAGGAAGTGGCAGACTATGTGGGAGATTCCTTCTATCTGAGCAAGGTTGCTACACAGGTGCCACAGCAGACGATTTTGTTTGCAGGAGTAAGCTTCATGGGCGAGAGTGCTAAGATCTTGAACCCAAGTAAGAATGTTATTATGGCGGATGAGTGTGCGGATTGTCCGATGGCACATATGGTAACGGTAGACCGTATCGCAGAGGTGCGTGCAGAGTATGATGATCTGGCAGTAGTCTGTTATGTAAACTCCACAGCGGAGATCAAGACCGCATCCGATGTCTGTGTTACTTCTTCCAATGCCCTTAAGGTAGTCAAGAATCTGCCAGAGAAGAACATCTTCTTCGTGCCAGATGAGCATCTTGGAAGATATGTGGCAGAGATGTTGCCAGAGAAGAACTTTATCTTTAATGACGGATTCTGTCATGTACATACAAGCATTGAGGCAGAGAATGTGAAAATCGCCAAGGAGGCACACCCAGATGCGCTTATCCTGACACACCCAGAGTGTTCCACAGAGGTGGTAAAGATGTCTGATTTCGTAGGAAGTACTTCAGAGATCATTGATTTCGCCACAAGCAGCGACTGCAAGAAGTTCATTATCTGTACTGAGATGGGCGTATTCTTTGAGTTACAGCAGAAGAATCCGGAGAAGAAGTTCTACTCCGTAGGACATAGACAGTTCTGTCCGAATATGAAGAAGGTTACCCTCGACAAGGTGGAGGATGTATTAGAGAAGCTTGGCAACAGCGACCTTAGTGCAAAGGAGATCCATCTGTCTGATGACGTGATCGAGCATGCAGGTAAGCCATTGCAGCGTATGCTTGATCTGGCAAAATAATAGGAGAAATGATGTCAGAACAGTTTTCTAGAACAGAGTTATTATTAGGAAGTGAATCTATGGAGCGGCTCTCGCGTGCGAGAGTCGCCGTTTTTGGTGTCGGGGGTGTTGGCGGCTATGTAGTGGAAGCGCTGGTGCGCAGCGGCGTGGGTGCGGTTGACCTGATCGATAATGACAAGGTCTGCTTAAGCAATCTGAATCGTCAGATCATAGCCACAAGAAGTACCGTCGGACAGTACAAGGTGGATGTCATGCGCGATCGAATCATGGATATCAACCCAGACTGTAAGGTGGAGGTATATCGATGCTTCTATCTGCCAGAGACGATGGTTCAGTTCGATTTTAAGAATTATGATTATGTGGTGGATGCGGTGGATACGGTGACAGCCAAGATAGCCCTTGTCATGCAGGCAAAGGAGGCGGGAACCCCGATCATCAGCAGTATGGGAGCAGGAAATAAGTTAAATCCAGCGGAGTTTGAGGTGACAGATATCTATAAGACCTCCGTGTGTCCGTTGGCAAAGGTGATGCGCCGTGAGCTAAAGAAGCGGGGCGTAAAGAAGCTAAAGGTGGTCTATTCCAAGGAAGAGCCGTTGACGCCGATGGCTAGTGTGGTGGATGACGCCAAGGAAGAAGCGGAGAGAGATGCCGAGGCAATCGCGCCAGCAAACAACGCAGAGACAGCGGGCGCCGCAGTACCAGCAAGCTTGGGGCAGGAGTTCAAGGCGGCGAAGCGCAGATCCACACCGGGTTCCACTGCTTTTGTACCTTCCGTGGCAGGACTTATCATTGCTTCCGAGGTAGTGAAGGATCTGGCACGAAAATAGAGAGCGGGAGAGAAGGAAAACTTCTCATGTGTGAGCAGAATATAGAAGGAGATTTTTCATGTGTGAGCAGAATAAGGAAATGCTAAAACAGCAGAATGAGATAGAGAACACCGTGGAAGAAGTGCAGCAGGAGCCAGTGAAGAAGAAAAAGGACGTGCCGCTGACACGATGTCAGGAAATCGAGCGAAGCATTGTAAAGAAGTTCCGCAAGGATATCTGGCGTAAGTTCACCAAGGCGATCAATGAATATGAACTCATACAGGATGGGGATAAGATAGCAGTATGTATCTCCGGTGGCAAGGATTCCATGCTGATGGCGAAGCTTTTTCAGGAGCTGGAGCGTCATGGCAAGAAGAACTTTGATGTGGTATTTCTTGTGATGAATCCGGGTTATAATGAGGAGAACTATCAGCGCATCGTGGAGAATGCAGGAATCATGAATGTACCGATTACGGTATTTGAGTCGGAGATATTTGATGCCGTGGCAGGAGAGGTGGATTCCCCATGCTACCTGTGCGCCAGAATGCGAAGAGGATATCTATACAGTAAGGCACAGGAATTGGGATGTAATAAGATTGCGTTGGGACACCACTTTGACGATGTGATCGAGACGATTCTAATGGGAATGATCTACGGTGCCCAGATACAGACCATGATGCCGAAGCTGCACAGTACGAACTTTCCGGGAATGGAGCTGATTCGTCCGTTATACCTCGTCCGTGAGGAGGACATCATTCACTGGACCAATTATAACGATCTGCATTTTATCCAGTGTGCCTGTCGTCTCACAGAGCGATGCGCCGAGGCAGAGGATGTGGGACAGGTATCCAAGCGTGCCGAGGTCAAGGAGCTGATTCGTGAGCTTCGGAAAAAGAGTCCTTATATTGAGAAAAATATTTTCCGCAGTGTGGAAAATGTAAACTTAGAGACAATCATAGCCTATAAAAAGGATGGCGAGTACCATCACTTTTTGGATGAGTATTAAAAATGAAAAAATAGGGCGAGAATCTTATGAGAGATTCTCGCCCTATTTCTTAAAATGTAATCTTACCTTTATGCTTCAGCAGTCTTCCTCCATTTACAATGAGAAGGATTCCGGAGGTGATGCCTCCTATAATGGCACAAATTCCAAGTGCCACATTTGCGGCGCCAATATGTCCCATGACTTTATACACTTTCTCGTTCATGCAAGATAACCTCCTTTGCTTGTCTGCGTATGTGCTATTGATATAATATTCTAACACTAATTTTAGAAATATACAAATAGAGAGTATCGACAATTTTCGAGCAGTATCGCAGGAGATTAGCGAGCCATGACATCGATGATTTCTGCGATGTACATAGTGTGCATGTCGCCATCTGCATACCATTTTTCCTTCATATCAGGGAGAAGGAAGGAATCCTCGGTCAGTCGGGTAGCTGACAGCTTCTGACACAGAAGCACAAAATTGCCCTCATCCACATATGGAATACCATGGCGGGTAGCCATAGTAAGACCTGCTTCGGCGAACTTGTCACCGTCACGTCCGGAATGGGAACCACAGTAATTTAGAGCATCACGATATTCTTCAGACATAAATGTGAGGGAGAAAAAATCACCTTTATCTAAAAGCTCTTTGGTATATCTGGAATCACGTACAAAGACGAAGGCAACGTTCTTGCCCCAAAGTACACCAAGACCGCCCCAGCTAATCGTCATGGTGTTAGCCTTTGTCTTACTACCGGCGGAGAGAAGTGCCCATTCCTTGCCGATTTTGGTAAATGGATTCAATTCGATCAGATCGATAGGCATAGGTTGAAAAGTATGCATAAGATATCTCCTTTTTTATTATAATAATTGCGACTAATTTCCTATTTTATTATAAAGTTTTTGTATAAAAATAACAAGCAGTATAAGAAAAATGAATAAAGTGGGCAGATTGGCAATGCGTAGGTTGAAAAGCAAGGGGTAATTGAGATATAATGGTAACATAGTACTGAAGTAACAGATACGGACATCTTAGTTACGCAAATTGGCAATCAAGGAGGACGAGTCATGAAGCTGATAGGACGCAGCCAACAACGAGGAGAAGTGCTTCAGCCGCTGGATGAGATTGCAGGATATCAGGTGCGGTCGGGCTTTTATAATACGAATGGTGCAGCCAGTAATGCAAGGGGGGTCAGCTTTACAGTTCATTCTGTGGGAGCAACGAGTTGTACATTACTATTATTCAGACCTCAGGAGACAGAGCCATACGCGAGATTGAAGTTCCCAGAGAGCTATCGTATCGGTAATACCTACTCTATGTTAGTATATGGTCTTGACATCGAAGAGTTTGAGTATGCCTATGAGATCGATGGCCCTTACGACAAGGAAAAGGGACTTTTGTTTGATAAGACCAAGGTGCTTCTGGACCCATACGCAAAGGCGGTAACGGGACAGAGACAGTGGGGCGAGAGACCGGAAGGTGGCGAGGATTTTGTATATCATGCCAGAGTCGTTGAGAATAACTTTGACTGGGGCAATACAAGACAGTTAGAGTTGCCATCGGAGGATCTTGTCATATATGAGATGCATGTGAGAGGATTTACGAAGCATGATTCTTCTAAAGTATCTGCAAAGGGAACTTATGCGGGACTTAAGGAGAAGATTCCATATTTGAAGGATCTGGGAGTCAACGCGGTAGAGTTGATGCCGATCTTTGAATTCGATGAGCTTGAGAGCAACCGAATCGTGGATGGTGAACAGCTCTATAATTACTGGGGATACAATACAGTTTCCTTCTTTGCACCGAATACGGGTTATTCCTCTGTGGTAGAGCACAATCACGAGGGAGATGAGTTAAAGGAACTTATCTATGAGTTAAAGCAGAACGGAATTGAAGTAATCCTCGATGTTGTATTTAATCATACGGCAGAGGGTAATGAAGACGGTCCATGCTTCTCCTTTAAGGGATTTGACAATAATATTTATTATATGCTGACGCCGGAGGGCTATTACTATAATTTCAGTGGTTGTGGTAATGCGATGAATTGTAATCATCCTGCGACCCGTAAGTTCATTATCGACTGTCTGCGGTATTGGACGATTGAGTACCGTGTAGACGGTTTCCGATTTGATCTGGCATCTATTTTGACCAGAGATCAGAATGGTGCGCCGATGTCAGACCCACCAATTTTGCAGGAGATTGCCAATGACCCGATCCTTGGCAAGGTGAAGCTGATTGCGGAGGCGTGGGATGCAGGCGGACTTTATCAGGTAGGAAGCTTCCCAGCATTCCATAGATGGGCAGAGTGGAATGGAAGATACCGTGATGATATCAGACGCTTCTTAAAGGGAGACGGTGGTATGGCAGGAACTGCCATTGCCAGAATCACAGGATCTAAGGATCTCTACGATCCTGTCCACAGAGGTGCCAGCGCTTCTGTGAATTTCGTGACCTGTCATGATGGATTTACTCTGTATGACCTCTATTCTTATAACATGAAGCACAATGAGAAGAATGGCTGGAACAATACAGATGGAGATAATAATGGCAATAGCTGGAACTGTGGTGTAGAGGGAGAGACGGATGATCCACAGATCAATGGACTTCGTCGCCGTATGGTGAAGAACGCATTTGCAACGCTTTTGTGTAGCCGTGGCCCTGCAATGTTCTATGCGGGAGATGAGTTCTGTAATACCCAGTTCGGTAATAATAATGCATACTGTCAGGATAACATCATTTCATGGTTGGATTGGGATAGATTAGAAAAGTATCAGGAAGTACATGACTTTGTGCGCTTTATGATTGCGTTCCGTAAGAAGCATCCGATACTGCGAAAAGCTACCAAGAGAGCCGTGTGCAACTTGCCTGAGATCAGTATTCACAATGGTTATCCATGGAATTCAGGAACAGACGAGGGTACACGATTGGTTGGAATCATGTTTGCGGGAAGAAATGAAAAGGATACCCAGGATGATATCGTATTTTACTGTATCAATGCTTTCTGGGAGCCGCTTATGATGCAGGTGCCAGAGCTGCCGGCTGAGATGCAGTGGAAGGTCTGTGCCAATACTTCGGTGGAGTATTCAGATGATAAGGATATTGAGGCATATACGGCATTTCTTCATAAGAAGACCTTGCGAGTACCAGCCAGAACCGTTATTGTGCTGGAAGCAGAACCGAATAATGCACATCCACTGAGCGAAGTAGATTAAGTCAGGTGTTGCTAGAGGAGTGCCCCTTGCAGCTATGGGCGTAAAGGGCACAGGAAAGCTCTTCGAACATGTGCTGTTCCTCCGGTTGCATGGAACGATAGTGATTTAGTATAAGCTCTTCCTGTCTGGTCAAGGATAGGTCGGGATAGATTTTGATATTGGTGTTTCCCAGAAGGTAGTCCACATTGGTGCCCAGATAGTGGGCAATCCTAGAAAGTGTGGCACAGTCTGGGGAACGCCGATTTTTAATATAACCATTTATTGTGTTGGGATTAAGATTCAGGTCAGCGGCAAGTTTGCGCTGCGTAATGCCCTGTTCGGCTAAAAGTACTTGAATGCGTGAACCAAAGTGCATAAAGACCTCCTGAGGGATGCATTAAGTCCATCCGCCGTCAAGGGTGATAATCTGACCAGTGAGGTACTGGTTGCCGGTGGCAAGCTGAAGTGCCAAGTCTGCGACCTCCTCTGGAGCGCCAAAGCGACCGGCTGGAATCTCGTCGGCGAGAGCCTGGCGCTCTTCGTCGGAAAAGCATGCATTCATCTGGGTGTCGATGACACCGCAGGCTATGGCATTTACCTGAATATTGCTAGGAGCCAGCTCCTTTGCCAGAGCCTTGGTAAAGGAATTGATACCACCTTTGCAGGCAGAGTAAGCCACTTCGCAGGAAGCACCCACATTACCCCATACGGAGGAAATGTTGATGATCTTGCCCGACTTTTTACTTACCATATGTGGGATGGCAAGCTTGCTCATGGAAAAAGCTGCAGTGAGGTTTGTGCCAACAATGCGGTTCCATTCATCGATGCTCATATCGCTGAGCAAGCCGATGTAGGAGATGCCAGCGTTATTGACAAGAACATCCACGCCAGTAAATCTTGTCTGGATATCAGCATAGAGCTGCTCTACATAGTTATAGTTAGAGACATCGCCTACACTGGCAAGAACCTGACAGTGATAGGTGTCTTCCAGTTCTGTTTTAAGGGAGAGTAGAGCGTCGGTTGATTTGGAACAATTTATGACTAAGTGGTAACCTTCCTTGGCAAATGCGTGGGCGATTGCCCGTCCAATGCCCCGGGAGGCGCCTGTGATAACTACGGTCTGATTCATAAGAACTCCTTATACGGTAATTTTTATAGTCATTATAGCACATAGGGGAGACAGGTGTCAGTACCAATATGTTTTGGAGAGGAAAGGGGATATGGCAATGGGAGGAAGAAATCATGAGGTGACGACAGCGCAGAAGCTGTTGAATGCAGATGGCAATATTGCGGAGCCGGGCTGGTCGAGAAAACAGCTTCAGGTATATGAGCGCAGCGGAATTCGGGCACCGAAGTTCCGCATCAAGGAGTGGGATTATTATTTGGTGTTAAATAAGGATTTTGCGGCGGCATTTACCATTTCGGATGACGGATAAGTGGGATTACAGTCGGTGTCTTTCCTAGATTTTACAAAGCCATGGGAGCATACGGAGACTGTGCTGGACGCATTCCCTATGGGAAAGCTGCATTTGCCGGAGAATTCTTCCCAAGGAGATGTGGTCTACGACAGCAAACGGCTTAAGATGAAGTTCTTAAAGGAAGAAGGGAGCAGACGAATTGTCTGTGATTTCAAGAATTTTAATGGTGATAAGGATTTTTCCTGTGATATTAGGCTGTTACAGCCGGATATGGATTCCATGGTAATTGCAACGCCTTGAGATAAGCCGCATGCATTCTATTATAATCAGAAGATTAATTGTATGCGTGCTGAGGGTGTGGTCGAATACGATGGAAGGAAGTATGCGTTCTGCCCAGAGACGGATTTTGGTACATTGGACTGGGGACGCGGGGTGTGGACCTACGACAATACATGGCATTGGGGCTCTGGCAACTGTGACATTGATGGAAAGCCATTTGGATTTAATATTGGATATGGTTTTGGCAATACCAGTGCGGCAACGGAAAATGTACTCTTCTATGATGGAAAGGTTCATAAGCTAGATGATGTGACTTTCCATATTCCACCGGATGATTATTGTAAGCCGTGGAAGTTCTCTTCCAGTGATGGGCGGTTCAAGATGGACTTTGTTCCAGTGATCGATCGTTCGGCGAAGTTGGATTTTAAGGTGATTATAACGGATCAGCATCAGGTGTTTGGCAGGATGTCCGGTACGGCGATCTTGGATGACGGAAGCAAGATCGAGGTTCGTGATATGATGTGTTTTGCAGAAAAAGTGCATAATAAGTATTAGAAGATACATGATGCGCGGCAGATAAGTTGAAAATGTGGATGCAACGATGGAAAGGTGTGGATATCAGAGATGGAAATTAAAGAATTGGTGGATAGACAGCGGGAATTTTTTTTGACGGGAGCGACATTATCCTATGAGGCGAGAATGGATGCGCTGCGTCGTATTCGATGGGCGTTGGAGAAGTATGAGCCAGAGCTTAAGAAGGCATTGTATGCGGATCTGCACAAGTCACCTTCTGAGAGCTATATGGCGGAGATATCGATGACGAAGGCGGAGCTGAGCCATTGTATGCGTCATCTGGCAGGATGGATGAGAAGAGAGCATGTGAAGACGAATCTGGCAAACTTCCATTCTAAAAGTTTTACCATTGCAGAGCCTTATGGTGTGACCTTGGTGATGGCGCCTTGGAATTATCCGGTGTTGCTGTGTATGGAACCTGTTATCAATGCCATTGCAGCAGGTAACTGTGTTATATTGAAGCCATCTGCCTATGCGCCGAATGTGTCTTCTGTGCTTGCCAATATGCTGGCAGCTTGTTTTAAGCCAGAGTATGTGGCAGTCGTGGAAGGTGGAAGAGCGGAGAATAACGCCCTGCTGGAGCAGCGGTTCGATCATATTTTCTTTACTGGAAGTGTGGAGGTAGGTAAGATCGTGCTGGAGAAGGCTGCCCACAATCTGACACCAGTCACACTGGAGCTGGGCGGAAAGAGCCCATGTATCGTGGATAAGACGGCGAATATCCCAGTTGCAGCAAGACGTATCGTCTTTGGTAAGATATTGAATTCTGGACAGACCTGTGTGGCACCGGATTATCTGGTGGTGCATCCTGCAGTAAAGGATAAGCTGTTTGCAGCGATGAAGAAGGAGCTTATTAATATGCTTGGAGAGCATCCGCTGGAGGCGGAGGAATATCCACGCATGGTAAATGAAAAGCATTATAACCGCGTGATGAATCTGCTGAAGGATGAGGAGATTGTTGTGGGTGGCTATGGTAACGCGGAGACCCTGCAGATCGCTCCAACGATCCTAGATCATGTGACGCTGGAGGCGCCAATCATGCAGGAGGAGATATTTGGACCGGTATTGCCGACTCTGACCTTCGAGACCAGAGAGGAGCTGCTTGCTATCCTCAGACATTTTGAAAAGCCGTTGGCTTGCTATCTGTTTACGACAGATTCCTCCATGGAAAAGTGGCTGCTTGCCAATGTGCCTTTTGGTGGTGGCTGTATCAACGATACCATCATCCATCTTGCCACCTCCGAGATGGGATTCGGCGGAGTCGGACACAGTGGAATGGGAAGCTATCATGGTAAGGTCGGCTTTGAGACCTTCAGTCACCGCAAGAGCGTCGTGAAGAAGTATAACTGGATCGATCTGTCTATGCGATATCACCCATATAAGGAGTGGAAGGATACAGTCATCCGGCGTGTGATGCGTTAGGAAAAACCCGCGAAACATAAGCATAAGAGGCAGGGAAATCCTGCCTAATTCATAAAAATGCTATGGACAATAAAATCAAGATGTGGTAGTATAAATAAGCACGATTTGAAGTCGTGCTTATTTATATATCGATGCGTGGCTCAGCTTGGTAGAGCGCTGCGTTCGGGACGCAGAGGTCGCAGGTTCGAATCCTGTCGCATCGACTAAAAAAATGGATACCTTACAGGTATCCATTTTTTTAGTCGATATTATAGAATATGAATGTGCAAGCTCTGATGGAGTGAGCGTACCCGTTCGGGAGCAGAGGGTCCACGAGGTCCGGTGGACCTCGGCTTTGGACCGACCGAAGCGGAGCGGAGACCGCAGGTTCAAATCCGTGAAGTATGCACTAGCTGAGAGAAAATGTAAGCAATTGATGGATAAGTTGAAGAGAAAAGGAGATACTTGCTAATGCCATTTGCATATGCTATAATATGCGTAGGCAAAAACGATATGAGTGCCAAACAGCACAAATAAAAACCCACAGATGGCCGTCTGTGGGTTTTTTACTAGGCTAATTGTCGCAATCGTTACCGTCTAGCCATTTGCAGATGAAGTGGCAAACAACACCTGCTATGACGGAAACTAAAAACGATATGAGTAAATCCAAAGCAGCACCCCCTTCCTGTTGCCAGTATAGGGTGCGACAACGAAAATAGGATATCATAAATATGGAAAAAATGATAGATGAAGTAGAAAGAGAATTAGAATTGCGCGAAGAAGAAATCAACATAGCTGCAGAGGCAATTGCAAAAGTGGCTATTTATAATATCACAGAGCAAGGAGATGAGCCGACGGAGTTTGAACGACGACTAGCTGCTCAGGAATGCAAGAAGCTATTGGAAGCACTGGATGATTAGTGAGAGTGGGGGATGGGGAAGATGATGGAGAGTGTAGAACTGATGAAATTAGAGGAAGCAGCAGATTTGACAAATATTTCAAAGCATTGCATTAAGTATCTGATTAGACAGGGGAAGGTGAAAAGTGTAGTACAGGGTGCCGAGACACTTGTTGATGTGCAGCGATTGCGTTGGTATAAAGACGTTGTACAAATGGATGAATAAGCATATAAAAGAATGAAAAAATATACGGAAAAGAAGTAGATTTTTGAAGCCTAAATTCAGCGCACTTTTGGCGCACATTTTTTTAAATATCTTGAAACGTTTTTGCAAGTTTTAATAAATTATGATAAGATATGACAAGTTTCTCTATGATATTTAGGGAAAAGATAGTATGTTATAAAAAATTAAAATAAGGAAAAATGGTTATTCGGGATGCGGAGACCGCAGGTTCGAATCCTGTCGCATCGACTAAGTGAAAATGTAAGTAATTGATGGATAAGTTAAAGAGAAAAGGAGATACTTGCTAATGCCATTTGCATATGCTATAATATGCGTAGGCAAAAACGATATGAGTGCCAAACAGCACAAATAAAAACCCACAGATGGCCGTCTGTGGGTTTTTTACTAGGCTAATTGTCGCAATCGTTACCGTCTAGCCATTTGCAGATGAAGTGGCAAACAACACCTGCTATGACGGAAACTAAAAACGATATGAGTAAATCCAAAGCAGCACCCCCTTCCTGTTGCCAGTATAGGGTGCGACAACGAAAATAGGATATCATAAATATGGAAAAAATGATAGATGAAGTAGAAAGAGAATTAGAATTGCGCGAAGAAGAAATCAACATAGCTGCAGAGGCAATTGCAAAAGTGGCTATTTATAATATCACAGAGCAAGGAGATGAGCCGACGGAGTTTGAACGACGACTAGCTGCTCAGGAATGCAAGAAGCTATTGGAAGCACTGGATGATTAGTGAGAGTGGGGGATGGGGAAGATGATGGAGAGTGCAGAACTGATGAAATTAGAGGAAGCAGAGGGGCAAATTAGAAGGAGAATCATAGATGTATTGTCCAAGATGTGATTGTGAGTTAAAAGAGGGAGATGTAGTCTGCCCTCAATGTGGAAAGAAAATTAGAAAGTCCAATGGGGAAATGGCGTGGTAGGCGCCCTCGTGCTAATAATATGTGTGGGCATACTGGGTAGAATTATAACATCTATAAAAGGCTATGTGCCGTTCATATTTTATTACGAAGGGAATGGATATGTAGTCTCGAATAATACGGCAATTTTAAAGGAATACAATGGGGGAGAAATTGCGGCAGAAGTATCGTACCATTCCGAGAGCTATGAAGTTACCAAGATTGGAAATAATGCGTTTAATGGATGCGAGTCATTGACAAGCATTGAGCGTCCAGATAGTATAACGGAGATAGAGATGGGTACTTTTGAGCGCTGTACCTCATCGAAAAGTATAGACCTGCCTGACGGTGTGACAAAACTAAGGAATAGCGCCTTTGCAGAGTGTACGTCATTGGAAAGTATTGAGATTCCCGCTGGTGTGACAAGCATAGAGTACAGTACTTTTAACAAATGTGAGTCCATGGAAAGTATAGAGATACCAGATAGTGTAACGGTGATAGATGATTATGCTTTTCATGATTGTAGCTCCTTGGAGAGTATAGAGGTGCCAGAAGCAGTTATGGAGGAGGATAATAACTGGGCGGATTATAGTATAGAAGTGCATGTAAGATAGAAAAAAGAGCTGCTGTATGAGCGGTCAATGTAACCGACTCATACAGCAGCTCTTAAATAAAATAATCACATATAATTCAAGTCTATAAGATAAATGCCTGCTTAATGCTATCATAATGCAGGAAAATACCCTGCTTGGCAAGCTCCTTGATCTCATCAAGGGTCGCAATCTTATATCCAAGTGTCTCATTTTCCTGAAGGTTAACATCAGCTTCGTCAAAATCCAAGACATAGCGATAGACATCTACAAAGTAGTTATCGCCTTTGCCAGGATTCTCTCTGTGGTAAGTGAAGAGATAGCCACCTTCGCTGCCGTTTACGTCCAGACCAGTCTCTTCCTTGATCTCACGCTTTACAGCATCCTCAGATTCTTCTCCAGCCATGGCAGCACCGCCGGATACTTCCCACCAGCCTGGAGCCCATGCCTTTGTCATGACGCGCTGGGTAATTAAGAACTTGCCATCAGGTCTGGCAATTACACCGAGCACGGTCAGATGATATTCGTCATCCTTTAAGCACCAGTCATTTCGCTTCATGGTGCGTCCTGTTTTCTGTTTATTACTGTCATAGATATCCCAAAATTCCATATATAGATTCCTTTCCATCTGCAAATTCCTATGAATTAAAAAACTTCGTATATTATAGTTGTTTCTAAGAAATGTGTCAATTCTAGTCAGGAAGAATGTGGCAGAAAATGTTTGAACTTAAAATAAAAACAGACAAGCCCTCTCGCTGAGTAGCTTGTCTGTTTTTTAGGCTATTACTTTACCAGAAATGATTTTGCAGCAGAATACATGCAAAAACCATACTTTAAGGTAATAGTCGTGATCAGTATACCAAGTATTATATACATGTAATCACCCCCATATAAGTATATGCAGGGGAGTGGAAAAATATGCTATAAATGGTAAGGTTTTTTGCCTTGCTTATTAGGGATAGCAGCGTCGGTTGCAACGGCTTCCGCATTCGTGGCTAAGCTTTGACCATAGGTTACCTCGATTACGTTTGAGTCAGGGCTTGTCTTGCCATCTGCAAGGACTGCACAGACCTTAATCTGGTAAGTCACATTCGGATCAAAGGTAACCGGATTCTCTGGAGAAGCCGTATATGGGTTAGTTGTAAAGGTCAGATCCGCCAATGTCTGGAGAAGAACAAATTCATCACTTCCCTTTGGTGCGCAGTAGATCTGATAGGTATCCGCTTCTGGCCATGCTGACCATGAAAGGGAGATTGCCTCACCGACACAAGAACCATATAACTGGATATGGGACTGGGCGGAAATCGGCTGGGATTCTGCTCCATAATAATTGACGCCATTTACGTTGGCATAAGCTCTTACCTTATAGTAGTAGCGCTTGCCGGAAACCGTATCGGTATCGTCATAACTGTTGGAATCTGTGACTCCAATTGATGCATAGGTTCCGTCCAAGGAATCGGAGCGGGAAATTTCATAACCAGTTACACCTTCCTGTGGCTCCCAGAACAGTACAATATGATTGCCCATGACCACATATGGTGTGGAACTCCAACGGGACTCGCCTGTTGTGACCTGAACGGATTTGGTCTCGGAGACGTCACCATATATGACAGTTTGCTCGGAATCAACGCTTATGGCAGGAACATATGCAAATGCCCGGACATTGTAGCGATACGTCATGCCAGTGGTAAGTCCTGTATCAACATAGCCTAAGACCGACGGATCGGTTACGGTTGCAACTAACTGGTCGTCTCGGAATACTTCATAACCATCGGCAGCAGCTACTTCAGACCAATATAATTCCGCCGAGGTGGTGGAGGCTGAAACTGCGCCAGATAGATATACCTGAGTGAGTGGAGACGGCATATTCTGATATTTGGACTTTTCATATCCTATAATCTGCTCCCACTGTGTGAGATTCGTATAGCCTAGCAAGGATTCCGTAAACTGCTGGGAATACGGAGTGTCAATAAACTGGAATACATCCCAGATCAGACGTCTGTTGTGGGAGCTGTCACTTAAGCCCCAGCTACAACCCTCTGCGAGTTCAATAGGATGGTCGTACTGTCTACTGTAGATAAATGCCTCTATCATGCTATTGCTCTCGCACAGATAATAAGCATATGCATAGGCAGCGGCCTGAACTTCTTCTCCCTTGTTGGAGTTAAAAGACTGCTCCGATAGCATGATGGTGTACCTTTCACCATACATACTTCTTACATAATCAGTAAGTACATTCAGATTACGGAATGTCAGGTAAGTGGTATCCAGGGAATCGGTAGCCAGTGAATCATTCCAGAAGGTAGGAGTCGGCAGATTCTGTGGATAGCAGTGATACGCAATCTGGAACACGATCTGTCCCTGCTGGTTGAGCGTATTATAAAAGGTATCCAAGACGGATTTGGTGGTAAAGTAACCATTCGAAGCATCGTCGGTATCGTGATTCCAGTTATGATCCAGACTGATGTATACATTTGCATACTTATTCTGGCTCTTAACGGCATTGTAGCAAATTCGGAATGCCTGAGCATAGCTCTGCATATAGGTGTTTAAGTCTGTATCGCCAGCGTAATTCCAGATGCCGGGACTATTTACCTCATTTCCTAATATCCAGCCGCTTACCAAGCGCTCCTTGGTGCTGTAATGCTCGGCAAGAAAAGACATCATCGCCTCGAACATCTGACAGCCTTCCGCGGAATAGGTGTTAAAGGAAGTATAATTTGCAGTCTCTGAACCGCTATAACGCATAGGCGTGGTGACGGTGATGTTGTCGTTTGGTAAAAGCAAAATGACCGTAACGCGGACACCGGCCTTAGTGTATCCGGCAACCATTGCGTCATTACACTCTATGATCTCAGGATTGAAGTAATAGGTCGTGCCCTGATATTCGTAAGGAATACCGTGGGAGGCATTGTCCGTCAAAAGCATACTTGCAGTCCAGTTGAGAACCGCGTGCTTTGTGCCAAGCTCCAGTGATTCGGAATAATCCTCGACCTGTAACCCCTTTTTGGAGGTGACCTGAGGATTCGGTTCTGTATAGGTGGCAAGTACCTCTGGGTTGGTAATGTAATAGCTATTGCTGATTGGCGTATACAGATCATCAGCCTTGACGGCAATTACGAACTTCTGAAAAAGCATAGAATCTGCATAAGTCACTTGAAAAGAAGTGGTTCCGTTCTGTATGCTTGCAGAAGCCAGTGGTTGGCTACTTATAGATTCTGTTGTGGCAACGTATGGGTCGAGGGCAAGAAGATAGACCTCGTCCGAAGTGGAGGTACTGCCTTCGGAAAGCGAAGCAGTCACATTCACTGTGGTGCCATCACCGGTCAATTCACATGACCCAATCGTCATGGACAAAGTAGCTGCATGCACTTGCTTTGTTGGAAATGCAAAGATGCAAAAAAGTAATAAAAGTATACTAAAAAATATTATCTTACGTCTCATATCTAATAGCAACAGTCCTTTCTGAAAAATAAGATTAGTCAGTCGCGCTACCATTATAGCATACCTTCTGGATTCTGTAAAAGAATCTGGGATGTATTACTGTGGCTACTTGCCAAAGCCTCTGTCGAAGTGTATAATTGCAATGATGATTTGAGAACGGAAGAGAATAGAACGGAGGCAATTATGGGAAAAGATGTTATTATTGCATGTGATTTTAACAGCAAGGCAGAGGTAATCGAGTTTTTAGGAAAGTTCAAGGATGAGAAGCCATTTGTAAAGATTGGAATGGAGCTTTTCTATGCAGAGGGACCAGAAATCGTCCGCACGATTAAGAGCATGGGACATAAGATTTTCTTAGACTTGAAGCTTCATGATATACCAAATACAGTAAAGAAGGCAATGTCCGTATTATCAGGACTGGATGTAGATATGTGTAACGTACATGCAGCAGGTACCAAGGCTATGATGGAGGCTGCCATCGAGGGTCTTACCAGAGCGGACGGCACAAGACCACTTTTGATTGCAGTAACACAGCTTACCTCCACCAGTGAGGAAGTGATGCAGCAGGAGTTGTGGATCGATAAGCCAATCGATGAGACTGTTATGCACTATGCTAAGAATACAATGGAAGCAGGACTTGACGGCGTTGTGTGCTCACCTCTTGAGGCAGGAAAGGTACATCAGGTATGTGGTGATAAGTTCTTTACCATCACACCGGGCGTTCGTTTTGCAGACGGCGATGTGGGAGACCAGAAGCGTGTGACCACACCTGCAAAGGCAAAGGAGCTTGGTTCTGATTATATCGTTGTTGGTAGACCGATTACACAGGCAGCAGATCCAGTAGCGGCATACCGCAGATGTGTAGAGGAATTTGTAGGTTAAGTAAGACGTAAAGAGGAGAAAGACGGGGAATCGCCTGTTCTCCTCTTTTTTATTCTCTAGGAAAGTCGCGCGCGGAACAAAAGTGGGAGTGAGGAGATAGAAGACATGCAGGCACGAGGATTGAGTGGAAGTACGTTAAAGTTGATGGCGATTATCACCATGTTGATCGATCATATGGGAGCAGCAGTCGTTGGGCGAGTATTGATTTCTGGACATTGGAGTCAGGAGTTATATGCGGTATATACGGCTATGCGAGTGATAGGAAGAATTGCTTTTCCTATTTTTTGTTTCCTATTAATAGAGGGCTTTGAGCACACCAGAGATCGGAAAAAGTATGCATTGCGCCTACTGGGATTTGCGGTGATCTCAGAGATACCTTTTGATCTGGCATTTAAGAGCAAGGTGTTGGAGTTTGATTACCAGAATGTATTTTTTACATTATTTATTGGATTAATTACGATCATGGTGATTCATGTGGTGGAGGAGAAGCAGGAATGGCATCCATGGCTTAGGATTGCAGCTACCATAGCAATCAGTTTTGCGGGAATGGTGATTGCTTATCTGCTCAAGACGGACTACGATGCCAAGGGAGTGATGTGTATTCTGGCGTTATATCTGTTCCGCAAGGTGCGTGGGCTTCAGATTTTGGCAGGATGTATCGCATTTGGTTCCTTTGAATTGCCGGCATTGGTTGCATTTATTCCGATTGCATTTTACAATGGAAAAAGAGGATGGAATATCAAGTACGTTTTCTATTTATTCTATCCGTTGCATTTGTTGCTGTTATACTTAATCTGCTGGGGAATGGGAGTTGCAGGAACTCCAGTTGTGTAAGAGAGGGAGGACTATGGAGATATCAAAAGAGACGAAGAAGCATTTGATGCAGGTGATTGCATTTGCTATCCTGCTTTACTGTGGAATTGAGCATATTGATGTGGTAATTATGGCGGTTCGATTTGTGCTAGGAATTGCCATGCCATTTTTGATCGGTGGTGCGATTGCATTTATCTTAAATGTTCCGATGAAAAAGATCGAGAAGCATCTTTTTACCAAGAATAAGAAGTATGAGCGGTTTAAAAGACCACTGGCATATGTGCTGACATTGTTATGTGTGATCGGTGTCATTGCCTTGGCGTTGGTAGTCGTGATTCCTGAGCTGGGAAATACCATTTCATTATTAATGGAGCAGATTCCGGTTGCATTTAGGGCGGCGCAGCGATGGCTGTCAGATATTCCAGAGCAGTGGCCGGCACTTGCACCAGCCATTGAGGAATTGAATATTGACTGGTCTTCCATTTCATCTACTTTAGTGGGGTTTGTACAGTCGATAGCTTCCGGTGTGGTGGATTCTGGCGTGGGATTTTTCTCAAGTGTTGTCAGTGGAGTGGCAACTTTCGTCATCAGCTTTACTTTTTCTATTTATGTGCTTTTCCAGAAGGAGAAGCTGACCAGTCAGGTGAAGCAGATATTGTATGCGATTTTTCCACAGCGCGTTACAGAGAAGACCATCTATGTGGGACAGTTGTCTAATCAGGTTTTCTCAAGTTTCCTGTCAGGACAGTGCCTTGAGGCAGTGATCTTAGGAACCATGTTCGTGATTACCATGACGATATTCCGTATGCCTTACGCTATGTTGATTGGTATTGTCATTGCGATTACCGCGTTGATTCCAATTTTTGGAGCATTTATTGGATGCGCAGTTGGCGTATTTTTGATTGTGATGGTGAACCCGATTCAGGCGCTCTGGTTCTTGGTCTTATTCCTTGTATTGCAGCAGTTGGAGGGCAATCTGATCTACCCTCGCGTGGTTGGAAGTTCCGTGGGTCTTCCATCCATCTGGGTATTGGCGGCAGTTACCATAGGAAGTGACCTGTTCGGAATCCTTGGAATCCTTATCTTCATTCCGCTGTGTTCCGTACTTTACGCATTGTTCCGCACCTTTGTAAAGAAGCGGCTTAAGGAGCGCAAAGTGCCACAGAGCAAGTGGAAGGCATAGACGCAACGAGCCTATGAGCCTCTTATGCACACAATGAAAAAAGCCTTTAGAAAACGGACAACATGTTTTCTAAAGGCTTTCTCACTGAATAGGATATTTCATTTACTTTAGGTATGGTATATATGTAAACCTGTCGGTAAGACCGGCAGGAGAGTTGTTTGGCGGAACTGACAGAACCCCAACCCCCGTGGCTAAAACTCAACAGCTCCTTTTAACAGATTTTATATTACAGGTAAAATGTGTCAAAACCTTGACTTCAAAATAAAGATTATCTTAATATGTTATAAGATATTTCTAAAAAATCGTAAAAATTTATAAAGAGAAAAAAGAGGATTTATGTCATGTTGCGGGAAAGTCTGGAAAATGTCAGGATAAAAGCGCCTATGGTGCATTGCATTACCAATTATGTCACAGCAAATGATGTGGCAAATATGATTCTTGCCTGTGGAGGGAAGCCAATCATGGCGGACGATTCCAACGAGGTGGAGGAGATTACAGCACTGAGCCAAGGGCTGAATCTTAATATCGGGACACTGCAACAGAGAACGGTTGTCTCCATGCTGACGGCGGGGCGACGGGCGAATGAGTTAAAGCATCCGGTGCTGTTGGACCCGGTGGGCGTGGGTGCCAGTCGTTGGCGAATGGAGATGGCGGCGAATCTGGTGAAGGAAATCCGGTTTGATGTGATCCGTGGAAATATGTCAGAGATAAAGAGTCTGCTTGGTGTGGGCAAAGGCTCCGGCGGTGTGGATGCCCTGGGAGCAGATGCAGTGACAGAGCAGAATGTGGGAGATGCGATTGCTTTTGCCAAGGAAGCGGCTGAAAAACTGGGATGTGTGCTGGCGATTACTGGAGCAATTGATCTGGTGACGGATGGTAAGAGCTGCTATGTGCTACGTGGTGGAAGAGCTGAGATGAGTCATGTGACTGGAACAGGATGCCAGTTGTCCGGTATGATGACTGCGTTTCTGGCTGCGAATCCTGATAATATGTTACAGGCGGCAGTATCGGCAGTCTGCGTTATGAATGTGGCGGGAGAGGTCGCATGGGAGCAGTTGCGGCCGGAAGAAGGAAATGCTACATATCGGAACCGTATTATTGATGCGGTGTACCGGATGGATGGTGAATTATTAGAAAGAAGGGCAAATTATGAAGTGCGATAAGAAGGATATGCTGTTGTATGCAGTGACAGATAGAAGTTGGTTAGGCGAGGAAACTCTTTATGAGCAGGTGGAGAAAGCATTAAAGGGAGGAGCGACCTTTGTTCAGCTTCGTGAAAAGAAATTATCTGAGGAGGCTTTTTTAGAGGAGGCTGCCCAGATAAAAGAGTTATGTAAACAATACAAGGTTCCATTTGTAATTAACGATAATGTAGAGATTGCAAAGCAGATCGATGCGGACGGTGTCCATGTGGGGCAGGATGACATGGAGGCTGGAAATGTAAGGGAGATATTAGGCGAGGATAAGATTATCGGCGTATCTGCCCACAATGTAGAAGAAGCTCTCCGCGCTGAGGCGAATGGAGCGGATTATCTTGGCGTAGGAGCATGCTTTTCCACTAGCTCAAAGCCAGATGCGGGAAATATCAGTCATGAGACCGTGAAGGCGATCTGTGAAGCGGTGAAGATACCAGTAATTGGAATTGGTGGCATCAGCAAGGAAAATATCTTGCAGCTAAGTGGCAATGGACTTTGTGGCGTTGCGGTAATTAGTGCTATTTTTGCCCAGAAGGATATAGAGGCTGCGACCGCAGAATTGCGCAAGCTGTCAGAGCAGATGATTCAGTAGAGTGGAGGATTGAGAAGAGTGGATGCTTGGGAAGAGCGAATGCTTGGGAAGAGCGGATGATTCGGAAGAGCGGATGTAGATGAGAGATGAGTGGCGAAGGGAACGGTTATGATAAAAGGTGCGATTTTTGATATGGATGGAACGCTTCTAGATTCCATGCCTGTATGGGAGCATGCCAGTGAACGTTATCTGGCGAGAAAAGGGATTGTGGCGGAGAAGAATCTGTCGGAGATTCTTTTTTCGATGAGTATGAGAGAAGGCGCGACCTATGTAAAGGAAAAGTATGGTCTGACAGAAGCGGTGGATGTGATTATTGATGGAGTAAATTCTATCGTTTATGGGGCTTATGAGCGGGATGTGCAGCCAAAGCCGGGCGTAGAAGAGTTCTTGCGGCAGTTAAAGGAGGCGGGAGTTCCTATGGTGGTGGCGACTTCCAGCGATCGAAAAATGGCAGAGGTGGCATTTGAACGAATTGGCTTCTTACCTTATTTTAAGAAGATATTTACTTGTAATGAGGTGGGGGCGGGCAAGTCAAAGCCTGACATTTACTTTGCGGCGGCGGAGTGCCTTGGCACGAAGCCGGAGGAGACTTGGGTCTTTGAGGATGCTTTGTATGCCATCGAGACAGCAAGGAAAGCTGGTTTTCGGACAGTGGGACTTTTTGATGCGACCAGTGCAAAGGATTGGGAGCAGATACAGGCGATCGCAGATGTGTATGTAGAGGGATGGAATGGCGCTACAATGAGTGCAAAAAGAAATGGAGAATGCATATGAAGGTCGTAATTCATGATTTAGATAAGATGGCATGGAGCAAGCTTGCGGATGTGCCTTCGGATGTGAAAGTAATATCGGATAATGGAACTATCAAGCGATGTGTCGGCTGTTTTGGATGTTGGGTAAAGACTCCGGGACAGTGTGTGATTGCAGATGATTACCAGAAGATGGGGGAAGTTTTGGGAAGCACGGAGGAACTGGTGATTATCAGTCATTGTAGCTTCGGTGGTTACAGCTCTTTTGTAAAAAACGTGTTGGAGCGTTCGATTTCGTATGTGCTTCCGTATTTTGAGATGCGGGGCGATGAGATGCATCATAAGGCGCGCTATGAGAATCATATTCGCATGAGAGTATATTTTTATGGGGACGACATTACGGAAGCAGAAAAGGAAACTGCAAAGAAGTTGGTCGAGGCGAATGCGGCTAATTTTCAGGCAATCGTGGATGAGGTCGCATTTGTGAGTGCACCGGAAGAGCTTGGGGAGGTGGTCACATGGTAGTATTATTGAATTGTAGTTTTCGTGGAGAAAAGAGCAATTCCAACTATTTTCTTGGATTGCTAGAGCAGCAGCTTGATGTACCATGTGAGCGGATCTCACTGGCTAAAATGAAGAATTTTGGCGAGTTAAAAAGGAAGCTTGCCGAGGCAGATGCACTGGTACTCGGTATGCCTTTGTATGTGGACAGTGTACCAGCACAGGTGATAGATATGATGGAGCGGCTCTATGAGGAAAAGTCGGAGGAGCTGAAAAAGCTGCATGTCTATGTGGTGACGAATCTAGGATTTTACGAGGCAAGCCAGACGAAGATAGAGCTTGCGGTCGTAAAGAACTGGTGCGATAAGATGGGCATGACCTATGGAGGTGGTCTGGCAATCGGCGCAGGTGAGATGATGGGCGGCCTTAGAAATGTTCCAGTAGATCAGGGACCGAATCGGGAGATGGGCGAAGGGTTAAAGACACTTGCCACTGCGATAAAAGAGAGGGCTGCAATCGAGGATATTTATACGGAGCCGACAGGATTCCCTAGGAGAATGTATCTGATGGCTGCACAGATGAACTGGGCGCCACAGGCGAAGAAATTTGGCAATAAGAAACGTGATATTTTAAGGAAGAGACCTTAGCGCAATTATAAAGAGATAGCGTGAATTGGAAGGAGGTAGCCAATGTTTGAAGCGATTTTTTATGAAGTAGCTAGCATTGATGGCGATTATGCAAATTTAGTGAAGGTGGATGCGCCAGAAGAAGAAACAAAGCTGGTGGCAAGAGCACTGCTCCCTGCAGAGATTATGGAGGGAACAAAGCTGAAATACGAAATGATGCAGTATGAGATTATCGGATAGCTACATTTTGTAAATAACAAGGAAATTAGAAGTACGGAGTAGAGAGATGGACAAGAGTATGAGAAAGACTGCACTTACGATTGCGGGAAGTGATTCTTCTGGTGGCGCAGGAATTCAGGCAGATATCAAGACAATGATGGCAAATGGTGTGTATGCTATGAGTGCGGTGACTGCATTGACGGCGCAGAATACAACAGGTGTGACAGGAATTATGGAGGCAACACCAGAATTTCTTGGGCTGCAGCTAGATGCGGTATTTACGGATATTTATCCGGATGCAGTGAAGATTGGTATGGTATCTTCTGCTGAGCTGATTCGGGTGATTGCAGACAAGTTGCAGCAGTATGAGGCAAAGAATGTGGTGATCGATCCGGTGATGGTGGCGACCAGTGGTTCTAGATTGATGAATGAGGATGCGGTAGAAATTTTAAAGAACGCGTTATTCCCATTGGCAACCATCTTGACACCGAATATTCCGGAGGCTGAGATTATCTCTGGACAGAAAATAGAGAGTGCAGAGGATATGGAGCGGGCTGCGGAGCAAATCGGACGAACCTATGGCTGTGCAGTCTTAGTCAAGGGCGGTCATCAGCTAAATGATGCCAATGACCTGCTGTGGGCAGATGGCAAGATTCGTTGGTTCTGCGGAAAGCGTATCGATAATCCGAACACCCATGGAACGGGCTGTACACTTTCCTCAGCGATTGCATCCTATCTGGCAAAGGAAGAGAACTTGGAGCGTGCGATAGAAAAGGCAAAGGAGTATCTGTCGGGAGCACTTGCGGCGATGCTGGACTTAGGTAAGGGCAGCGGACCGATGGATCATGGGTATGGAATCAATGAATAAGTACGTATTGAGACAATCCTTGTTGCTTTTACTGACGGCTGCTATATGGGGATTTGCCTTTGTGGCGCAGAGTGTCGGTATGGAGTATATCGGGTCATTTACATTTAATGCGGTGCGAAATCTATTGGCGGTGGTCGTATTGATTCCTTGCATTGCAGTGATGAACAAGACCGGTGCCCGTGCGAAGGATGTGGATAAAGAAAATGTTAAGGTCGTAAATAAAAAGGAACAGGGTAGTAACAAGACTCTGATTATTGGTGGAATCTGCTGCGGTACATTGCTCTGTATCGCAAGTAATCTGCAACAGTTCGGATTGAAGCAGACAACGGTGGGTAAGACAGGATTTATCACGACAATGTACATCGTGCTGGTGCCGATTCTGGGAATCTTTCTAAAAAAGAAGGTTGCCGGAAGAGTGTGGGTGAGTGTCGTTATTGCGGTGGCGGGACTTTACATGCTGTGCATGACAGGCGGCGGATTTTATCTGCAAAAGGGAGATGCACTGGTAATGCTCTGCGCAGTAGTCTTTTCGATTCATATCTTAACGATTGATTATTTCGCCCAGAAGGTAGATGGCGTGAAGATGGCATGTATCCAGTTTTTTGTTTGTTCCCTACTGTCCGCTATTTGTATGCTGATTTTTGAGGAGCCGAAGTTAGAGCTTATCTTGCAGGCGTGGCTGCCAATCCTATATGCGGGCGTGATGTCCTGCGGAGTAGGTTATACATTGCAGATCGTGGGACAGAAGGGGATGAACCCTACGGTGGCGTCCTTGATCTTAAGCCTAGAATCTGTGATTTCTGTCATCGCAGGTTGGGCGATCTTAGGACAGGCACTATCAGTTAGGGAATTGATTGGTTGTGGACTGATGTTTATCGCAATTGTGCTAGTGCAACTGCCGGAGCGAGAGAAGGGAATTTGAAGACAATTTTACAATTTTAAAGTAGCCTTGTCGCAGAAACTGTGATAAGATAGAAAAGAGCTAAAGCTTTCGGACTCCGAAGGCTTTTCTTTTTTGGGTCATAGAAAATGCTATGTTTTGTTGTTTTTTAGGAGATTTTGTTATGATTCGTAAGGCAGAGATGAGAGATATCCCGGTATTGATGGATATATATAATGACGCGATTTTGCATACAACAGCCACATTTGACACAGAAATAAAGGATATGGAGAATCGACGTGCATGGTTTGCGGAGCACACCGGACGTTATGTCATATATGTATATGAGAAGGATGGCGTTGTAGCTGGATATGCTTCGTTATCCCGTTACCGCGATAGACGGGCTTTTGATCCTGCCGTTGAGATATCGATTTATATACACAAGGATTATCGAGGGTGTGGCATTGGACGAGAACTTATGGAGCAGACTCTTGCCTATGCTAAGCAGTGCCCAGAGATTGGAACCGTGATATCGCTGATTACCAGCGAAAATGAGACCAGCATACATCTACATGAAGTATGTGGATTTGCTTACTGTGGGCAGATTCGGAATGCTGGCGTAAAGTTTGGCAAGACATTGAGCCTGAATGCATACCAGATTATTTATGATAGAGAATGAAAGAGGAAGATGTCATGATAAAGTATTTTAAGACAGACAATCAGATTATACATGAGGAAGAAAGGCTGGGGGATGGCGTATGGGCGCAGATGATCAATCCTACCCAGCAGGAATGCGAAGATATGGCACAGATTCTGAATGTGGATATCGATGACATTAAGGCCGCACTGGATGAGGAAGAGAGTTCCCGTATTGAGCTTCAGGATGGATATACCTTGATTCTGGTGGATATTCCGACCACGGAGATCCGTCATGAGAAGCAGTCTTATACCACAATCCCTCTTGGTATCATTTTGACTCAGGATGTGATCTTGACCGTATGTACAGAGGATACTCCTGTGCTCAAGAACTTTGTGGTAAATCGTGTGAAGGAATTCAGCACGAAGAAGAGACTTCGCTTTGTGTATCAGATCCTGTTCCGCACCGCTACGACTTATCAGATGAATCTGCGGACTATCGATAAGAGAAGAACAGAGATAGAGGAGCGAATTGGAAAGAATACAGAGGATGTGGATTTGATTGATTTGCACGAATTGGAATCTACGCTGGTCTACTTCGCGACGTCGTTACGTGCCAATGGTGTAGTGCTTGACCGTTTGACTAGATACAAGAGACTGGAGCAGTACCCAGAGGATAAGGAATTGCTGGGCGATGTAATTGTCGAGAACCGGCAGGCGATCGAGATGACATCCATTTACCGAGATATTATCAATGGTACTAGAGAGTTGATGTCTTCTGTTATTGACAACCGACTGAATAACGTCATGAAGTACTTGACTTCTATCACGATTGTTATGGCGATTCCAACGATTATCTCTGGTATCTACGGTATGAATGTAAATGAGCGCTGGATGCCATTTGCAAATACACCATTTGGATTTTGGATCATTTGTCTTTTTATCTTGCTGACTTGTATGATTACCATGTTAGTTCTGCGCAAGAAGAGGATGTTATAAAATGGAGAAGTTATGAATACTAAGATTTATGGAACCATTGGACCAGCTTGTCAGGATACGGACACGCTGGTCCGCTTATTTGAAAAGGGAATGACGGGAATACGCATTAATTTGTCCCATACCAATCTAAAGGAGGCTTCGGATTGGATTGCTCATATTCATGAGGCATATGCCGAATGTCAGGAAAGCATAGAAAGAGAAGGATTTGTGGAAAAACACAAAGCCTGTGCGCGTGAGCAGGAAAAGCTGGAAATTCTGATAGACTTGTGTGGACCAGAGCTGCGTATCGGAAAGCTTGGTACTTCACGTCTACTTCAGGAGGGGGATGGAGTGACCCTTGTGCCAGAGGGGCAAAATAATCTGTTCGATCCTACGGAGATACCAGTGCCAGAGATGGTCATGCCTTATCTTGAGCCAGAACAGGAAGTATTGCTGGATGACGGCAGAATTCTGTTAAAAGTAGAAGAACTATTCCGCGTTGGAACGGGATTCGTGGCTGAATGTAAAGTGGTGCGGGGCGGAGAATTGAAGAGCCGGAAGAGCATCGCCCTTCCCGGAGCTAAATTATACCCACCGACCTTGACAGATGGAGATTTGGAGAACATAAAAGTAGCAAAAAAGTATGGAATTACGGGTGTGATGCTTCCCTTCGTAAGAAATCAAGGAGATTTAAAGAACTTAAAACAGGCTTTAATTAATGAGAGCGCAGAAGAGATACAAATCTTGGCTAAAATCGAGAATATGGAGGGTGTAAATCAGTTGCCAGATTTATTGCCGTATTGTGATGAGATCGTAATTGCCAGAGGAGATCTAGGCAATGCGATGCCATTGTGGAAGCTTCCGGTGGTGCAGGAACAGATTGCGCAATTGTGTCGGGAGAATCATAAGCCTTTTATGGTAGTCACCCAGATGCTGGCATCCATGGAGCAGAATGCAGTTCCTACTAGAGCAGAGGTGTCCGATATTTTCCGTGCAGTAAGTGAAGGGGCAACTTCCGTGATGCTGACAGGGGAGACTGCTGCAGGAAAGTATCCGGTGGAGGCTATGGAGTATATGGTGAATACAGTGAGAGAAGCAGAACAGTATAAGAGCCGCTCGTAATGAGCGGCTCCATTTATAACTCAAATCTTCCACTGGCTCCACACGGCAATACCAAGCCGTTGGAGGACACTGGCAGGCCAATCTCGTCGGCCATTACCTTACCGTGATACTTTCTCAATACCGTATTCATCATATAGCTAAGAACCGCTGGCTGTAAGCCTGTGGTGTAGGAATTGATCAAGAAGAACAGAGGTTCCTCCGTCAACAGCTGCTCGCAGAGCTGTACTAACGGATAGATAGCATCCTCGATCTTCCAGATCTCGCCCTTTGGACCTCTTCCGTAGGATGGTGGGTCCATGATTATGGCATCATAATGATTGCCACGGCGAATCTCACGCTCTACGAACTTCACACAATCGTCTACGATCCAGCGGATTGGAGCATCCTTAAGTCCGGAGGAAACAGCATTCTCCTTTGCCCAGGTCACCATACCCTTAGAAGCATCCACGTGGGTCACGCTTGCTCCTGCGGCTGCTGCCGCCAGTGTAGCACCACCTGTGTACGCAAAGAGATTGAGTACCTTGATCGGACGTCCTGCCTTACGAATCTTCTCTGAGAACCAGTCCCAGTTGGCAGCCTGCTCTGGGAAGAGGCCAGTATGCTTGAAACTGAAAGGCTTTAAGTTAAAGGTAAGACTTCCATAGTGAATCTGCCACTGTTCTGGCAGATCGAAGAATTCCCATTCACCGCCGCCCTTGGCACTGCGGTGATAGTGGCCGTTCATCTTGCGCCAGCCTTTTTCTGTCTTCGGGGTGTCCCAGATGACCTGAGGGTCTGGACGAACTAGAATATACTTGCCCCAGCGTTCTAACTTTTCGCCTTTTGAACAATCTATTACTTCGTAATCTTTCCAATTATTTGCAATCCACATAAAAATCCTTTCTATGCCCGTATATATAATGGGCTTATCTCAATAATGAATGGAACACACGATGTGAAAACATCGAAAATATACAACAAATATATAACACAATGACCGCCAGAGCAAGAAAAAAGCGAATTATGAATACTATTTCCGCTCTGATAACAGTAATCCGGCAAGGATTAAACCACAGCCGCATAGAGAAATAGCGGTCATTTTTTCCTCCAGAATAAAAAATGAGAAAATCAAAGTCACCACAGGAACCAGATAGATATACACGCTGGATTTGACCGCGCCTAAGATGTCTAAGGATTTGTTCCATGTGATATAGCACAGCCCAGAGGCGATGAGTCCAAGGAACAGGAGCAAGCCGATGGAAGTCGGCTGCAACAGCGCGTCTGGATTGAACTTGTATCCACAAAATGCCATGGCTGGTATCATGGTAATCAGTCCGTAGAAAAAGATTCTGCGGGTCACCGCAATGGATGAATAGGCTGGCTTATGTACCATGACTGTGGTGAGGGAGTAAATTGCCCAGCAGATGGATGCACCTAAGGCAAGTAGATCCCCCAGAGGGTTTAGGTGAAGCATGATGCTACCGTTGGTAGTGATTAATACAATGCCCACAATGGAAAGCAAGAAGCCTATTACAAAAGAACGTTTTATTGGTTCTTTTAGAAACATATGAGCAAGCAGTCCAGTGATAAATGGTGCGGTTGCCACCAAGATGCTGACATTGGAGGCATAGGTATAGGTCAGGGCAAAATTTTCGCAGAGAAAATAAATGGCGACGCCGCTGGCACCGGATAGGAATAGCAGGAACTCGTCCTTTTTGCTTTCTGTCTTAAATGTGTGAGGATGGAGAATCCATAGCATGAGGTATCCGATAAGAAACCGGTAGAACAAAATGTCTACCGGTTCAAATGCCTCAAGCAAAATCTTTGTGGCAATAAAAGTGGTGCCCCACACAAATACTGAAAAAAGTGCAAGTAGATGTCCTTTGAGTGAATTATCTTTTTTCATAATATAATCCTTTATATTAAAATTATTTGCGCTTCCAGGTAGATGGCATCAGAAGTACCATGATCGGGAAGAGCTCCAGTCGTCCGGCAAGCATGTTGAACATGAGGACGAACTTGGAAAATGGGGAATAAATCGAGAAGTTCTGTGTCGGACCTACTAGATTTAGACCAGGACCGATGTTGTTAAGTGTGGAAACAACAGCGGTAAAATTTGTTGTAAAATCAAACTCGTCGACACTGATTAACAGTGTGGTGGAGAGTAATAATACAAAGTAAATAACTAAAAATACGTTTGTGGAACGCAAGGTGCTATGCTCCACCACATGTCCATCCATACGGATCTTGCGAATCTCACGAGGATGGATAATCAGTGAAAGTTCCTTTTTGATGGTCTTAAAAAGGATCACAAGTCGGGAGACCTTCATACCACCGCCAGTACTTCCAGCACAGGCGCCAATGAACATCAAGATAACTAGCACCGTCTTGGACATAGAGGGCCAGAGGTCAAAATCGGTGGTAGCATAACCGGTGGTCGTGATGATGGAACCGACTTGGAAAAACGCGTGTCGGGCATTTTCGCCAAGGCTTGCATACATATCTCTGGTATCAAAAATAATGATGCTGGCTGCGGCTAAAATAATCAGCAGATACCAGCGTACTTCCTCGATGCGGAAGGCATCCTTTACCCTTTTGGATAAAATGCAGAAATAAAAGGAGTAGTTGATACCACTTAAAATCATAAAAATAGTTACGATATTCTGAATCGCTGGAGAATAATCAGCTATACTGCTATTCTTGATTCCAAAACCACCGGTGCCGGCAGTACCAAAACCGGTACAAACTGCGTCAAAAATCGGCATTTTAAATGCACATAGCAGAATGATTTCTAACAGCGTAATCGCAATATAGATTGCATAGAGGATCTTTGCGGTATCTTTTACGTGGGGAACCAACTTGCTGACGGAAGGTCCCGGGCTCTCTGCCTTCATCAGTTTCATGGTAGAACCGCCCATCAGCGGCAGGATTGCCATAATAAATACAAATACGCCCATACCGCCAATCCAGTGTGTAAAGCAGCGCCAGAAGGTGCTGGCGTGTGAGATTGCTTCCACATCTGGCAAAATACTTGCTCCGGTGGTGGTAAAACCGGAGATTGTCTCAAATAAGGCGTCTACATAGGATGGAATATCTCCTGATAATACAAAAGGTATCGCACCAAAAATACTCATTACGATCCAGCTCAATGCAACGGTCACGAAGCCATCTCTGGTATAGAGACTTGAGGACGAAGGCTTTTTTCGGGTAAGAAAAATGCCAAGGACAAGACATATGGCTGCCACAATGATATAAGATAGAGCAGCATCTTCCTTATAAATTAGTCCAACAAATGCCGGGAGCATTAAAAATGCGCTTTCAAACTTCAGCATAAAGCCGAGTATATATAAAACCATAGAATAATTCATAGCGGCTTAGTCCTCCAGAATCTCTTGGATATCGGAAATACGGTAACCGGAAAGTACGACGAGGACGGAATCCCCTGCCATCATCATATCCTGTCCACCCGGAAGGATGACCTTGCCGTTACGGTAGATGCAGCCGATTAGAGTATTTTTGCGCAGGCGCAGATCCTGTAATGGGATTCCTGCGACAGCAGAATTTTCCTTGATAATGAACTCCAGTGCCTCTGCTTTTCCATTTGCCAGCTTGTAGAGTGTCTCTACGTTGCTGTTCTTGGAATAACGTGTGGAGCGTACATATTTTAAAATATAGTCTGCTGTGATAACACGTGGATAAATAATGCTTCCAAGGTTCAATTCGTTGATAACTGAATTAAAGCTGGTACGATTGATTTTTGTTACAGTCTTTGCGGAGGAGATATCGTTGGCATACAGAGACAGCAGAATATTCTCCTCATCCAGTCCGGTCAATGCGGCAAAGCCCTGTGCATGCTCTAAGCCTTCCTCGGAAAGCAGATCCTGATCCGTGGCATCGCCGTGGATAATGGTGGCCGCTGGAAGAAGCTCGCTCAAATGCTCGCAGCGAGCCTGATCAATTTCAATGATCGTAACCTTGATGCCGGAATCAAGCAGGCTTTTCGCAAGGTAAAAGGCAATTTTACCGCCTCCGGCAAGGATTGCGTTGTCAACGCGGTTCTTCATGATGCCGATCTTGCGGAAAAAGTCCATGGCATTGTGGCGCTGTGCTGCAATGGAGATGATATCGTTCTCCTGAAATTCGAAGTTACCGTTCGGGATGATGACCTCTTCTCCTCGCATAACGGTACATACCAGCACATTGCAGTGTAGTGTTTGATGTAGATTGAACAGCTTCAAATGAAGCAGCGGAGATTTTTCGGTAACTCTAAAATGTAAAAGCTCCACATGACCCTTTGCAAAAGAATCCACACGGATAGCAGATGGGAACTGGAATATCCTTGAAATCTCCTTTGCGGCAGTCTGTTCTGGATTAATGATCATTGCAAGACCGAACTCTTTTTTCAGGAACTCGATTTCACTATTATATATTGGGTTGCGGACACGCGCGATTGTTTGGCAGTGTCCAGTCTTTTTGGCGATAACACAGCACAGCAGATTCTTCTCATCATCCCCGGTAACGGCAATGAGCAAGTCTGCGGTAGCAATACCTGCGTCAATTAATGTCTTGTGATTTACACCATTTCCGACAATGCCCATGGCATCTAGGCGGTCAGTAATCGCCTGTACTTTTTCTGGTTTCTCGTCGATGACGACGATATTATGATCCTCGTTACTGAGCTGTTCTACAAGGGTATAACCGACCTTGCCACAGCCTACGATGATAATATCCATAATGTTGCTCCTTGGTAAATGTAAAAATATAGTGAGCCATGGAAACACACAGAAAAACTGTCTGCTCATGGCATACATGTCCATTATAGCATACATGAAATAGTTTTTGGGAAAAAGTAAGAAATTAACAAAAGCCGGGACCAAATATCATTTGGTGCACCGGCTTGTGGTTTGGCGTTATAAAATTTTACTTTATGGTCTGAAATGTCTTGTAAATTTCATCTAGTGTCGCGCTAGAAGGGCTTTGTTCTATTGCAGCAGATATCTTTTCGATAAGTGATGACTCTTCCTCTAGGTCAGCGGCGATGTCTTCGATGGACAACCCTTTTTGCAGCTTGCGCTGGACAAGTTGGATTAACTTTAGTAATTCGCCTCGTTGAATACCTTTTTCGATTCCATCCTCCACGCCCTCCTCGTAGCGAACTTCCATTGCATCATCCAAATTAAACTGTGTGAAAAGCATATTGACCGCCTCCGTTCCGTGTTTGCGTACAAAATCTACCATAATGCCTTCGCGTTCGCAGTCCTTGATGGTTTGCGTGATAGCAGAGTCACGATCCATGCCATCTGCCATATAATCCTTGATTCTTTGAATGAACCAAGAGTACTCATATAGAGGACGACATTGGGATAATAATGCATGATTTTCTGGTAGATTGATATTAATTACTTTTACAGTTAATTCTAACATAGGAGCCTTGCTCTTATCAAGATAAGCGTCAGAAAGTTTCATGACTTTTTCGGCGGGATAAGGCTCATCGCCATTATAGAATACATAGAACTCCGGTGTTGGAATGGTGACAAGCTTTCTGCGATACAGGGTCTTGGGATCAATCAGTTTCTCCATGGTGCGCCCATAATAGATAACATTCCGTAGGGGCATGTTGTTATTCACGGTGGATTGATGTTCGCTAATCACTAGAACGCGATTCTTTACGGTGAATGCCATATCATTCTTTCGGGCGACAAATAGGACTCCTTCTAACGTGGTGAAGTGGATGTCCTCCGGTGACACTTCAACTCCCTCTAAGGCGGAATATAACTGCGCCGCATTTTGTGGGTCGCTGAAATAAGTAGTAAAAGCACTGGACTTTACTTCACGGTTGGATTGTTGCATTGTGTTGTTTTGCTCCATAGGCAAATACCTCCATCTTATGTTTCTTGTCTTAGGAAAATGTCGCAGATTTGCGAGAAAAAAGAATAATAGATTTTCTTAGACATGTCGTTAGTATAACAAAATTACATATGGCTGTCTAGCCTCAATGACTATCTGGTATAAAAATGTGAGAGAATGATACCTTTTTATGGTGCTAACGTCACATTGTCAATTAAAAGCGACATTGGTATAATTGCAATGATAAGAATAGGGGGAGAGAGTTATGCAGGAGAATTTTTATCAAAAAAAATACACAGATGCGAGTCAGAATAGGCAACAGGAGATTGATGCCTTAGAGAAGCGTCTGGCAGAATTGAAGAATGATGCGTCACAGCAGATGGGAGGTCAAGCGGTGCCACCAATGCCACAGCAGATTGTGCCACCGCAGCCAAGCCAGCAAAATTGGCAGCAACCGAATCAGGTTCAACAGCGTGTGATGCAAGGGGGGACACCACAGGCAAACCAGATGCCACCACAGGCACAGGTAAATCAGGTGCCGCCACAACAGATGTATCAGGCACAGCCGCAGCAGATGCGGCAGCCAGTGAACCAACAGGTTCAGCCACAGGTGAACGCGGCACAGCAGCAGATGCAACAGCCGAATCCACAGGTTCAGCCACAGGTGAATCAGGCACAGCAGCGGATGCAACAGCCAGTGCCACCACAGGCACAGGTGAACCAGGCGCCACGACAGATGGGACAGCAAGTTCGCCAGCCACAGATGCAGCCACAGCAACAGTGGCAACAGTGGAACCCGGTAGGGCAGCAGACTCGGACGGGCGAGAAGGATGTAGAGAAGACCATCGGTAAGACGGTCATGGGAATCTGCGCATCGGTACTGATTTTTATCAGTTTCATCCTATTTGCTACACTGGTATTACCATTTTTGAATGACACCATAAAAATGATACTGATGTATGGCGTCAGTGCTGTTATTACGCTGGTGGGCGGATTGCTTCTGATGCGTGACAAGGAGAATAAAGCATTTATTGCACTGACAGGTTGCGGTATTGGAGCAATTTACATATCTACTTTTTTAAGTGCATTTTATTTTGATGTAATAGGCGACATCGGACTTTATATTTGCCTGTTTTTCTGGGCGGTATTTGTCAGTGTACTTTCTAGATTGCGTTCCAATGTCTTCCTTATAATAGGACAGATTGGTATTAATTTATCTGTAATGATAGGGGTTGGTGCGTGTAACGAAATAGAAGATGCGAATGAGCTACTGTTTGTTGCATGTTATAGCCTTATTGCGCAGTTGGTATTTTATATCTCACATTTCCGTAAAGAGTATAAGGAAAACCTGATAAACCAGATTGGCTGGGCAGTCGGAGCGACGGCGGTATTATTTGGAGGTATGGTACAGTACGCTAGGGAAGATTTCGTAGGGGCTTGTATTAGTATCCTTGTGGTGCTGGCAGGATTGATACCGATTGTTCCGAGCTTGACCATACAACGTGTGGACGAAAAGCAGAATGCCTCATTTGGAGTGTTTAATAGCATCTATTTATGGGTGGCATATTTTATGTGCTGGGAGAGAAGCGAAGATACAATTGCGTTTGTATTGATCCCGATTGTGTTGCTATTACTGCTTGTGGTGCTGGAGATCAGAATTCCGCAGATGAACCATGCGGGAAAGGTCATAATGCAGTGTACCTTGTTCTTTATGCTAGATGCTTCTCTTATGGCGATTGAACCGTTGGCGAAGTATGTGACGATAGCACCGTTGGCAATGGGATGCTTTATCTATGGATTTTGCCGTAAAAATACAGTATATAAGATTGCGGGTCTGGGATATTCGATTCTGTTCCTGTTGTGTGAACTGGGACATGGACCAAAGGCAGTCTGGGGAATCCTTCTGGCAGTGTGTGTAGCGGTATTATGGGCTTCCCATCGGCAGCAGTACCGTACATGGATGAAAGCAGTCGGATATCTGATGCTGTTATACATATTGGTGAGAGATCTGGCGTTCATCGGAGATGAGGTTTGGGATATTGGTCAATGGAGAGCAATCTTAGTAGTGGCGATTTTGGCTGTGATGAATGTCATCGTGTCAAAGATTCCGGCTTTATATCATGATTTGAAGACAGGGGAAGAAGAACGAGAGTTCCGTATCGAGACTGGTGTGATACAGATTGCTTTGATACTGGGTTCCTATACGCTAATGGTGGTGATGAAGGATCTTGGTACCACCGTCATAGCGATTCTCTTGGGAGCGTTTGTGACATTTACTAACTCATATAGCCTGATCAAGAGGGATGAGAATGGATGGATGAGTATCTATGTGGCTGTTAAGGCGGTGCTTTTTGCGTTCTTTGCCTTGGCGAGTCTGGAAGCTGCAAGCATTGTTACTAGTGTGGTAGGATTGTTGATTGCATTTGTCTGCGTCGTGGTAGGATTTGCAGCAGGTATGCAGACTGGTCGTAGCTTTAAGCAAATCCGAATTTTTGGATTGATCATGGTGTTGATATGCTTATTGAAACTAATATTGGTTGATTTGCCATTCGATAGCACACTGCTTCGTGCCATCAGCTTTTTCATCAGTGGTGTCTTATGCTTTGCGATCAGTCTGATATATAATATGGTAGATAAGCATCTCATGAAAAATGGGAATCGTGGATAAACGCTGGAAAGAGAATGAAATATGAGTGTTGTAGAAATTACTGCATTGGGCATGCTTTTTGCATGCCTGATTGCAGGTGTGATATGGTTTTATAAAAACTCAAAAAAGGCAGTGCTTGCCACCGGATTTGTATTTCGGGTACGCTGTGAAAAGTGTGGAATGGAATACATGGTTCCGGTGGAATTGTTTTTAAAAAGCAATGCTAGTAAGACAAAAGCAAAGACACGGACACAGATCAAGGGTGCGATGTTGGATCATTCGCCACAGTATAACTATATGGCAAAGAAATTTCATTGCCAGAATTGTGGTGGAAGCCAGTGGGCGGAGATTCTTAACTATGTAGAGTACAATAACCGTACACGGGGGATTGTGTTAAAAAATGTACTGATTGTTGTTGGTGTCCTTTACATGATCATGATGGTCATGATGGGAATTGTAAAATTTGTAAACAAGATAATATAGCTATTAATATAGAAGAAATACCTTCTGTGATTTTATTTCGAAAAAAATGTAAAAAAGTGAAAAAAGCTCTTGCAATTGGGAAAATCATCATGTATACTAAGCATTGCTGTGACATTGATAGCGTAGAAGCGTGAGGTTGCTGCAAGCGATTGCAGGTTTTCCGTGGAGCGAATGTCAAGTTAGGAAACTGGCGACAAGTCACTGTATCACGAATAAGGTCTACGGAAGGTAGAATGGGTAGTAGGCATCCGCTAAGGATGGGCGAACGGAAGCTTTATGATGATTGAGCAGAGGTTTGCGATACACCCGGAAATGTGTACAGTCACCGCTTGTCGTACTAATCAAAAGTGCGAAAAGGAGGCGACTTTTTTTATGGCAAGTCAAGTAATGAGAATCACTCTGAAGGCTTATGATCACGAGTTGGTTGATTCATCAGCACAGAAAATCATCGAAACTGTAAAGAAGAACGGATCACAGGTGAGCGGACCGGTACCTCTTCCAACAAAGAAGGAGATCGTTACCATCTTAAGAGCTACTCACAAGTATAAGGATTCCCGTGAACAGTTCGAGCAGAGAACTCATAAGAGACTTATCGATATCGTTACACCAACCCAGAAGACGGTTGATGCGTTATCTCGTTTAGAGATGCCAGCTGGTGTTTATATCGATATCAAAATGAAAAATAAATAATTTTTCATTTCAATGAAGAACAAGTAAGATTCTTCGTTTTAAAATTTTAAACAAGATAATATCCTGAAGGGTTTTATATAGAAGCAATGAGAGAATCTTCGGCAAAGGCCTCGATTCTCGGAAGAATGCAAGCATTCTTCCAGGTAGTGATAAACTCCGCATTCCACTTATATGGACTTTCTAGGATGAACGGTTCCGCTACCCCACATATGATGGGCATGAAGCGTTCCGCTGTAGAGAAAACAGGAGGTAAAAGAATGAAGAAAGCGATTTTAGCAACAAAAGTCGGAATGACTCAGATCTTCAATGCAGACGGTGTATTAGTACCAGTTACTGTATTGGAAGCAGGTCCTTGTTCTGTAACACAGGTTAAGACTGTGGAGAACGACGGATACGAAGCAGTACAGGTTGCATTTGTTGACAAGAAGGAAAAGGTTGTTAACAAGGATGCGAACGGCAAGAAGACTGTCGCTCGTAGACATGGTGTTAACAAGGCAGAGATGGGACACTTTGCAAAGGCTGGTGTTTCAGGAAAGAGATTCGTTCGCGAGTTCAAGTTTGAGAACGCAAGCGAGTACAACTTAGGCGATGTAATCAAGGCTGATATCTTTGCAGAGGGCGACAAGATCGACGCTACTGCAATTTCTAAGGGTAAAGGTTTCCAGGGTGCTATCAAGAGATTAGGACAGCACAGAGGTCCTATGGCTCACGGTTCCAAGTTCCATCGTCATCAGGGTTCCAATGGTGCATGTTCTTCGCCAAGCCGTGTATTCAAGGGTAAGGGAATGCCTGGACATATGGGTAGCGTTAAGGTTACAACTCAGAATCTTGAGATTGTAAGAGTTGACGCAGAGAACAACCTGCTTTTAGTAAAGGGTGCCGTACCAGGTGCTAAGAAGTGTTTAGTAACAATTAAAGAGACAGTAAAAGCTGGTAAATAGTGCTAGATAGGAAAGGAGGAACTTAACGATGGCTAACGTAGCTGTTTATAATATGGAAGGCAAAGAAGTTGGCAAGCTGGAGTTAAATGACGCGATCTTCGGTGTAGAAGTAAACGAGCATTTAGTACACATGGCTGTACTTCAGCAGCTGGCAAACAACCGCCAGGGAACACAGAAGGCTAAGACTCGTTCCGAAGTAAGCGGTGGTGGTAGAAAACCATGGAGACAGAAGGGAACCGGACATGCAAGACAGGGTTCAACAAGATCTCCACAGTGGACACATGGTGGCGTAGTATTCGCTCCAGTACCAAGAGATTACTCTTTCAAGCTCAACAAGAAGGAGAAGAGAGCTGCATTAAAGTCTGCTCTTACATCCAGAGTTGCTGAGAACAAGTTCATCGTTCTTGATGAGTTAAAGCTTGATGAGATCAAGACAAAGAAGTTTGTAGAGGTTATGAACAACTTAAAGGTTGAGAAGGCTCTTGTTGTATTAAACGACATGGACGTAAACGTAATCAAGTCTGCAAACAACGTACCAACCGTTAAGACTGCTCAGACAAATGAGCTTAACGTATTTGATGTATTAAAGTATGATACAGTTGTTGTAACTAAGGACGCTGTAAAGACTATCGAGGAGGTGTATGCATAATGGCAAACGTACAGTATTATGATGTAATCCTCAAACCAGTAGTAACAGAGAAGAGCATGGCTGCTATGGCTGAGAAGAAGTATACTTTCTTAGTTCATCCAGAAGCAAACAAGACCATGATCAAGGAAGCAGTTGAGAAGATGTTCGAAGGAACAAAGGTTGCTAGCGTTAACACCATGAACATGGATGGAAAGAATAAGAGACGCGGCATGGTAGTAGGAAAGACTGCTAAGACAAAGAAAGCTATCGTTACATTAACAGCTGACAGCAAGGATATCGAGATCTTTACTGGACTGTAAGAGATAGCAACCTAGGCACAGTAAAGTGCGATAATAAACAATCGAAAGGAGAACAACAATGGGAATTAAGACATATAACCCATATACACCTTCCAGAAGAAATATGACTGGCTCCGATTTCTCCGAGATCACAAAGACAACTCCAGAGAAGTCCCTTACAACTTCTTTAAAGAAGAACGCTGGTCGTAACAATCAGGGTAAGATCACTGTAAGACACCACGGTGGTGGAAACAGAAGAAAATACAGAATCATCGATTTCAAGAGAAATAGCAAAGATGGTATTCCGGCAAAGGTTATTGGTATCGAGTACGATCCAAACAGAACAGCTAACATCGCATTAATCTGCTACGCAGATGGCGAGAAGGCTTATATCCTTGCTCCAGCAGGACTGACAGATGGCATGACTGTTATGAGTGGTGCTACTGCAGAGGTTCGTGTTGGTAACTGCTTACCACTTGAGAACATCCCGGTTGGTACTCAGGTACACAACATTGAGTTATACCCAGGTAAGGGCGGACAGTTGGTTCGTTCCGCTGGTATGAGTGCTCAGTTAATGGCTAAGGAAGGAAAGTATGCTACACTTCGACTTCCTTCTGGCGAGATGCGTATGGTTCCACTTAACTGCCGTGCAACCATCGGTGTTATCGGAAACGGTGACCACAACCTTATCAACATCGGTAAGGCTGGACGTAAGCGTCACATGGGTATCCGCCCAACAGTTCGTGGTTCTGTTATGAACCCTAACGACCATCCACACGGTGGTGGTGAGGGACGTGCACCTATCGGACGTCCAGGTCCATGTACACCTTGGGGCAAGCCTGCTCTTGGTCTTAAGACTAGAAAGAAGAACAAGGCTTCTAACAAGCTTATCGTAAGAAGAAGAGACGGTAGAGCTTTAAAATAAATCTTTAACAGATTTGTTTTAAAACTCGGAAGAAGCAAAACAGCTTCTTGCCGATAATGAATAATCCGGAAATTGAAAAGCAATCCTAGTTACTTCCTTTTGAAAAGGAAAAGAATTAGGTATTGCTTTTTCTGGAGAGTTCTGTTATAGTATTAAAGATGTTTGGAGTTCTAGGAAACACACGGGTGTGTGTAAAGGACTTATAATATTAGGAGGTAAATTATGGCTCGTTCATTAAAAAAAGGACCATTCGCAGATGCTCATTTACTTAAAAAAGTAGACGCTATGAACGCATCTGGTGATAAGACTGTTATTAAGACATGGTCACGTCGTTCTACAATCTTCCCTCAGTTCGTTGGTCATACCATCGCTGTTCATGACGGAAGAAAGCATGTGCCTGTATATGTAACAGAGGATATGGTTGGACACAAGCTCGGTGAGTTCGTTGCTACAAGAACTTACAGAGGACATGGAAAAGACGAAAAGAAATCAGGCGTTAGATAAGATACAATTTTTGAAAGGAGGTTTCATCCATGGCTAAGGGACATAGAAGTCAGATTAAGAGAGAAAGAAATGAAGTTAAAGATACCAGACCTTCCGCTAAGTTATCTTATGCTAGAGTGTCTGTTCAGAAGGCTTGCTTCGTATTAGATGCAATCCGTGGAAAGGATGTTGAGACTGCATTAGCTATCGTAACATACAACCCACGTTATGCTTCAAGCTTAGTAAAGAAGTTATTAGAGTCAGCTATCGCAAATGCTGAGAATAACAATGGAATGAAGAGAGAGAACCTTTACGTTGCAGAGTGTTATGCAAATAAGGGACCAACAATGAAGAGAATTCAGCCAAGAGCACAGGGTAGAGCTTACAGAATCGAGAAGAGAATGAGCCACATTACAATCGTGCTTGATGAGAAATAAGGAGGTCGAACATGGGACAGAAAGTTAATCCTCATGGCTTAAGAGTCGGTGTTATCAAAGACTGGGACTCTAAATGGTATGCGGAAGCAGATTTTGCAGATTTCTTAGTAGAAGATTACAATATCAGAACATACCTTAAGAAGAAGTTATATGCAGCAGGTGTTTCTAAGATCGAGATCGAGAGAGCATCTGATCGCGTTAAGGTTATCATCTATACTGCAAAGCCAGGTGTAGTAATTGGTAAGGGCGGCGCTGAGATCGAGAAGATCAAGGGCGAAGTTCAGAAGTTCACAGATAAGAAGTTAGTTGTAGATATCAAGGAAGTAAAGAGACCAGACCGTGATGCTCAGTTAGTAGCTGAGAACATTGCATTACAGTTAGAGAACCGTGTTTCTTTCCGTAGAGCAATGAAGTCTTGCATGGGAAGAACCATGAAGGCTGGCGCAAAGGGAATCAAGACATCTTGTTCTGGACGTCTTGGTGGAGCAGATATGGCTCGTACAGAGTTCTACTCTGAGGGAACTATTCCACTTCAGACACTTCGTGCAGACATCGATTATGGATTCGCTGAGGCAGATACAACCTACGGAAAAGTTGGTGTTAAGGTTTGGATCTACAAAGGCGAAGTACTTCCAGTAAAGGGTAATAAGGAAGGGGGAGCTCAGTAATGTTAATGCCAAAGAGAGTAAAGCATAGAAAGCAGTTCCGCGGTTCCATGACAGGAAAGGCAACCAGAGGAAATGTAATCAGCAATGGTGAGTTCGGTATCGTTGCTATGGAGCCATGCTGGATCAGATCCAATCAGATCGAGGCAGCCCGTATTGCTATGACACGTCACGTAAAGCGTGGTGGTAAGATCTGGATCAAGATTTTCCCAGACAAGCCAGTAACTGCAAAACCAGCTGAAACACGTATGGGTTCCGGAAAAGGTTCCTTAGAGTACTGGGTAGCAGTTGTTAAACCAGGTCGTGTATTATTTGAAATCTCCGGAGTACAGGAAGACGTTGCAAGAGAAGCATTACGTCTTGCTACACATAAATTACCTTGCAAATGTAAAGTAGTTTCACGTGCGGATTTAGAAGGCGGTGTATCAAATGAAAACTAGTAAATATTTAGAAGAATTAAAAGGTCAGTCTGTTGCAGATTTGAATGCACAGTTAGTAGAGGCTAAAAAAGAACTTTTCAATTTGAGATTCCAGAACGCAACCAATCAGTTAGATAATACAAGCAGAATTAAGGAAGTTAGAAAGAACATTGCCAGAATTCAGACTATCATCACTGAGAAAGAAAAAGTTGCGCAGTAGGCTCTAGAAAGGAGAACTTATCGTGGAAAGAAATCTTAGAAAAACACGTGTTGGTGTTGTTGTAAGCGACAAGATGGATAAGACAATCGTTGTAGCTATCCAGGATAACGTAAGACATCCACTTTACAACAAGATCGTTAAAAAGACATATAAATTAAAAGCTCATGACGAGAATAACGAGTGCCACATTGGCGATAAAGTCAGAGTAATGGAAACAAGACCTTTATCTAAAGACAAGAGATGGAGACTTGTAGAAATCATGGAAAGAGCAAAATAGTTAAAGGAGGCTACAAGCATGGTACAGCAGGAAAGTAGACTTAGAGTAGCCGATAACACAGGAGCAAAGGAGCTGCTCGTTATCCGTGTTATGGGTGGATCTACTAGAAGATATGCGAATATTGGTGACGTTATTGTTGCTACGGTCAAAGATGCAACACCAGGCGGTGTTGTTAAAAAAGGTGACGTTGTGAAAGCTGTAGTTGTTCGTTCTGTAAAGGGCGCACGCCGTAAAGACGGTTCTTACATCAAGTTTGATGAGAATGCAGCTGTTATTATAAAAGATGATAAAACTCCAAGAGGAACCCGTATTTTTGGACCAGTAGCGAGAGAGCTTCGTGAGAAACAGTTTATGAAGATTGTTTCCTTAGCTCCAGAAGTATTGTAGGAGGACGGAGATATGGCAACCATGAAAATTAAGAAGGGCGATATGGTTAAGGTTATCGCTGGTAAGGATATTGGCAAAGAAGGCAAGGTTATTGCTGTAAATAAGAAGAACAACACTGTTCTGGTTGAGGGTGTCAACATGGTGACAAAGCACGCTAAGCCAAGCATGCAGAATCAGCAGGGTGGTATCATCCATCAGGAAGGACCTGTGGACATTTCTAACGTAATGTATCTTCATAAGGGAACACCTACTCGTGTGGGATTCAAGATGGATGGAGATAAGAAAGTACGTTTCGCAAAGAAAACAGGCGAAGTGATCGACTAATTTTAAGAGAGGAGGCCAATCAGGTGAGCAGACTGAAAGAACAGTACCAGAATGAGATCGTAGACGCTATGATCAAGAAATTCGGTTATAAGAATATTATGGAAGTACCAAAGCTCGATAAGATCGTTGTAAACATGGGCGTTGGTGAAGCCAAAGAAAACGCAAAATTATTAGAGGCTGCTATTAAGGACATGGAAGCAATTACAGGACAGAAGGCAGTTTCAACCAAGGCAAAGAATTCCGTTGCTAACTTCAAGATCAGAGAAGGTATGCCAATCGGATGTAAGACAACTTTACGTGGCGAGAAGATGTATGAGTTCATGGATCGTTTGATCAACTTAGCATTACCTCGTGTACGTGACTTTAGAGGTGTTAATCCTAACGCATTTGACGGTCGTGGAAACTATGCCCTTGGTATCAAAGAGCAGTTAATTTTCCCAGAGATCGAGTACGATAAGGTTGACAAGGTACGTGGTATGGATATCATTTTCGTAACCACTGCAAAGACAGACGAAGAAGCTCGTGAATTATTGACACAGTTCAATATGCCATTCGCCAAATAAGTAGGAGGGAATCTTAATGGCTAAAACAAGTATGAAAATAAAACAGCAGCGTAAACCAAAGTTCTCTACCAGAGCATACACACGTTGCAAAATTTGTGGTCGTCCACATTCTGTTTTAAGAAAATACGGAATCTGCAGAGTATGTTTCCGTGAATTAGCATACAAGGGCCAGATACCAGGCGTTAAGAAAGCAAGCTGGTAAGAGGCAACGAATTAAAAAGGAGGAAATATACATCATGACTACGAGTGATCCAATCGCAGATATGCTTACAAGAATTCGTAATGCAAATACTGCTAAACATGATACAGTTGACGTTCCTGCATCTAAGATGAAAATCGCTATCGCAGATATTCTTGTTGATGAGGGATACATCGCAAAATACGATATCGTTGAAGATGGTAACTTCAAGACAATCCGCATCACATTAAAGTACGGTGCAGATAAGAATGAGAAGATCATCACAGGACTTAAGAGAATCTCCAAGCCAGGACTTCGTGTATACGCTGGTAAGGATGAGCTTCCTAGAGTACTTGGTGGTTTAGGTATCGCAATTCTTTCCACAAACCAGGGTATCATCACTGATAAAGAGGCTAGAAAGCTTCAGGTTGGTGGAGAAGTATTAGCATTTGTTTGGTAATCGTTCAGAGACAAGCAGATTTGCGAAAATGCACGAGGAATGCTTGCATTCGTGAGTGCATTTGAAGACAAATCTATTTGGCGGATACGCCAAGCACCGAGGAAGCACGAAGTGCTTTCGAGGTTGGCTCTGAAAGATTTTGTTAATAATAACACATATAAATTAGGAGGTACGGGCATGTCACGTATAGGAAGAATGCCAATCGCAGTTCCAGCTGGCGTTACAGTGGATATTGCAGAAAATAATCATGTGACTGTAAAAGGTCCTAAGGGAACTCTTGATAGAACCCTTCCATCTGAGATGGAGATCAAATTAGAGGGCAGCGAGATCATCGTTACAAGACCTAACGATTTGAAGAAGATGAAATCCTTACACGGATTAACCAGAACATTAATCAACAACATGGTTGTTGGTGTAACTGATGGATACACAAAGGAGCTTGAGGTAAACGGTGTAGGTTACAGAGCTTCTAAGGCTGGAAAGGTGTTAACTCTTAACTTAGGATATTCTCATCCAGTTGAGATGACAGACCCAGAAGGACTTGAGTCTAAAGTTGACGGAAATAAGATCATTGTATCTGGTATCGATAAAGAAAAAGTTGGCCAATACGCAGCTGAAATCAGAGATAAGAGAAGACCTGAACCATACAAGGGCAAGGGTATCAAATATGCTGATGAAGTTATTAGACGTAAAGTTGGTA
>CAZBFN010000020.1:0-50375 GCA_964491235.1 uncultured Roseburia sp.
TCAGCTGGCAGAGCACCTGACTCTTAATCAGGGTGTCCAGGGTTCGAACCCCTGGTCGCGCACTCACAAAAGTACCGATTTTACAGCGTAGACTGTGGGGTTGGTGCTTTTTTTATTCTCTAGGAAAGTCGCAAGCGACAACGCATCAGGCAGACACATAAATGCGTCGAAAGTGTGCGACAAGCGCACACTTTGTTCTTTTCCAGAATTGAGTGCTTGCACATATATACATTTCTAATGATATTCTTCCGATATTCCTTGGACGTTATTCCACAATATAAGCGCAATAGAATAGAAAAGAGTGGGTAAGATGGGATGTTTTTGTAGTTTGTTACAAATGACGACACACTTTTTATCTAAAATAAGAAAAATTGTATTGAAAATGCACAAATAGCAAGATTAAAAGATTGAAATTATAGAAAAAAATGATAAAATATAAGTATAATATTGTTGCGGAAGACAATTTTATCTGGAAAAAGTACTAAGGAGAATGGCTTATGGAAAATGATGCATTGATGATGAAACAGAAAAAGGGCATGAACCTAATGGTGAAGATTCTCGGAATAGCTATCGTACCATTGATTCTTTTGGTAGTATTAGCTGCAATTGATATCTGGGATGTGGGTATTGAAGTGTCAGAGCAGTTAGTACAGCATGAGCTGAATGCTACCACCTATGCGGTGCAGAGTACACTATCAACGGTCAGTGACGGTGATTTTCGTTGTGAAGATGGGCTGTTGTACAAGGGAGATATGAATCTTTCGGAGGATCAGACATTTCTTGATAGCTTCAGGGAAAATACCAATGTGGATGTAACAATCTTCTATGGGGATACCAGAATGGCGACCAGTATCAAGGATGAGTCTGGTAATCGTGTTATTGGAACTACCATTGATGGATCTGTATATGACAAGATTGCAACGGATGGTAGCTACTTTACATCCAATATCGAAGTTCAGGGAATTCCATATTTTGGATACTACGAAGTAATTGCTGAAAGTGATGGAAAGAAGATTATTATCTTTACTGGTATGGAGTCAGTATCTGTAAAAGAGATATATACTGGCACCATGACTAGCAGTATTATCTCTATGATTGTTATTGCAATTATATCATGTACATTGATGGCAGTTGTTATCATGAAGATTGTTAAGGCAATTATTGCTGTTATCCATAATCTGGACGATGTGGCAAGTGGTAACTTGAATAATAGTGTAAGCACAAGATTAGTAAGTAGAAGTGATGAAGTTGGTAATATTGCAAGAGCAGTACATTCATTGATCGTAGGTCTTGCTAATATCATCGTAAATATTCGTAAGTCTGCTACATCACTGGATGGATTTACAGGAAGCTTTAAGCGCAGTTTCGATACGATTAATGAATCGATTGGCAATATTAACACGGCAGTGGAGGAGATTGCCAATGGAGCTACAAGTCAGGCAAATGAGATGCAGTACGTAAATAGCCAGATCAATGACATGGCGGATGCGATTGCAGAGACAAGCAAGAACGTAGATACTCTGATGGGAAGTACCGAGGAGATGAAGAATTGTAACCGTAAGTTGGATGGAACAATTCAAAGCTTGGTTGAAATCAGCAACCGTACCAAGGTATCTATCGATGAGGTACATGAGCAGACCAATATGACGAATAAGTCTGTTCAGGAGATTGGAAGTGCCGTTGATATGATTACTGATATTGCAAGCCAGACGAACCTTCTGTCACTGAATGCTAGTATAGAGGCAGCTAGAGCAGGAGAGCATGGTCGTGGATTCGCCGTAGTTGCTGATGAGATCAGACAGCTTGCAGATCAGTCCAGCGAATCAGCAAAGCGTATTGGAGAGATCGTAGAAGAGCTTATCAGAAATTCCAATACCAGTGTTGAGACCATGAAGGGAGTGCTGGAGGAGATTAATGACCAGAACGAGAAGTTAAATGCTACAAGAGAAGTATTTAGTGAATTAAATGGTGAGGTCAATAACGTAGCGGTTGCAATCGGAAATATTTCTGGAGAAGTAGAGTCTCTGAATACAGTAAAGAGAGATGTACTTCATAGTATTGAGAGTTTGGCGGCTATCGCAGAGGAGAATGCAGCAAGTACGCAGCAGACCTCCGCATCTATGGTCGAGCTTGGTGATATCATAACAGAGTGCTATAATGCTACCAATGAATTAGTAGACATTGCAGGCGATATGAATGACAATGTACATAAGTTCCAGCTAAGAGAATAAGGTATGAAGTGAAAACCGCCCTATCTGTAACAAACAGATAGGGCGGTTTTTTATGCGATAGCAAATTACGTTCTATTATCAAAAAAACTATGCATGAATTAGCGGGATGCAATTAACTTACAGATTGGATTACCCATGGAGGAGAACTTCTCCTCATATTCTGTCATAATATTACCTTCATTTAAGACGGGATCATGATGAAGGTCTCTTGTGGAGGCATCCAGTCTCCAGCCGGCTTCTGGAATCTCTTCCAGAGAAAATGTAAAAAGATCCTGATTATCGGTCTTAAATTCGATATGTCCATCCTTTGCCAGAACCTGATCGTAACGAGCAAAGAACTGTCTGGAAGTAAGACGACGCTTTGCGTGGCGATCCTTTGGCCATGGATCAGAGAAGTTCAAGTAGATACGTGATACCTCCTCTGGTGCAAAGACTTCAGCTATGTCAGCGGCATCCATGCAGATGAACTTCAAGTTAGGAAGCGGATTTACTTCCATCTTCTGTAATGCACGAAGCAGTACGCTAGAATAACGTTCAATGCCAAGATAATTGATATCTGGATTGGCAGCAGCCAGATCCATGATAAATCGTCCCTTTCCCATGCCGATTTCAATATGCAGTGGCTGGGAAGAAGGGAATACCTCCTGCCAAGCACCCTTGTGACTTTCTGGTTCCTTGATACAATAGATGCTCTGTTCGATGGCATCATCAGCACCTGGTATATTTCTTAATCTCATATTTATCTACCTTCCTAATTAAAATCAGTTCGTTCCCAATATTCTACAATAAAACTGTGGACAAAAAAAGAGGTTTTAAAGAAAAATTGTTGCATGTATTTTTTTCAACTATTATACTGATACTAGGTATTGATAGAATGGAGTTTAAGATAGTAATGAAAAAGATTAATTATAGAAGAATTCTTTGTCTGATACTGGGAGTACTCTGTTTTGTACAGGCGAACCCGACCACCGTTTATGCCACAGAATATTGGCCTGAAGGGCCGCAGGTGGAGTCGCCTTCTGTCATTTTAATGGAGATGTCCACAGGAACGATATTATATGAAAAGGATAGTATGACCCAGAATTATCCTGCCAGTATCACGAAGATCTTGACCACTTTGGTGGCGTTGGAGAATTGTGATCTGAATGAGGTGGTAACCTTTTCAGATGCGGCAATTGATAATACAGAGGGTTCTGGAATCGCTAGAGACTATGGAGAACAGATGACCATGGAGCAATGTCTCTATGCAGTTATGCTTTCCTCGGCAAATGAATGTGCTTATGCAGTGGCAGAGCATGTAGGCGGTACCATGGAGAATTTTGTGGATATGATGAATGCCAAAGCACAGGAGCTTGGGTGCGTCAACACACATTTCTCGAATCCTCACGGATTATTTGAAGAGGATCATTATACTTGTGCTTATGATATGGCGCTGATTTCTAAGGCGGCTTATGAGAATGAGAATTTCCGAATTATCATAGGAACTGCGCGTTATACGATTCCACCGACCAACAAGCACGAGGAGCCAACAGAGTTACAGAATCACAACGAGATGCTATATCCTTGGCAGACATTAAAGTATCGATATGAGTATTGTACTGGTGGTAAGACTGGATATACCGATATTGCCCGGAGTACATTAGTAACATTTGCAGAGAAGGACGGCATGAGTCTGGTATGTGTGGTAATGCATACAGAATCGCCGAACCAATGGCTAGATAGTATTAACCTATTTGATTACGCTTTTGATAATTTCCAGATTTTTAACATAGCTGATAACGAGACGAAGTATAACACTTCCGAGGCGGTTGAAATAGGAGCCTTAAATGATAATAAGGCGTTTGTGGATATTGATGAGGATGCCAACATTGTACTTCCTAAGACTATGGAGTTTACGGATGCTGTGTCCCAGATCAGTTACGATCAGGTAAGCGAGAGTGTTGTGGGTACCATATCTTATACCTACGCTGGACATGAGGTGGGAAGCGCAGATATTGTCAGAACAGGTATCCAGATAGATGGATTTGTCTTTGATAATCAGAGACAGGAGACAGAGGAGGAAGAGCCGGTTTCAACTGTGCGTATTACTCCACAGACAATTATCCTTATTATATTAGGAATTGTGGCAGCGGTATTACTGGTAATTGGAATCAGATACGTTGTAGATAACTATTATATCATTCGTCATAACATGGAAGTGCGAAGAAGCAGACGAGAGCAGTTCCGAAAAATCAAAAATCGCAAACAAAAGCGCAGGCGACGGAGAAGATAAAAGAGAAACGACATATAAGTAAGAGATTATAAAAGAAAACGACAACATATGACGAAAATATGTTGTCGTTTTCTTTTGTATAGACACGAAAAAAGTTGTCTTAAATTATCTGACAATTAAGCTATTTAAGAGGATTTCCAGCTGGGAAGGGGTCTTTGTATAGAACAAAATGCCTCCCTTCACCTCATGAGCCGCAAGATATTTGCCCTCGAAAATAGGAGAAGTGTCGATTACATGAAGCAGGTAGGAGCTGACTTCCGGCTTGGTCTTTAACAGCAGTGGCTTGTAATCCTCCATGGAAAAGACAGCGGCATCTGCGTTGTGGAGAAGGTATTGCAGTTCTTTCTCCTGCTCTAACTGTTCTGGTGTTTTATTAGGAATAAAGTATCCGAAATCATCCTTTGGCATGTTGAGAGACTTTACCGCGCGCTGTACCTGTTTGGTCAGGGCGTCGGAAGCTGGATAAAGAGATTCAAAATAATTCATGAAATCCGCAGCAGTGCGGAAGTGCTGATTCTTTCCTTTTTCTAATATCTCTGTCATTAGGATTCGTTTGATGATCCCCTCGCAGGTCTCTCGGGAAGGGTTCTTGCGCAGGGAAGGTTTCTGGTGGTCCATAGTGACTCCTTTCTGATAAAAACTTCATATAAATTCACTTATTGAATCCAATTCATTCATGGAAAATCCAAAATAATCATGGAAATAATTTGCAGTCCTCAATTGCGACATCTCAAAATGTCTTATTTGCATTATAGGACAAGAAATTTAAAAGAACAAGGGCGAAAAGGACATAAAGGATAAATTGACAAATAGAATCAGATAACTTATAGTAGAATTAAGCATTAAGTACCACAAAATTGTGCAGAGAGCGGAGAAGTTATACCATAATCGAGCGAAGAAATTGGGGGTTCGTGAGTGGAATGATTTTACTTAGGAGAAGGCATCAGATGCACGGAATGGAGATTTATATGTCAGATTCGTATGCAGTAAACGAAAAGAGAGAATTGATTTTAGACAGGGTGAAGGAATTCATCAATCAGCATGGGGGTGTGGTAAAAAAGAGCCAGTTGAATGAACTTGGAATTGATTACCGAAGGATTCTTGATTTTGTAGAGAAGGGCGACCTGGTACGAATCAAGAACGGATATTACACCATCCGTATCAGCGATTTCTCAGAAGAAGAGTTGATCGCAAAGTTATTCCCAGATTGTGTGTTAAATTTGGAGGCAGCATTATATGCCTACGGTTATCTGGAGAGAAAGCCTTATGGATATAAGTTATCTGTGGATAAGAACACATCAAAGTCCAGATTTAAGTTGGACTTCCCACAGGTGACTCCTCTTTACGCAGAGCCGGAGACATTGGAGCTTGGAGTGACAGAGATCAATTATGGCGGAAGTAGAATGAAGATCTTCGAGAAGGAGCGTCTGATCTGTGAGTGTCTGAAATATGAGGACAAGATGGAGCGGGATCTTTTCAAGGAGGGATTGCTGGGTTATATCAGAGATCCGAAGAAGGATGTTGCCAAGTTGATGCGTTATGCGAGAGAGCGTAAGGTAGTGAAGAAAGTTCAGACGATGATAGGAGTATGGCTGTAAATGAAGCACAAGATCATAGAAAAAGCCGAGTTAAAGGCGAAGAGTGAAGAATTGGGGATTCCATTTTCTAACTTGCTGGCTGGCTATGTGCTTGAGGAACTGATGTACTTGATCGAAGACTCACCGTTTTCATTGTTTCTCTGGTTAAAAAACAGCAATATTTTTGGAATCGAACAATATAGAAAGAAAAATATACTGACGTTGGAGTTTGCCTATATTACGGACAAGCTTGCAATGAAAAAGGAAGGAATCGTTCCGGGTCAGAAGCTGTCCCTTAAGATGGGCTATGTTATGCTGGCTTATATCCTGAAGGTAGATAAGGTACCGGAGATATCATGGAAGGGAAGAGCTTCCGTAAAGGGAGATGCCGTAGAGCTTGAGGTCGCGGGAGAGTTTGAGGAAATGACCGTGCCAATTCATATTCGAATCACGGAGCTTACAGAAGAGGGCATGGCTCCTGTACGAAAGGACTTTCCTCTGTTCATGCAGAATAACCGCAAGATTCCTTATCTGGAATATCCGGTGGAGATTGTTTTGGCGGAGCAGTTATTTGAAGTGATTAAGAACATGGAGCTTCTGCCAGAGATGAAGGCCTACGATATGATATATCAGATTTTGAGCACGGATGCCGTGGATGGTAGACATATCCGGGAAATGCTTTTTGAATTCTGTACGAAGGATGGCATTGTGATGGAAGAGAAGCGGGCAGAAGAGATTCTTGCCTATCGGAATTATACATATATGCGTAAGCGTTGGGAGAAATATCTGCGCCATCGCAAGAGAAAGGAACCATCCTGGGATGATGTAATGCAGCAGTTGTCAGAGTTTCTGCCGCGTATCTGGAATTCTCTGTGCAATGACGAAGTATTCTTTGGAGACTGGATGCCAGGATTGGGCAGATTCTTAGATTAGATGCTGCCCAATTTACGAAGCGCCTGATAATAATCAGAGCGGGTATCCAGATTGAAGAACTGTTCATTCATAGGAAGAGTCTCACAGGTTCTGTCTGAGAACTGTGAGATGATTCCTTCTGCAATGTCACTTTCTGTCAGATACTTGGTCTGGCACTTTTCCTGTAAAGTATCAAAGGTGAACTGACGTAGCAGCAGGCACTTGCCGACGGCGGCGGTACAGTTCTTGGAGTAGGCTGCCGTAGAAGGTTCGATGGAGCCTGACTTTCCTTCAATCATGCAAATGTCAGAGTCTTCCATGGACTCTAATAGCATAATTCCTGTGGTAGGGTCCAGAAATGGAGTATCTACCGACATGAAAAATGCAGCAGGTTCATCCATCATGGAAAGTCCGGAAAATACACCGGACATAGGACCTGCATTAGGATAAATGTCTGCGATTTCAGTCACTGGAAGATTCAGGTGCGCATAATCGCCTTTTTTCTTCACGGAAAGATAGATGTGGGAGAAAAAAGGCTTATACTTTTTTACAATAGATTCAATTAGACACTCTTCTCCAAAGGGAAGAAGTGCTTTATCTGTTCCCATGCGGGTACTGTTGCCGCCACAGAGAATCACAAGAGCGTAGTCCATAATGCCTCCTGTATGGGGTAATATATAGATAGATTATATCATAAAGAAAGGGAATGTGTTCTATAAATATGAAATATTTGGATGAAGAACTAATTTTATATAGTAAGACGGATGCATATCCTTTTCATATGCCGGGGCATAAGAGGAGAGAAATTGATTTTCCTAATCCTTATTCCATTGATGTCACAGAAATTGACGGATTTGATAATCTGCATCATGCCGAGGGCATCATAAGGGAAGCGGAGGAGCGGGCAGCCGCCTTGTATGGTTCCGATTACTGCTATTATCTGGTGAATGGAAGTACCTGTGGTCTGCTGGCTGCTATCTGTGCCGCTACCAAGAAACGGGATAAGATTCTGGTGGCAAGAAATAGTCACAAGGCAGTCTATCATGCGATGTCGTTAAATGAGCTGGATGCAGTGTATCTCTATCCACGAATTACTGCCAATGATCTTCAGGGTCAGATTACAGTAAGGCAGGTGGAGAAGGCGCTTTATGAACATCCAGATATTGCAGCGGTCATGATTACCTCTCCGACCTACGAGGGAATCATCTCGGACGTGGCAGGAATTGCTAAGGTATGTCATGCCCATGGAGTTCCGCTGATCGTGGATGAAGCCCATGGCGCTCATCTTGGCTTTGGTGGGGGATTTGCAGAAAATGCGGTCAGACTTGGAGCAGATGCAGTTATCATGAGTCTTCATAAGACCTTGCCTTCCTTTACCCAGACGGCACTGCTGCACATCAGTGGATCTCGTATTTCGACAGAGCAGGTGCAGCGGTATCTGGGCATTTTTGAGACTAGCTCTCCGTCCTACCTGTTTATGGCGAGCATGGATGGCTGTGTCCGTATGTTAACAGAGCAGGGAACTGAGCTTTTTGGTAATTACCGAAGGCTGCTGAATAATTTTTATCAGAAGACAGCAGAGCTTAAGCATCTGCATGTTATGCGCCGGGAGGATCTGAACCTTCAGGAGGCATACGGTTGGGATGACTCCAAGCTGGTCATTTTTGCAGGTGGAAAGAGAACGGATGATGTCAAGACCTTGAAAAAAGGTATGACTGGTGAAGAGTTGCATCAGATACTTCTGAATCAATATCACCTTCAGATGGAGATGGTATCCGAAAATTATGTGCTGGGCATGACCAGTATCATGGATACGCAGGAAGGCTTGGATCGGCTGGCGGCGGCGCTTCGGGAGATAGATGCTTCGGAGCAGGTAACAGGTGCAGAGGAAAAAGAGCCAGCAACAGAGAAAAAAATCATCATAGAAGCTGGGTTCACAGCCCGGATGTATACGAAGAATCGCCGGGAGATGCAGATATATCAAGCGGTGGAGCTCCCATATCGAGAAGTCTCCTTTGATGAGGCGATAGGAAAGATGGCAGGGGACTATGTGTTCCTATATCCACCGGGAATTCCAATGATCGTGCCGGGGGAAGTGATAAGCCCATCTTTTATTGAAAAAATAAGAGAATGTCAGCGTCTGGGACTGAATGTGTCAGGGCAGCCAAATCTTTCCGAAGAGCGGATAAAGATTGTATATTTTTAAAGACTATATTATACTAGAAGGGTGCAACAAATGGGAAAAATCTATTGCATGATGGGAAAAAGTTCTTCTGGGAAGGACACGATATATAAGATGCTGCTGGAGGATGGAGAGCTTGCACTTAAGAAGGTCGTACCATATACCACGCGTCCGATGCGGTCGGGAGAGACCGATGGAGTGGAGTACTATTTTTGTGATGAGGCGCGGCTTGCAGAGCTTCAGTCCGCTGGACTGGTGGTAGAATTGCGCTCCTACAACACCGTGCACGGAGTATGGAATTATTTTACCGTGAAGGATCACCAGTTGGAGGATCAGAATCAGGATTATCTGACGATTGGAACCTTGGAATCCTATCTTGATATCCGGGATTACTTCGGAAAGGAACGGGTCATTCCGATATATATAGAGGTAGAGGATGGTACTCGCTTGCAGCGGGCGCTTGATCGTGAGCGTGGGCAGCAGGAGCCGAAGTACGAGGAGTTGTGTCGGAGATTTTTGGCGGATGCAGCGGATTTTTCGGAGGATAAGCTAGAGGAAGCCGGAATCACGACTCGATTTGTTAATGAGAATTTAAAAGAAACGGTACAGAATATTAAAAAGTATATGTTAAAATAAAGCTAGATAATTTGTAGAAAGAGGGTGGCGCTTTGGATATCAAAGTAAATAACACATCACCGGTGACTCAGGTGCCAGATACGATCACGACAGAGACAGGTGATGGTACATTTAAGTTTACATTGGCCAGCGCGATTACCGATGCAGAGCTTCAGGCAAAGGTGGACTCTCTGTTATCTGATATTACATTTCAGGGAAACCGTATCGCACAGCACATGGATATCCGGGATATGAAGAAGTATAGAGAGTTGATCCGGGAATTCATGAACGAGGTGGTGTATCGATCCCACAAGTTTTCAAGAGAGAACTTTCTGGATCGTAAGGGACGCCACAGAGTCTATGGTCTGATCAAGCTCATCGATGAGAATCTGGATGAACTGGCAAGGGAGCTTGTGAAGGATGAGAAGGATCATATCTCCATCCTAAGCAGAATCGGTGAGATCAGAGGATTACTCTTAGATATATTAACCTGATGAAAAGGCCAGCAGAGTTGCGCGGTATGCGCGGGAAAGAGGGAAACTATGGCAGGATTTAAGGAAATCTTAGGACATGAGCAGATCATAGAGCATCTGCAGAATGCCATTACCATGGATAAAGTATCACATGCATATATCATAAACGGACCGGATAAGTCTGGTAAGATGATGCTTGCTCAGGCATTTGCCCAGACGTTGCAGTGCGAGCAGTTAGATGAGAAGATTGCAGCAGCAGAGGGTGGACATAGCGAGGAGATCGAGCCTTGTATGGAGTGCCATTCCTGTAAGCAGGCGATGGGCAAGAATCAGCCGGATATCGTCTATGTCAGACATGAGAAGCCGAATACCATATCGGTGGATGACATCAGAGCACAGGTCAATAATGATATTGTGATCAAGCCATATAGCAGTAGACACAAGATTTACATTATAGATGAAGCAGAGAAGATGAACGTGCAGGCTCAGAATGCGCTTCTTAAGACAATCGAGGAGCCACCTGCTTATGCGATTATCATTCTGCTCACCACTAATGCAGATACATTTTTACCGACGATTTTATCCCGGTGCGTGACCCTTAATGTGAAGGTGGTACCGGATGAGATGATCAAGAAGTTTTTGATGAGTAAGTATCAGGTGCCGGATTATCAGGCGGATGTCTGCGTGGCATTTGCTCAGGGTAACGTGGGTAAAGCGATACAGCTTGCATCCTCGGAGGATTTCAATGAGTTAAAGGCTTCTGCATTGCAGTTGATTAAGCGCCTTGATGATATTGAGCTCTACGAGATGGGTGAGGCGGTAAAGCAGATTGGTGAATACAAGCTGGAGATCAATGATTACTTTGATCTGATGATGATCTGGTATCGGGATGTCCTGCTTTTTAAGGCAACAAAGGATGTAAATGGTCTGATTTTTAAGGATGAGGTCTACGACATCAAGAGACAGGCAGAAAAAAGCTCATATAATGGAATCGAAACAATATTAGAGGCACTTCATAAGGCACAGATCCGACTGAATGCCAACGTTAATTTTGATTTGGTCATTGAGCTTTTGTTATTGACAATAAAGGAGAACTAGCATGGTTAAAGTAGTAGGAGTCCGTTTTCGGAATGCAGGAAAGATTTATTTCTTCGGACCGGGAGATTTGAAGCTGCGTGCAGGTATGCACGTTATCGTGGAGACAGCCCGGGGCGTAGAGATGGGAACGGTCATGACAGACCCAAGAGATGTGTCCGAAGAGGAAGTAATACAGCCGCTTAAGCCGGTCATCCGCATCGCTTCTGAGGCAGATGAGAAGACAGCGGCAAAGAATATCGAGAAGGAAAAGGAAGCCTTCAAGATCTGTTTGGAAAAGATAGCCAAGCATAAGCTTGACATGAAGCTGGTAGATGCAGAGTATACATTTGATAACAATAAGCTGTTATTCTATTTTACAGCAGATGGAAGAATCGATTTCCGTGAGTTGGTAAAGGATCTGGCAGCAGTATTCCGTACCAGAATTGAGCTGCGTCAGATTGGTGTTAGAGATGAGACCAAGATCATGGGTGGTATTGGTATCTGTGGAAGACCACTGTGCTGCCACACTTATCTGTCAGAGTTCGCACCAGTGTCCATCAAGATGGCAAAGGAGCAGAACCTTTCTCTGAACCCGACCAAGATTTCTGGTGTGTGTGGCAGATTGATGTGCTGCCTTAAGAATGAGGAAGAGACCTATGAGTATCTGAATAGTCGTCTTCCAAATGTGGGAGATTATGTGACCACAGACGATGGATTAAAGGGAGAGGTATCCTCCGTCAGCGTGCTTCGTCAGATGGTGAAGGTACTGGTAGAGATCGACGATGAAAAGGAACTGCGTGATTACAAGGTAGATCAGCTTAAGTTCAAGCCGAAGCGCAGAAAAGAGAATGTTAAGTTATCCCCACAGGAGTTGAAGGAGCTTTCGGCTTTGGAGGATAAGGGAGGAAAGTCCAAGATTGATGATGGAAAATAATCTTGTCCATGAGAATGAGCGCTTAGACGACCTGCATCGGAATGGTTATTGCATCATTCAGGATCCGAAGCGTTTTTGCTTTGGAATGGATGCGGTTCTTTTATCCAGCTTTGCCAAGGCGAAGAGGGGAGAGCGAGTGCTTGATCTTGGGACAGGCACAGGTATTATCCCTATTCTGATGGAGGCAAAGACTGGGGCGGAGGATTTTACCGCTTTGGAGATTCAGGAAGAAAGCGCGGATATGGCGCGCCGTAGCGTATTATATAATCATTTGGAACAAAAGATAAATATCGTCACAGGAGATATCAAGGATGCTTCAAAGATTTTTGGAGCATCTTCTTTTGCTGTTATCACCACAAATCCGCCTTATATGATAGGGGAGCATGGAATCAGTTCTTCGACGGATGCCAAGGCGATTGCAAGACACGAGGTGTTGTGCGATCTGGACGATATTCTAAGAGAAAGTGCTAAGATGCTTCGTCCGGGTGGAAGGTTCTATATGGTGCATCGACCTTTCCGTTTGGCGGAGATTTTCGCAAAGATGGTTGCCTATAAGATCGAACCAAAACGGATGCAGTTGGTATATCCTTATGTGGACAAGGAGCCAAATATGGTGCTCATTGAGGGGCTTCGCGGCGGCAAGTCAAGACTTACCGTGGAAAAACCGTTGATTGTCTATAAGGAGCCGGGTGTATACACGGAGGATATATATGAGATTTATGGATATTAGTAGACAGTAAGAAACTTTGCTGGGATAGGAATGGGAGGATAAAATATGTTTAGTGACATTAAGATAGGACCGATCACCTTTCATATGTATGGATTGATGATTGCATTGGGATTTTTTGCGGCGCTTGTCATGACGTTAAAGCGTGGCAAGAAGAGAGACTTTGATGAAGATACCATATGGGGTATTTTCTTCTGTGCCATTATCGGTGGTATGGTAGGAACCCGTATTTTATATTATATTGTAGAGATAAGAAGTATCATAGAAAATCCATCTATCCTGTGGAATTTTAAGAATGGATATGTGGTGTATGGTGGTATCATTGGAGGAATCCTTGCCAGCTACGTTTATTGTAGATATAAGAAGGCAGATTTCCTGTCATACTTTGATCTGGTAATGCCAGCGGTATCCCTTGCACAGGGTTTTGGACGTATCGGATGCTTTTTGGCAGGTTGTTGTTATGGTAGGGAGACAGATGCATGGTATGGAATTACATTCCATAATTCTAACTTTGCACCGAATGGTGTGAAGCTGATACCGACACAGTTGATTTCGTCAGCAGGTGATTTTGCTATCTGTGGAATCTTGTTGTTCTATGCATCAAAGAAGCCACAGAAGGGACGGGTCGCATCCATGTATCTCATGTTATATGGTGCGGGTCGATTCGCTGTGGAGTTCCTGCGTAACGACTTTAGAGGAAGTATTGGAGCATTGTCCACATCACAGATTATTTCTATTGCGATTGTGGCAGTTGGAATTTTAATGTACATGATGATGCCAAAGCTTGGTGAGAAGAAGGAAGCCGAAGAAGTGAGTGAGTAATTTAGAAGTCGTGCCTGAGAAGGGCACGGCTTTTTTTGTTACAATTTTACAATATTTTGGATTAAATATTAGACAAATTAGCAAGTTGACAAAAAATGGGAAAAGGTTATACTAAAGGTAAGTTAAACGTTTCACAACGTTTTATATTTTTATCTGTTGGTGAAACGTTTCACAAAAAATTATTGGGAGGTATTCAAATGAAAAAAGCATTAGCAACAGTATTGATTTCCACAATGGTGTTAGGATTAACCGCATGTGGTGGAACGGGGGACGAGACACAGACAGAAGGGAATGTGTCCGAAGGTGTAGCAACAACAGAAAATGGTACGGTAGCTGAGGGAGCATCAGGTGAGAATGTAACAATCACATATTGTAACTTCAATGCATCTGGCGGAAATGAAGAGACATTGAATGCAATGTATGAGAAGTTTCATGAGCAGTACCCGAATATCACAGTCGAGATTGAGACCGTGGCATATGATGACTACTTTACTATGATGCAGACGAGAGTAGCAGGCGGTACAGCACCGGATTGTTATGAATTGAACATTGAGAATTTTGCATCCTATGCATCAAAGGGTGTGCTGGCAGATTTATCTGGAGCAGATACATCTAATTTTAATGATACTGCCTTGAGCGCTTTTAATGTGAGCGGAACACAGTATGGTCTTCCGGGAAACTTCTCTAATGTTGTACTCATCTACAATAAGGATCTCTTCGATCAGGCACAGGTGGAGTATCCGACCAGCGATTGGACTTGGGAGGACGCGCAGGTAGCAGCAGAAGCAATCAGTAATCTTGGGGATGATATTTATGGTATCTATGCACCACTTACCTACAATGAATTCTACAAGGTGGCAGCACAGTACGGTGGAGGAATGTTAAACGAAGATAAGACCGAGTTCACTATTAATTCACCAGAAAATATCGAAGCAGCGCAGATGATGATTGACCGTGTATTAGTTTCCAACGTACAGCCAAATGAAGAGCAGATGGGCGGAATGGGAGACTGGGATTTATTTGAGAGTGGACGTCTTGGCATGATTCCTACTGGTATCTGGGCATTTAATACCTTTACAGATGCTTGTGATTTTGAGTGGGATATCTGTGTAGAGCCAGGAGCAACAGATAAAGCAACACACTTTTTCAGTAATGCATTAGTTGTAAATGCAGACAGTGAGGAGAAGGAAGCTGCAACTACTTGGATTACATGGTTGGCATCCAGTGATGAGGCAGCTCAGATGAGAATTGATGCAGGTTGGGATTTGCCAGCAATTAAGAATGAGACGGTTCTGAATTCTTATCTGGAAGTTACACCACCAGAGAACAAGCAGGCAGTATTTGATTCACTAGATTATCTGGTAGTACCTCCAATCATCGAGGATTATAGCATGATGTCAGATATCATTTCTGAAAAGCTCTCAGAGGCAGCATCTGGAAAGATGACAGTGGAAGAGGCTTTAAATGAGGCACAGGAAGTGTGTGAATCAAGTATCACATTGAAATAACATAGAAATGGAAAAGTAATATGTCGAAGCAGAAAAGAAAAACGGAAAAAAAGAAAATAGTACAGGCATTGCCTTTTATGCTTCCCAGCTTTGTTGGAATGTTGATATTTAGCCTGTTCCCAGTACTGATCGCTATTTTTCTAAGCTTTACAGATTGGAACGGACTGGAAAAGTTGGGTATCCACACATTCTTTGAGCATTTTGTGGGATTAGAAAATTATAAATTGATACTAGGTGGACAGGAGTTCTGGAACGTCCTCGGTCATACTGTGTATTACATAGTTCTTTATATTCCGCTGGTGTTTATAGCGTCCATGGGAATCGCACTTCTTTTAAATAGAAAGAAAAAGGGGACTATGGTATTTCGGGTACTATATTATATCCCAGTGTTGACCTCATGGGTGGCAGCAAGTTTGATCTGGAAATGGGTGTTAAGTCCAAAATACGGAATCTTGAATCAGATTCTTGGGATATTTGGAATCACAGGACCAGGTTGGCTGACCAGTGAAGTGTGGGCAATGCCGGGAATCGTACTGGCATCCGTATGGAAAGATATGGGCTTTTACGGATTGTACCTGTTATCTGGATTATCGGCAATTGATCCGACCTACTATGAGGCAGCAAAGATAGATGGAGCAAGTAAAGTAGTTACCTTTTTTAAGGTCACTCTTCCACTTATGACACCATCCATATTCTACTGTTTAATCATGTCGTTGATAAATGCGTTCCAATTGTTCCCACAGGTGCAGATCATGACAGAGGGTGGACCAAATAGTGCAACACAGGTCATGGTAGAGCGTATCTATACCTATGGCTTTAGCTACTTTAGGATGGGCTATGCGTCCGCATATTCATGGCTCCTGTTTATCATTATTTTTGTGCTGACCATGGTACAGATGAAATTACAGAATAGGTGGGTACATTATGAATCATAAGTTAAAAAATACATTGGGGAATATTGGATACTATTCCGTTTCCATTATCATTTCAATCATTGTAATGATTCCGTTTTTCTGGATGCTATCGACATCCTTAAAGAATAAGGGGGCGCTTATGGCGCTCCCTGTACAGTGGATTCCAGAAGAGCCTACGTTAGATGCATATGTGCAGGTGTTTGAACAATTTCCTTTTCTGAGAGCGGTGGGAAATAGTTTATTTATTACACTATGTTATACCCTGATTACGATATTTTCATCTTCCATGGCGGCGTTTGCATTTACAAAAATCAGGTTTCCTTTTGGAGATGGAATATTTAAGTTATATCTGGCATCCATGATGATTCCGACACAGATAACGTTGATACCGCTGTTTATTATTATGAATGCCCTGCATATGACAGATTCCTATGGAAGTGTCATATTGCCATCTATGTTTAAGGCGTTTGGAATATTCCTGTTGGTACAGAATATGAGATCTATACCAAATGACTTTATCGAAGCGGCACAGATTGATGGTGCGGGCATGTGGTATATCTATCGGAAAATCATGCTTCCACTGACATCACCAGCAATCGCAACATTGGCGATTACCACTTTTATGGATAGCTGGAACGACTATTTGTGGCCATTAGTCATGCTGACAGATCGCAATAAGATGACAATTACATTGGCGCTGAACAGTCTGAATGGTCAGTATGCAACGGAGTATAACGTGCTGATGGCAGGAAGTCTGATATCGATGATACCGATCATTATCGTATACATCGGTGCAAATTCAAAGATGAAGACCGGAATTATGGTAGGTGGAGTAAAAGGATAAGGGGAAGAGAGACGAGATGGAGTATCAGATCATTGGGTTAGATAAAAGTAAAATCGTAAACTTCAGCGAGACAGTAGTTGGAGATCATATCTTAATAGAATATGATTGTGCTGCAAAGGCAGTCTATGGATTGGGAGAGCGTTATTGTAGTGTAAATCATATTGGAAAAAAGCTGCAAAGTCAGGTAATAGAGAAATTTTGTGAGCAGGGGGAATTTGCATATCTTCCGCTTCCTTTCTATCATGCAGACGATGGACATGGAGTATTCGTAGAAACAGCTTATGCTGTGGAGTTTGATTTTTCCGAGGGACATTTTTGTATTTCTATTTCCAAGGAAGCATCATTCCAGCTTCACTTTTTCTATGGTACACCAAAGGAGATCATAGCACAGTTCATAGAAAAGACAGGAGAAATGGTGCTTCCGCCGAAGTGGAGCTTTGGTGTATGGGCATCTGCGAACCGTTGGAATTGCCAAAAGGATATTGAGGAACAGCTAATCTATGCAGAAAAATATGATTATCCAATCAGTGTAGTGGTAATCGAGGCGTGGAGTGATGAAGCGACCTTTTACATGTGGAATGGGTCTAAGTATGAACCAGTAGGTGGCGGAGAGTTCTTGCAAAGAGAGAATATTCAATTTGATGGACCTTGGCCGTCACCGGATAAGATGATAGAGGAGCTTCACGAAAAGGGAATGAAGCTAATATTGTGGCAGATTCCAGCATTGAAGGAGTTAGATCCGGGACAGGTCAGCCCACAGCATGACAGGGATTGTGACTATGCCGTAGAGCAGAAACTGGTGGGAACGAATCTGGATGGAACACCATATAAGATTCCGAAGCAGTGGTTTATTGGCTCTATGCTACCAGATTTTTCAAATCCTAAGACAAGAGAGTGGTGGTTTGCAAAGAGAAAATATCTCCTTGATATGGGAGTAGATGGATTTAAGACGGATGGAGGAGAATTCGTTCATGATGTAGATACGCTTTTCTATGAGGGTGTCAGCGGAAAGGAAGAAAAAAATCTGTATCCTGCATGGTATGAGAAGGCATATACGGAATTCATCGGAGAAGATCGGGTGCTTTTCAGTAGAGCTGGCTACTTGGGAGCACAGACAACGCCAATGCATTGGGCGGGAGATCAGATGTCGAAATTCTCAGAGCTTCAGTCCGTCTTGCGGGCAGGATTGTCTCTATCACTCAGTGGTGTACCATTTTGGAGCTTTGATATTGGTGGCTTTGCTGGACCATTGCCAACGAAGGAATTATATCTTCGTTCCACAGCGTTGGCAGCCTTTGTGCCAGCAATGCAATGGCACAGTGAGCCAGTGGATGGACAGTTTGCGGAGATCATGAAGGGAACCGTGGCTGTTAATGACAGAAGTCCATGGAATATGTCAGCATATTGTGGAGATGATAAGGAAATTCTGGACATCTCAACATACTTTGCAAATCTGCACATGAATTTTCTTCCATACTTCTATTCTGAGGCGGTCAAGAGTGTGGAAAATCGTCAGCCATTTATGAAACATCTATATCTTGAGTATCCTGAGGATGAGAAAGTGGTAGGAATCGAGGACTGCTATATGGTAGGAAATCTTTTGATTGCGCCTGTAATTGAAGAAGGTGCAACTGGAAGAAAGGTATATTTACCAGCGGGAATATGGTATAATTTCTGGGATGGAAGTAAAATACTGGGAGAAACGGAAATATATGTCGACGCTCCACTAGGAACGATTCCTCTGTTCGTGAGAGAGTGTGCAGCAGTTGCATTGAATCTCGGCGAGGAGAAGAAGGTGGGCAAGACCATAGGAAATGATGTGAAGCAGGATAAGAATCTGTGTATCATTACCTTTGGGGAGAAGGCGACAGAAGAGATATATGATGAGAAGGGTGTTCGTTTCGCTGTAAAAGATGGCGAAGTTGTTCAGGCAATGAGCGAATATCAGTTATTTAAGACAGAAGAATACTGTCAGAAATTATTTTAATGTTCAGAGGGATACGATGAGAAAAGTGACAATCAAGGATGTTGCAACGGAGACTGGATTATCTATTGCAACAGTATCTTACGCAATGAGTGGAAAGAAAGTGCTTCCGTCAGAGACAGTAAAATTGGTAAATGATGCAATCGAAAAGCTGGGATATGTCAAGAATATTTCAGCTAGCAGCCTTGTGAGCAAAAAGAGCAGTCTGTTGGGCGTTGTAATCCCGCAGACAGAGCCGGGCAGTGCAATGGTATTTGAAAATCCATTTTATAGTGAGATATTGTCCAGTATAGAATATAACGCAAGACTGCGGGGATATCATGTCATCGTATCTGGAACAAATGCAGATGAAAAGTATTTTCATCTTGCCAAGCAGCGGAATCTGGATGGGGTCATTGTTATAGGTGCATACCCAGAAGATTTCTATGAAGGGTTGAACCGAAGTAATATACCGATTGTTCTTGTGGATTCTTACTTGGATAAGCATGATTACAAGGAAGTGAAGTTAGACGATACATATGGTGGTTATATGGCGACCCGCTATCTTTTAGACCATGGACACAGAAAAATTGCTTTTATGTCGGGACGTTTGAAGGGGGATGGAGTCAGTGCAAAGAGGTATCAAGGATATCTGGATGCACTGAAGGAAGCAGAAATAGAGATTCGTCCAGATTACGTTTTCGAAGGAAAAGTAGATTTTGAAGAGGCTAGACGAATGGCGGGAAAAATCGTGGAAGAGACAGATTGTACAGCGATATTCTGTATGGCAGATATTATGGCAGTGGGAGCAATCAGGGAGTTGAATATGAAGGGAGTCCGAGTTCCTGAGCAAATCTCTGTGATTGGTTTTGATAATCTGAATATTGCAAACTATTGTACCCCAGGTCTTACCACCATCGGACAGGACATATTTGAAAAGGGAAAGGCAGCAGTGGAGCTTCTCTGCAAGACCATTGGTGATGAACAGGTCAAGCCAGAGGAATATCTGATGCCGGTGACCATAGTAGAGAGGGAGTCCGTTGCCTATATATAGGGAACGCTCCTAGGAAGTTTACCTAAGAAGTTTTCCTTGCCAAACAATAAAAAGTTCCTTATCATTGAGAAAGGAACTTTTTTGTTGTGTAAAATAAAGTGATAAGCACTATGAGATATTAGATAAAGAACAGAAGGGAGTACCAGATGGCGGGAAAGTTATATCTGTGCGCCACTCCGATTGGAAATCTGGAGGACATTACCTACCGGGTATTGCGCACCTTAAAGGAAGTGGATCTGATTGCAGCAGAGGACACTAGAAATTCCATTAAGTTGTTGAACCATTTTGACATTAAGACTCCGATGACGAGTTATCATGAATATAATAAGATAGAGAAGGCATATCAGTTAGTAGACAAGATGCGGGAAGGATTAGACATCGCATTGATTACCGATGCGGGAACACCGGGTATTTCTGATCCGGGAGAGGATCTGGTGCGTATCTGCTATGAAGAGGGGATTGAAGTGACCTCTCTTCCGGGTCCGGCGGCATGTATTACAGCACTGACTATGTCAGGGCTTCCCACGAGACGATTTGCTTTCGAGGCGTTTTTGCCGAGAGAGAAAAAGGAACGGGCAGATGTGTTGAGACAGCTTAGGAATGAGACAAGAACCATCATTATTTATGAGGCACCTCACCATCTTGTGAAGACCCTAGAGGAACTTTATGAGGTTCTTGGAGAACGTAAGATTGCCATTTGCCGTGAACTGACCAAGCGGTATGAGGAAAAGACATTAACGACAATATCTGAAAGTCTTGCCTATTATAAAGACAATGAACCTCGGGGTGAGTATGTCTTAGTGCTGGAAGGAAAGACATTCGAGGAATTGAAAAAAGAGGAGCAAAAGACCTGGGAAAGCATGTCTTTGGAGGAACATATGGCAGTTTATGAGAGTCAGGGCATTGATCATAAGGAAGCCATGAAGCTGGTGGCAAAGGACAGAGGCATCAGCAAGCGAGATGTCTATCAGGCACTGTTAGGGAAGTAAATTGTCGTGCCGGAAAATGGCAAATGAGAGGAAGAGACATGGAATCATCAAAGAAATACATCGCCCTGTTAGGGCTTGGCATGATACCTTTACTGCTTGGCGGTTGTGATAGACAGGAAACAATCTCCTATTTCAACAGTGGGGCAGCAGAGACTGTGGATAACATTTCCGATACGGAGAATGTTGTGGATAACGAAGCTGGTGCAATTTCCAATGCCACAGCGGAGGTCGGCATTGGACAGAGTGAAGTAACGGAAGAGACAGAGGAACCATATACGGGACCGACTGTCTCTCTTGTTATGGTTGGAGATATTTTATTTCACACACCCGTAGCAGAGAGTGGTGTACAGGAGGATGGCAGCTACAATTATGATGCGTTGTTTGCCAATGTAAAGGATGAGATAGAAGGAGCTGATCTGGCACTGGTGAATCAGGAGGTCATCATCGGGGGAGAGGCACTTGGAATATCAGGATATCCAAGCTTTAATGCGCCTTATGAACTGGGGGATGCTTTGGCGGAGGCAGGGTTTGATGTGGTACTTCATGCCACGAATCATACTTTAGATCAGGGCAAGAAGGGAGTGCAAAACTGCCTGTCCTTCTGGAAGAACCAGCATCCAGATGTGGCAGTGCTTGGCATTAATGCGAGTCAGGATGCGCAGAACAATAACATTTATGTCTATGAGCAGGATGGGATTCGTATCGCAATTCTTAACTATACATATGGAACGAACGGAATCGACCTACCTTCCGATATGCCTTATGCGGTGAATTTATTGGAAGAGGAAAAGGTCGTGGCTGATATCGAAAAGGCGAAGGAAGAGGCGGATTTTATTATTGTTTGTCCTCACTGGGGCACGGAATATCAGTTGACACCTTCTGCGGAGCAGGGGCGTTGGACAGAGATTTTCTTGGAAAATGGGGTAGACCTTGTAATCGGAACCCATCCCCATGTCATCCAGCCGATTGAGTGGATACCATATGAGGATCAAGGGGGAGATGCTGAAAATGGCGCATCCGATACCGAGGGAATGCTGGTATATTATTCCCTTGGCAATTTCCTGAACTGGACATCAAGTTCAGGGGAGGGTATTGCAAACCGTATGGTAGGCGGTATGGCAGAGGTTACGATTGGAATAGATGAGAACGGAGAAGCCTTTATCGTGGATTACGGTGTGGAGCCACTTGTGTGTCACCTGACAGAGGGGGTAAATGGTGTCACGACCTATTTGCTGGAGGATTATAACGAGGAGATGGCGACAGAAAATGCCATTTTGCAGCAGGATGGAGCTTTTTCTAAGGAGTATTGCGAAGCGCTCTGCGAGGAAGTCTGGGGAGAGTTGGAAGAATAAAGAGGAGTTAAGGGAAGATGGAGGAAGTTATGGAAGAGGTTATAGACCAGGTCACAGAAGAGAAGGTAAAAGGAGAGAGGGAGGAATTGTCAGGGACATATCACCCATGGCTTAGATATTTTGCAAGAGGAATAGATTACAATATTTATAAGCTGATTTTTGATATTTTTTTAGTTTTAGGGCATGTTGAAAATAATGGGGAGTTCACAGGTGTCGTGAATGTTATCGTGTCAATGGCATTGATGATGTTTTTGGAGCCATTGATGCTTCATATCTGGGGAACTACTCCGGGAAAGGCGATTTTGGGATTAAGAATTACCAAATCCAATGGTGAATTATTGTCCTATGGAGAGGGACTTATCCGAACAGCAGGAGCTATCTGCATGGGAATGGGATTGAATATTCCACTGGTAAACTTAATTTTTCTGTGGCTTTCCTATAAGAAATGTAAGAATGGTGTTCCACAACCTTGGGATGAGGGTATGGACTATGCAATAAAGGATAGGAAGCGCTACCGATACTTCATTTATGTGGGATGCTATGTATTGGTGCTAGTGTTGGCAGAAGTTACAGTTTTATTAAGAGAGCTGCCACCGTACAGAGGTGAGCTTACTGTGACAGAATATGCTGAAAACTATAATTTTTATCTAAGTCGCTACTCAAATGGCAATTCTTATGATGAAGAAATTCATTATCTGAAGGCGGATGGAACATGGAATCTGGAGCGTTTGGAAGAAGAGAGGGATTCTTATCCTATTTACTTATTCCAGAGCGAAGAAAAACAGCCAGAGATTGTCTTTAAGACGGAGGACGGCAATATTACTAAGATAACAATCTACGATTGCTATAACGAAAGACCACGAATCTATTTTGCTTCGTTGGCATATGGGCTGGCGCAGAATGAATGTGTGAATGCATATGAGCATTCCATAGAGATTGCTGAGAATGTAGATAAGATAGACTTTGTATCTGATTATGAATTTTCCTATGCGGGTATTACTTTTACATATGAGTGTTCGGCAGATGGAAGAGTTGTCTATACGATGCAAAAATAATACCCGGCAATTTTTACTACATATAATATCGATCTAAGTATTTTTTCAATATCTCAAAAGGTGCAGGACCGATGTCTAGGATTGCCTTGTGAAAGGCAATATCATTGTAGGCATTTCCATAGATCTCCTGCGCCTTTTCTTTTAATTCCAAGAATTCCAGATATCCCACGTAATATTTAAGATAGTGAGCAGGTTCCTCCACGATCAGCTCATATACGTTTCGCAGAGCATCCGAATCTGTGATGCCATAGTCACTCCAGAAGGCGACGGTATCAGAAAACGACCAGCCGTCATAGTGGATACCAAGGTCTGTGGTGGCGTAGAGGCTGAGAAGGGCTGACTGATTTAGCTGCAAAAGTTCTGCCACATTTTCATCCAGTCCCGCATACTGGTAGGAAAGCATCTCCACGTAGGTAGCCCATCCTTCCACATAGCCCGGAAAACTTAGAACCGAGCGGGCAGGAGAAATGCCGGCTTCGTAGGACATGACAGTCTGGTAGAGATGTCCCGGATATCCTTCGTGGGCGAGGGTGGTAAAATAGCGCATGGTGGAGGAGTCTGTACTTTCATTAATAAAAATCGAATTTTTCCCATAATTGTCCAGCGGTGAGGTGATATAAAATGCAGGTGCCATATATTCTTCCATGCATTTGTCGATATAGCTTACTGTAAATTCGGTGTTTGGGGCAGCAGGGAACTGGGCGAGCATCTTTTCTTGAAGGAGATTCAAGGTCGCGATGGCGTCCATACCCGTAAGTGATACCGCATTGGCGCTTTTTTGAATGTCAGGATTCTCCACGATCAGTCTTGCTGCTTCCGTCAAATCGGATTTTCTCTGTTCCTGAATCATGGATTGAAGTTCAGTTACATCCTTAGAGGAGCCAGTGTTGCGGTAGACCAGATATTCGTAATATTTTTTGCCCTCTGGAAGATAACAAAGACCTTTATCATTTTTGCCACTGCCTAACAGTTCTGTAAGAGCATCTGCGAGGGCATCATAGGCGGGAAGAACCTGCTCCTTCACCAAAGCGGCATTTTTTGCCTTGTATTGTTCGCGCTCCGCATCGGTCAGGTCTGTCATCTGATCGATTTTATGGTCAAAGGTCTGAATCAGATAGTGTTCATCAGGATTTTTGGTAAAGGTCTCACACTGGGAAATAATGTTGTCGCAGGAGAAGTCTGACATGAAAAGTCCTGCCTTTGCCTTCTGCTGCTCAAAATTGATGATCTGTGCAAAATAAGATCCTGTCAACGGGATAAGACTTAGGTAGTCTTCGATGTCGTCTTTGTCGTAGAAGTGATATTCTTCATACAACACAGGGAGTTGCGCCTGAATTCCAGTGGATGGGCGCAGGATTTCATCGTAGAGTGTCAGAGCAGAGACCGTAGACTGAGCCTTCAGATAATCGAAAAGAATGTCATAGGTGAGCTGTTGGTCGGTGGATAGAGAGTCATAGTCGAACTTTTTTAGGGCAGCCAGGGTATTCTCAAGTCCAGCTTGGGATTCCGCGATAGATTGGAGAGAGATATTTCCCAGTGTGATGGGGGTCTCTGTAATGCCATAATTTTTCGGTTCGGACAGAGTAAAATGCAGGTTGATGGTGTTGCTAGTCACTTCTGCGCGGAAAAAGTTGTCTAGAAAGGAGTCAAAGGAAGCGGAGGTTTTCGCTTGCCCACCAGAAGTGACGGCATCCATGGATAAGTCGGACTTGCTGTCAGAAGAGGAGATGCCACAGCCTGTAAGTAGTATGCAAAATATAAGGAGAGTTAAGAGAATCTTTTTCATAGGAAGATGCTTCAAAATAAGTTACCTCACAAAAATATAAAATGGGAATTAGCACATCCTATGAGAATAGCTAGGTCTTTATTCAGGATTTGTAAATTGAGGGAATGGATCAGATATTTGGGAATATAGATAGAGAAAGGACGGTGAGATGGGAATCCATCAGTTAGGAGAAGGATGAATTACCTGTGGGCATTTATGATATTAATCGGTGTGGTGTTCGCCGCGTTCAACGGAACACTGCCGGAGCTGACCAATGCGGCGTTAGAATCTGCCAAGGAGGCGGTGACGCTGTGTATCACCATGATGGGGGTGATGTCCTTTTGGGTGGGACTTATGAAAATAGCAGAAAAGTCGGGAATCATAGCAGGATTGTCGAAAGGGTTAGAGCCCTGCCTGCGATTTCTTTTTCCGGGAATTCCCAAGGGGCATGTGGCGAATGAGTATATTGCCACCAATATGATCGCCAATATATTTGGACTGGGCTGGGCGGCGACACCAGCTGGACTAAAGGCAATGGAAGCGCTGCAGGAGCTGAATCTGGAACAGTGCAGGAGAGAGGGCGTACAAAAGGATCGCGGACCAGATATCGCAACGGAGGAGATGTGTACGTTTTTGATTATTAATATCTCGTCCTTGCAGTTGATTCCGGTCAATATTATTGCCTACCGTGGGCAGTATGGAAGTGTGAACCCCACCGCCGTCGTGGGTCCGGCGCTGGTGGCGACCACCTTCGGTACCTTGGTAGCAATTATATTCTGTAAAGTGAAATCCAATCTTGAAAGATACAGAATATAGAAAAATTGGTTGTTAATTATTTGAAAAATATTTATAATATATATAAGAAAAAGTACTATGTTCTGAATTCAAAAGATAGGTGATTGTATGAAAACAAAGACTCATATTCTAATTGTAGATGATTCAAAGTTTAATCGTATGACCTTTGCCGATATTTTAAAGGATGACTATGCAATTTTTGAGGCAGAGAACGGCCGAGAAGCGCTGAATATCTTAGCGAGGAAGAGCAATTGCATTGCTCTTATTATACTAGATCTTGCCATGCCAGAGATGGATGGATTTGAATTTTTGAAGATTTATCAGCAGACGGAGGCGTATCGGTATATCCCTGTCATTGTGGCAACGGCAAATGATGATACAGAGAATGAGAGCAAGTGCTTACAGCTTGGAGCTTGGGACTTTATCCCGAAGACATTTCAGCCGGATATCATTCGGTTTCGTGTGCTCAATGCCATAGATAAAAGTAAGGTGCGTTTTTTGGAGTATGATTCCCTGACTGGAATTTATAGTCAGCAGAAGTTCTATCAGTTGACGAGGGAGATGTTAGATAGCTCTTCGGATGAGGAATTTGCGTTCATACATTTTGATATTGACCGATTTAAGATGATCAATGCGCTCTATGGAGCAGCGGAGGGTGATCGGCTTATCTGTTATGTAGCCTATGCGATTAAGATGACGATGGACGAATACGGAAAATCCATCTATGGACGAATCAATGGAGATATTTTCGGTATCTGTATGGCATATAAACAGATAAAAGATATATATAATATATTAGAGCAGATCAAGGCGCGGGTAAGAAAGCATGTGGTGAACTATTATTTTGAGACCTGTGCAGGTATCTATCTGATTCAGGATCGGGAAATGGAAGTGGATGCCATTTTTGATAATGCTTCTATCGCAGCGACCCAGTGTAAAGAGAATTACATGATACACGAAGCGTTGTTTACCAAAGAGATGAACGATAAAGTAAAGCACGAACAGAGTGTGATAGACGAGATGAGCAAAGCCTTGGATGAGGGACAGTTCATTGTGTACTTCCAGCCAAAGTATGATCTGGAAGGATACAATCCGGGAGGAGCAGAAGCCCTTGTGCGCTGGCGGAAGCCGGATGGAACGATCGTATCTCCGGGAGAGTTTATTCCAATCTTTGAGAAGAATGGATTTATTACAAAGCTAGACTTCTATGTATGGGAAAAGGTATGTCAGTTCATCAGACAGGAGTTGGACGAGGGAAGAGAGCCAGCGCCGATATCCGTCAATGTATCCAGAGTGAATCTGTATAATCCTAATTTTTTAGAATCCTTGATCGATCTGGTAGAAAAGTATAAGATACCGCCAAGATACCTGCATCTGGAATTGACAGAGAGTGCTTTTTCCGATAGTGCGGAAAGGATTCAGGACGCGGTGAAGTACCTGCACAAGGCAGGTTTTACGATACTGCTGGATGACTTTGGAAGCGGATATTCATCATTGAATGTCTTAAAGGATGTAGATCTGGACGTTCTTAAGATTGATATGAAGTTTTTCTCCAAGGGAGGAACGCAAGAGAAAGGAGCAAAGATTATTGAGGCTGTCATCAAGATGGCAGAAGCGCTAGATATGACAGTAATCGCTGAGGGTGTGGAGGATAAGGAGCAGGTAGAATTCCTAACAAAGCTAGGATGCGATTACATACAGGGATATTATTTCGCAAAGCCAATGCCGGAGGAGCAATATAAAAAATTAATCAATGAGGAGTAAAATATGAAGGTAATGATGTTTTTGTCAGATGTGATGATACCCTTATTGATTTTTTGCATCGTCGGATATGGCTTGATGAATAAGCAGAATATTTATGAAGAATTTATTGAAGGGGCCAGGGATGGATTTGGAACTGTCATAGGTATCATGCCCACGTTGATTGGGTTGATGGTGGCGGTGGGAATCCTCCGGGCCTCTGGTTTTTTGGAGTTTTTTGCAGGTATCTGCGGTCATTTTACGGAGCGGTTGGGTTTCCCTACGGAACTGCTGCCCATTACCATAGTAAAAATGTTCTCCTCCTCGGCGGCGACGGGGCTGCTCCTTGATATTTATAAGGAATATGGAACGGATTCCATGTTGGGGAAGATGGCGTCTATTATGATGGGAAGCACAGAGACGATTTTTTATACTATGTCGGTGTATTTTATGACGGTAAAGATTAAAAAGAGCCGTTACACGCTGGCAGGAGCTTTGCTGGCAACGGTGGCTGGAACGGCAGCAAGTATTGTTCTGGCTGGATATATGTAAGAAATGGGTCAGAAATTGTGGTTGAGATATTTGGATAGGTGGAATATAATAGAAAAGCTGAGTGAATCGCGCTAAGAAGCAGAAAAATCAGTAAACAAAAGTGAAATACATAGATTTTGGAAGGATCTAGGGAAATGATTTACAATAATATATTAGAAGCGATGGGTCACACTCCATTGATTCGTCTGAACCATATGACGGATGAGGATAGTGCCCAGATATTAGTAAAGTTTGAAGGATTGAATGTTGGTGGTTCTATTAAGACCAGAACTGCATATAATATGATTAGGGAAGCAGAGAAGCAGGGATTGATCCATGAGGATACGATCATTGTGGAGCCGACCAGCGGTAATCAGGGCATCGGACTGGCGCTTGTGGGTGCAGTCAGAGGTTATCAGACGAAGATTATCATGCCAGATTCTGTCAGTGAGGAACGCCGCAAGCTGGTGGAGCATTATGGAGCAGAGGTCATACTGATTCACGATGCGGGCAATATCGGAGCTTGTATTGAGGAATGTTTGGAGACAGCACTTCGCATGGCGAAGGAGGATGAGAGAGTCTTCGTGCCACAGCAGTTCGAGAATCCAGCGAATCCAGCCGTACATAAGAGTCATACTGGACTGGAGATCTTAGATCAGGTGGATGGACCGATTCACGGATTCTGTTCCGGTATTGGAACTGGTGGAACGATTACTGGTATCGGCGAGGTCTTAAAGGAAGAAAATCCTGACATGGAGATCTGGGCAGTGGAACCGGAGCATGCAGCTATTCTCTCTGGTGGTTCTATCGGAACCCATGTACAGATGGGAATTGGTGATGGTGTCATTCCAGATATATTAAATCAGAATATTTATAATGATATCTGCATCGTAAAGGATGAGGAGGCAATTGCCACTTCCAAGGCACTTGCTGCAAAGGAGGGTATCATGTGTGGTATCTCCAGTGGAACAAATGTGGCAGCAGCCATAAAGCTTGCAAAGCAGCTTGGCAAGGGTAAGACGGTTGTCACTGTATTGCCGGATACTGCAGAAAGATATTTTTCTACACCTTTGTTTGACAACGAGAATTAAAAGGGGTATAATGAGTTATGTAAACAAGCAAGGCAATCTCACAATGAGTCGTTGCTTTGCCTATATCGCGGGATGGAGCAGTCTGGAAGCTCGTCGGGCTCATAACCCGAAGGTCATAGGTTCAAATCCTATTCCCGCAACTACGTTAAGGAAAAGTCTAGAGTTGGAAACAGACCTAGACTTTTCTTTTTTTGTTATGTAGAATTGAGGAGAAATATGTAAATCTATATACAAAAAGGAGATGGAGTTATGTGGTTTGTACTTGCGTTACTGTCGGCGGTATTTGCAGCTCTTACGTCCATACTTGCTAAAGTAGGTATTGATGGCGTCAATTCTAATTTGGCGACCGCTATCCGTACCGTTGTGGTGCTGGTGATGGCGTGGGGAATGGTGTTCATCACAAATACGCAGAATGGTATTATGTCCATCAGCAAAAAAAGCTGGATATTCTTGATCTTATCAGGTCTTGCAACAGGGGCATCCTGGATGTGCTATTATAAGGCATTGCAGATCGGAGATGCATCTAAGGTGGTGCCGATAGACAAGCTGAGCGTTGTTATCACATTGATATTAGCCTTTGTCTTTTTACATGAGGACTTTACCGCGAAGTCAGCGGTGGGTGCAATACTTATTACAATTGGAACCTTGGTTATGGTATTATAGGTTTTAAGATAAAGGGAAAGAGAGTACGGATATGGATGTTAGAATAGCAATGGTAGTTATCGTTGTTTTGATAATATTGGTTTGCTTTATTCTGCCATTCTTGATAAAGCAGGGATGTAAGCGGTTGGGCTTACCACAAATCCCTGCCGAGTTTGGTGCAGAAAGAGCTCAGGTGGTATGTACTTCGGTGTGCGATACGTATGCCTTTGTACTGATGCTATGCACGTTTTTAGCCATTTTCTTTTTATATGACTTTTTTGGCCTTGTGATGGCAGGGGAAGTGGCTGCAATTCTAATGCTTACATTTGCGTTTGCCTTCGCAGCACTGGCTGTGGTTGCTTTTATAATTATGAAAAACAGGGTGATTCTGTTGTTTCCAGATAGGGTGATTTTCAGAGACACATTTGGAAAGGTGTTCTGTTACAGCACAGAGCAGGTAATTGGTTATGTGAGTATTGGATACGGACAAAAAAGAACCATGTTCATCAAGACAGTAGATAAGAAAATCGGTATCGAGGCAAAAGGTACGAATTTTAGAGAAGCGGTAGCGTTTGTGATGGCAAATTACAGGGAGCTGTAATAAAGGAGGATACGTTATGACAAAAACGGAAGAGTTTCTTCAGATGATAAAGGAGTCGGATAATATTGTTTTCTTCGGAGGTGCGGGAGTCTCCACAGAGAGTGGAATCCCAGATTTTCGTAGTGTGGACGGACTGTATAATCAGAAATATGATTATCCGCCGGAGACGATTTTAAGTCATTCCTTTTATATGAGAAATACGGAGGAGTTCTACCGTTTTTATCGGGACAAAATGCTCTGTCTGGATGCAGAGCCGAACACGACCCATAAAAAGCTTGCAGAGCTTGAGGCGGCTGGAAAGGTAAAAGCGGTCATTACCCAGAACATTGACGGTCTGCACCAGAAGGCGGGCAGTAAGAAGGTCTTAGAGCTTCACGGCAGCGTGCACCGGAATTATTGTAGAAAATGTGGCAAGGGCTTTGATGCGAAATATATTTTGAATTCTGGGACAAAAGTTCCGCTTTGCGATAAGTGTGGCGGCGAGATTAAGCCTGATGTAGTGCTTTATGAAGAGGGATTAGATCAGCAGACCTTGGAGGACGCTGTGTTCTATATCTCTCACGCAGATGTGCTGATCATCGGAGGAACTTCCTTGGCGGTATATCCGGCAGCCGGACTGATCGATTATTATAGAGGCAACAAGCTGGTACTCATCAACAAATCCACGACACCGATGGACAGCAGGGCAGATCTGCTGATACAGGCAGGACTTGGGGAAGTGTTTGGACAGATTGAGGGGTAGAAGAAAGTAAGGAGAATTAGAGCATGGATAAATACGAGGTTGGCGACGTTGTTCGATTGAAGAAGCAGCACCCATGTGGTAGCAGTGAATGGGAGATTTTGCGTGTGGGAGCGGACTTCCGATTGAAGTGTGAGGGCTGTGGTCATCAGATCATGATAGCCAGAAAGCTTGTGGAAAAAAATACAAAAGAAATTAAGAAAAAAGCTTGAAATCACGAGGAAAACATGATATAGTAGACACTCGTGATATATTAAAAATCCTTGCTCATGAACTGATATCATGGGCCAGAGACCAAAAGGAGGAAATTCGCATGAATAAGTATGAATTAGCACTTGTTGTTAGTGCAAAGATCGAAGATGATGCGAGAACAGCTACAGTAGAGAAGGCAAAAGAGTATATCACTCGTGCCGGCGGTACTGTAACAGAAGTTGAAGACTGGGGTAAGAAGAGATTAGCTTACGAAGTTCAGAAGATGAACGAGGGCTACTACTACTTCATTCAGTTTGAGGCAGCTTCCACTGTTCCAGCAGCAGTAGAGCAGGATGTTCGTATCATGGATAACGTTCTTCGTTTCTTATGCGTTAGAAAAGACGAGGCATAATAGAGAGGAAATCAAATCGTATGAATAAAGTTATTCTTATGGGACGATTGACCAGAGACCCGGAAGTACGTTACTCCCAGGGTGAGCAGGCAACAGCAATCGCAAGATACACACTGGCAGTTGATAGAAGATTTAGAAGAGACGGAGATCAGCAGACCGCTGATTTTATCGGATGTGTAGCATTCGGACGTCTGGGTGAGTTTGCAGAGAAGTATCTCCGCAAGGGAACCAAGGTAGTTGTAACTGGACGTATCCAGACTGGCAGCTATACCAATAAGGACGGTCAGAAAGTATATACAACGGATGTTGTTGTAGAAGAGTGTGAGTTTGCAGAGAGCAAGAACTCAGGCGGAGATAATTCCGGCTTCACACCTTCCGACAGACCATCACCGAGCAGTGCAGCAGGCGATGGCTTCATGAATATTCCAGATGGAATTGATGAAGAGTTACCATTTAACTAATGGAAACCACAACGTGGTTTACTATCTTAATAGGAGGTAATTATCATGGCTTTCAATAAGGCAGCTGATAAAGAAGGCGCTCCAATGAAGAGACGCCCAATGCATAGAAGAAAAAAAGTTTGTGTATTCTGTGGTAAGGATAATGTAATCGACTACAAAGACACTAACAAGTTAAAGAGATACATCTCTGAGAGAGGAAAGATCCTTCCTCGTCGTATCACAGGAAACTGTGCTAAGCATCAGAGAGCTCTTACAGTAGCTATCAAGAGAGCTCGTCACGTAGCATTAATGCCATATGTTTGCGAGTAAATTATCGTAGCGAGTAATCGAATTGCATAAGCATATTAAGAGATTCCAGATTCTGGAATCTCTTTTTTTAATAAAACCCTGTTGGAAAAATATGTTTTATGAAACTTTCCTTAAAAATAGTAAAAGATGCTTGGCATTTGCAGGGGAATCATATAATATAATCCTTGTTGATATTCAGGACTAATGGGATTAGACAGGAGGAAACGATGAGAAAGCGATGCTGCGGTATCTTTAGTATAGTGATGCTGCTCATGCTGGTTGCAGGCTGTGGGGGAGCAGCGGGCGAGGATAAGCTAGAGACTGGCGTGCAGGGAACGGAACAGGAGCTGGAAGAAGTATTTTTGTCAGCGGATGAGGACGAGGAAGTACTGGTTATCATGGAGGAATATGCGGAAGAGACGCCTTATCCAGAGTTGGCGGAATTTCTGATCAATTATTACCAGATTCCAGAAGAATATCAGTCCGAGACCCGTTACTACTATAATTATGTGGATTTGAATGATGATGGTGTCGATGAGATATTTGCATTTGTCATCGGAGAATATACAGAGGTGTCCTACGGTGATCCGGCGCTTATTCTGTGGGAAGAGGGAGAGACCTTCGGCGTAGTGGAGTCCTTTGAAGGAATACAAACACCCGTTACCATCAGCGATCAGCTTACCAATGGCTGGCATGATATCATATACAGGGAATATGGTCTAGGTGCGGAGGATGGATATCGGATCTGTCGCTTCAATCCAGAGGGCGGTTATCAGACGGAGCTTAGCGAGGTCGTAGATGAATTAGAACCGATGGGAGGAACCCAGATTTTATCCAACAATCTTATCGATGATATGGATCAGGGACGCTATTTGACATTGGCGCCAGCAGAGGAAGAATAAACAAAATATAGAGTATGAATATAGGAACTGCCCAACTTCTTGTGGGCAGTTCTTTATTTCTAAAAAGTGCTTTATATTGGGCTTTTAAAATGATATAATTTATGGTAAGCGACTATGATAGCGATACTATTTTTTTCTGAAAAATGGAGGCTGTATTTTGAAGAAAAGTACTATTAAGTTGAGGGGAAAGCTTCGTACATATATGTACCTTCCGATGCTTTTGACTCTTCTGCTGGTTATAATGAATATCGTGATATATACAAGGGATACGACATCCGGAATGATGTTTTCTGGGTTTGTAGTGGTGTATTTCCTTATCATGCTCTTTTCTTATAATCGGAATAAACCGGCACTAGCCAATGAAATGATTAATTTTGCGACCCAATATGGTATGGTGCAGAAGCATCTTTTGAATGAATTCGAGATACCATATGCGCTGATTGACTACAATGCGAAGTTCTTGTGGGTGAATGAGGCGTTTACAGAGATCACTGGCAAGGATAAGAAGTATCACAAGTCAGTAATGACGATCTTTCCAACACTGACAAAGGAGCTTTTGCAGAGAAGTGAGCCAGTGGAGACGCTAAATCTTACCTTAAATGATCGTTATTACCGTATTTCTCTGAAGCGTATTTATTTTGATTCTATGACTCAGGACAGCACGATCGTATCCATGGATGACAGCAACGAGTATTTGACAGCGATGTATCTGTTCGATGAGACAGAGTTGAACCGTTACATTAAGGAGAATGATGAGCAGCGTCTGGTGGCAGGACTTGTGTATATTGATAACTACGATGAGGCGTTGGATAGTATCGAGGATGTCAAGAGATCACTTTTGGTGGCGTTAATTGATCGTAAGGTGAATAAGTACTTTACGGAGATGGATGCCCTTGTTCGTAAGATTGAGAAGGATAAGTACTTCGTTGTGTTCAAGAATAAGTGTTTTGAGCAGTTGAAGGAAGACCGATTTAGCATTATCGAGGATGTTAAGACGGTCAAGGTCGGAAATGAGATGGCTGTGACACTTAGTATCGGTATCGGTGCTGGTGCAGAGAGCTATAATCAGAACTATGAGTATGCGCGAATGTCCATCGATCTTGCTCTTGGACGAGGCGGCGATCAGGTCGTTGTGCGTGAGGGCGAAGAAGTATCTTACTATGGTGGTAAGACTAAGCAGGTAGAGCGTAATAACCGTGTTAAGGCGAGAGTTAAGGCACACGCGCTACGTGAGGTTATCGAGAGCCGTGAGCACGTGATTATCATGGGACATAGTATCAGTGATGTAGATTCTCTGGGTGCTGCGATCGGTGTTTACTGTGCAGCCAGAGTACTTGGTAAGAAGGCGCAGATCGTTATCAATGAAGTCACTTCTTCTTTAAGACCGATGATAGAGGGATTTACGGAGGAGAAGGGATATCCAGCAGATCTTTTTATTAAGAATGATGAAGCGATATTGCTTACCAACCGTGATACGCTGGTGGTCGTGGTGGATGTTAACAGACCAAGCTACACCGAGTGTCCAGAATTGTTAAAGCGGACGGATACCATCTGTGTATTCGATCATCATAGACAGAATAAGGAAGTTATTGAGAATCCAGTCCTGTCCTATGTTGAGCCATATGCATCCAGTGCCTGTGAGATGATTGCAGAGGTATTGCAGTACTTCTCTGAGAATATCAAGCTGGATCCGCATGAGGCTGACTGTATTTATGCAGGTATTTTGATCGATACAAACAACTTCATGACCAAGACAGGTGTTCGTACCTTTGAGGCGGCGGCATATCTTAGAAGAGCGGGTGCGGAGGTTACCAGAGTCCGCAAGATGCTGCGAAATGATATGGCGGCATATAAGGCGAGAGCGGAAGCGGTTCGCCATGCAGAGGTATATCGAGGAGCCTTTGCGATTTCTGTGTGTCCGGCAGACAATGTGGAGAGCCCGACCATCGTTGGTGCTCAGGCGGCAAACGAGCTGCTCAACATCGTGGGTATCAAGGCATCCTTCGTATTGACGGATTATCAGGGCAAGATTTATGTAAGTTCCAGATCGATCGACGAGATCAATGTGCAGCTTATTATGGAGCGTTTGGGCGGTGGCGGTCACCTTAATGTGGCAGGTGCGCAGCTTACAGATTGTTCTGTATATGAGGCAAAGCATATCATTCAGGACACCATTGATGAGATGCTGGAAGAAGGCGATATTACAGAATAGCTTGATGCCTATCAGGCTAAGGAGAATATAGTGGGAAAAATAACAGATGAGTATTATAGCGCTGGAGACATCAGTCAGGATTTGGCGGATGTAAAGAGTGTTTTCGAAAACGCCATTGTATGTAGGCAGTATGATTCTGATATGCAAAAGGCAGTCGAGTGGTATAAAAAGCAGATGCTGGACTGGTTTGCACAGAGTAGCTTTTCCGTAGAGAATGCCTTGACGAGTGCAACTCAGGAACAGTGGTATAATCTGTATCTGGAAAAGAAGAGATTAGAACAGCATAGACTTTATTTACAGTATATGGATTATAGGCAGGTTCCGAGGAATTCTGAGGAAAGAGCCTTAAAAACTCTCTATACCTATAATCAGGATGGAAAGTATCTGGTCTGCAAGGCAAAGCAGAACACGTATTTTGAAAAATGTTATTGGCGTGACAATCGTGTTATCAGCCGTTACAGCCGGTTTGAGGAAATGTCATATTACATTATGCGTTCCCAGAATGCGGCTGGAATGTATATTTGTCCAAACTGTGGCGCGGAAATGCCATTGGAGGCGCTGTTGGATGGCTGTGATTATTGCGGATCAAAGTTCGATGTTTCTGCCTATCAGGATAAGGTGACGGCGGTCTGTATCAATGATGGAATCTATGGTTCACGAGAAGTCAATGGTGCGACAGTGGTGCTGGTTGTTATTACAGCAGTTCTACTTATGATTGGAATTATGTTTCCACCTATTTGGGGCAAAGCTTCTTGGATCATGAAGGGAGTTTTCCTTTTGGCGGCGGTATGCTCCCTGTGTGGAACTTATATCAGCAATGGCAAGACGATTCGTACCACTAAGATGAAGCGCAAGATCAAGGCAAATAACCCAGATTTCTCTGTGGAATCCTTTTTGGCATCTCTGGATTGTAAGATCAAGGCGATACATTTTGCCAGAAAATATGAGGATATTGCCCCATTCGTAAAGTGTGACATGACACCATATTTGCAGAATTACCAGAATGTTGTGTCTTGTGATACCGGGCGATATGCGTTAAAAAAGTATTGGACACAAGGGGAAGACCAGTTTATAGAGTTTCACCGTGAGGTCAGTCTCCAGTATGATTGTGGAGACCGGTTTCATTTTGGCAATGAGATCATTTCTATGACATTAGCAAAAAAGCGTTCCCATAAGCTGAAAAATGATGTGACGATGTATCGCTGTGGGGGATGTGGTTCTACCGTATCTCTGTTGGAGGGCGGCAAATGCGCTTATTGTGGCAAGGAGATGAACCTGATAGAATATGATTGGATTGTAGTAGAATACGGAACTATTCCGAAGTTATAAATATTAGTTTACTTGTAAGGAGGCATAACATGAAAGTAATTTTGTTAGAGGATGTAAAGTCCTTAGGAAAAAAGGGTGACATTGTAAATGTAAGTGATGGATACGCAAGAAATGCGATTTTTCCAAAGAAGTTAGGTGTGGAGGCAAATGCTAAGAACCTGAATGATCTGAAGCTTCAGAATCAGCATGCGGACAAGGTGGCACAGGAGAACTATGAGGCTGCTTTGGCATTGGCAGAGGAGCTTAAGGATAAGAAGGTAACCCTTAAGATGAAGGCTGGCGAGGGTGGAAGAACCTTTGGTTCTGTATCTACCAAGGAGATCGCTGCAGCAGCTAAGGATCAGCTTGGCATGGAGCTGGATAAGAAGAAGATGCAGCTTCCTGAGCCAATTAGAAGTTTTGGTATGACTGAGGTGGCAATTAAGCTTCATCCAAAGGTAACAGGTAAGTTTACCGTACATGTAGTGGAAGAGTAAGGAGTGAATTTCATGGAAGAGGCTTTGATCAAGCGGGATATGCCTAGCAGCCGAGAGGCAGAGCAATCCGTGATTGGTTCCATGATTATGGATAAGGATGCCATCGTGACCGCGATGGAGATGTTGATCAGCGAGGATTTTTATTATCAGCAGTATGGAATCCTCTTTGATACGATGATTGAATTATATAATAAGAGTTTGCCAGTGGATCTGGTGACCTTGCAGAACAAGTTGAAGGAAAAGGATGTCCCGGAAGAGATTGCCAGCCTTGAATTTGTAAGGGATCTGGTGACGGCAGTGCCGACTTCTGCAAATGTGAAGTATTACGCACAGATCGTCAAGGATAATTCCATGCGTAGAAAACTTATCAAGCTCAATCAGGAGATTGAGAATGAGTGTTACCTCGGTAAGGAGAGCGTGGAGACCGTCATGGATATCACAGAGAAGAAGGTCTTTGATCTGCTCTCTACCCGTGGTGGCGGCGGTGACTATGTACCGATTCGTCAGGTCGTTATGAACGCTCTTGAGAAGATTGAGAATGCAGCGAAGACCTCTGGTACTGTAACTGGTATTCCAACAGGATTTATCGATCTTGATTACCGTACCGCAGGATTGCAGCCGTCCGACTTGATTCTGGTAGCGGCGCGTCCGTCTATGGGTAAGACTGCGTTCGTATTGAATATTGCGCAGTATGTAGCATTTCATGAGAATATGTGTACCGCAATATTCTCCCTCGAGATGTCCAAGGAGCAGCTTGTAAACCGTCTTTTCTCTCTGGAGTCCAGAGTTGACGCACAGGCGCTCCGTACTGGTAACTTGTCAGATGCTGACTGGGAAAAGCTGATCGAGGGTGCAGGAACGATCGGTAATTCTGAACTTATTATCGATGATACGCCGGGTATCTCTATTTCTGAGATGCGTAGTAAGTGCCGTAAGTATAAGCTGGAGCATGACTTAAAGCTGGTCATCATCGACTACTTGCAGTTGATGTCTGGTTCTGGTAAGTCCACAGATTCCCGTCAGCAGGAGATTTCTGATATCTCCCGTTCCTTAAAGGCGTTGGCGAGAGAGCTGTCCGTGCCAGTTATTGCACTGTCCCAGTTGTCTCGAGCGGTAGAGCAGAGACCGGATCATCGTCCGATGTTGTCCGACCTTCGAGAGTCTGGAGCCATCGAGCAGGATGCCGACGTGGTAATGTTCATTTATCGTGATGATTACTATAATCATGATTCTGAGATGAAGGGTATCTCAGAAATCATCATCGCTAAGCAGAGAAATGGTCCAATCGGAACTGTTAATCTGGTGTGGTTACCACAGTACACAAAGTTTGCAAATATGGAAAAGTAATAAATGGAGCCGTCCTATTTGGGACGGCTCCATGTTGCGTTTAAAGCAATATGAGTCGAGAAAATGCGAACCTTGCACTTGATTTGCATTACTGGATATTGTAATTTGAGGATTTGTCTAAGTAGTCAGTGCCCCAGTTGCACATGGCATCGAGAATAGGAGTGAGGCTTTTTCCGAATTCTGTCAGAGAATATTCTGTCTTAGGTGGAACGACAGGGTAGACTACCCGGTTGATTAATCCATCTCGCTCTAGTTCCCGAAGTTGCTGGGCAAGCATTTTGTCGGTGGCGTGGGGCATTTTTCGATGCAGCTCGCTATAACGTAGGGTGCCGTGCATCAGATGCCAGAGGATAATTGCTTTATATTTTCCGCCGATCAGTTGTACCGTTGCCTCCAGTGGACAGGTAAAGGTGCTTGGACATAGATCTTCTTTCATAAGTGATTCCCTCTTGTGTTTTATACTTACTTTTTGGGAAGTATATACCTAAAAAGTGCATTCTTGTATTTTGGGTGGTTCATGCTATCATTATAGCGTCGGCTGATGATAAATACAAGGGCGCCAGTGCACAGGTGCATGAAGGAAGATGAAGATTAGAGTGGTCTGCATAAGGAGACAACAGAAAGGAATGAAAATAAGATGGAATTTTTAGATATTGCAAAGGCAAGATATTCAGTGCGTAATTATAGTAGCAAAAAGGTGGAGCCTGAGAAGTTAGAACGTATTTTAACAGCAGCACATGTGGCTCCGACCGCAGCAAATTTGCAGCCAGTGCGCCTATTGGTGGTACAGGAGGAGACTGGCTTGGCGAAGATTGGCAAGGGAGCAAGTATTTATGGTGCTCCACTGGCGATTATTGTGTGCAGTGATCATACAAAGGCATGGACACGCCCATTTGACGGAAAACAGACCACGGATATTGACGCAGCGATTGTAACAGATCATATGATGTTGGCAGCAACGGTGGAGGGACTTGGCTCTGTGTGGGTCTGCTATTTTAAGCCGGATGTTATCAAGCAGGAGTTTGGCTTGCCGGAGGGCGTAGAACCGATCAATATCCTTGCTATCGGTTATGCGGAGGGTGCAAAGGCTGCGCCAGATAGACATCAGAGAGAACGTATCTCTATGCAGGAACTGGTCTGCTATGAGAACTTTGGGGAATAGTTGGAAGAAGTGCAGGACTTTAAATCAGTAATAAAACCTAATTCCTATTGCGAATGTACATTTTGTCCCATAAAATGTATATATAACGAATTAGGGAGGAGACTACGAGATGGTAGAGGACAAATTATTTGATTTAATGAATTGGGCGGATGTTGATTCAGTGGTATATTCAGAGGAAGATAATCCGCATAGCATTTTAGGTCCCCATATCATAAAGGAAGGTATTTTGATTCAGGCATTCATCCCAGCTGCCAAGAAGATCACTGTTCGGGTAGAGGGAAAGAAGAAAGCCTATGAGATGACACTGGAAGATGAAGAGGGCTTTTATGCGGCACTGATTCCGGGAAAGAAGATTCCACAATATACATTAGACATTACATTTGCGGATGGAACAGCTGTGACCTGTGCAGATCCTTACGCCTTTGAACCGGTTCTTACAAAGGAAGATACAGAAAAGTTCAATCAGGGAATCTGCTACGATATTTATGAGAAGCTGGGTGCACATCCTATGACGGTTGATGGTGTGGAAGGAGTGCATTTTGCGGTGTGGGCGCCAAATGCTCTTCGTGTCAGTCTGGTGGGTAATTTTAACCAGTGGGATGGAAGATGCCTTCCTATGAGAAGATTGTGGGATAGCGGTATATATGAGTTGTTTGTTCCGGGTATTTCTGTTGGAGAAATCTATAAATACGAGATCAAGACAAACAGCAGACTTACTTTCTTAAAGGCAGATCCATATGCCAATGCTGCGGAACTTCGTCCGGATACAGCATCGGTCGTAGCGGATTTGACTCAGTTCGTGTGGACGGATGAGAAGTGGATGGAAGCGCGAAAAGGTATCGATACCAAGACAAGTCCTGTGGCGATTTATGAGATGAATCTTGGTTCTTGGAAAAAGCCAGAGGATCAGGAATTCTATAATTATCGTGAGTTGGCACCTATGGTCGCAGAGTATGTAAAGGAAATGGGATATACCCATATTGAGTTGATGCCAATTATGGAGCATCCCTTTGACGCATCCTGGGGGTATCAGGTGACAGGATATTATGCACCGACAGCACGTTATGGAAAGCCTGAAGATTTCATGTATTTTATGAACTATATGCATGAGCAGGGAATCGGTGTGATTCTGGATTGGGTGCCAGCACATTTTCCAAGGGACACTTTTGGTCTGGCTGGATTTGATGGAACCTGCCTGTATGAGCATCAGGATCCGCGGAAGGGAAGCCATCCGCACTGGGGCACATTGATTTACAACTATGGAAGACCTGAGGTATCGAACTTCTTGATTGCAAACGCATTATTCTGGGCAGATAAATACCACGCTGACGGTATCCGTATGGATGCCATAGCTTCCATGCTCTATCTGGATTATGGAAAGAATGATGGCGAATGGGTCGCAAATGAATACGGTGGAAATGGCAACTTAGAAGCTCTTGAGATGTTGAAGCACTTGAACTCTATTTTCAAAAAGCGAAAAGATGGAGCGATTTTGATTGCAGAAGAATCTACGGCTTGGCCGAAGATCACAGGTGACGTGAATGAGGACGGAGTTGGTTTTGACTATAAATGGAATATGGGTTGGATGAATGATTTTATCAGATATATGTCTTTAGATCCAATTTATCGGTCAGGAGATCATAATGGGCTTACTTTTAGCATGATTTACGCTTACAGTGAGAATTTTATCCTTACCCTGTCTCATGATGAGGTAGTACATGGCAAATGCTCATTGATCAACAAGATGCCGGGAGAATTGCCACAGAAGTTCGCAAATCTGCGCGCTGCATATGGATATATGATGACTCATCCGGGAAAGAAGCTTTTGTTCATGGGACAGGAATTTGCCCAGTATAAGGAGTGGGACGAGGCTGTGCAACTGGATTGGGAGGATCTTAAACAGGAGCCGAACAGTCAGATGCAGGCATATGTGAAGGCACTTCTGGCATTTTACAAGACCCATCCTGCACTCTATGCTATGGATTTTGACTGTGAGGGATTTGAATGGATCAATGCCATTTCAGCAAATGAGAATATGGTGACTTTTGTCCGAAAGACAGAGAAAAAAGAGGACATGCTGTTAGTAGTATGTAATTTCTCCCCATTGGTATACGAAAAGCATAAGATCGGTGTTCCATATCCGGGTAAATATAAGGAGATTTTCAACAGTGATAAAGCGGAATTCGGTGGAGAGGGCAATGTGAATCCACGAGTAAAGCAGTCCAAGGCCTCTGAATGTGACGGAAGAGAGGATTCTATCACCATCAAAGTGCCACCTATGGGAATCTCTATTTTCTCCTATGCCGAGGCAGTGCCTAAGGAAGCGAAAACCACTACTAAAACAGTAAAAAATAAAAAGAAAAAGCGCTAATCCTTACATTTGCTGTCGCAATAAGACGAGCGATTTTCGTTGTGGGGAACCTTCTACTTGCTTATAATATAAGTTAAGCGGAAAAGGAGGAACTAGAATGGAAAAAGTACGTTACATGATTTCCGACGCGGCAAATATTGTCAATGTGGAATCGCATGTATTGCGTTACTGGGAGGACGAACTGGCGCTTAGCATCCCGCGCAACGAGATGGGGCATCGGTATTACACGAAGGAAAACATTCAGGAGTTCCAAAAGATAAAGGAGTTAAAGGAGCAGGGATATCAGCTTAAGGCAATTCGTATGATTGTACATAATGGCCCCTTGGAGGGGCTGACAGCAGACCCGCTGGAGCAGGCGAGATCTTCGAGCCAAGCACAACTAGCATCGCAAGACTTGTCACAAGCACAGTCGCAAGACTTGCCGCAAGTACAGTCGGCCGTAGCTCCGCAGACCCAGCCGCAAGCACAGTCGCCCGCAGCTCCGCAGACCCAGTCTCCGATGTCGACGCAGGTGCAGGAGGTATCACAGAGCATTCTTGATAATACGGACAAGATGTCGCAGTTTACTGATCTTATGTCACAGATTGTGGGAAAAGCAATCGAGGAGAACAATCAGGCATTGAGCCAGAACATCAGTGAAGAGGTCGGGAAACAGGTGATAAAGGAGATGAATTACCTCATGCGGGAGCGGGAAGAGATAGAGGAAGAACGATTCCGAAAGCTTGATGCTGCAATTCGAGGCAGCTTTAAGAAAAAGGATGAAGGAAAGAAAATATGGAAAAAGAAAAAGCCGTCACAACCGTGACGGCTTTCTTACGCTATGTGCGCTAAAAGCGATTACTCCTCGCTGATAGCTCCTGTAGGACAAACACCTGCGCATGTTCCACAGCTTACGCAAGAACCTGCATCGATAACGAACTGGCTGTCACCCTGGGAGATAGCTCCTACTGGACACTCAGGCTCGCATGTTCCACAGCTTACACAAGAATCAGAAATAACAAATGCCATTTTGAATTCCCTCCTTAAAATAATGATCATTACTTGATTACCATAAAGGATAACCTTGAAGTAATTCTAATACAAAGTCACCTGCTTTACAACCCTAAAAAGGTAAAAAAAGTGTACTTAAATTAGCACAAAAAACTAAAATGTCGAAAAATGATATAAGGTCTTAGAGCGGAATGGCTCTTCTGGTTTCAGTACGATACTTGGGAAATTATCATGGTTAATAGCATCTGGGAAATGCTGAGTCTCCAAGCATACGCTGGTAAATGCGTCATAGCTCTTGCCAGCCTTTCCGAGCAGATCCTGAGGCTGATTTGCAACATAAAGCTGTACGCCCGGCTGATCTGTAAAACAGGTCATGCGAATTCCACTGTCCTTGGACTGCAATACGGCGGCTTCGCGAAGACCAGTACCGTTAATGATAAAATTGTGGTCGTATGTGCCGAACTTTTTGAACTGTTCGTAATCGGAATGAATGAACTTTCCGATGGTATGCATGGTACGGAAATCAAATGGAGTTCCCTCCACAGAAAGAATCGTTCCGGTCGGTGCCTGTGTGTCATCCAGCTCTGTGATCTCGTCCGCGTCAATAAAAAGCTCATGAGAGAGAATATCTCCGCTGCCCTCTCCATTTAAGTTGAAATAACCGTGGTTTGTCACATTGAATAAGGTGTCTGCATCAGTGGAAGCTTCATATAAAATAGAAAGCTCATTATCCTCAGACCAACCATAAGTAACAGAAAGAACCAGATTTCCAGGATATCCTTCCTCACCATCGGCGGAGTTCATGGTCAGGACTAACTTGTCATCCTTTACCTTTGCCTCCCAAGGTTTAGAGCCGTAGCCGATGAGACCACCGTGTAAGTGGTTGCTGCCGTTGTTAATGGCAAGCTGATAATCCTTGCCGTTTAAAGTAAAGCGACCGTCCTTGATGCGGTTAGCAACACGGCCGACAACTGCGCCAAGACTTGCGCTATCCTTCTCATAGTCTTCAATGGTATCAAAACCAAGGCAGACATCAGTCATGTTTCCCTCGCGGTCTGGTACAACAATTTTTACAAGACGGCAACCGAAATTAAGAATCTCTACATAGGCGCCGCTTGCGTTCTCTAAATGGTATATATAAATATTTTCTCCGTTGTTGGTGGTACCAAAATCAGATTTTGAAATTTTCATGGAAAACTCCTTTCTGTCGGATTCAAAATAGAATGAACCTAACGGACATAATTATGCCACATTTGCAAAAACATGGCAAGTATGTTGCCTATTTTTTGAAATTGTGTCATAATCATACAGAAAGGCAGGAATGATTATGCAGACAAAGGTTTTAAAGATAGATTCTGCTGATATAGATAAAGAAGCCATGAAGGAAGCCGCCGATCTCATTCGAGAGGGCGAGTTAGTTGCATTTCCGACTGAGACGGTATATGGTCTGGGTGCGGATGCGCTTCATCCAGAGGCTTCCAAGAAGATATATGCGGCAAAGGGGAGACCATCGGATAACCCATTGATCGTTCATATATCTAAGTTTGAGGATTTAGTTAGGATTGCGAAGGGGGTTCCAGCGGAGGCGAAGAAGCTGTCGGATGCTTTTTGGCCAGGTCCTCTTACCATGATCGTACAGAAGAACGATAAGGTTCCATATGAGACAACGGGAGGGATGGATACGGTAGCGATCCGTATGCCGAACCATCCAATCGCATTGGAATTGATTGAGCAGAGCGGATGTCTGATCGCAGCACCAAGTGCGAACACATCTGGCAAGCCAAGCCCGACAGAGGCTTCTCATGTTGCACTTGATATGGATGGTAGAATACCATTGATATTGGACGGAGGAGCGGTAGGAATCGGTATTGAGTCCACGATTGTGGATCTGACGGAAGAGATACCGATGATACTGAGACCGGGATACATCACAAAGGAGATGCTTGAGGAAGCATTAGGAAGTGAAGTGTGCATTGATCCGGGAATTATTGCTGCGGATTCCGAGCGGAAGCCGAAGGCACCGGGTATGAAGTATAAGCATTATGCGCCAAAGGCAGATCTTGTTCTAGTTGAGGGGGAGACGGATAGGGTCGTGGCAGAAATTAATCGCTTGACAGCCGAAAAGCGGCAGCAGGGTATGAAGGTGGGCATTATTGCCACGGATGAGACCCGGGGTGCTTATGAAGCGGACTGGGTAATGAGCATTGGTGCAAGAGATGATGAGGACGCAATTGCAAGACATCTATATAAGATATTAAGAGAATTCGATGATCTGAATGTAGATGCGATATATTCGGAAAGTTTTGCAACACCGAGAATCGGACAGGCGATCATGAACCGTTTGCTTAAGGCAGCGGGACATCAGGTGCTGACCGTTTAGAGGAGAGGGAATGTTGATAATATGAAGCAATATAACAAAGTTGTGTTCGTTGGTGGTAGTGGGACATGCAGAGCCCCCATGGCAGCGGGCATACTGGAGGAGTGCAATTTAAAAAGATCCGTAGAGATCCTTTCAAGGGGATTAGTGGTATTATTCCCAGAGCCATTGAATCAGAAGGCAGAAGCTGTTATGATAAGTAATGGTATCAACTTGGAGGGATATATGTCCTCACAGCTTTTGGAGGAGGATTTTGCAGAGGATTCATTGGTACTTGTTATGGAGCGTACTCAGCTAGAGAAGATTCTGGAGAAGTATGAGAATGCCAGTACAGAGAATGTATATGTCCTCACGGAGCTGGTTGGAGATGAGCTGGAGATATTAGATCCTTATGGCGGATCACTTCAGGCATACGGTCTCTGTTATGAGACGCTGCGTAAGACGATATTAAAGTTGGTAAATCTTTTAAACGAAGGAGAATAACGCGATGTCTAAAGTAGTAGTTATGGATCATCCTTTGATTCAGCATAAGATTGGAATTATCCGCAGGGAGGAGACGGGGTCTAAGGATTTCCGTACACTGGTCAGTGAGATTGCAATGTTGATGTGTTATGAGGCGACCAGAGACTTAAAGCTTGTGGACGTGGAGATTACAACACCGATCTGCCAGACTACCGTAAAGGAGTTAAAGGGCAAGAAGCTTGCTGTTGTACCGATTCTTAGAGCAGGACTTGGTATGGTGGATGGAATGCTTACCATGATTCCAGCGGCGAAGGTGGGACATATCGGATTGTACCGTGATCCAGAGACATTAGAGCCAGTGGAGTATTACTGTAAGCTACCAGAGGACTGTGCAAACCGTGAGGTGTTTGTGGTAGATCCGATGCTTGCAACGGGAGGTTCTTCCGCCGCAGCGATTCAGATGTTGAAGGACAAGGGCGTTAAGAACATTCGCCTGATGTGCATTATCGCAGCGCCAGAGGGTGTCAAGAAGATGCAGGAGGCACATCCGGATGTAGATATTTATATTGGAGCGTTAGATGATCATTTAAACGATCATGGATATATTGTTCCAGGACTTGGAGATGCGGGAGACCGTATTTTTGGCACAAAATAGTGACGATAGAATGTCGATTACTTTTTAGGAGAAAAGGCAGGAAGCCTGCCTGGAGGTTAGCAGATGAGCGGAAAGAGGGAAGACTATATCAGTTGGGATGAGTATTTTATGGGAGTTGCCACATTGTCTGGCATGCGTTCCAAAGATCCCAACACACAGGTGGGGGCCTGTATCGTGAGCCCGGATCATAAGATATTGTCCATGGGTTACAATGGCTTCCCTATGGGCTGCTCAGACGATGAATTTCCGTGGGCTCGTGAAGGGGAACCACTGGAAAACAAGTACTTTTACACAACTCATAGCGAGTTGAATGCGATTTTGAACTATCGCGGAGGAAGTCTGGAAGGGGCTACCATGTATGTGACACTGTTCCCGTGTAATGAATGCGCTAAGGCGATCATTCAATCGGGAATCAAGCGCTTGATCTACGACAGTGACAAGTATGAGAATACACCGTCCGTCATTGCGTCAAAGAGAATGCTTAAGGCAGCAGGAGTGAAACTAGAAAGATATGAGCATACTAACAGAGAAATACGGATAAATCTATAAATAATGGGACATGCGCTTTGCGTATGCTCCTCGCAAAAAGGAAAGACGTACACACTGGACATGCGCCTTTCCTTTTTGTGTGCGAAGTAACAGGTATAAAAAACAGGTATTTTGTGCAAAATGTGTAATTATTCACGACAAATTCCAATTTTTGGTACAAATTGCAAGAATAATCCGTGGACAAACACACAGAAAATGATATAATGTACGTATCAGCATTGAGCAGTGTCAGGGCGAGCCGACTTCATCTGCCTGTGCTCGCACAAGGCCAGATGAAGTCGCTCGGGCTGATAGGGCGAAAGCCCGCGACCGAGGGAACCGAAGGTTCCCTCGGTTAAGCACTGCGAGGAAGATTCGCTGATAGGGCGAAAGGAGTCATATGAATCAAAACCGAAAAATATTTCAATCCTTGACCCTTATATTACAATTCGGCATAAACATGATCGTTCCGATCGTTATGTGCACCATGCTTGGTGTATGGCTTGGCGAGAAGTACGATATTTCATGGATTACGATCCCGCTTTTTATTATGGGAGCGTTAGCTGGATTTACGAACATCTTTAAGATGGCAAGAAAAGTATATGGACAGGATGGTGAATCAGACAGGAATCATGCTAAAAAGATTAAATGATGCATTACCGGGGCTTATCTTGGGAATTCTTGTATATGGAGTTCTGGTGGAATTGATAGGAGTCTGGTTCGTTTCAGATAAGATAAGATATACGACCGGGCTTGCGATTGGAATCGCACTCGCCTGTGGCATGGCAGTCAATATGGCAGTTGTACTGCAGGATGCCGTGGATATTTATGGAGAATCCAGAGCACAGTCCAAGATTGTTGCGAAGTCGATACTGCGATATATGCTCGTAGTGATCGTATTTTTTGTTATGATGAAGTGGAATCTGGGGAATCCGATCATCGCATTTATTGGTGTTTTGGGCTTGAAAGTATCAGCGTACTTCCAACCCTTTGCACATAGATTTATTACAAAGCTGCAAGGAAGAGGTGATGTGTCTTCGGACAGTGAAGATAGTAAATCTAGTTAAGGAGGTGAAATTGTGAATAACGCAATTTTGATGTCATCCAGCGCCGATAACATTGACTTTATGATACATGGAATATTTTCCTATGAGATCTTTGGTCAGACGGTCTGGATTACCACATCACACGTCTGCATACTCATTGTCATATTGCTGTTGGTAGGATTTTCTATCGCGGCGAACCGGGCGATGAAGCATGCACAGGAAGTACCGGGAGGATTCCAAAACGTTCTGGAGATGATTGTCGAGATGCTCGATAATATGGTATACGGAACAATGGGAAAGATTGCAGCACCGAAGTTTGTGAATTACATCAGCACAATCTTCATATTTATTCTGCTCAGCAATATTTCCGGTTTGTTTGGTTTAAGACCACCAACAGCCGATTACGGTACGACACTAGCATTAGGTCTTATAACATTCTTCCTTATTCACATCACGCAGTTCAAGAATCTGCCATTGAAACAGATTTGGAAGGATATGTGTTCACCATTACCACCGTGGCTGCCAATCTGGTTGCCCATCAACTTGATCAGTGAGATTGCAGTTCCGATTTCTTTATCACTTCGTATGTTTGCGAATGTGTTGTCAGGAACGGTTATGATGGCGTTGGTATATGGATTGCTGAGCAAGGTTGCCATTATCTGGCCAGCAGCACTTCATGTGTACTTTGACTTGTTCTCCGGAGCAATTCAGACGTATGTATTTTGTATGTTGACTATGACATACATCAGCCAGAACTACGAGATGGAGTAATGTCTGTAGGATTTGGGTAAGATTTAACAATTCCGCAGAGGGCGGAGAGAAAATTCATTTTAGGAGGATATCAGTATGAATATCACAGGAGAAGATTTAATTTTAGCATGTTCCGCAATTGGTGCAGGTTTAGCAGTTATCGCCGGTATCGGACCTGGTATTGGACAGGGTATCGCAGCCGGACACGCAGCAGCAGCAGTAGGTAGAAACCCAGGTGCAAAGGGTGACATCATGTCCACTATGTTACTTGGACAGGCAGTTGCAGAGACAACCGGTCTTTATGGTTTGCTTATCGCAATGCTCTTACTTTTCGTAAAGCCATTAGTATAAAGCGTGAAAAGAAACACTAAGACACCGCATCAATGGATGCGCTGCCTAACGGTTTCTGATTTCACACAGAAGAACGCAAGTGTTCTTCGCAGGTTATTAAAAATAACAACGGAAAGGAGGCCAAACCTTGGAGGAGATGACAAGACTCTTTAATCTCGATATACAGCTTGCACATGATGTAGTGCTGATGGCGGTCGCAGTATTCTTCTTATTTATGTTCATGTCGAAGATGCTCTTCAATCCGGTGCGTAAGATGTTAGAAGATAGACGCAATCGTATTGCAGGAGATATCGAAGCTGCTGAGACAGATAAGAAGGATGCGGCAGAGTTAAAGGCAGAATACGAAGCAAAGCTTAAGGATATCGAGAAAGAAGCAGAACAGATTTTAAGCGAAGCCCGCCAGAAGGCGCAGAAGAACGCTGCCCGTATAGAGGGCGAAGCCAAGGAAGAGGCTGCTCGTATCATCCAGAGAGCGAACGAAGAAGCAGAGCTTTCCAAGAAACGTGCAATGGATGAAGTAAAACAGGAGATGATTACAGTTGCATCTATGATGGCAGCAAAGGTTGTTGCAGCTAATATCGATGCGACTGTACAGGATACGCTGGTAGAAGAGACATTGAAAGAAATGGGTGATTCGACATGGCAAAGCTAGTATCAAA
>CAZBFN010000021.1:0-49768 GCA_964491235.1 uncultured Roseburia sp.
CATTATTTATTAGAATTGGACATCTTTAATTTGTACTATTTATATACTAGCAGCAAGTTCCCGGATAACGTACCGTAATATTTGTTCAATGGTGTCCCCCATTTTTACAGTCCTGTATGAATCATACACGTGATGCAAAGTATTATGATAGTCAACATGAAGATTTTTCAAGGTGTGATAAGTTTGAATTGAATGAATCTGCACCAAAGGTTGAGAGGTTCAAAGAGTTATCAAAGGGATATAATTGGAAGTAGAAAAGCACTGGTAAACAGGTGGTGTGATTATGGAAATTAAACGTAATAAAGACGGTACTATTGAAGGTATGTCTATAATGGGTGACTTTGTGGAAGAAGAAATTTCTGATGAAGCAAAGGAACGATTGAAGAAAAAAGAAGAATATGAAAAGAAGTATGGAAACACCGTCAAATAGGCGGTGTTTTCTTATACCCTTATAAATTATCAAAGAATTATACCATGTGTTTATATGACCGTTATATAAAGCCTGATATAATGTTTGTTGCTGCTATTAGCAGTAAATACAATATCAGGAGGTTCAGAAGATTATGAACATGAAGAAATGGAAACGTAGGACAATAGCCCTGTTACTTGCCTTGTTGGTGAGTGTGACAGGACTGAAACAAGCTGCATACGCAGAAGAATCAACACCAACAACGTACACTGCAACTGATTATTCCAGTTTTAAGAATGCGGTGAAAGTAGCAAAAGACGGTGATATTATTACTATTTGGAATGTAGTAACAGTGGCGGACACCTTGACTGTTGGAAGTGATGATATTCACCTGACGATTAAGAAAGGTGATGAAAATTCGTATTTGAATTTTATCAGTGGTGAAACTGTTTTCACAAATGTAACCTTTGACGGTGGTGGAATCATATCAAAGTATTCATTTATGAAAATAGATGCAGAAAATATGAGTTTTACTGACTGTATTTTTCAGAATTGTGGCAATCCTACATATCAAGGTGGTACAGGTAGTATTGGCGGGGCAGTACGTGTTGATAGGGGAATAATAACATTCTCTGATTGTTATTTTGCTAAAAATAGTGGTATTGCGGGTGGTCATATTGCAATATGCAATGATTCAGTGGTAAATGTAATAGGTTGTACTCTGATGCAAGGAATAGCCGGGCATGGTGGTGCGATAGAGGTAGCAAATTCAAGTGGAACGTGTAATATAAAATCATCTATTATAACAGAGAATAAGGCGGGTGATTTTGGTGGTGGTATTGGAAACTGGGGCAAGGTCACTGTTGAACAGATGAAATTATATAATAATACCGCAACAAATGGTGGTGCAGACATAGGGAATACAACAACAGGAACAATAGAATTAAAAGACACCATTGAACAACTTGCTGAACTCTTTGAACTTGATAGGATTTTGCCTGTTGCTTGGGTGTGTGATTATGATTTTGAAGAAAATATATACATCCCGGATGTAGACCCAAATCAGGAAAACGCACTTTTGAAATTGCAGTATGAAATCATTCCTGATGATAGTGAGGAAGAAACGGAAAGCACTGAACCGGGTACAGAAGAAGGGACGGAATCAACCGAACCAAGTGAACCTTCAACAGAGCAGCCGACAACACCGCCTGATGAAGATGAAACCACAGAAACACCGACAGACCCAAGTGAGCCGGAAGAAAATGCCCCGGATGATACAGAAGAACCAACCACACCAACCGAACCTGGAACGGATGCACCTGATGATTCAGAACAGGACACAACCCCGGGGGATTCTGAACCGTCACAACCTGTTGGTGACACGAACACTGACAATTCTACACAGACCGATAATAGCAATAATTCAGTGAATACAGATAACAGTGATAATTCCACACATACGGATAATAGTGATAATTCGAGTGTGGATAATAGCAGTGTAGATAATTCGGTCACAAATAACGATTCAAGCAGTTCTTCAACCACGTCCAATAATACAGTGGATAATTCCAGTGTAGACAATTCAAAGGTGGATAATTCAAATGTTAGCAATAGCAGTGATTCAAGTACCACTACAACAAACACTACCACCACAACCAATAATTACTATACAACAGAATCAAATCAGTCACCCAGTCAGACCGCTGCACAACCTATTGTGATACAGGTGCAAAATGATAGTGATGCACCTGATGCAGATGATGAAAAGATGTCTGAATCCGGCAGCAGTTCACCAAACATCAGGATTGATGCACAAGGGGTTGATTGCGTGTTTGAATATGTGGACGGTGTTTATAATATTTCTATCACTGCACAGAAAGAAGCTGATGAATCAGATGCAGTTGTCCCGGCAGTCGCATCAGTGCAAGCAGTGGAAGATTCAGGTGGTCAGGAAGTAGAATGGTTGGAAGTGATACAGATTGTGTTATTGGTTGCAATATTTATCTGCCTTATATGGCAACCTAAAAGGACAGGAAACAGAAATATTCAGGGGCAAGAATAAAAACTGTATATGACGATTATATGAGTTGTAAGAAGGGAAAATTTGTGGTAGAATAGCAGTCAAGGACAATCGTGTTACAGGGTGGCTTGACCTTCATTTTATTTTACATAGAATGGGGGTGGTGCTAATGGACAAGAAACCATTTGATTTCAAAGACCTTATGGCTTTTGGTATGTTCATTCTTGCATTGCTGACATTCGTTTTTGCGTTTATCAGATAATGTTTAGTGCATAGAAAAAACCACCCCTAAACTTTGACCGGTGACAGGGTGGCATTTTTCTATGTTTTCCTTATAATTTGGTCAACCCCTTGTGGGCGGTTGTTCCTTTTCTATAATATAGCATACAATGCTGAATTATTCAATAGGTACAGTGAAATTTGGTTCAAGGGTGGCAATTCCACCCATTTGCCACCGAGGTCAGGCAGAGTTGAAAAGACGTGAAAAGCCTTTTTCATTGAACTGCTTGAAAATCAAAGGTTTTTAAGGCTTAGAGAAGATACACAAGGCGGTGAATATTGAAGTTTCACTTTACGAAGCATGTGGAGACCGTAGTATTGATGTCAAAAGTACAGAACTGAATACCGAAAGAGGCTTGAAAATAGGGCGTTTCCGAGAGTTGGAGGTATTCTTCTGGCTCTCGGTTTTTCCGTTTTGTGGGTCTGATGATTTGGCAAAAACGAGGGTTGAGTTGATAATATGATTTTGTGGCAGGCTGAATGAATAGGTGTGTTGCTCACTTCATTTGCACGTCACGTGCAGATGCTTGGGGCTCTGGGGTATGATATTGAACTGACCTATGTGAAACGCGAGGGATAAGTTCGGATTTGCGAGATATTTACTTTCGTAAAATTTACAAGTGCTGTTATAGAGAGTAACAGAAAGGAACGATCTTTATGGAAGAAACAATTTATATTTCACCAGAAGATGTAGAAATCATTGATGCTGAAGATTATAGCTATGAAGTAGTTGAACATTTTTCTGACATGCCCGAAGTGGCAAAACCATTGCTTAAAGGTGCTAAAAAAGCATTTAAGAAAATAGAGGAGATGCTTTATACTGCACCAGCTTTTATCAATATGGTAAAAGCTAGTATTCCGGAGCAGGCTTTCCAAGCAATTTTGACTGACGAGCAGAAAACACAGATTGCCAACGGTACCTTGAAACTTATGACCAAAAAAGATGGCACGTTAATGGCAAATTTGGTAAACTCAGAAACGAATAAAATCGTATCTACGATTTCGCTTAAGAGTGTTGACTTATCTCCTGCATTGACTGAAGCAATGGCAAGTTATGCGACTCAAATGCAGATGGCTCAAATTGCAGAAGAAATTCACACAGTTCAGCTTGCAATCGAAGAAGTAAGACAGGGACAGGAATTTGACAGACTTGCAATGGCATATAGCTGTCAGCAAAAACTGTTACAAGCCATGCAGATTAAAAATCCTGAATTAAAAGCTATGGCACTTCTGAGAATTGTATCCGATGCAGAAGACAGTAGAAACTTGTTGATGCAGAGCCAGAATGCTAATTTAACCTTTATAAAAGAGCAGCCGGAATCATTCTGGGGCAAGTTGATATCTGGTGCTAATCCAGAAAAGATAAGCTTACGAATGAACGAAATCAGAGAGAGCCTATCTGCGGTAAATATGGTTTCATTGGCAGAGGCTATGGCATATCAGGAATTGGGTGAAAGTGCGGCAGCACGTCAAAGCCTTCAATATTATGCAGGATATTTACAGAGTGCATATTTATCAACGGAAGGCTTAGTACAAAGATTGGATTTGATTGACCCGGCACCGGAGAATTACTGGTCTAAAACATTGCCGGATATTAAGAAAAAAATACAGGCACTCCCTTGCTTGGAGAATGTGCCTCTGTTAGAAGGAGAAGGCGATGGAGAATAAGGTATGTAAGAAGTGCCAGAAACCACTTCCGGAAGGATATAAATACAAGAAATGCGAATCCTGCAGAAATGAACAAGTGCAGGGAGTGAAGAATGGATTAAAGGCCGCAGCGGGTGTGGCAGGTGCTGTTGCAAGTTTCGCGGTTGTGGTTGTGACTAAGGGAAAAGTTAATCCTAAAAAGTAAGTGATTATTCGGAAAGGAATATATTATGAGTGATTTGATACCTTACGGTGAGCAATTTGAAAAAATTGTTGATATTATTGAGTCTGCCAAAGAACGTGCATACCGCAAAGTGAATGAGGAGCTGATTTTAATGTACCGTGATATAGGAGAGTACATTAGCAAACAATCCGAGAACGCTGAATACGGCGATGCGTTTGTGCAGAAACTTGCTGATTTCTTTGCAGAGAATTACCCTGATCTAAAAGGTTTTAATCGTCGTGGCCTTTACAGAATGAAACAGTTTTACGAGCTTTATAAGGACAATGAAAAAGTGTCACCACTGGTGACACAATTGAGCTGGACGAACCATCTCAAAATTATGTCTGCGTGTAAGAGCATGGACGAACGCATTTTTTACATGAATATGTGTATCAAAGAGCGTCTTTCAAAAAGAGAATTGGAACGACAGATTGACAGCGGATATTACGAAAGATATATGTTATCGCAGAAACCGTTGACACCTGCCATTGAAGAATCAAGAAGAGCAACCGGAAATGTTTTCCTTGATAACTATGTGCTTGATTTTCTTGATGTGCCGGAAACAGTGTCTGAACGCGATTTGCAGAAGTCTATTATACGAAATCTGAAAGATTTTATTCTTGAGATTGGTAAGGACTTCACATTCATTGGCGAAGAGTATCGTGTACAGGTCGGAAAGCACGATTATTATATTGATTTGCTGTTTTACCATAGAGGACTTTCATGCCTTGTGGCATTTGAACTAAAAATCGGAGAATTCAAGCCAGAGTATGTCGGCAAGATAAATCTCTATCTTGAAGCACTTGACCGTGAAGTGAAAAAGGACAATGAAAATCCGAGCGTTGGTGTTATCCTCTGTGCAAGCAAGGATGATGAGGTTGTAGAATTCGCTCTCAGCCGTAGTTTGTCTCCTACAATGGTTTCAGAATATAATCTGAAATTGATTGATAAGAAACTACTACAGAAAAAGTTAAAAGAATATATCGAATTAGCAGGAGCTGTTTCAGACGAGGAGTAAAACGGATATAGAGAAATTGGTTGACTTAACCATTGCTGATGACATTTCTTATACGGAATTGAATTTGTCCATAGAGAAATATGGACAGGCACAAGTAAAAAAGCGCGTAAAAATTGCGAAAGCATTAGATTGTGTTCCGAGAATGAGTACTAATGAAAAAAAGTTTAAAGAACTTTTGGCTCGTTGGGCGGTATATACTCATACCAAGTTATTATCGGAGCAAATTTTTGTGCCGCTTGATATGTCTGATAACAAGACAATTATGTATGCACCATTTCAAACAATGGCTCAATACTATATCTCGTTAGGCTATTCAAGTACTGTTTATGGTAGTATAGTATGTTCGGTAGAAAAGAATATTGTCTTGTTTGATAAGTGTATGGCTTGCCCAATAGGAACAATAGAAGACTACAAAATATTGTAATGCGGGAGAAATGATTGGACATATTCCCACAAATAGTTCAAATAAGGAAATGGCAGTGTATATGTTTACGCAAACAAAAAAACAGAAAAGACATTCAGCTTATCCTGTCGAGCCATGTAGAAACCGTCTGCCTTCTGTCGAGAAAAAATTAATAAATCAAGGAATTTCTGCATTTTTGAAATAAAATGGATGTGGGAGATTCTACTGAACAAATGGCTTTTGCTAAAAGGTATTACTTTTGCGAAAATGTGTAATACCTTCGGGCAGAAGCCTTTTTTGATGAAGGGAACATTCAAGTTTTTGGATGCCACACCTGACAAGAAATAATAACTTTGGAGGTTATAAAAAATGAAAAAAAGAGTAATTATTGCCGTAGTCGCTACATTAGTATTTTTAGGATGTGTGCTTTTTCTATATAAAAATAATATGGAAGAGAAAGGAGAACCATCTCAGGTGTCGGTAGATCATGGAGAAGTGTTGGCTAGTTCAAAAGAGGGATATAATTCTGTTGTGATATATAAGCAAGAAAACATGTTAGTGATAGATCTAGAATCGGAGGCGGCTTTTTTTGAAGGGACACAATTTACGGTAGAAACCCAAGGTGAAGTAAAAGCGGAAGATATTGAGATTATATGGACGACGTTAGGTGGCGGAACAGAAAGGGAAGAAGATAATGACTTCATTATTGCAGAAATAAAAATATCAGAAACTAATAAATTGATTGTAGATACTAAGATTAATTTTGCCAAAAAGGCTTTTGATGCAATTGAAGATGTCCTTGAGCGGTAAGTGAGATAAAGTGCTTGACATGAAGTTTGGGGTTGAGTAAGATATGTTACATTATGAGATTAGTACCTATACCCAGAGACAAATATGATGAATACAGACTAACTCTTATGTTTGACTGCTATAAATGGGACCCGCAGTTTGTGGATCACAATACCGTTGCGAGATATGCACTGGTAATGACGCAGGAAGAACATGAAGAGTTAGAGCGATTAACAGAAGAATTAGATAGCGAGACAAGAGCGGCGGAGGAATTCCTAAATCAACATCAGGAGCTTGCCAAACCGTTGGCATTGCCGAAGAGCGTAAGCCGTGAAATTCGGAAAATGAAAAACTATGAGCCGGATAGACATATCCGGCTTATGCGGTATGACTTTCACCCGACCGTGGAAGGAAAGTGGGCGGTAAGCGAGGTCAATAGCGATGTGCCGGGAGGCTTTGCGGAAGCTTCCTTGATGCCACAGGCGGCATTAGATTTATTAAATGAGACCAGCTATTGGTATAAGAGCTTCGGAGATGTTTTTGTGAAGGCTATTTCCGAAAAAGTAGTTAGCAAAGGTAGGATCATGCTGGTACATTGTACGTCTTATAGCGATGACAGGCAGGTCATGCAGTTCTTAGGTGACAGGTTAAAGGAAAAGGGATTCGATGTGATTTATGCGGCAGCAGATCACCTGAGATTCAAGGAGAATCAGGCATATAGTATTCTGGATGGCAATGAAGGAAGGATTGACGCAATCATTCGATTCACGCCGTTGGAATGGCTGACGGAGATCAAGCCAAAGCGTTGGCAGGGATATTTTGATACGACGACCATATCCTGTAATCATCCGATTGCTATGTACGCACAGACGAAGCGCTTCCCTCTGGTGTGGGATGTACTGGAACAGAGGGGAATTCCTATGTCCACATGGAGAGAGTTACTTCCAGATACATTGGAGGTAAAGGACGCCAAGGGAAAAGAGGGTTATATCTACAAACCGGCATGTGGAAGAGTCGGGGAGAAAATATCCATAAAGGAAGCCTGTGAGGGGGACGAATACAAGAAGATAATTGCTGATGTAAAGAGACATCCGAAAAAGTATTTAGCTCAGAAACGATTCAATAGTAAACCATTGACAGGTGAGAATGGTGAGGAGTTCCATGTTTGCTTGGGATCTTATACGGTGGATGGAAAGCATGCGGGCTATTATGCAAGAATCAGCGAAACTCCTCGTATTGATTCCAATGCGGCGGATATTCCTGTATTGATTGAAGGGAATGGTGAGCAAGATGACCGATAAAGAAATATATAAGCTCTGGGCACCCGCAGGAAAAAAGTGGGTGGATTGGGTCAGACCAGTTCCTTTTGTGGAGATAAATGAACATTCTAAGATGTACAGTTTTTCAATGGATATGATTCCGACCATAGATTTTATGGATGAAAAATGTGCAGGTGCTGCAATTATTGTTGATTTGCCGGGAGCAGAAAGTGTAAAAGAAGGAATTGCCTTGGCAAAGGTGGGATATAGGCCGATCCCGATATATAACGGCACTATCGAGCAGACAGGAGCGAGAGCTACGGTGGACAACCAATCCGTCGGTGTTGCGTTAAGTTGGGGTGCATCAGAGCTTCGTAAGATAGAGATAAGCGATGATGCATTGCCCGCATTTTTGACGGATAGTAACCGGATGAACCGCTTTAAGATGGAAGCTTCTTTGTTCGACAATAGCTGGGATGTATACCATCAGGATCTGCCATCGGCAGAATATTTTTTGAATCACGGGATACATAAAATCATAATTGTGGGTGAGTCCGTATCAAAAGACTTAAAGAAGATCCTATATGGATTCCAGAAGAACAAAATAGAGATTTATTTGACTAGAAGATATGAAACGCTGAAAAAAGTTAGGATTCACAGACCGTTTCGTAAAGATGAATGAGGTAGATAGATTTGATAAGGTTTGAAGGCCGAATCGTTCAATTTGGATTTGGCGCGGTTGGAAAAAGTTTTTACGAAAAGTTGCCAAGGGAAATCAAGTTCGACGAGAACCAGTATTTTGTCATAACCAGAGATAGCTTTGAATTTGATGCATTTATCAATATGGGAGGCATGGTATCCAATTTTATTGTCAGTGAGGTGACAAGGGAGAACTTCAGGGAGGTATTTGAGCCCTATTTGGATAGTGGCGATTTGCTGATCGACTTTGCGGATACCGTTGGTACAAGAGATATTTGCCAGTGGTGCGCCGAGCGTAATATCATGTACATTAATACCGGAGAAGCGGATTGGCCGGACAATTGGTATTGCATTTTTCAGGAGAATGAGTTGAAGAGTGCAATGAAAGAGAGCTATGCGAAGAGCGAATTGATGAACCGACATCCTATTGTTTTGCAGCATGGCAACAATCCCGGACTGGTGTCTCATTTTGTAAAGGCTGGGATTGAATATATCGTCAATACACAGTGCAAGAAGGACAAGCATTTAAAAGAGCTGGTTCGAAGTGGGAAGTTCAACGAGGCAGCGCAGGCACTGGGAATCAGGCAGATTCATGTCAATGATATCGATTTGCAGGAAGTGAAGGATGAGTACAGCGACAGCAAGCTGTTCAGTACCTGGTGTACCGATTCCTTTTGGTTTGAAATGCTCAGTGAGGCGACTATAAACATAGGCACTCATGAGAAAATTGATTATGAAAATGAGTGTAATTTTGTAAAATCGGAAAAGGGTTTTCTGCAATTCAAGAAGCTTGCAGCGGAGAAAAAGTGTCGCACCTATTACCCAGATGGTGTGTTTGAAGGCTTTCTGGTTCCCCATGAGGAGACCATCACCATAGCAAAAAGCCTCGAAGTGAGAGAGGGCGAAAAGGTAGTTTACCGACCGACGGTCATGTTCTTGTATTTGCCATGTGCATATGCCAGCAATTATCTGAGTAACGCGAAGGTGAACGAGTATCCCAAACCGGATCCGACAAAGCCGTTAGATTGCGAGAATGAAAATGGCAGGACGATTATTCGTGGCTATGTATACCCTGAGAACTTTGAGACTTTGTATCAGGAAAAAATAGAATCTGGAACAGAGTATGTGGGGGTGCTGCTGATTGGAGATCATTTTGATCCGGTCTGGGTGGGAAATCGAGTGGAGCTTTCTTATTTATATAAGAATAAAAAGGGCTCTTATTGGCAGACACCTACCATTACTCCGGTGGCAATGTCTGCACTTGCAGCGGTCTGTTGGATGATTAAAAACAAGGACAAGGGTGGCATCTATTTTCCAGATGATATCCCAGATTACAAATATATCATCAAAACTGCGGAAAAATATATTTCCAAGACACTATATAAGACCTTTTCCAAGGAGGATTTGGCGCATGCATTAAAAATAGATTTTGGAGATCTGCAGACAAAGGATATATTTGTGGAATAGCTTGGCTTAGAATGGAAGATTGCGTTGCAATCGGATAGATGTTATAATGCCATTATCTTAAAAAGGGGGAATGAATGATGATAGGAGTTATTATTGCTGTTGTTATTATTGTCGCTATTATTGCATTTGTTATTGTTACCTATAACCAGTTGGTGCGTTTGAGAAACAAGGTGAAGAATTCTTCCGCACAGGTTGAGGCACAGCTTCAGAGAAGATTTGATCTGATACCGAACTTAGTAGAGACGGTGAAGGGCTTTGCTTCCCATGAAAAGGAGTTGTTGGAAAATGTCACTGCAAGCAGAAGTGGATATATGAATGCCACTTCCACTGAGGAAAAGCTTGCAATGAACAATCAGTTGACCTCGACCTTAAAGTCATTATTTGCAGTTGCGGAGAATTATCCAGAATTAAAGGCAAATACGAATTTCTTAAGATTGCAGGATGCACTTTCCGAAACGGAAGACAAGGTTACATATGCACGACAGTTTTACAACGATGCCGTTACGATTTATAACAATAAGCGTCAGATGTTTCCAAGCAATCTAGTTGCTGGTATATTTGGATTTGAAGAGGAAGCTCTTTTTGATGCCGTTGCTGGTGCAAATGAAGCTCCGAGAGTACAATTTTAACGAAAAAAGATTCCATGACAATTTGCCATGGAATCTTTTTTTATCATTTTCTCATAGAGCAACCTCTATATTTTAGTGACCGCCGCCACCACCGCCGCCGCCTCGGCCGCCACCACCGTATCCGAAGCCGCCACCACCGCCGCCGCTATATCCTCCGTGTGCGCCGGAATGTACGGCAGAACGGAAGGCACGACCGGAGTGCCGGAAACTTGTGGAACGGTAATAATTGTTGCTAAGTACTGGGCTTGATGCAGCTTCAGGACATCGGATACTGATAGCCTGAATTACTTTATCAGAAATTCCAAATGCGGTCGCATAGACCAGATACTTCTCCCATAATGGCAATTCTATGAAGGTACGCTCATGTATGAGAGTATCGCTGTTCAAGAAGTTATATAGACCTCTCCATTTTGCATACTGATTCTCACCTAACTGTGTCAGTAGAACATATTTCTTAGCCTTCTGCTTGAGATAAATCGAGCAAATCATACAGCAGATACCAAAGATGAAAAATGCACCGTAAGCAAAATCCAAACGTGTGTGATAGGAGATGAGATTTACCAAGGTAATGGATAAAATGCCTATTACATTGAGGAACTTCGCCCCGAATTGCACTTTCTTTCTAGGCTCGGTATAATCTGCTTTTTGGAAGTATTGCTCCCTTATACCGATATTAACAATGGAATTCTCCATGTTCTTCACAAAGGTATTTGTATTCTCGTAGTCAGAAGATATTCTGGACTGGAAAGAACTCATCGTGATTGAAGTACCACGTGCATGACGAACAAGTAAATTAAAATAATATTCCTCACAGATCGTAAGCGGTTCATAAATTCGATCAGGTAACTTTGTGATCGTAATTTGCACATCAGATGGGTGGATCTGTGTGAGGTCAATATATCTCTTACGAGCTAAACTTAGTAATATAGCGGAATAGACACCAGAATCATCCTTCGGTTGCTTATGCTTACAGAAAACCAAAGCGGCAGCAAAATTAGGATCTAGATTGCTTGGAATCTCTCTGAAATAGTCTATCTCCATGGAAGGCTCATGAAAAACATACTTTGATCTGATGCGCCCATTTGTCCAAAAGGTATATAGTATGATAAGAATCGCGCCTGCGATTGCAAATTGGAAGACTACGAATTTTACCATCTTGTATTGTGCCGGAGCAATTGCATATTCCCGCTGTTCTGCATAGATTTCATCTAGTACATCGTCGTCGGAGTAGTAATTGGACGGTGCATATTCTGTAAATATATGCTTATCCTCACCGTGTGATACCAAATCGAATTCAATATATTCATTATAAGGTCGGAACGTTAGCTCATCCTCATCCAACTCAAATGAGAAGGTATAATATCCCGGATTTGCGGTGGAAGACCCTGTGACAGGAAAACTGTTAGCATTCGTTCCATATGTATAGACCTCATAGTTTCCAGAACTAGGCATATCCTCGTCTGGGAACAATATCTGCGCTTGAAAGGATTCCAGATATTTTATCGTGTTTCCAGAATAGAGGGACAGATATAGATCGGAACAATCATTATAACGCAAAGCTGCATTGTGCATCTCGTATTCTATCTCGAAGACCACCTCTTCACGGTATAAGCCGTCTACATAGAAAAATACACATTCATATTGAGCATCTTCTTCGTCATAAGGTCCTTCACTGTGATACCATTTTTCTGGTCCATAGTAGGAGCTGATGTAATCGTAATCATCCCAATATAACTTTGGACTTTCCTCATAGACGATCTCAGTACCATCGTCTAGAATCTGCTTTACGGAATTTACCGTATAATCGACCTTTACGCCGTCCACGTAATCCTCTGGAAGATCTCGCCACAATTCCCAGAACAGATTATTCTCGGAGGCCGCGTGCACATCAAAGGTCAGTCGCTCTGTTATGACAACCTTTCCTTCGCTGCCGGGTTCATCGACAACGACAGCCTTATAATCGACATCCGTTATCCGTGCATAGTCATTTGGATTTAAACTTACGTCTTCATATAAGTAGGAATACTCACTTAAAATAGGAAGCAGGAAGATTATCAGAAAGATGAACACATAAATATACGTAGATAATTTGTTTTTCATTTTCAACCTTCTTTCAATATCAATTTAACAATATTAAGTATATTAAAAAACAAATTCTGTGTAAAGGAAATTGTTTCCAGTAAGAAAGGTAAAATCCCAAAGGGTTATGTACTTTTGAAAATTGGTTAAGTATAATGGTAGGGTATAAATGATCTGTAAATAGTGAGTGGAAAGTGAATTTAAGTGTATTATATCAAGGAGGATATATGCGAACAATCGATGTTGTGTATTCACCGCTTTGTGAGGCGACAGGTGCTATGCTTGGCAAGCTGACTCAGTGGCTTGAGGGGACTGATGTTCAAATTAATGCCATACCATTTAATCTCTGCCCGCAGAGATTGAGAAAGAAGTTCGAAAAAGGAGAAAATTGTTTTATCGATGTTTTTTACGGTGCAGAAAGAATTGACACTGTGCCGTTGCATCAAGAAAGAGTTTTTGCAGCGCTTGGTATTAAGAAAGAGATTGAAGAGTCAGATGAAGAAAGAGATGCTATTTTAGTTAGTTTTACTCCTGCTCAACTTATAGATAAGTTCAAGTCAGAAGAGATTCGTTTTATTCCAATTTGCCAGAATAATTATTTGGAAGAAATGTCAATGTGTCTGTGTAATTATCCCTTTGGAAATCCACCAAAACAATATCATAAGAACTGTGTTGCGTTGAAATCGCAGGTCTTTTCTGAGGTTTGGCAGATGGAAGAAGTTGCAGGAATTTATGCAAAATATAAGGAAACTGTTATTGGCTTGTTGGAAGTGATGCCACGGGAGATTTTAAAAAAGTACGGATATATGACAGGAACATCGGGAAGCGACAGCAAATACCTTTCGGTCGGCTGTTATGAAATAGGTTATGGTATTCCGAGAGTAGAGATGATTGATTTATTAATGAATCAGTTAGAGACGATTTATCCGCTGTTTCATCGCAAGCAGATTGAAGGAGTTGGAGTTCATGGATGGGATGACGGATTTAACCCTTATTGGGTTTACAAAAAATATGGTTTTCAAGAGATAGAGAAATTGTCAGAAAGTACGGTTGTAATGTCCAAGTCAATTGTTTGAATTTATGTGCATAAAGAAATCTATCTCAAACACCAAATCTGTGGTATAATGATACCGACCACACGATGATATGAGGACTAGCAGAGTTTATATTATGAAAGGATGCATGTCATGAAGAACAAAAGAAATCAATTGCAGGCACGCAGATTGGGATTGAAGCGCTGGGATTACTGGCTTGTTGTGGGTGTATCTTTATTGATCATATTGGTAATGTTCATATTTAATACATATAGTGCAAACGCAAAGCAGGCATAGGTCAATCTGGTCAAGGACTTCATGGCAGAGACTTCAGAAAGCAAGAAGGATCAATTTGAGCAGTATGTAGAGGAGAGAATACGAACCTTGCAGATTCTGGTCACATACTCTGATATCTATGAGATGGATGAGGATGCACAGAAGGAGTTTCTATTTGGACGCTCTGCAAAGTTAGGTTTTAGTCATCTATTCATCGTCAATATGCAGGGAACTGGATATTACATTGATGAAAATGTTCATCGGAACCAGAGTGGAGAGGACTTTTTTTATAACATTAGAAATAACGACATATATATAACGGAGCCTTTTTACACAGGGGAAGGCGCAGCAATCATGACGGCATGTGTTTCCATCTATGATAAGCAAGGCAAGAAGGTAGGCATACTTTGTGGCGCTATTAATCTGGATAGTATTCAGCAGCTGATTAGTAGCAACGAGACGATTCTGGATGGAAATTCATATATTTTAGACAAGAATGGAAGGTATGTGACATCACAAAATGCCAGTGACGTATACAATAAGATACCTATTTATCAGACTCCGAATTCGGAACTTTCTTTGATAGAAGAAGCCTTTGCGGAGAAGACGGATAAAGAAGGAACGATTATTCTGGATGGAATAGAATATCAGACCTACATAACATATGTGCATGATTACAATTGGGTCATTGTTCAGAATATTCCTGTTTCCCAGATTACAGAGCGATATGCATTCTTAAACTGGGTGCAGTACATTTTGATCTCTGTGATTGTCGTATTGGTGTGCTGTGTTACCAGAATTATATATTGCTGGAACAAGAGCAATAAGAAGATCTATACAGACACATTAACAAAGTGTAATAGTAGGGCAGCCTGTCTTGATATTCTGGATTATCTGGAGGATAACAAGAAGCAGCAGGTTACCATCGTATATATGGATCTCAACCGATTCAAGTGGGTAAATGATACCTATGGACATGAAAAGGGAGACGAATTGCTGAAGGTTTTTGCGGATGTGCTGATGCAGACCTTGGGCAAGGAAGGTTTTGTAGGTAGAATGGGCGGTGACGAGTTCATTGCCGTGCTGTTGGATGTCTCAGAACAGCGGCTTATGGGGCTTTGGCATCAGGTGGAGAGTGAGTTGTCTATCCAGAGCGAAAGCTTAGGTCTTCCATGCAAGATTACTTCCTCCTTCGGATATGCTATGAGAGAAGCAGGGGATGTGACTCCTATGAGTAGTGTGTTGCAGATGGCGGATGAGAGAATGTATGAAAATAAGACTGCTCAGAAAAGTAAAATAACAGAATAATTGCGCATACTAATTCCATTAAAACGAATCGAGGTTTTTTATGGAATCATTATGGAGAAAACAGACTCATATACCATCCACGGAATCAACAGATACCCAAGTTACGTCAGACCCTAGTATCGTTCACTATCACCGTGATGTGATCGTGATCGGTGCGGGCATGGCGGGACTCTTGATTGCCTATTATCTCAAGGAGCATGGAAAAAATGTACTGGTTCTTGAGGCGGATGTAATCGCATCTGGGCAGACAGAGCGGACAACGGCAAAGATTACGAGCCAGCATGCTCTAAAGTACAGCAAGCTCATTAAGCAGTTGGGAATAGAAAAAGCTAGAATGTATGCCCAGGCAAATGAAGGGGCGATCCGGGAATATGAACGATTGATTCAAAGCAAAGGTATAGAATGTCAGTTTGAAAGACTGAACTCATATCTGTATACATTACAGGATGACGAGCAGATTGAAGAAGAGGCAAAGGCGGCGCTGTCCCTTGGAATTGACGCATCAGTTACGAGGGAGACAGAACTGCCTTTTTCTGTGGGGGCAGCAGTCTGCTTTCAGAATCAGGCACAGTTCTCCCCGCTGGAATTTATTGGGCACGTTGCCTCGGAATTAGAAATACTGGAGCATACACAGGTGACGACGATCAAAGGCAATCAGGTGTTGACCAGTAGGGGTGAATTTTCGGCGGACAAGATCGTAGTAGCTACCCACTATCCGTTACTCAATGTGCCGGGATTTTATTTTTTGCGTCAGCATCAGGAGCGAAGCTATGTGCTGGCGCTGTCTGGCTGTAAGAAACTGGAGGGTATGTATTATGGTATCGATCAAGGTGGTCTTTCCTTGCGTCAGGCAGGGGATGTGCTGCTCTTGGGTGGAAGTGGACATCGAACAGGGAAGAATGAAGCTGGTGGAGCTTATGATGCACTTCTTCGGGCGGCAAGGCAGTATTTCCCAGAGGGCAGTGAGGTGACCCGCTGGTCAGCACAGGACTGTATGCCCCATGATGGCATTCCCTTCGTTGGAAAATATTCCATTTTTGCACCGAATCTCTATGTGGCGACAGGTTTTCAGAAATGGGGGATGACAACTTCCATGATTGCGGCGATGATTCTGCGGGATGAATTGTGTGGAATCGAAAATCCGTATATCAAGTTATTTTCCCCTCAGAGAATGAATGTGCGGGCAGGAATCGGAAATCTGCTCCTTGATATTGGTATGAGCGTGAAGGGACTGGTGAAGGGATTGTTTTACCGGATACAAAAAAAGCCTTACTGTGCCCATATGGGCTGTGCCCTGACGTGGAATCCCGATGAAGAGAGCTGGGATTGCCCATGTCATGGTTCTAGATTTGAAGCGGATGGAAAATTATTGGATAATCCAGCCAAGAAATGTGCGCAGATAGAAAAGTTATAAAAGGAATCGAATTAACATGAACAGAGATACAGAGCAGATAAAGGAGTTGGAACGTAAGCAGTCGGTAAGTTTTTTCTACGGGGCAGGAATGGGACTTTCTGCTTACTTTGCTATCGGACTATATCTAATCGGAAAGTATATAGATGAAAGATGCAAAATTGCAGCAGGAGTTTGTCTGCTGCTTTTTTTCGTGTTCTGCTATATGAGAGCTAAGCTGAGAGTACAGTTCTGGGACATTTTCTGGCAGCAGGTGATAGTAGAACTGGAAAAGCATATGGAGCAGGTGAAGCTTGATGGGAAGTCAGATTTTACGGAAACGGAGATAAAGAGGTTGGGAATGACTATGCCAGCAGATCATTATAGTTCCAATCATCAGGTGTCCGGAATATATCATGGGATTACATTTCGGGATGCTACTATCCGTATAGAAAAACGGGTACCTAGCAGAAGACGTAATTCATACGATGATTATTTCTGGGGACGCATGTTCGTGTGTGAGAATATGCCAAAGGATCTGCCAGAGGTCATGATACGAACCATGCTGTTCCATCATTGGAATGAGGAAATCATACCAGCCCACAGATGTGAGATCGAGGAACTAAAAAGGGGCATTACCATGTCAGTGTACATTGAAAAGGGGGCGGACGAAGAGCGGTTTTTTGCTCCTGCTGTCATTGAGAAAATCAATCAGTTAAATAACACGGTGTTCAATCTGGCAATCCGGTTTTATGATGGCAAGATGATCGTGCAATATACGGCATCCAGTGGAAAGGTGCGTGAGAATCACTTTCATCGCCGCCAATTTGGCACTATGACAGAGAAGATAGAAAAGGACGCAAATGAGTTGCTTACCATATTAGAACTGGCAGAGACTGTCAGAGCAGAATGGGGGAAAGTTTCCTAATGGTTGATTTTATTTCCTAAAGTATCGTTGTAATCCATAGATTTTCCTTGGCGGGTCAGATATACTATTACTAGATAAAAAAGGATATCAGTTCCGAGGACAATGATGGAACTGAGCGGAGGGCTAGATGAACACGCTAAGAATTGCAGAAAATATTGTACAATTTCGTAAGAAAAAGGGTGTGACACAGGATGAGATGGCGTCCTTTCTGGGGGTGACCAAGGCGTCTGTATCCAAGTGGGAAAATGGACAGAGCATGCCGGATATCATGATGTTACCACAGCTGGCAACTTATTTTGATGTGACGGTGGATGATTTGATTGGATATGAACCACAGCTTGCCAAGGAGCAGATACAGAAGATTTACCGGGATTTATGTAAGGATTTTGCTGAGAAGCCCTTTGAGGAAGCATATGAGAAGTCGGAAAGCTTGGTAAAGCAGTATTATTCCTGTTACCTGTTCCTATTTCAAATCTGTGTCCTGTGGCTGAATCATGTCATGCTGGCGGAGGGACAGGAGCGCCAGCATGACATGATTCATCGGATCGTGGATTTGTGTGACCGCATCTTAGAGAATTGCAAAAGCGTGGAGATCTGCAATGATGCCATTATGATGAAGGCGCTGGCAAATCTGCAGTGTGGTAAGGCACAGGAGGCGATTGATGGAATTGAGGAACTGGTAAATCCATATCGCCTTGCAAATCAGAGTGATTCATTGTTGATAGAGGCGTATCGAATGACGAATCAGGTGGAAAAAGCCGATAGTTTTGCGCAAATGAGCATGTATCTGCATTTGTTATTGCTGATTGGTGACGGTATACAATTTCTTGGAATCCACATGCAGGAGAGAGAAATCTGTGATGAGACCATAAGTCGTTTGGAACAGGTGATAGAGCTTTATCATATGGATAAGATACATCCCAATGTGGTGGCATCATTTCTGTGCCAGACGGCAGCCTATTTTTGTATACATGGAGAATTGGAGGCGGCAATTAAGCGGTTGCAGCGCTATGTGAGAATTATTATAAGCGCGACAGATAGGGAAAAGTTTTTGTGTGGTGATGATTATTTTACCAAGCTGGATGGCTGGTTTGAGAATCTGGATCTTGGAACCCAGATGGTACGGGATAAGAAGCTGGTGCTTCAGAGTGCGCGAATGGGTCTAGAAAATCCAGTATTTGCACCATTAAGGGACATGGAAGAGTTTGCAAAAATATGTGGGCAGTTAGAGTAAAGGAGGAGTTATGATGGTAGGAGTATCAACAATTATTGCGGTATGTGTAACATTATTTATCAGCTTAGTTTTACCGTTTATCCTGTATATTGGATATGGTTTCAAAAATAGAGGGATGCGGATAAAACAGGCGTGGCTTTTAGGGGCAGCGGGATTTTTTGTCCTTCAGGTCGTGATACGTATCCCGATTCTAAATCTTTTGTCGTTGAATGAAGGCTTTATTTCTTTTGCAACAGAGCACTATGTATTGTATTGCCTGATACTGGCATTTACAGCCGCACTTTTTGAACTGGTGGGAAGATATGTCGTAGCCAAGATCATGAGCAAGAATCTCACCTATGAGAGGAGTATTGCAGCAGGATTGGGACATGGTGGAATCGAAGCGATCCATGTTGTTGGAATGACATATCTCAATAATCTGATTTATATCATCATGATCAACACTGGGGAATTTGATGAAATGTTGGAACAGACAGCGGCGCTTGGCGTGGATACCTCTTCTCTTGTGGCAATAAAGGAGGCACTGATTAGTAGTGGAGCAAGTATTTTTTTACTGGCAGGATACGAGAGAATCCTTACAATGATTGCCCATGTAGCTCTGTCGCTAGTGGTCTGCTATTTTGTAGCTAAGAAAAAGGATGTGTTGGGAATTGGAATCTGTCTGGTATGTCATTGGATGATGGATTTTATATCAGCACTGGTTAGCGGTATGGCAACGGAGTATATGGGAAATATATTATCCACTCGTGCGGCGTATGCAATCATATACATATTCCTGACCGTTGTTGCGGTGGTGGCAGTTTTTGCAATTCGGTATTTAAAAAAGAGTTGGAAAGTGCAGGCATAAGGGGAGGAAACTATCATGTTAGAAATAAATCATCTTACCAAAATCTATAAGGGTGGCAAAAAGGCGGTCTCTGATGTGAATCTTTCCGTAGAGCCGGGAGATATTTATGGCTTTATCGGTCATAATGGCGCAGGAAAGACCACGACCATCAAGTGTGTTGTGGGAATCCATGACTTTGATGAGGGAGAGATTCTGGTAAACGGTAAATCGGTGAAGGAAGATCCCCTTGGTTGCAAGGTGGCATTGGCATATATTCCAGATAATCCAGATTTATACGAATATTTGACTGGAATCCAGTATCTGAATTTTATTGCAGATATCTTTGAAGTGTCCGCGGCAGAGAGACAGGCGAGAATTGAGGCAGAAGCAGAAGCTTTTGAGATTACCTCTGCGTTAGGAGATTTGATATCATCCTATTCCCATGGTATGAAGCAGAAGCTTGCCATCATTGGGGCGCTGATACATAAGCCAAAGCTACTGATTTTGGATGAGCCTTTTGTGGGGCTTGATCCAAAGGCAGCATTGGTATTGAAGCAGAAGATGCATCAGCTCTGTGAGGAGGGAAGTGCTATCTTTTTCTCCACCCATGTGTTGGATGTGGCAGAGAAGCTGTGTAATAAGGTCGCAATTATCAGACAGGGGCAGATCATCGCATCTGGGGAGACAGAGACACTTACCAATGGGGCATCTTTGGAGGATGTGTTCATGGAGGTGACGAAGGATGCTTAGACAGATTGGAAGGCTATGCAGATTGCAGATGGGCAATCTATTTGGCATCAATGAGTTCCGTTATACCAAGGATCGTGCCAAGAAGAACAGATATCTTGGGCTTGGAGTAGTGTGGGTCATCCTGATTCTGATGGTAATCGGATATGTCACAGCCCTTGCAGCAGGGCTTAGCTGGCTTGGCATGGCTGAAGTAGTGCCGATGTATTTGTACACGATTTCTAGTCTATTGATTTTAGTGTTTACCTTTTTTAAGGCGGGCAGCGTACTTTTTTCCATGAAGGGCTATGAGATGATGGTTTCCCTTCCGGTGTCAAAGGCTGCGATCGTCATCAGCAGATTTTTGTGTATGTATGTGACAAATTTGCTGATGTCACTTTTAATTATGATTCCGGGGGGGGTGGTTTATGGATATTTTGAGAGACCGGGAGTGGGATTTTACCTGATCAGCCTGATCGGTACCTTGTTCTTGCCGTTGTTTCCGCTTACGATTGCATCTATTATTGGAGCGGGAATTACAGCAATCAGTTCCAGAATGCGTCATAAGAGCTTGGGAGAGACCATTCTGATGGTAGGATTCGTCGTTCTCATCATGGTATTTAGTGTCAGCACATCCAATCAGTCTGGGCAGATAGACGAGGCAATGTTACAGAATCTGGCGAAGATATATACGGAGACACTTGGTGGGCTGTATCCCCCTGCGCTGTGGTTTACCAAGGCATTGTCTGGGAATATGTTATCGCTTGTGAAATTGATTGGTATTCCGACAGGTATTTTTATCCTATTTATCGGGGTGCTGCAGAGATATTTTCAGACGATCTGTACGGCGTTAAATGCAGTTATCGCCAAGAATGATTACAAGATGGAGCAGCTTCGGACAAGTGGAGTGGTGATGGCACTTTGGAAAAAGGAGCTGAAGCGCTACTTTTCATCCAGTGTCTATGTGACGAATACCATTGTGGGAGGCGTGCTGGCATTGATCATGGTGGTGGCATTGTTTGTCATGGGACCGGAGGAAATAGAACGTGTTTCTCAAATGCCGGGGCTTGCGGCAAATCTTGGAAGATACATGACATATCTACTTCCATGTATGATGTGTCTGATGTCCACCACTGCCTGTTCTATTTCTATGGAGGGCAATACCTTCTGGCAGATTCAGACCTTGCCGGTTCGCAGTAAGGAGGTATATGATAGCAAGATCCTTGTGAATCTGACGGTGGCGGCACCATTTTATCTTGTGGCGGAAGTTCTGCTCTGCATCATGCTTCGTCCTGCATTATTAGAACTGTTCTGGCTGTTGGTGATTCCTGCGGGATACCTGATATTTACTGCGGTGGCTGGAATTTCTCTGAACCTTGCATTTCCGGTGCTGAACTGGGAGAACGAGACTCGGGTGGTGAAGCAGAGTGCGGCAACCTTTTTGTCGATGTTGTTGGGAATGGGAAGTTGTCTGATTCCTCTGGTTGCTGTGATATTTGCAGGAGAGGAACTGGTAAATGTCATTCAGGTCGTAACGTTATTACTGCTTGTGATTCTGACGGTTGTCTTGTATACAAGAAATAATAAAAAGACATTGCAAAATACTTGAACAATCCCTCGAAAAAAAGTACTATAAGGGATAGAAAAGTATGGAAAAGAGGAGATGCAGATGTCAAGGATTATAACAGTAGGACGTGAATTCGGAAGCGGTGGACGTGAGCTGGGCAAGCGTTTGGCAGACGAACTCGGAATTGCCTATTATGATAATGAGATCATTACACAGATCGCAGAGCGTACCAAGATGGCGGAGGGCTATGTACAGCATGTCATGGAGAACGGACCATCTACGCTGTTGCCGATTACGATTGGACGAAGCTTTTATATGGGCGTTGATCCTATCATGGAGCAGAACAATGTCATTTACAGGGAACAGAGCCGTCTGATTCAGGAGTTTGCAGAGAAGTCGGATTGTGTCATCGTAGGTAGAAGTGCGGATTATATCTTAAGAGAGAAGAATCCGTTCCGCCTGTATGTCTATGCGGATATGGAGCATAAGATGGAGCGTTGTAGAAAGCGTGCGCCGGAGCAGGAGAATTTCACGGATAAGGAATTAAAGCGTCATATTCAGGATGTGGATAAGAGACGTGGACGTTATTATCAGTTCTTTACTGGACAGACCTGGGGAGATAGGCTGAATTATGATCTGTGCATCAATACTTCCAACTCTGAGATCAAGGATATCGCGGAAGCCATTGTTAAGTTGGTACGCTAACCTAGATCAGTAAGAGAATCATAGGAGAGAATGGAAGAGTTCTTTCTATAAGGGATACCCCATATACTTTACAGAATATCAGTGAGGTATATGGGGATTTTTTTTATGGAAATAATACAGCATTTTATCATCACATTTCAGGAATATTTATGGAGCTTTCCAATGCTCATTCTGTTATTCGGCACCCATCTGTACTTTACATTGCACCTGCATCTGATTCAGCGCAGGATTCCAGAGGGAATCCGTCTTAGCATGGCAGGAGATAAAAAGAGGGAAAAAGGTGCGAAGAATCTTGGGAATGCTGGGGGAAGGGAAAAAGAAGGTCGGGATGGAGTGTCATCCTATTCTGCACTGGCAACAGCCCTTGCTGCCACCATTGGGACAGGAAATATCGTCGGAATCTCCACAGCCATTGCCATAGGAGGCTTTGGAGCCATATTTTGGTGCTGGATCACAGGATTTCTAGGGATTGCCACCTGTTATGCTGAGTGTTTTCTGTCTGTAAAATATAAGCGCATTGCCTCAGATGGAAGTGTTTGTGGCGGACCGATGTATGTGTTGGAGCACAGATTGCAGAAGAAGGGAATGGCGGTGGCATTTGCATTGTTCACGGTGTTGGCGTCCTTTGGTATCGGAAGCAGCGTGCAATCATATTCCATTCGCACTGCGGTGGAGGAGCAGGTACAGATATCGCCCCATGTGATAGGAATTGTGGCAGGTGTGCTGGCAGGTCTTGTTATTGTTGGAGGTAGCAGGCAGATTGCAAAGGTATGTACATGGCTTGTTCCGGTGATGAGCATACTATATCTTGGTGGATGTCTTTTCATTATTATAAAAAATCACACGATGCTTGGAGTAGCATTGATGACAATTCTAAAGGCGGCATTTTGCGGTCAGGCAGTGGCAGGAGGAATCGCGGGGCGGGCGGTGATGCTGGGTATGCGGACAGGAATATCTAGGGGACTTTTTACCAATGAAGCGGGACTTGGTTCGATTCCGATGGCAGCAGCCACAGCCGGAACCAAGGACGCGGTCAGGCAGGGACTTATCTCTATGACAGGACCCTTCTGGGATACGGTGGTGATGTGTGCGATCACAGGAATTGCTGCCACTTGTAGCATGCTAAAAAATCCTCAAAGCTACATTGGTGTCTCACCTGAGCAGATGTGCTTTGTGACTTTTACGGAATTGCCTATTGGTGGTGATATGTTATTGTCAATCTCACTTGCATTGTTTGCCTTTGCTACGATTATTGGTTGGAATGTCTATGGAACTTCGGCGGTGAGGTATCTCTGGGGAGAGGCCGGAATTAAGGTATATCAGGTGGTCTATATGCTGTTTGTCTATTTGGGAGCAGTACTTTCCATGGAGTTTGTCTGGGGAATATCGGATTTGTTCAATTCCCTTATGGCGATACCGAATATACTCTGCCTTTGGATGCTTCGAAAAGAGATCATAGCAGGAAATAAAAAAAATGATAAAATTTTATGATAAATTTGTAGAATAAAATATGTATTCTTTTGACAAAAAAAGTGGTATGATTTATATAGGAGTGAAAGTTTGTCATTTTTTATGAAAGGTGAGATTGCAAATGGAGAAAAATGAGCAGGAATTCTTGTATGCAGACAAAGAAGAACAGATGAGGAAATCCAATCGTTTCTTGGCATTGGGGTACATTGTGTATTATGTAGTCGTGCTGGGAGTTGTTCTGACGGCATGCTTGCGTGGAGTGAGAAGTGTAGGCTACACAGGTATGCTTACGACGATTATTGTCTTGATTATTATTGTGACATTAATTTTATATAGGCGTAATAAGACGGCAAGCATTACGCGTTATGTGGCGACGATTGGATTGCTGGTTGTCACATTCTTCTTGTCATATGGATTTGATAATTATTATGTACGCTTTTTGGCAGCAGTACCATTGGTAGGCTGTATCATATTTTATGATTTGAAATTTATGTTGCTTTCCAGTATTGGAATGGTAGCGTTGAATGTTGGTGTGGTTGGTATTAAGACGGCAATCACCCGTGTTTATGTGGGCGAGGAAGCAATGGATCAGTGGGGAGCAATACTTGCGATTACCTTGATGCTGGTACTTGCTACGTGGACGGTATATATATCCTCCAAGTTCAACCGGGATACCATCGGTAGCCTTCAGGCAAAGGAAGCAGAACAATCGAAGATGCTAGACGATGTGCTGGCAGTGGCAAATCAGGTACGTAAGGGTACTGAGAATGCTATGAGCATCGTGACAGAGTTAAATAGTACCACTGAGGTGGTAAATGGTGCAGTAAAGGATATCTCCGATAGCACCTTGAGCACGGCGGAAAATATTCAGACACAGACAGCGATGACCCAGAATATTCAGGATTCCATCGAAGTGACGTTAGAGCGCTCAGAGAAGATGGTCACTGTGGCAAAGCAATCAAGTGAATTGAATGACAAGAGTGCCAAGGTCATGGATGATCTGAGAAAGCAGTCAGAGGTGATTGCAGAGACGAACGCAGAGGTGGCAGAGTCCATGAGGACATTACAGGAGAGAACCCATGCGGTAAAGAGTATTGCAGATACAATTTTCTCTATTTCTAGTCAGACCAACCTGCTGGCATTGAATGCTTCCATTGAAAGTGCAAGAGCTGGTGAGGCAGGAAGAGGATTTGCAGTCGTTGCAGACGAGATACGTCAGTTGGCTGAGAAGACGAGACAGGAGACAGAGAATATTGCCAATATTCTTGGAGAGCTTTCTGACAATGCCCAGACGGCAGCCGATGCAGTGGAGCGCTCCGTACAGGCAGCAGGTGCTCAGGATGAGATGATTGCCATGGCATCTGAGAGCTTTGGAGCGATGAATGAGAATGTAAACGAACTCATTGCTGACATCGGAGAGATCGACAATATGCTCAACAACTTGTCAGAGGCAAATAACAAGATCGTAGACAATATTATGCATCTGTCAGCCACCACGGAACAGGTAACAGCATCTTCCGTACAGGCAGCAGGACTTAGTGTACAGAATCTGGACAATGCAGAAAACACCAAGGATCTGTTGAATAACGTATTAGATGTGTCCTACCAGTTGGATAAGTACATAAATTAATTAAGAAATTGAGAGAATATAAGGGGAGTCTTGCACTCCCCTTATTAATTTAGTAAAATGTACAAGTACGCAATGAGCAGTGTCAAGACGAAAAGAGGCATAGCTTCGTGCTTGCACGAGAAGATATGCATCTTTGAGGATTGATAGGGCGAATGCCCGTGAGCGAGAGAGCTATGCTCTCGAGCGACACTGCTCATGTCACAGCGAGTGAAGCTGATAGGGCGAATGGTGTCTCGAGCACCATTGCTCATGTCACTTTGGAAAAACTACGAAAAAGAGGTAAAAGAAATGTACGTAATACAATTTATCAGAGGATTCTGTATGGCTTTGGCGGACAGTGTTCCGGGAGTATCCGGTGGAACTATCGCCTTTTTATTGGGATTTTATGATCAGTTCATTGGTTCCATTGACGATCTGATTACTGGTGATAAGGAGAAAAAGAAGGCAGCATTGCTGTTTTTAATTAAGATTGGTATCGGCTGGGTAGTTGGTATGGTATTGGCGATGCTGATATTGGCAAGTGTATTTGAATCACACATTTATGCAGTCAGCTCCCTCTTTATTGGATTTATCATATTTGCGATTCCAGTTGTGATTAAGGAAGAGCAGGAGACATTAAAGTCAAAGTTTTCGGCAATCCCTTTTGCAGTGCTTGGAATGGTCGTTGTATGTGCCATCACTTACTTTAACCCTGCGGGAGGCGGCGAAGGTGTGAACCTAGAGCATCTGAACCTTGGACTTGGAATTTTTGTATTCTTTGCGGGAATGATTGCTATCTCTGCCATGGTACTTCCAGGAATTTCTGGTTCTACCCTGCTTCTTATTATGGGATTGTATCTGCCGATCGTCACTGCGATCAAGGATATCCTGCACTTGAACTTTGCAGCATTTCCTACGGTGTTTATCTTCGGATGTGGTGTATTGGTAGGAGCTTTTAGCGTGGTAAAGATCATCCGTAAGGCATTGGATAAGTTCCGCGCCCAGACCATGTATCTGATTATCGGACTGATGCTGGGATCTATTTACGCAGTAATTATGGGACCTGAGACTTTGGACGTTCCACAGCCAGCAATGTCACTTTCTACCTTTAATATTTTATTCTTCATCATTGGTGGAGTCATTATCTTAGGAATGCAGAAGTTAAAAGGAAATAAGGAAGCGTAACGGGAGAAGTTACATGAAAAAGCTATTAGTTTATCTAAAGGATTATAAGAAGGAAAGCGTATTAGGGCCTCTGTTCAAGTTACTGGAGGCCTCTTTTGAGTTAATCGTTCCCCTTGTCATGGCGGCAATCATTGATGCTGGAGTGGCATCGGGGGACAGACCATATATCATGAAGATGTGCCTGGTTCTGGTACTTCTGGCACTAATCGGTCTGGTATGCTCTGTTACAGCCCAGTTTTTTGCGGCAAAGGCAGCGGTGGGCTGTGCGACAGGACTGCGTCACGCCCTGTTTGCCCATATTGAGAGCCTTTCTTATTCAGAAATGGACACAGTAGGAACATCGACACTGATCACACGAATGACCAGTGATGTCAATCAGGTTCAGAATGGAGTCAATCTCGTTCTGCGCCTGTTTTTACGTTCACCGTTCATTGTGTTCGGAGCTATGATCATGGCATTTACTATCGATGTCAAGGCAGCGTTGGTTTTTGTTGTGACGATACCACTGTTATCCATCGTAGTATTTGGAATTATGTTAATCAGTATACCTCTGTATAAAAAGGTGCAGGCGGCATTAGACCGGGTACTTGGTATTACCAGAGAGAATCTTACGGGAAGCCGTGTCATCCGTGCATTCAACAAGGAGGAGGATGAGATTGCGGACTTCCATGATAAAAATGATGCGCTGACCAAGATTCAGCTTTATGTAGGCAAGATTTCTGCCTTGATGAATCCAATGACCTATATCATCGTCAATGGAGCGACCATAGTACTGGTGTGGACAGGGGCGATACAGGTAAATGATGGCGAGATCAGTCAGGGTGAGGTCATTGCTCTGGTTAATTATATGTCCCAGATTCTTGTGGAATTGGTAAAACTTGCAAATTTGATTATTAACATTAATAAGTCTGTTGCCTGTGGCAACCGTATCCAGAAGATTCTTGAGATGGAGCCATCCATTAAGCGTGAGAGCGGTGTGACGGAAAAGCCTTCCTCACAGGAGGAACGCCAGAGTGGGGAAGATGCGTCGGTAGTGGCATTTTCACATGTGGGGCTTGTCTATGCAGGTTCCACAGAGGAGTCTCTGACGGATATCGACTTTGTGGCACAGAAGGGTGAGACCATTGGTATTATTGGTGGTACTGGCTCTGGAAAGTCTTCTGTGGTGAATCTGATTCCTCGTTTTTATGAGGTGACCAGTGGACAGGTCATGGTAGATGGAAGAGATGTGAAGGAATATTCCTTGGAGGAGCTTCGTGAGAAGATTGGTGTGGTTCCGCAGAAAGCAGTTCTTTTTAAGGGAACCATACGTGAGAATTTACAGTGGGGCAATCCACAGGCGAGCGAGGAAGAGATGATGGAGGCACTTTCCATTGCACAGGCGAAGGAATTCGTAGATGCCAAGGAGGGTGGTCTTGACTATATGGTAGGACAGGGTGGTAAGAATCTCTCCGGTGGACAGAGACAGCGTCTTACCATTGCCAGAGCCCTTGTGAAGAAGCCAGAGATTCTGATTTTGGACGACAGTGCATCGGCACTTGACTATGCCACAGATGCGAAGCTTAGAACGGCAATTGCGGCTATGTCACAGCAGATGACCGTCTTTATCGTATCCCAGCGTGCTGCATCACTTCAGCATGCAGACAAGATCATCGTATTAGACGACGGTGAAATGGTCGGTATGGGAACTCACGATGAATTACTTGGAAGTTGTGAGGTCTATCAGGAAATCTACGATTCACAGTTCAAGAGAACGGGAACAGAAGGGTAGTGCATATGAAGAAAGTAGTGAGTGGCCAGCAGAAGACAACTCTGGCAAAAGTATTGAAATATATCAGAAGATATTGGGTATATCTAGGATGTTCTATCCTGCTTGCTGCATTGACGGTGGCATTGACATTGTATCTGCCGATTCTGACAGGACAGGCGATAGATCTTATCATCGAGAAGGGACTTGTGGATTTTGCAGGAATTCTTGCCATTTTAAAAAAGATGGGAATCATTATCCTGCTTACCGCAGTGGCGCAGTGGATCATGAATGCCTGTAACAATAAGATTACCTACAATGTCATTCGTGACATTCGTATGGAGGCATTTGAGAAGATCGAGCGTCTGCCTCTTAAGTATATTGATGCCCATTCCTACGGCGAGATCGTAAGCCGTGTCATTGCGGATGTGGATCAGTTCGCAGACGGTCTGTTGATGGGATTCACCCAGTTCTTTACTGGAATCGTGACAATTTTTGGAACACTGATCTTCATGCTGACCATCAGTGTGCACATCACGATCGCAGTGGTGGTACTGACACCAATTTCCTTATTTGTGGCAAGCTTTATTGCCAAAAAGACATTCTCTATGTTCAAATTGCAGTCTGAGACCAGAGGCGAGCAGACCGCATTTATCGAAGAGATGGTGGGCAACCAGAAGGTAGTACAGGCATTTTCACATGAGGACGAAGCCTTAGAGCAGTTCGATGAGATCAATGAGCGGTTGCAGAAGTATTCTCTGCGGGCAATTTTCTTTTCTAGTCTGACGAATCCTTGTACACGATTTGTCAACAGCCTTGTGTATGCCACAGTAGGTGTTGTGGGAGCTTTTACAGCCATAGCTGGAGGCATCAGTGTAGGACAGCTTTCCAGCCTTTTAAGCTATGCGAATCAGTACACCAAGCCATTTAACGAGATATCAGGCGTTATCACAGAGCTTCAGAACGCCCTTGCCTGTGCAGGTAGAGTACTGGAATTGATTGAAGAAGAGCCGGAGACACCAGATGCCAAGGATGCCAAGGTGCTTGAGACCGCAAACGGTAAAGTGGAGTTAGAGCATGTGTACTTCTCCTATACCGCAGATCAGAAGTTGATCGAGGACTTTAATTTGTCCGTAAAGCCGGGACAGCGTGTAGCTATCGTAGGACCAACCGGCTGTGGTAAGACCACTCTCATCAATCTTTTAATGAGATTCTATGATGTTAATAGCGGAGAGATTCGTGTCAGTGACATCCCGATGAAGGAGATGACGAGAAAGAGCTTAAGAGATAATTATGGAATGGTATTGCAGGAGACATGGCTTAGAAGTGGTACGATTCGTGACAATATTGCCATGGGCAAGCCAGAGGCGACGGAGGAGGAGGTCATTGCAGCGGCAAAGGCATCCCATGCCCACAGTTTTATCAAGCGTCTTCCAGAGGGTTACAACACAGTGATCGCGGAGGATGGTGGCAATCTGTCTCAGGGTCAGAAGCAGCTCTTATGTATTGCCAGAGTCATGCTCTGTCTGCCACCGATGTTGATTCTTGACGAGGCAACATCTTCCATTGATACGAGAACAGAGATTAAGATACAGAATGCCTTTGCTAAGATGATGCAGGGCAGAACCAGCTTCATCGTAGCCCATAGACTCTCAACGATACAGGAAGCTGACATTATCCTTGTGATGAAGGATGGAAGTATCATTGAGCAGGGAAATCATGAGGAATTATTACAAAAAGGTGGTTTCTATGCAAATCTCTACAATAGTCAGTTTGTATCATAGATTGTAATTTTGGACATCTTATTCTATAATTTAACGTAGCATAAGAAAAAGAGAGAGCTTATGAAGAAGAGAGAAATGAAATCTGCCGCCGGAAAGAAGTCGGAGGCATCTAAGAATAAGAAAAAAGAGAGACAAGTTTCCAAGGAGATACGTTGGGATCGCTTGGATAATACAGCGCACCTTTTCCCTGTAATTGCAGGTGAGAGCATGAGTAATGTATACCGCATTAGTGTCACGCTGACAGAGCTGGTTCAGCCAGAGTTGTTGCAGCAGGCACTGGATATCGTACTCCCTAAGTTTGACGGATTTAATCTCCGTCTGCGACAGGGAGTATTCTGGTATTACTTTGAGGAAAATGGCAAGCCTGCACCAAGAGTTAGGGAAGAGGTCAATTTTCCATGCAGATTTATCCAGCAGAACAAGAACCAGAGCTATATGTTCCGGGTGACTTACTATAAGTACCGCATTAATCTGGAGGTATTTCATGTGCTGACGGATGGAATGGGAGGCATCAATTTCCTTAAGGAATTGACCTATCAGTATCTGAGATTAGCACATCCAGAGCTAAAGGAGCAGGTCGGAGACTTCTTAAGCAGTGATACTTCTATGAATCGCGAGGATAGTTTCCTTAAGAATTATAAGAAGAGCTGTAAGAAGGGATATCAGACTAAGCGGGCTTATCTGATCAAGGGAGAGAAGTTGCCAGCAGGAGAGTTCGGAGTCATGCATGGCTACATGCAGATACCAGAGCTTAAGGAAGTATGCCATTCCTATGGTGTCAGCATCAATGAGTATCTGGTAGGCGTATATGTCTGGAGTGTGTATACAGAATGTATGCATGGTATGCCATGGGAGCAGCCGATTCGCGTGGCAGTTCCGGTAAATTTGCGCCCATATTTTAACTCGATTACCACGAAGAACTTTTTTGTCATGGTATCCGCAGAATTCCATCCGACCAAGGAGATTTATACCTTTGAGGAGGTACTTCATATTGTCAGTGAGAGCCTGCGTAGCCAGATCAATAAAGAGAATCTGGAAAAGCTTTTTTCCTACAATGTGTCCAATGAGAAGTTGCTCATTGCCAGAGCAGTTCCTCTTTTCCTTAAGAATATAGCGATGCGGTATGTCTATACCACATCCGCCCTTGCCAATACAGCTACTGTGACCAATATCGGTAATATTACAGTGGCAGAGGAATATCAGCCTTATGTGGAGCTATTCCATGCCTATTTAGCAATGTCCAAGGGACAGCATCTTAAGGGAACGATATGCTCCTACGGAAAGACGTTGGTATTTAGTTTCAGCTATGATCTGGTGGATCCATCTGTACAGAGAGGATTTTTCCGAAAGCTGGCAGCGGATGGCGTGCATGTGGAGATTGATACCAATGGAGTAAATTATGATTAGGGGAAGCGAGTATGAGTAAGTGTAGACAGTGTAATGTAGAGATATTGGACGAGACAGAGCGCTGCCCGTTATGTAAGTCGGTGTTAGAGCAGACTGTGGATGTGGAAAATATGTATCCGAATGTCCGCTTGATGTCCAGACGCCTTATGTTAATCAGCCGGATCTATCTCTTCTGTGCCATTATTGTAGAGGTGATTCTGGTATATATCAACGTGGTGACAGATGCTCAGACATGGTGGAGCTTGATCGTGGGCTTATGCCTGTTCTATGTGTATATGTTGATACGATTTGCCATATTGGGCAAATCAGGCTATAAGAGTAAGGTCATTGTGCTGGTGGTGATTGCGGTATTGATGGCGGTGGCATCGGATTTTCTTGTGGGATATCAAGGATGGTCTGTAAACTATGCATTACCGTCGGGAATATTACTTGTGGATGCAGGCATCCTTATTTTGATGTTCGTGAATTATAGAAATTGGCAAAGCTATATGATGTGGCAAATTTTTATGATACTTTGTAGTATTTTGCCGTTGGTATTTTCATTGGTTGGAATTGCCACATCTCCTTTGCTTGGATTGATCGCCTTTGCGGCATCGGTGTTCCTGTTCCTAGGAACTCTGATCATCGGCGATAGAAAGGCAAGAACAGAGCTTAAGAGAAGATTCCATATCCGTTAAGTTCCAGAGATTACAGATAGAGGTTAGAAAGTACGAATATGCGGGAAAATGAGGCTAGCATTAGGGGAAAAGTCATGCGGGATCTGATTTCTCGTATGACAAATGACCTTTCAATTGGAAAAAAGATAAAAAATGGGGAACTGCGTAAGCAGATCGGTAATACGGAGCCCCCATGGAAGTGTCCGGATTGTTTTTGTATGACCATCATCGAGATGGAGCATTTTACCATGGAACTGCTTGAGTCCCATGAGAATCCAAGGACAGATAAGATTATATTGCAGCTCCACGGCGGTGGATATATCGGGGCGATGCGCAATGCATACCGGATGTTTGCGGGACTATATAATGAGGTCGGTCATGGAATGAGTGTACTGACCATTGATTATCGTGTCGCACCGGAGCATCCCTATCCGGCGGCATTGGAGGATGCCTATGTGGCTTACCAGTGGTTATTAGAGCAGGGGTGGTTCTCAGAGCAGATCATTCTTGCAGGAGATTCGGCAGGGGGAGGACTTGCCATGGCACTCTGTCATTACCTGAAGGATCAGGGACAGCAGCTTCCTTGTGGAATTGTAGCTATGTCTCCATGGACAGATCTGACTGCTAGTGGGGAGTCCTATGATACCAATTACGAGAGAGACCCGCTTTTTGGTAAGACCAGAGATAGTTTGCTTTACAATAAGGATTATATTGGGGAGAATGACCCCATGAATGCGTATATATCGCCTATGTTTGGAGACTTTCGGGAGTTTCCGCCCATGCTCATTCAGGTCGGCTCCTACGAGATGTTGTTATCTGATTCCGTAGGTGTTGCAGCCAAAGCGAGAGAGCAGGGCGTGAAAGTCCGTCTAAGTATTTATGATGGTATGTTCCACATCTTTCAGATGGCAGCCAAGATGCTGCCAGAATCCAAAAGAGCGTGGGTTGAGATCGGTAAGTTTATTGATGTTTTGACAAATGACTGACATCCATATAGACAGGAAGTCCATTTTCATATTTGACATTGGACTCACCCTGAATCAATGGTCTCATGTAGTCAAGTAAAGGCTGCTCCACATCATTTCCTGCTGGAGAGATCCAGTCGGTCGGAACGGATTTGGCTTCGTTTGCGATGTGGGCAATCTCTGCATAACCGTATTCCACTTCATAAGGATCATTTGCGATTCGCTGAACCGTAACCATAGAAGCTGTCACACCTTCCTCGGAGAGTGCGACGGCTTTTTTGCCCTGTGCCACAGATTCGTCTAAGTCTGTCTGGGATGCAAGGTGGGAAGCACAGCGCTGTAATACGTTGATCTCAACAGAACGAACCTTGACGCCAAGCTTTTCCTTTACTAAAAGCTCAAGAGTTCTTCCGGCACCGCTTAACTGGTTGTGACCAAAGGTATCTACCGCCTGCTCAGAAGCACTGATATAGTTGCCAGCAGCATCTCTGATACCCTCTGAGACAGCTACGATGACGTTGTTGCGCTCGAAAAGCAGACGCTTTACATCTAACAGGAAGTCTTCGGTATCGAATGGTACCTCAGGCAGATAAATCAAGTGAGGTGCGGTATTGTATTCATTTCTGGCAAGAGCGGAAGCTGCGGTCAGCCATCCGGCATCACGTCCCATGATCTCTACGATGGTAACGCTCTTTACCGCGTAGATAAAGGTATCGTGGGAAATCTCTAAGAGAGAGGATGCAATGTACTTCGCAGCAGAACCGAATCCCGGTGTATGATCTGTCTCGCAGAGATCGTTATCGATGGTCTTAGGAATACCAATGATACGGATCTTGCTGCCGATCTTCTTGGCATACTCAGACAGCTTTAATACAGTGTCCATGGAATCATTTCCGCCGATATAGAAGAATGCGTCTATATTATAATTCTCAAACTGCTTGAAGATAAAGACGTATGGTGAATCATCATCCATATAGTCTGGCAGCTTGTAGCGACAGGAACCTAAATACATAGCTGGGGTCTGGATCAGACGCTCCATGTAATCTGGGTGCTCATCCATGATCTCGGTAAGATTGAGCAGATTATCGTTTAAGATACCTGTGATACCATTTAAGGAACCATAGACTGTGTCATACATAGATGAGGAAGATACCCCGGATATAACACCTGCAAGGCTGGCATTGATTGCAACGGTAGGTCCGCCGGACTGTGCTACCATACAGTTTTTCTGACTCATAACATAACTCCTTAATTATTATTTTTAAAAATTAATATGCAATATTCCGTAAATTCGCTATAATTAGGAATTGGAAAATTCAAACATTATCATACCCAAAAAAATTGGGTTTATCAATATCGAATTTTAATAGAAAGAATAAAGTGAAGAAATGAAAATATGTACATTGTGTCCTAGAAGTTGTGCCGTCGACCGGGAAAAAGGAGAACGGGGCATCTGCGGACAAACAGAAGCGCTTAAGGTAGCGCGGGCAGCATTGCACTATTGGGAAGAGCCTTGTATCTCTGGAACGGAGGGTTCCGGTGCGGTATTCTTCAGTGGCTGTTCTCTGCACTGTGTATTTTGCCAGAACCATAATATCGCCAATGGAACCGCAGGTAAGGAGATTACGGTGGAGCGTCTGGCAGAAATTTTTCTTGAATTACAGGAGAAAAAGGCGAATAATATTAATTTGGTGACACCGGGACATTTTGTGCCCCAGATCGTAACCGCCTTGGAGCGTGCCAAGGGGCAGGGGCTTACGATCCCGATTGTTTATAACACCAGCAGTTACGAAAATGTGGATACGATCAAGAAATTAGAGGGATTGGTGGATATCTATCTGCCAGACTTTAAATATATATCCCCAGAGCTTAGCAAAAAGTACTCCCATGCGGCGGATTATGGCGTGGTGGCAAAGGCTGCTATTGCGGAGATGGTGCGCCAGACTGGGGCTGCTGAGTTTGAAGGAGGCGGGGCTGACCCTGTGGAAGAGGGTGGGCTCATGCGTCGCGGTACGATCGTGCGGCATCTTTTGTTGCCGGGATGTACAGAGGACTCTAAGGCAGTCATAAGATATCTATATGAGACCTATGGCGATCGTATCTATATCAGTATCATGAATCAGTTCACACCGCTAGAGGGACTTAAGGATTATCCGGAACTGAATCGCAGGATTACGGAGGCGGAATATGATGAAGTTGTGGATTACGCCATAGATCTTGGCGTGGAGTGTGGATTCATACAGGAAGGAGATACAGCGGAGGAAAGCTTTATCCCAGAATTTGATGGAGAAGGAGTATAAATAATGAAAAAGAAGATTTTATGGATGTTAATGGCAGTAGGTATGCTTTGTGTAGCTGGTTGTGGCGAAAAGGGTAATGATGCGGTGCAGGAAAGTGCAAATGAGGCAATCGTGGCAGAGGTGGAAGAGACGGAGTCTTTGACGGAAGCCAACGAAGCAGTATTTGAGGGAACCGAAGCAATGCCAGAGGAGGCAGAAGCGATAGAAGGAACAGAGGAGGTAGCTGAGGCTACGGAGAGTCAGGAGGAGAGAACAGAAACTGAAAACCAGTCAGAGGATGCGGCGTCTTCTGGGACAACGGGAAATGGTTATCTGGTTGTTATTGATGCGGGACACCAGTCTAGAGGTAACAACGATAAGGAGCCAATCGGTCCGGGCGCAACAGAGATGAAGGCTAAGGTCACTGGAGGCACCAGTGGCTGTGTCAGTGGACAATATGAATATGAATTGAATCTTGCGGTGGCATTGAAGTTGCAGGAGGAGCTTACTTCCAGAGGGTATGAGGTCATCATGGTGCGTACCACCAACGATGTCAATATCAGTAATTCTGAGCGTGCGGCTGTGGCAAATAATGTGGGGGCAGATGCCTTTATCCGTATTCATGCCAATGGATCTACGAATTCTTCTGCAAGCGGGGCGATGACCATCTGCCAGACAGCAGGAAACCCTTACAATGGTTCGCTGTATGAGGAGAGTAAGGCACTGTCCGTGGCTGTGTTAGATGAGCTGGTGGCGGCTACTGGTTGTAACAGGGAGCGGGTATGGGAGACCGACACCATGAGCGGTATCAACTGGTGTCAGGTGCCAGTTACCATTGTGGAGATGGGCTATATGACCAATCCGAATGAGGATGCACTGATGGCAACGGATGAGTATCAGCAGAAGATTACCACTGGTATTGCAAACGGATTGGATGTGTATTTTGCCAATAAAGAATAGTCGTCATTATTCAGAAAAAAGCCAGAATTCTAGAATGAATTCTGGCTTTTTCTTGCTTTCATCTGCCAAAAGGACTACAATAGAATATATGGTAAAAAGGGACTAAGTAGTCAGGGGGGATACCATGGGTGAAGCAAAGCTTGGGGAAGCACTGTACGCCAAAGAGGCGTATGAGGAACTAAGCCCATTGACAGGATTATATTATAATCATTCATTTTTTAAAAAGGCAGATGAGTATCTGCGGCAAACGCGACCAGAGAAGTATTGTCTGGTCGCCATTGATATTGAACACTTCCGTCTTTTTAATAAATTGTATGGAAGAGATTCAGGTGATGAGCTGTTAGTCTATATTTCAGACTGTGTTAGAAGGATACAGGATACCTATGGCAGTGTGGCAGGATATCTTGGAGGGGATAATTTCTGTGTGTTCATGCCGGCTGATATGAATCAGATTCGAGAGCTTAAGTATGAGATCATTCGAGGCGTAAAGAAATGGAATAACAGCGTTGGCTTTTTGCCAGCCATCGGGGTCTGTGCCATCAATGATCTATCCGAGGAGACCGTGACGTTCTATGACAGAGCGACCCTTGCTCTTTCCAATGTGCTGGGGAATTATGCGAAGCGCATCTGCTGGTATCATGTCAGCATGGAGGAGCGCATGGAGGAGGAGCTTAAACTTCTCTCTGAGATACAGGTAGCATTGGAGAAGGAAGAGTTTACCTTTTTTGCACAGCCACAGTGCGACATATCCACAGGCAAGATTGTGGGAGCGGAGTCACTGGTGCGGTGGAATCATGGTGAAAAGGGACTGATATCACCGGGAGTTTTTATTCCAGTACTGGAAAAGAACGGATTTATCGCAGATCTTGACCGATATGTGTGGAAAAAGGTATGCCAGTGGTTAAGGAGCTGGATCGACCGCGGTTATCATCCGGTTCCGGTTTCTATCAATGTGTCGAGACTTGATATTTTTTCCATGGATGTTCCAGAATATTTGCTGGAACTGCTACGCACTTATGAGCTACCAGCGCGCCTGCTCAAGGTAGAGATTACGGAGAGCGCCTATGCAGAGAGCAATGATAAGATTATCAAGGCTGTAAAAAATTTGCAGGATGCAGGCTTTCTAGTAATGATGGATGACTTTGGAAGTGGTTATTCTTCCTTAAATATGTTGAAAAATGTAAATGTAGATGTGATAAAGATTGACATGCGTTTTCTAGATATCGATGAGCAGGAAGAGGAGAAAGGAATCGGAATCCTTGAGTCGGTAGTGAATATGGCAAGCCAGATGGGATTGCCGATTATCGTAGAGGGTGTCGAGACCCAGAGACAGGAGCGTTTTTTACTTGATATGGGATGTCGGTACACGCAGGGCTTTTATTACTATAAGCCGCTTCCGATACCGCAGTTTGAGGAATTACTGTCTGACGAACGCAAGCTGGATTATGACGGATTATGGTGCAGGCAGGTACAGGCATTGCGTGTCAGAGAACTTTTGGATGACAATCTTTTCAGTGACACCATGGTAAATAATATCCTTGGGGCGACAGCCTTTTATGATATGTATGAGAATCAAATCGAGATTACCAGAGTGAACAATCAGTATTATCAGCTGGCGGGAATGTATTCTGGCACGGAGTCAGATTATTATAAGAAGATCTGGAATCATGTGCGGGATGACGACAAGGGTGTGTTATTTTCTATTTTTGAAAGAGCATATGCGAATCACAAGAATGGTGGACAGGGGCATGTACACTATGTGCGCACCGATGGAAAGGTGCTGTGGGTGTACCTGAGAGTCTTTTTCCTTCGGGAGCAGGAAGGGCATAAGTTATTCTATGGTTCTATCGTGGATATGACATCTACAAGGGAGAAGAAGAAGGGCAATCGCCTCATGGAGCAGGAAGTATGCGACTTTTCAGAAAAGCAGCAGATTCGGATGGAGCAGCATTATGGTGATCTTCCATGTGGATATGGTGTGGCAAAGATTATTCTGGATGATAAGGAAGAGCCTTGTGATTATGAGATCGTTTATGCCAATCGTGAGATCGAGGCAAGCAGCGGTGGAGATATCAATTGTCTGAGACATCTATTGCTTGGCGCCTTTGGAAATAACTGGGAAGAACTTATGGAAAATGCATATCGGGCAGCGTTTCAGGGGGAGACGATCAATCATTATGCATATAGCTCCGTCACCAGTCGTTATCTGCAGCTGACCTTATATCAGTATGAGTACGGTTACGTGGCATGTATGATGCGGGATGTGACCCATAATCATATCTACGAGGATGCACTAAAGAGCATCATGTATTCTTATCGTGAGGTATATTTTATTCATTTGCAGGACAACTACTGCAGGATGATCTATCCAGATGAGAACCGTATGTTAGAGCGAGGTAATTATGAGGAGACGGTCAACCGTCATTTCGGAACAGGCAAGATATTACCTTATGATGAGGAGAACGTGAGAAAGTTCCTGTCGTTAGAGCATTTGCGGTCAGAACTGAAGGAGCAGGATTCCATCGAGTATAAGTATAGAAGAAGTGCATCAGGAATCCCGGATGAGTGGTGTCTTACCAGTTTTACTGTAAGTGAGCGGGAGAATGGAGAGCCAAAGACTGCTATTGCGGTAATTAGAAGTATTGATGCGATCATGCAGGAGGAAGAAGAGCGCAGACAGCAGCATATGGCTGAGACGCTGGCAAGTATGTCAGATGGTTTCCTGATCTATCGGGCAACGGAGGGAGAGAAGATTCTATATGCGAACCCACCAGTGCTGGATATCTATGGCTGTGATACGATGGATGAATTCCGTGAGTTGGTGGACAATTCCTTCCGAGGAATGGTGCACCCGGAGGATCTTGACCGTGTCGAATGGGAAATCGAAGACCAGATTAGACATTCTGATAAGAAGATGGATTATATCCGTTATCGTATTATCAGAAAGGATGGAGAGATTCGCTGGATTGATGATTGCGGACATCTGGAAGATTCAGATTCCAATGCGGAGACCAGATTGTTCTATGTATTTATTAAGGATATCACGGATACCATTACAAAACAGCAGCAGGATAAGCTGTTGCAGATGAATCATCATTATCATTAAGTAATAGAAGGAGCTGTTGTACTAAGAAATTAGTGCACAGTTCCTTTTTTGTGTCATAAAACACCTGTCCAGAAAATTGGACAGGTGTTCTGCGATAATAACAGCAACAGGAACGGCAGGGAGGGAGAGAGATGAAGAACAGAAGCATTCAGATTATCGCAGTTGATTTTGATGGAACATTATGCAGTGAATGTTATCCCGATATTGGGATGCCGAATCTGCCGCTGATCTATCTGTTACGGCAACTGCGGGAGCAGGGGAGACAAGTCATCCTGTGGACATGCCGATGTGGAGAGCGACTGACAGAGGCAGTGGAATGGTGTCAGATGTTCGGACTTGAATTTGATGCGGTAAATGAAAATGTCAGAGATACGATTGAACGATATGGAACAGAATCGAGAAAGATATCTGCGGATGTGTATGTGGATGATAGATCCTGCTTCCCGTGGATGCCGGAATCAGAGTGGAAGAAGTATTTAAATAGGTAGTGAATGGATAAGGAGGATATAGATATGAAGGCAAAGAGAATTGATATGGAAGTGATTATGATATGTGCAGTGATGGCGATTGTGGGCGCACTTGGGATTGTAATGGGGGCAGCAGCATTTATGGGAATTCGTTTTCAGGAATGCAATGGAACGGTCGTGTTTGGAACGGGCTGTACACTTTGGGGACTGCTCTGGGGAATTTTGTTAATTTTTAACAGCGATCTGGTGTCGAAGAGGGGCTAAATATAGTGTTTTCTCGTGAAAAAATACTATATTTAGGTTGACGCTTCCTATGTAATCTCATATAATGAGACTGAATTACTAGCGTTTTTTGCGCCTTTAGTAAGCATTTGGGAGGCAATGAATGAAGTTTTCGATACATAAGAATAAGAAGAAATGGATGATACTGGCTGCCATCTGCGTTGCGTTGGCAGCCGCATGCATATCTATTTTGGAAGAGCCGATGACGGTATATGCTTATACTCCGGTGGCGGCCACCATCAATGATGGTCCGGTTCAGCTTCGAAATGCCCCAGTAAATGGTACGAAGCTGGCACTTTTATATCCGGGGGATAATGTGACGGTCATCAATGAGGCGACTGGTTCCGATGGACGTGTGTGGTATCAGCTTCAGGTATATTACAAGGGCAATACGATCACAGGCTATACCCGTTCTGATTTCGTGACGATTCAGAATGGAGCAAGCAGTTCCACAGGAACATTGAGCGCAGAGGATCAGGCTTATGTGACAGCATTGCAGCAGGCTGGTTTTCCAGAGAGCTATTGCAATTCCCTGTTACAACTGCATAAGAAGTATCCGAATTGGCAGTTCGTGCCAGTACAGACAGGGCTGGATTGGAATACTGTAATTGCCAACGAGAGTGTGGTAGGTCGTAATCTGATTCAGAGTGCGGTAAATGATGCGAGAAAGTCCACCGATAGCGCAGCCTACAACTGGGCGACCAATACATGGTACGGCTATGATGGTTCGGGATGGGTATGTGCATCTTCAGAGTATATTGCCTATTGTATGGACCCGCGTAATTTTCTGAATGAGACCTATATATTCCAGTTCGAGACCTTGGAATATGCACCTTATCAGAATACACAGGGAGTGTCCAATATACTTTCCAATACATTTATGGCAGGGAATTACACAGACACAGACTGGTCTACCCACAGCTATGCGGATACCTTTATGGAGGTGGGAACGAGTCTTGGTGTCAGCCCATATCACCTTGCTGCCCGCTGCAAGCAGGAGCAGGGAACGAGGGGAACCAGTCAGTTGATATCTGGTCTGTATTCTGGATATGAGGGATATTATAATTACTTTAATGTGGGTGCATATACCACAAGTAAGGCTTCTGCAACGGTGAACGGACTGGCATATGCGAAGCAGCAGGGGTGGAACTCTATCTATAAGGCGATTGCAGGTGGTTCTGCGGTCGTAGCGAATAATTATGTAAAAAAGGGACAGAATACCATTTATTTTGAAAAGTTCAATGTGGTATATAAGGATAAGTTATATTCCCATCAGTATATGACTAACGTACAGGCTGCGATGAGCGAGGGCAGCAACATGGGCAGGGCATATACAGATAAGAGTCAGGCATTTGTGTTTAGAATACCAGTCTACCAGAATATGCCGGCATCTGCCGCTACCTTTAAGGACAGTGGCAATCCGAATAACTGGTTGTCTTCTATTACAGTAGAGGGATATAGTTTGACACCAGTATTTAACGGAGCGACGACAGCGTATACGCTGGTGGTGGGAGACAATGTGGGCTCCATCAACATCGGGGCAACGGCAGTGGCAAAAACTTCTACCATATCAGGAACTGGTAATCATGCACTGAATTATGGTAATAATACTATTACGATTACTTGTACTTCCCAGAGTGGAGTGGCAAGGAACTATACGCTTACAGTGGCAAGACAGCAGACGGCAGCAGGCGGTGCAATCTCAGTTGGAAATGGGGCAACGATTACATCCTCCTATCCAATTGGCACTTATGTCACTGGAATCCAGCCGGGTAGCAGTGTAAGCTCTGTACTTTCTGGTATATCAGCTTCGGGCGGTACCGTTAAGGTATTAAATGCACTTGGAATGGAGAATACTGGAAATATTGGAACTGGCAACCGGATCGCAGTTTATGTAAATGGCGAACTGGTGAAGCAGTATGAAGTAGTGATCTACGGAGATATCAATGGAGACGGAAAGGTTTCCAATGCAGATATCGTGTTGATGCAAAAGCAGATACTAGGAATTACAGCACAATCGGGAGTCTATCTGGAAGCGGCGAATATCAGCCGGGATGGTGGTGTCTCCAATAAGGATCTGGTGCTGTTACAGAAGCACATTCTTGGTATTTCTAAGATCAATCAGTAAGATGGCGGGACTTCCGCAATAGAGGTATAAAATGAAAAAGAAATTTTGTGTATTTTTAGTTGCATTATGTATGTGTCTGGGATTGTATCAGCCAGACATGGCTGTATGGGCAGCGACAGGTTCTACGTCACTGTCTGTATCTGGGAGCAATGTAAATATTGGTGATACTGTTACAGTATCCGCAAAAGCGTCTGGACCATCCGGGGAGCAGGTCGTGGCGACCATGACACTCTCTTGGGATTCCAGTGTATTTCAGTTGGTGAGCTGTTCCACTACCTATGGTGGAGGTGGAAACAGTGTCACTGTGGCGACAGATAGCTTTAATGTCACATTAAAGGCAGTGTCAGCAGGAACATCTTCCCTTTCCTTATCTGGTTCGGATGGATTTTCTTATAATGATGCTGTGGGCGAGTTGGATTCTATGTCTGGAAGCAGTGCATCTGTTACAGTCAAGAATGCAGCAGGTACGACAGGAACCACCACAGGAAGTACAACAACAGGTGGTACGACAGCGGGAAGTGCCACGACGACAGGAAGCACCACATCTACGGATGGAACCCAGTCTGCGGATAACTCATTAAAGAGCTTGACAATTTCTCCGGGTACACTCTCACCAGCATTTTCTGGACAGACCACAAGCTATACTGCAACGGTAGGTAGTGATGTGACAAGCATCGCAGTATCCGCAGTTCCAGTAAATGCTAATGCAGTAGTAGAGTCCGTTACTGGTAACGACAATCTGAAAGATGGTGTCAATACCATCAAGATCGTGGTGAAGGCTGAAAATGGTGTTACAGCTACCTATACCATCAAGGTTACCAAGCAGGGTGGCAGTGATCAGGTAGAAGAGGTCGAGGTACAGGAGGAAGAGACTTCCGAAAGTACAGAAGAGACTTCTGGTGCATTTGTTATAAATGGAGTATCCTATGAGATCTCAGAGGATTTTACCGAGGAGGATATCCCAACAGATTTCACGGAAAGTACAGTTTCTTATCATGGAAGTGAATATAAAGGCGTAAGCTTTAGTAAGGGAACTTTGAACATGCTCTGGATGAAGCAGACCGATGCTGCGGATGCGGAGGGCAGATTCTTTATTTATGATGAGACCTGCGATGGGCTGTATTCATTTGTAAAGATGGGAAATGATACCCGGTATGCAATCGCAATATTAGCGCCAGCGGATGTGACTATGCCAGAGAACTATGTGCAGACTAGCCTTATGGTGGATGACGTGAATAGTATCACAGCATATCAGAAGACCGCAGAGGAAGAGACGGAAACAGCATCCGATTTTTATATTTTCTATGGCATTAATCACGATGGAACCACAGGATGGTATCAGTATGATGCATTAGAGGGTACATATCAGAGACTTGCGACTGCAATCGATACAGAGGAAGGGGCAGCAAGCAGCTCAGATATGGAGTACCTTCAGACAGAATACGATGCACTTTTGGAGAAGTATGATGCAGAAAAGACAAATAATAGAAATCTGATAGCAGTATTGATATTTATTGTGGCTGTTCTGGTAATCATTATTATTAACCTGTTGATTCATAGATTCAGAAAGCCAGATGATTTTGACGATGATGATTTTGATGGAGATGATGATTCCTACGATGACTCCTATGAGGATGATGAGGAATTAGACGAGGAAGTTGTTGATCGTGGGAAGAACAAAGAGGAAGAACCTAGGGAGCGGATCAGGGTTCGTGAGAGAAAGCCGATTTTTGTAAAGATCAAGGATGATCTGGAGGAAGACTTGGAAGAGGAGGATGCAGTAGAAGAGTCATCCGAAGAAGACTTGGAAGAAGATTTGCCAGAAGAAGAACCGGTGAGATCTGTTGCACCGGCTCCGAAGGAGAAGAAGAAGGATAGACAAAAGACCGCAGATGATCTGGAGATTATAGATTTTAATGATCTTTAGAATGGTGGACTAGAAGGATTCCTGATTTTATAGGAGGGAAACATGCAGACAGGATATACAGCAAAGGCAAAGAAAGCAGTGGATATTGCAGCACGAATGTCAAAGTCACTGCATCATAATTATATTGGTACAGAGCATATCTTACTTGGATTATTGAAGGAAGGCACTGGTGTTGCTGCACAGGTACTGGTAGAGAATGGCGTGGAGCTAGAGAAGGTGCTTGAGTTGATTGAGGAATTGATCGCGCCAGCAGCGACTGTGGAAATGACGCCGGGAGAAGGTTATTCTCCACGAGCATCCCGGGTGTTGGAAGGAGCAGCGAGAGAGGCTGTGAGATTTCGTTCTGAACTTATCGGTACGGAGCATATTCTCCTTGCTATGGTCAAGGAGACTGATTGTGTGGCATCCAGACTGCTCAATACTTTATCCGTAAACATTCAGAAGATGTATGTGGATACATTGATTGCAATGGGCGAGGATGCCAATCTGTATAAGGAAGATTTTCAGAACGGCAAGCCGGGACGCAAGAAGAGTAACGAAGGTACGCCGATATTAGATCAGTATTCCAGAGATCTGACACAGCTTGCCCGAGATGGAGCCCTAGACCCAGTCGTGGGAAGACAGGCGGAAATTAATCGTGTTATTCAGATCTTGAGCAGAAGAAGCAAGAACAATCCGTGTCTTATCGGAGAGCCGGGAGTTGGAAAGACTGCGATCGTGGAAGGTATTGCAGAGCGAATCGTGACAGGAATGGTTCCAGATACCGTATTGGAAAAGAGAGTAGTATCTCTGGATCTTTCTGGAATCGTGGCTGGCTCAAAGTACCGTGGAGAGTTTGAGGAACGTATCAAAAAGGTGTTGGCAGAAGTGTCAAAGGCGGGAAATATACTGCTTTTTATCGATGAGATTCACACCATCATCGGTGCGGGTGGTGCAGAGGGAGCAATTGATGCTTCCAATATATTAAAGCCAGCCCTTGCTAGAGGAGAAGTACAGGTCATCGGTGCAACTACTGTGGAGGAATACCGCAAGTATATTGAGAAAGATGCTGCATTGGAGCGCCGTTTCCAGCCAGTAATGGTGGAGGAACCGGTGGAGGAAGAGGCAATCCTTATCCTAAAGGGACTGCGTGGTCAGTACGAGAAGCATCATCAGGTGGAGATTACCGATGAGGCGGTGGAGGCAGCAGTCAGACTTTCCTCTCGCTATATTAATGATCGTTTCTTACCAGATAAGGCAATTGATCTGATGGATGAAGCAGCGGCAAAGGTTCGTCTCCTAGCGGGTGGTAACCCAGCAGAGGTAGTAGAGCTTAAGACGCAGATCACAGAACAGGAAAATGAGCTAGAAGAGGCATTGACGCAGGGTGACTTGGAGCATGCCAGAGAGGCAAAGGCGAAAAAGGAAGCGCTGCAGGAAAAGTTGGATAAGCTGTTGGCAAAGGCGAAGCGTGATCTTAAGAGAAAGCATCTGACAGTAGGCGAAGACGAAGTGGCAGATGTGGTATCGGGATGGACGAAGATTCCGGTCAAGAAGTTGGCAGAGGGAGAAGCAGCAAGACTTCGCAAGTTGGAAGATACCCTGCATAAGCGTGTCATTGGACAGGAGGATGCGGTGACAGCGGTGGCAAAGGCAGTGCGAAGAGGTCGTGTGGGATTAAAAGATCCGAAGCGTCCAATCGGCTCCTTCTTATTCCTTGGTCCTACTGGAGTTGGAAAGACGGAGATATCCAAGGCATTGGCGGAGGCTGTATTTGGACAGGAACAGGCGATGATACGTGTGGACATGTCAGAGTATATGGAGAAGCACAGTGTATCTAAGATGATTGGTTCACCTCCAGGATATGTAGGACATGAGGACGGTGGACAGCTCAGTGAGAAGGTGCGCAGAAATCCATATTCCGTTATTCTTTTTGATGAGATTGAAAAGGCACATCCAGATGTATTCAATATTCTGCTTCAGGTGTTGGATGATGGACATATCACAGATTCACAGGGAAGAAAGGTGGATTTCAAGAATACCATTATCATCATGACATCCAATGCGGGAGCTCAGGCAATCGTGGAACCAAAGAAGCTGGGATTTGCATCCGGCAATGATGAAAAGCAGAATTATGAGCGCATGAAGGGCAGTGTTATGGAGGAAGTGCGCCGTATTTTCAAGCCAGAGTTCTTGAACCGTATCGATGAGACCATCGTATTCCGCTCCTTGAATAAGGAGGATATGAAGCAGATCGTTGGTCTTATGATAAAGGAGCTTTCAGAGCGTTGCCAGAAGCAGCTTGAGATCAAGCTTGTGGTGCGTGATGCCGCTAAGAATTATATCGTGGATAAAGCATACGAGCCGAAGTATGGAGCAAGACCGCTTCGTCGGAAGATTCAGAACGAGATCGAGGATAAACTGGCAGAAGAATTGCTGGCTGGTAAGATCCAAAGAGGTTCGGAGGTAATCGTTACCACGAAGAAAAATGAGATCTTTTTTGATGTAAAAAAATAATTAAATGTAGTGGAAACCACTAGAAAAAACAGGGTATTTATTATATAATAATTTTACAATATTTTTACGATAAAGCAGTAGCTAAAGAGACAGAGACTGCGATATCACAGGAGGATAAAATGGCCGTTATTAGTGAATTAATTCGTTCAGAAGCAGATGGAACCATCAGTTTTGGAGATTATTCCTTGAGCGCGAAGGCAAAGCTTGACAATTTTGAGCATCAGGGAGATATCTATAAGGTAAAGACTTGCAAGGAGATCACCAAGTTAGAGCGCAACGGTATGTTCGTATATGAGTCCGTTCCGGGAACAGTTGTAACGAATCTGGATGCAACAGATACAGGAATGACATTTCAGGTGGAGGGACCTGAGGACGCTCAGTTCACAGTTGAGTTAGCAGATGAGGCAGAGTATGAGATCTCTATCGATGGTGCGAATGCAGGTAAGATGAAGACCAATCTTGGTGGTAAGCTGAGTGTCAGCGTTGAGCTTGGAGAGCAGCCAGTAACAGTTGCGATTCAGAAGTGCTAATGATATTGCGAAGTAATGAATAGCAGGAAGGAAGAACCCGCCCTTTTATGGGCGGGATTTTTTTGAATCATAGGAAATGGAAGGAGAGGCAATGGCGAAGGGAAAGGCAACGGTATATTTTTGCCAGAATTGTGGATATGAGTCGGGCAAATGGATGGGACAATGTCCAGGGTGCCGGGAATGGAACACCTTTGTGGAGGAAGTAATTGATAAGAAGAATGTTGGTAAGGGGAAAGTGTCCGGCAATGATGATGCGAAGGCAGTACCGCTTTCGGCGATAGAGACTACGGAGGACAGACGTACATCTACGGATATCAAGGAATTAGATCGTGTGCTTGGCGGGGGTATTGTGCAAGGCTCTCTGATTCTTGTGGGCGGTGATCCGGGAATCGGAAAGTCGACGCTGCTGTTGCAGGTCTGCCGGAATCTGTCCTGTCAGAAGGTGAAGGTGCTCTACATATCAGGAGAGGAATCTCTTCAACAGATCAAGATACGTGCCCAGCGGATTGGAGAGTTCGGTGAAAGCTTAAGCCTGTTGTGTGAGACGAATTTGGATACAATTCAAAAGGTCATCGATAGGGAGAAGCCCGACATCGTTATTATTGACTCCATACAGACTATGTATAATGAAGACGTGGCATCTGCACCGGGCAGTGTGTCACAGGTAAGGGAGTCTACCGGAAAGTTGATGCAGATTGCCAAGGGAAGTGGAATATCTATTTTTATTGTAGGTCATGTGACTAAGGAAGGTGTCGTAGCTGGACCGCGAGTATTAGAGCACATGGTGGATACTGTACTTTATTTTGAGGGAGACCGTCACGCGGCATACCGTATCCTTCGAGGCGTGAAGAATCGATTTGGCTCTACCAATGAGATCGGTGTATTTGAAATGCGCCAGGAAGGACTTGCGGAGGTGGAGAATCCATCTGAATTTATGCTGAGTGGAAAGCCGGAGGGAGCATCCGGTTCCGTAGTGGCATGTTCCATGGAGGGAACCAGACCGATTTTATTGGAGGTTCAGGCATTGGTATGTCACAGCAACTTCGGTATTCCGAGAAGGACAGCAGCAGGAACAGACTTTAACAGAGTGAATCTTTTGATGGCTGTTCTGGAAAAGCGACTGGGACTTTCTCTTGGAAACTGTGATGCCTATATTAATATTGCAGGTGGAATCCGCATGAATGAACCAGCGATTGACCTTGGTATCGTGTTGGCACTGATATCCAGTTATAAGGAGCGGGCAATCGATGAGAAGACCATCTGCTTTGGAGAGGTGGGCTTGAGCGGTGAAGTGCGTGCAGTCAGTATGGCAGAGCAGAGAGTGATGGAAGCAAAGAAGCTAGGCTTTGAGACTTGTATCTTGCCAAAGGTATGTGTAGATGCGATCCGAGATACTGCGGGAGCTATTCAGGGAATCCGTTTGGTAGGAGTCAGTACGGTCAAGGATGCAATGGATTATGTGATGCGATAAAATGAGGCGCAGTAAGGGCTAAAAATAATTGTCGAGAATTGTATGTTCAATTTGCACAATTCTCGGCAAAAAACTTTCTTTTTTGAAACCGTCAAAAGAGTGTTGACATTCCAAAATGCGGGTGATATTATATACAAGCTGACCGCGAGCGAGAGGCTGAGACGGTAGCAAAGCAAAACAAAGCTTTCAAAAAAATAAAAAAAGTTGTTGACAAGAATCGACACACATGATATTATAAATGAGTTGTCGCTTCTGAGAGAAATAAGCAACAACACATCATTTCGAAAAGAAATGATAAGAAAAATAAAAAAGTTGTTGACAAAGAGTTTTGAGTGTGATATAGTTAATAAGCTGTCGCCGAGAACAACGGCAACAACAAAACGA
>CAZBFN010000022.1:0-39073 GCA_964491235.1 uncultured Roseburia sp.
AGCACTTGACTTTTAATCAAGTTGTCCGGGGTTCGAATCCCCGATGTCTCATGAAAAGAAAAAGAGTATCACGAATGTGATACTCTTTTTTTCTTTTCATAAAACACCGAGGATCTAGTGAGCCACCGGGCAATCCGGGGGCGAACCTGAGCGTAGCTACAAGCAGGATAGATGGGCACAAGCAGCCAGAAACCGTGCTTGCACGAGGTTCTGGCTGCTTGTGGACAGATATTCGGCGACAGCCGGACAATGAGGAAAGCGAAGCTTTCCGAATATGTCCTGCTTGTAGTGGAGTGAGAAATTATATAGGTACAGACAAAGAATTGATTTTAAATGTCCACAAGGTGTCCACAGAGAGAGCAAGCATAATGTCTGCAAAGTGTCTGCAAGTCTCTGTGTGACAAAGAAGAAATTGACGACACCACATACATATTTTATGTCCTGCATGTAGCGTAATGACATTGTTCTTTTGTCTCTATCTTTTTGAGTGAAAAATATTGAAATTGATTTCTAATGGTATTATGTTTATTTACGGACGTCCAAATCTTAAAAATGTGGAGGCAAAGAATTTGGAAAAAACAAGAGGAATTGTAGGCGAAGAATATGCCAATAAAGATGAATTGCATAATCTAATAAAGGAAGAACAACCAAACATATGTCAAATAGTAGCATATAAAGATAATAAGAAAGTATATTCTGATTGTTGGAATGATTATGAGAAAGATGATTGTACTCATATAATGTCAGCTACAAAGAGCATAATGGCTTTGCTTGTTGGAATTGCATTAGATAAAAGACAAATAGGAAGTATTGATGATAAGGTTTTAGATTATTTTCCTGATTATAAAGTTAAAAGAGGAGAAAAAACAATTTATGATATTACGATAAAACATTTATTAACTATGAGAGCACCCTATAAGTGTAAGGGTGACCCTTGGACTAAGGTATGTTCAAGTAATAATTGGACATATTCAGCACTTGATTTTTTGGGAGGAAGAAAAGGCTTAACTGATGAATTTAATTATCAAACAGTATGTCTTCATATACTCTCTGGAATTTTATATAAAGCGACAAATATGAAAACTGCAGATTATGCTAACAAATACTTATTTGAACCATTAGGGATTAAAAAACACATAAACTATTTAGCAGAAACAGCAGAAGCACATAAACAATTTACGATTGGAAAATCGCCTAAAGGCAATATTTGGTTTTGTGATACGGATGGATTAGGAACTCCTGGATATGGACTTTGTATGTCAGCAGAAGATATGGCTAAAATAGGATTATTATGCTTAAATAAGGGCAGTTATGATAACAAACAAATAGTATCTTCAAAATGGATAGAAGAAATGACGCGACCGAGAACAGTCGAAAATAGTAATTTTAGAGAAATGGAATATGGTTATCTATGGTGGATTATTGATAGCAAAAAGAACATATATGCTGCTATCGGAAATAGTGGTAATGTTATTTACATTAATTCAGAAAAGAATATTGTAATATCGGTATCATCCTATTTTAAACCAACAATATTTGATAGAGTTGATTTCATTCAAGAATATATTGAACCTTTTATTAGTGGGATATAAATTCTAATATGTAGACAAAGTAGTTTGAATTGCCCGATGTCTCATGAGCCACCGGGCAATTCGGTGATGAAAAACCATTTATGTACAGGCAAAAAAGCAAATGTTATAATATTGCTCGTAAGTACAAAGCTGAATTTGTATGAGATATCATTTTGGTTTTTTGTGATATAAATTTTGTATAGAGGAGGTGAAAAGAATGCAGATGTGTCCATTTTGCGATAAAGTGTACGATGAATCAGAATATTCTCATTGTCCATATTGTTCTGGTGAATTAGAAGAAGATGATGAAGAAATTCGTCCATGCCCTGAATGTGGTGGTTGTTTACATTGGGACGGAGAACTTTGGGAATGTTCAAACTGTGACTATTCAGAAGAAGACTAGGACACATAAAATAAGCAAAGAATATGCAGTTCTTTGCTTATTTTATTATTAAATTAAAAACGAACATTTTCAAATAAAGAATTAAAAGATTGTAAAACATTTGATTTCATTTTCAGGTTCGCAAATTCCAATTTGGAAATGTTGTGGAAGATGAACAATCCTGCAAAGAAGATAGGAGAACTTAGGGAAATGATCATGAGTATTTTATAAAAGAGGTTATGCATGGAATATTTTATTGTGATAATCGTAGCTATGCTGGCTGGAATTGGAACCGGACTGGTTGGTTTAAGTGCTGCAACGGCGATGGTTCCGCTACTCATTGTGTTGTGTCCGACTTTTCAAGGAGAACATGGTGCTTATATGGCGACCGCAATTGCATTGGCAAGTGATATTTTAGGGTCTGCTGTTACGACCGGTGTGTATGCAAAGAATAAGAATATAGATTTGAAACGTGGATGGTTATTAACGGTTTGCATCATTTCTATGTGTGCGGTTGGTTCGATTGCTGCATATCATACACACCAGCAGGTTTTGGGCGGATTTTCATTGTTTTTATGTGTTTGCATTGGTATCCGATTTCTTGTGAAGCCGGGGGCGAAGGAACATTCTGCCAGTGGTGGTATTACGAAGCTTACCATGAAAGAGATTATAATATCCTTGTTCTTTGGACTTACAATTGGTTTTGGAACAGGGTTCTTTGGTTCTGGTGGTGGTATGATGATGCTGATTGTATTTACGGCAATGCTAGGATATGGACGTAAGACTGCTGTTGGTACGTCTACCTTTATTATGACATTTACCGCGTTGATCGCAGCAGTCAGCCATATATTAATTGAACCAACTATTATCATTGAATGCTGGGATTATTTACTGATTTCTATTGTTACAGCAACGATATTTTCTATGGTAAGTGCTAAGTTTGCAAATAGAGTAAATGCAGTTGTTGTCGGCAGAGTGACTGGAATTATTTTATTTGCATTAGGCAGTGTTTTGATATGGTTAAATTATATTGTCTTGTAAAAGCGGAATAGAAATTCCATAACAAAATAATGGTGTAAATATGGTTGAGAAAGATGATTGGCGTCTGCAGAAAGACGTAGAATATTTGAAAAATAAATATATAAATCCGACTGATGGAGAAGAAATTGCAAAACACGCTCCTTATCTGAAAAAATGTATTTTCTGTTGGAAAAAAGTTCAGGACAGTCTTCATCAATGGTGGTTCATGCCAGAGGATATGAGCTGTTGCATTTGCGAAGAATGTTATAACGATTTCAAGGAAATGTTCGGTTGGAAACAGTTAGATGGTTGGGATATTGACTGGAACATTTGCTGGCCAAAGTGCGGAGCAGAGTTAAAAAATAATGATTGAGGGTTTGGAAATAATATTGCACGTAAGTACAAAGCTGAATTTGGGGTGTATGGAGGAAGTGTATTATGAACGAATTAGAAAAATGTATGGCTGGTGAATGGTATGATTGTCATAACGAAATTTTTTTAGAATATAAAAATAACGCAAGAAACTTATTGGCACAGTACAATTCGTTTGCATATAACCAAAAGGAGGAGAAAACAGAAGTTTTAAAGCAACTCTTTGGGAGTATCGGAACGAATGTGTCTATCAATATGAATTGTACATTTGTTGATTGTAATAAAATCGAAATAGGCGACAATGTTTTGATCGCTTCCAATGTGCAGATTTACACTGCCACACACCCGGTCGAACTCGCGGACAGGCTCACACCAAATTGGAATCCAGAAAGTGGAGAATATTTCTGCCGGACTTATGCATTACCTGTAAAAATTGGTAATGGATGCTGGATAGGAGGAGGCGCTATTATTCTTCCTGGTGTAACAATAGGAGACGGAACAGTAATTGGCGCAGGAAGTGTTGTGACAAGGGATATACCTGCAAATTGTGTTGCAATCGGCAATCCGTGCAGAGTTATTAGGAAAATAAATGGAGAGACCAATGAAGCTTATATGGATGAATTGGACGGAGGAATGAAACGGTGAGCAGTGTAATAAGAAGTATGACGCTAGAAGATAAAGCTAGTGTTATGGAAATGATGAGGGTATTTTACGCTTCGCCAGCAGTATTAAGCAATGGATCAGAAGAAATATTTATAAATGATATCGAAAACTGTATAAACGATAGTCCTTATTTAGAGGGCTATATTTTTGAGGATTCGGGAGAAATACAAGGATATGCGATGGTGGCGAAAAGCTTTTCAACGGAATTTGGCAAACCATGTATATGGATTGAGGATTTATATATTAAAAATGAGTATAGAGGATTAGGAATTGGGAGCATGTTTCTGGACTATATCAAAGAAAAGTATGCAGATTCTATCATCAGATTAGAAGTAGAAGAGGAAAATGAGAGGGCTGTCAAGGTATATCAAAAATGTGGATTTGATGTGTTGCCTTATATGGAAATGAAAAGGTAGTTGGATTTGAGTTACCTTGGAGGTCATAAAATGCATGAAGATATTATAAAGCGACTAACAGATGCTCTTGATGATATCAGAGAGGTTAATACATATTGGTTCCCGTTAGTTAAGATAAATGGCAATGTACCAGTAGTTGCCTACAATGTGGAGAAAATTTATGCCGATGAAAAGATTGAGCTGCTCGAAGCCATATTGAAAGCTTGTGGCATTAAGCAGGTCACTGTCGTGCAAATGGATCATGGTCTAGTGTATGAATCAGAAGATATGTACAAGCTCTTATACGAAAAGGATGAGGATGGATACATTTTCCCTTGGGTCAACGAAACATATTATTTTGATGAGACAAAACAGTGGATGATATATGTTTCTCATGAAGGAACTATTACATTTACGGGAAGTGATATTGTTTTACAGGCTCAGCAGGAAATAGCGTCTGAGTATTTATGTTGAAAAATTGTAGGGGTAAGGGGTTGACAAAATATATTTCTTATCATACTATAATTATAGAAAGCACTGGAGTTGCACGCAGAGCAACGGAAAAATCTGCGGCTATGCTATTGAGATAATATCAATATAGCGATCCGCGTGGTACGGCATCAATATGATAATACCATATCCAGTATGGGGATTAGGTCATACACTCATGTTTTGAAATCATTAGAGGACAAAACGAACAGCCAGTGGTTATTCAAAGGGAAGCGTTGCTTCCCTTTTTACGTTTAGGAGAAAACTATGAGCAGAATAAAGGAGTATATCGAAGAGCTGATAACGGGATATGGCAATGCGGTTGAAGCTGTTCCAAGTACATATGATGAAGAGACGCTGGCGTTGGTACCTGAAGTTCTAAGAGAGTTTTACAGAGAATAGGCTCCGATAGAGTTTTTAGAGGACATGCGTTTACAATATGAAGATATATGGCGATAAATTTGTAAGTTAAGTGGAGAAGAGATGAACAACGTAAATAAGACATTATATATCCCCTTATACGGGAAAGCATTTGTGAGCCGAAAGGGAATTATTCTGAATGATGTAAAAGCAGAAGAAATATGGAATGCCGAAGGATTTACATTAAAGGGCAAGTCAAGGTCAAAGTGGCTGGCATATTATATGGGAATGCGTTCGGCGGTATTCGATTCCTGGCTAAGAGAACAGATGCAGAAAGATAAGGACGCGATAATTATTCACATCGGTTGTGGGATGGATAGCAGAATTGAGCGAGTGGGTACAATGCAGCATGCGTGGTATGATGTGGATTTCCCGGATGTGATCGCAGAGAGAAAGAAGTATTATCAGGAATCCGCGGAATATCATATGATCGAATCGGATGCCAGAAAAAATGATTGGATACGCACTCTTCCAACAAATAAAAATGCGATCATTGTTATGGAAGGTGTAAGTATGTACTTCAAATTGGATGAATTAAGGCAATTGATGAAGGACTTAAAAAGCAATTTCAATCAAGTTACGATTTTGATGGATTGCTATACTGGCTTTGCGGCGAAGGCTTCCAAATACAAGAATCCAATCAACGATGTTGGAGTCACGGCGGTATATGGAATTGATGATTCGAAATTATTGGAGGAGAGAACAGGCATTTCTTTGGTAAAAGAGCATGATATGACTCCGGGGCGCTTGATAGACGAACTGAGCGGAATGGAGAGAGCCGTGTTCCGGAAGGTTTTTGGTGGAAAATTTTCCAAGAAAATGTACCGGCTATATGAATACAGAGGGATATGAAATGAAAAACGTAAAAAGAACTATGAATTTAATTGAAACTTTGATATAATAATACTCATCGAAAAAAGGGGGTATTAGATGGCGGAGTTTCATAATGTAGCAATTTTTATTGATTATGAAAATATCTATAAGGTTTTGTTGCCAGAAAACAAAAATCTGTTAAGAATGGGTTTTTTTGAGAAATTACGAGAATGGTGCAAGACGAACTCGCAAAGAATTGTAAAAATTGTTTCGTATTGTAATTATGATAATAGTGATTTGTATGATTCATATCATCAGAGTAAGTTACAGGAATATGGGGTTGAGACGGTTCATACCTCCAATCGCGGCAAAAATTATGCCGATATGCAGTTAGCAATAGATGTTTTAAATCAAATGTATCTGGATGAAAATATAGATGAATTTATTATTATATCCAACGATAAGGATATGTCACCATTGATCAATACAATAAAAGCGAATAAGAGAAAGGCTGTATTGATAACAGCAAACGATAATTATGATTCTTTGCTAAATTATATACCGGACGAATTATATAAAATAGAGGATTGACATGAAAAAAGAGTTTCGGTATAATCGGTATCATAAAACATATTATTATTGTAAGATTAGTTAGTATGAGGTGCACGCGAGACAGCATGAATGCCCAAGTATTATGCTAATCCAAAAAGGACATTTCTAATATTTCGTAAAGAAATTTTGGATATGTCCTTTTTTGTACTTGTATTCTCGCCAATATATGGTATACTAATGCCGTTGTAAAATAATAGAATTAGCAGAGTAGACCCATGTGCGTTAAGTGCCGACTGAACAGGGAGTTGTCAGACGGACGAAAAGACATATCTTGCGGTACATGAGTCGCATCCCGCTGCATCCGAAGATAGGAATATTATCTCCAGTTGTAGTATGATGAGGTCTGCAAAGGAGGTAATTTTTTTATGAGAAAATTCGCTACTTTGTTCACCGATTCTTACAAAGAATTAAAGTCTGTAAGAACCATCACACTTATGGCAATGTTTGCCGCCATCGCTGTCATCCTTGGATATTTTTCCATAGATGTGGGTGAGTATATCCGAATTGGATTTTCTTCCATTCCAAATGGGCTGATTTCATACATGTTTGGTCCTACGGTGGGAGGAATTTTTGCCGGCGCTTTGGACGTGCTGAAGTTCATCGTCAAGCCAACGGGTACATTTTATCCACCATTGACATTGGTGACGATACTTGCCGGTATCCTGTATGGCATTATGTATTACAAAAAGCCTATTACATGGCAGAGAGTATTGGCTACAAAGTTTGTGGTCATGCTGATCTGTAATGTGATTTTGAATACATTGTGCTTGGCTGATCTGTATGGCGAGGGATTTTTTGCATTGCTCCCTCTGAGAGCACTTAAAAACCTGATTATGTGGCCAATCGATACCTTCATTTTCTTCACAGTCAGCAAGGCATTGGAGCGTATGGGTGTATTCAGGGTATTTCAACGCATGCAGCCTCTTGGCGCAAAATAATAAATTATAAGATATAAGAAGTCCCGTGGTGTTATATTCCGACACCACGGGTTTTTTGGTATTTTGATAGGGCGTCAGGGTATGTTAGTCTGGTAAGGATTGTTTTTAGTAGAAAAGAAAAATATAATCATCCTGTAAAGACGAACGCGCGGGTCTTGGAAAGGAGTTTAAAGTTGAAATTAACAATAAATCAAAATATGGAGATAGAAGAAGAGGAGATCATCATTAATTGTGCCTATGTGGACGGGCGGATGCAGCGGTTAATTGATTGTGTGAGACAATTCATTTTTTCTATGGAAGGGGAAGCTGATGGAAAGGTGTATCAGATTCCGGTGGAAGAAATCTATTATATCGAGTCAGTGGATAGAAAGACGTTCCTATATGATAGAAAATGTGCATACCAGAGCCGACAGACATTGATTGCGTTGGAGCAAAAGTTGCGTCACACCACGTTCCAGCGTATCAGCAAGAACTGTCTGATGAATACCGCTCAGCTAAAATGTGTGGAGCCTTATGTGAATCACCGGATGCGAGCAGAGCTAAAAAATGGGGAACGACTTCTGATTTCCAGAAATTATATTGAGAGTTTAAAGGAAAAAATAAGAAAATAGGAGGTAGCAGAATGAGACGATTTTTAAAAATGTATCTGCCGTGTACAGGAATTACATTTATGGCAACCATTGTGTGCATGTGCGTATCAAATCTGTTGGAGGGGTATGAATGCTTAGATAACAGAGTAGTATTACAGATATTGGGATTTATAATGGGGATGGAAATCATTAATATACTTCTGGGAAGAATTGAGTTTAAGAGCTATGTGACATATTTTTTGGCAGAGACGGGGATTAGTTATATCATATTACTGTTGTGCAATTATGTATGGGAGTGGTTTGCTTTTACGCCGAGCAGAGTCCTAAAGGTGACAATTATTTTTCTGTTGATTATGGCGGGAGTCCATTATTATTTTTATTGCCTGTCCAAAAGCAGTGCTGATGAAATCAATGAAATATTGCAAGGAAAAGAGAATTAAGATTTTATATCGTATTTACAGGAAAAACGATTACAAAAGCATATGATCTATGTTATAATGTGTATAGGAACAAACGAATCTTTTATTACCAGCGTATGGGGTGCGTTGGTATAGATTTACGATGGGGACTATATATAATGTATACGGAGGATATGCCATGAAGAGTAGAAGAATAGCATTGACCGCTGAGGTCGAGAAGTATGAAGTGGGCAAGAGAATGGAGGACGGATTTGAGCTTCTGTCTGATGTTATCACCAAGGGCTGGATCGTAACGGACTTTCTGGTGAAGATCACGAAGCCGGATGGCTCGATTGTATGCCCGTATATCTTGAATCGCCGTGGAAGAGAATTTATAGGAGAGGGCGATTATCTTGTAATGGATGAGGATGGCACGAAGCATGTCTGCGGTGCAGATAAGATCTGGCGCAGATACGAGAAGCCAGAAGACGTATAAGAGTATGAGTGCAATATGATATGGGCGGACTTTTAAGCATTGATTTAAGAGTTCGCCCGTTTTGTGTGTATTATTCTAAAAAGTGGTTGCATTTTGTGCGTTGCTAAGATATAATTCAGAAGTGGCTCGAATGAGTCAAGAACTGAATACGCGGGTGTGGCGGAATTGGCAGACGCGCCAGATTTAGGTTCTGGTGGGCGACCGTGCAGGTTCAAGTCCTGTCACCCGCATTGAGAAAGCTGTAAACCTTGAAAAATCAGGGGTTACAGCTTTTTTCGTATCCTCTTATTTTAATTGTGGCAGCAGGACTGTTAAGATATCTGCAAGATTATCTCTCTGTTGAGGAGAAAGTGTTTGGAGAAGCAAATTTAAGCGGTCGAAAGAAAAGACTTCTTTTGAGGAACTTGTGGCTAGATTTTGTGTGCCAAAGAGTAGATAGTCTGTTGATACATTTAAGGTAGAGGATATGTCTGCCAAGGTTGAAAGTGACATGGATTTTAGTCCTTTTTCTATCTCGTAGATATAGTGCGGAGACACGTCTATTAATTCTGCCAGTTTTTCTTGTGTGAGGTGCTGCATTTTGCGACATTGCTTAATTCTAAGACCTAATTCAGACTGGTTCATAAAAAATCCCCCTGTTTACAGTATTTCATAAAATGAAAATATAGCTATAAGCTACAAAAAAGAACTAGCTATTAGCGACATAAAGTGATAAAATATAGCCAAGAGCCATAAAAAAAGGAGGACATAGAATGAAATTTAATAATTGTGGCGAGGCAAATGTGCAAGAGAGTGAAACAGTAGAACAGAATGTGTTGACAGTAAAAAAGTATGATTTCTGTTCAACGAGAGGAATGGGTGTGGCAACACTTCCTATGACAAGTTCTGTAGAAGTAGGGAGTGACAGGCTATATATTTCGATTTCGCCTAAGAAAAAGAATTATGCACCAGAAATTATGCTAGAAAATATCGTAGGAATTGAATTGTCGAAAAAGGTGACAAAATGGCATATCGTATTAGCCATTTTAGCAATTCTTAATATTTTTCTTACAGGGTATCCGTGGTTCATATTTTTGGCAGCTTTGCTGGTTTGGGTAGGTGTGAATACGGAAATACGCATATTACAACGTAATGGTGTAAATGCAATTATATATTCAAATAACAAGGCAGATGCAGAAACATTCAAGGAAGAAATGAGACAGATTGTTAATATTCAGTGATGTCTATATGGAGGAGATAAGAGAAAAACATGAAAATGAAAATATGGATTTCTCTAATGAAAATCGGGCGGGTGTGGGGATGTCATCAATTGCCGGAGCGGAGTTTTTTTATATGTGGCTATCAGTTTCCGGTATGTATGAGGTGTACTGGGATATTTATCGGCTTTATGACAGCCTTATTGGTTTATAAAAATATAAGTATAAAATGCTGGTTGGCATTTTTACTTCTTATCCCGCTTATTGTTGACGGTGGAGGCCAGTACATTGGATTTTGGCAATCAACAAAGTATTCAAGAGTAGGAACGGGGCTGTTGGCTGGATTTGGAAGCATGACATTGGAGTTGATGCTAATTACAAAGATGATAAATATAGTGAGGGAATTTATATGAAGTGTCCAAATTGTGGTGGTAATAACTGTCAATTCGTGACAAGTTCTGAAAAACATACAAGTTACTTTAATTTTGGAGATGCATGTTGTGGATATATTTGTTTAGGGCCGCTTGGGTTGCTGTGCGGTTTGTGTGACGCTGGAAGCAGCACAACAACGAAAGAATATTGGATATGTCATGGCTGTGGAACAAAGTTCTCTGCGCAGGAAGCAAAGAGGAATATTGCACGCATCGAGGCAGAAAGAAAAAAGAAAGCGGAATTTTTCTTTTTTGTAGAGTCGCCAATTTTTGAAATAAGGTCAGAACAGTCAGAACTATGGAAACGATTTAATGAATATTATCAGGATAAGGTGTGTGGAGGGATTTTGGAATCATGTGTTGTGTTGAAGAATCCAACTATACGAGATGAGAGGTTAGAACAATTAAAAACGGAGGTGGCAGGAATTTTTGGTGAGGCGGCAAATATTGTATTTGCACTCACAGCAGGGGATGGCATGTGTTTTACAGAAGAGAGTATCGTGTGGAAAGGACATGCAGCTTTTTTGACTCATATTCAGCAGATTAATTGCTGTAAAAATGTTGTTTATATCAACCAAAGTTGTTTACAGATGCCAACGAGCGAGATGGCGGTGGAAGTATTTGAATTATTAGGTGCAGTGTTGCCGGAGAAACGCGGAAAACAATATGAGGAGTACCCGCAACTGTTGCAAGTATTACAAGATTTACAGCCCGAATCAAGTGAGCGGGAATTACATTATAGTACAAGACCGGAATATGCGAACTATATTAAAGAGACATTAGAAGATTGTATGAAAAAATATAGCCAGACACATCCTGCCCAATATGCGGAATACGAGAGAATTCGTAATGAGAAGGTTGCAAAGGAAAAGAAATGGTTAAAAGCAAGCGGAGTGGCTGCCGTTATAGGTGGTGTTTGCGGATTGCTATTGGGTAGTGTGATAGGGGGAATTATAGGTGTAGCAGTATTCGGAGTTGTACCAGTAGTTTTAATTGAGTTGACTACTGTAACTAATCGTTGGAATGAATATAAAACAATTTATTTATCTAATGAAATCTATGTGTTGTTACAGGAGAACGAAAAAACAAATCTGAAAAAAACTGGGCAAATTTCACCGAGGTATTATGAAGAATATTTAAGTGAGCGCCGAACCGTTGCGTGTGAGGCTTATGATAGCGTTTGCTCACGTTGTGGCAGAAAGATGGAGAAAGGTTGGAATTTCTGTCCGTTTTGTCAGAAGTAGAAACGAATAAAAATGTGAAATAAAATGTGAGAAAGGAAATAGATATGTTTTGTTCAAAGTGTGGGAAAGAAGTAGAGAGTGCATGGGTAAAATGCCCGTATTGTGAGGCAAATTTAAAGAATGAATCACATTCTGATAATGTGACAAATATGAATCAGTATGCGCAGGGAATCGTTAATAACAAGCCATTACAAAAAAAGAAAAAAATGCCATTTGTTATTGCTGGAATAGTGGTATTGATAATTATTCTTTTCGCATTATTGTCGGGCGGTGGAGAGACAGTTGAACCAGTTGAACCAGTTGATATAAGTATGTATGAAGGCGGATATGCGGGATGGGAAGCAAGCGGTTTTGAAGGTAGTGTAAAGACAGATATTACAATACCGTATCCGCTGACTAATACAGACGTTAACAATTATGCAGTGTACATTGGAACAGGCGGACTGAACGTTGGAGTAATTATGCAGAAAGATGAAGCAGCAATATCTGAATGGGATTGGCTAATGAATGCGCAGCCAGATATGGCAACACAGGCATATTATTTTAACTGCACATTAACATACACAGGACAGAAGGCAGGAAGTAATGGATTTCCTGTATTTGTAATTGAGGATGTTATATCGTATAATCAAGATGTTACAAGTGATGTAACGGATGATGGAAATATGGAAGACGTAAATTATGATGAGATATACACATGGATTTTAGACGCATCATATGTGAATGCGGATAGCCCAGAATATTGTGAGTGGACATTGTATGATATTAATAAAGATGGATATTTAGAACTGCTTGTACAAAGTGGAACATGTAATGCAGATATGGAATATACTGTGTGGACAACAGATGGAACAACAGCATTGGAACTTGGAAGCATATATGGAATGGTTACGCTATACGAATATAAGGATGGTAATGGGATATACACTGATCATTGCAATATGGGATATGAGCAAGTAAAAAGAGTAAGTATAGATAATGGAATGCTAGTTGAAGAAATCGTTTATGAGGGGCAAGAGCCATATGGTTATGATGATGAGGGAGTTGCATTAGAAGAGTTAAGTTATCTTATTCAAACTAGCACATTAGATGAGTATTAATTTAAAATGGTCACAGTATCACTACTGTGGCCATTCGTCTTTTCTGCTATTCCATTGTTCGTTCAACCAATCCACGACCTGCTGCTTTCCCTCTGAGGTGAAGGGAAATGTCCTGCTGGTCTTTTTCTCATCGGGGGTGGTGGCATAGTTGTAAGGCCCTGGCCAGAGGGTGGCACGGAAGATATCCGTCTTCACTGGTTCTTCGCCCTCTGCTGCCTCGGACTCCACGGAATCCTTCTGAATGAGATAGCGCATTCCAAGATAACTGCCTGTGAACTTCTCTTTCTTATAAAAATTCATATTTAAAACATCATCGTTTGTAATCATAAGATCCTCTTTCCTAAATAGATAAATGAGTGACAATCTGATTGGATGATTGCCTACCGGAAAAGTATAACAAAAACTTAGCAAAAAATACAGTAAAAAAGTAGGATTTTCCAGCGCTAGAAAAGGACTTTTTTCGCTAAAAGTATTGACAAATCACCTGTGCAATGTATAATAAAAACAAGTTGTGCGTGTGCAACACACAAGTGTATTTATAAGTGACTAGAGAGTGCAATGAGCAAAGGGGTTCATTGGCACTTTTTTTCGTTGCACAAAAATAATTTAATGTGATAACGTGTTGCAATGATAACGAGTCGCAGTTGCGGCGTGAATTACGGTATAGATGCCTTTGGCGTTTATATATAAATAATTTTCTATAAGGAGGAAATATTATGAAAAAGAAAGTTCTTTCTCTTTTCTTAGTTGGTGCTATGACAGCTGGTTTAGTAGCTGGATGTGGCAGCAGCAACGAGGGCGGAGAAGCTAGCAACACTGTTTCTGAAGGAACAGAAGCAGCGGCTGACGGAGCAGAGGGATCTGTTACTTACGCTAACGATCAGATCATCCTTGGTGTTGTTTCTGAGACCAGTGGTGATATCACTCCATCTTGGGCAAATGGTGCTGGTGATTATACCGCATATCAGTTGATCACAGGTATGGCTCCAGTTGAGCATGATCAGGATGGTAAGTGGCTAGAGAATCCAAGCGTTGTAGAGAGCATTGAGGCTACAGATAACGAGGATGGTAGCAAGACTTATACGATCACTATTAAGGACGGATTAAAGTTCAGTGATGGAACAGACATTACAGCACAGGATTACTTGAACTATTATATGTTAAGATGTGATGAGATGATCACAGATCTTGAGGCAACTAACTTAACAGATAGTACAGCACAGTATGTATTAGGATATGATGCATATATGTCTGGTGAGAGCGATACTTTTGAAGGTCTTCACTTAATCGATGACAAGACCTACTCTGTAACTATCGATGCACAGTATATGCCATATTACTATGGACAGGCATTGATTGCAAACCATCCAGAGTCTATGGAGATGTGGTATCCAGCAGATGTTACTCTTGAGGAGACAGAGAATGGTGTTAAGTTCTCTGACAACTTCACATCTGAGTACATCGCAGATACCGTAAACGCTGCAAGATATAACTATACAGCAGCATCTGGTGCATATATGTTTACATCTTATGACGAGAACGCATACACATATACATTGACAAAGAATCCTAACTTCCCAGGTAACTTCGAGGGACAGACAGCTAACATCGAGACATGTCTCGTTAAGTATGTTACTGAGGATACTATGATGGATCAGTTAAAGACAGGTGCAGTTGATGTCCTGACTCAGATTCCAGATGGAGATAATATCGAGGCTGGTCTTGATATGGTAGAAGAGGGTGGCTTCGATTACATCAGCTTCCCACGTGCTGGTTACGGTATGATTTCCTTCAAGTGTAACCAGGGACCTACTCAGTTCGTTGAGGTTCGTCAGGCAATGGCTTACTTACTTGACCGTGTAGCATTTGCTCAGACTTTCACAGGCGGCCATGGTACTGTTGTTAGTGGACCTTATGGTACACAGCAGTGGATGGTAGAGGAGTACGCTGAGGAAGTAGATGGATTGAATGCATACCCATACAGCCTTGACTCTGCAATCGCAGTTCTGGAAGAAGGTGGCTGGGTATACAACGAGGATGGTTCTGATTACTCAGGCGAGGGTATCCGTTACAAGAAGTTAGATGACGGTACTTACATGCCATTAATCATCGAGTGGTTCTCTTCTGAGAATAACTCCGTATCTGATCTGCTTGTAACATCCTTACAGCAGAATCCAGATGTTGCAGCAGCTGGTATGCAGATTAACCAGACCGTTGGTACTTTCTCTGATCTGTTGACATACTTCTATGACAACTCTGAGGAGAATCCTTACCAGATGTTCAACCTTGCATCCGGTTTTGGTAACCCATACGATCAGGCTTATTCACATGAGCCAGGATCACCTAACAACACAAACGCTGTATTAGGTGAAGAAGGACAGAAGTTATATGATTTAGCACTTGCTATGAATCAGACTGCAGAAGGCGACGATGCAGCATATGCTGAGAACTGGTTCAACTACATTTCTTACTGGAATGAGCAGTTACCAGAGATTCCACTGTACTCCAACGAGTACCATGACTTCTTCTCATCCAGAGTACATGACTGGGAAGAGGATGGATACAACTGGAACGAGACAGTAGCTATTCTGTACGCAAACGTTGAGTAATCTAAGTTCATAGATGATTTTTACCGAAGAGAAAGAATGGGGTATGCCCCCATTCTTTCCTGCGGTATAAATTCCTGCAAATCCTTACTCGTTTCTTTTGGAATGGGATGAAAGGTACATGCCAGGATGTTGTTCCAAAGGAAATGAAGAATTAGATGAAGGTTGGTTGAATTATGTTAAAGTACGTTGGTAAAAGACTTGTATATATGGTGGGAGTATTTTTTGTAGTGTCCATCATTATGTTTACACTATTTAATAACGTGCCTGGTGACCGTGCATTGAATCAGGTACAGAACTTAAGAGGTAAGGTTTCCGCTGAGGTGTTTGAAGAGCGCTATCAGGAAGCCAGAGAAAAGTTAGGACTAGATGATCCGATTCCGGTTCGTTATGTAAAGTGGATGGGAAATCTGCTCAGTGGCGACTTAGGATATTCTACTTTCTATAAGACGGAAGTTAGCGAAGTCCTTGGACAGCCATTGATGAATACAATTCTTATAAATATTGTTGCGACAATTCTTGCACTTGTGATTACGATTCCATTGGGAATTCACTGTGCAGTGAAGAAGTTTTCTAAATTTGACAATGCGGTACAGGCGTTCACGATTGTAGGCTATAGTGTGCCTCAGTTTATTTTGGCGCTGGTATTTATGTATATTTTTGCGGTGCAGTTAGGATGGTTCCCAATCAGCGGTATGAATTCACCGAATTTTCAGGGAACAGGAATGGAAGCGGTATTGGATCGTATGCGTTATCTGGCACTTCCAGTATTGGTCATGACAGTGGCATCTTTAGGTGGTATGACTCGTTATGTCCGTGCAGCCATGATCGATGCACTTCGTATGGATTATATCCGTACTGCAAGAGCAAAGGGACTGAAGGAAAAGGTAGTTATCTATTCTCACGCATGGAGAAATGCATTATTATCTGTTATCACTCTGATTATTGGATGGTTCATGAGCATTTTCATGGGTTCCATTATCATTGAGCAGATGTTCCAGTTAAACGGTATTGGTAAGATGTATTATGTGGGTCTGATGAATCAGGATTATGATCTGGCATTGGCAATTCAGATGCTTTATTGTGTGATCACATTGATCAGTAATCTGGTTACTGACTTAAGTTATGGAATCGTTGACCCAAGAGTCCGTATCAACAAATAGGAGGAAAGATAACAATGAAGATGCTGAAACGTCTTTTGGGGTTCGGAAAGAAGAGAGAGCTTGATGTCATGCAGGAAGAAGCGCTCCAGAGCCCAATGCGTACGATTGTAAAGAATTTTATGTCCAATAAGCTTGCGATGCTGGGATTGATCGTGTTTGTTATCATTTTCCTGATCGTACTTATCGGACCATTATTTAATCCTATTGATCTGAGTGAAAAGGAAGAGACACAGATCAATGTGGCGCCATGTATGGATATGATGGATGTGCCAGATGAATTACAGGGCAATGTCAAGGAGATTTCCACAGGATCTACCTTTAGCGTAGGACTGGATAATGATGGTAATGTCTATGTATGGGGATATACCCAGGTTACCAATAAGGTTGATTTGATTGAGAAGATGCCTTCCAAGGAAGAGTTAGGAAATGTCGTATCCGTTGCAGCAGGTTATGATCACATTATAGCGCTTAACGATGAGGGAGAGATTATCTGTTGGGGTTCTGACCGTTTAGGACAGTGTCAGGTGCCGATGGAGGTATCGCGTAAGGATGATATCAAGCAGATTGCAGCTGGTTATCAGATGTCCTATGCATTGACAGAGGACGGTGAGATTTTCTGCTGGGGAAATGAGAACCTGAATGATGTGCGTTTGACAAAGAGAAATGGAAACAGCGATATCGCTAAGATTTCCGTTGCGAATACCACATTGATGGCGTTGACCTACGATGGCGAAGTAAGACATATGGGAAGTCAGCAGTCTGATATCTCTAAGATTCCAGAGGATCTTGGAACTGTAGTTGATATTGCCACAACATCCGATGCCTGTGTAGCATTGCTTGAGGATGGTTCCCTGCGTATCTGGGGTAAGGCGAATCAGGGTGAGCGAGATATTCCAGAGATGGATGGAAATGTAGTAGCCATCTATGGTGGTAGATATCATCTGACAGCACTGACCGATACAGGAAACGTATATTCCTGGGGTAGTGATAACAAGGGACAGACAGATGTGCCAGCCAAAGCAACTGACGTGGTTGCCATTTATGGTGGTACTTACCAGAATTATGCGGTGACGGAATCCGGCAAGATCGTGACTTGGGGATTAAAGGGTTACTTATTAGGAAGCGATGAACTGGGACGTGATGTATTTTCACGTATCTTAAATGGTGGACGAATGACCATGACCATCGGTGCGATTGCGGTCATCATTTCCACCATTATCGGTATTATCATAGGTGGTATTTCCGGTTTCTTTGGAGGCTGGGTAGATATCGTATTACAGCGTATTACTGAGATCGTATATTCCTTGCCATTCCTTCCGATGGCTATGATACTGACTTCTATCATTGGAAATAGTATGTCAGAGGATGCGAAGATTGCCCTTATCATGGTGGTACTTGGTGTACTTAGTTGGCCGAATTTGGCAAGACTGGTACGTGCTCAGGTATTAGCAGAGCGTGAGAAGGAGTTCGTTACTGCCGCAAATGCCATGGGTGTGAAGAAAATCGCGATTGTATTTAAGCATATTATTCCGAATGTTATTTCGGTTATTATCGTATCTGCAACATTGGATTTTGCTTCCTGTATGTTGACAGAGTCCACCCTGTCCTTCTTGGGATTCGGTGTTAAGCTTCCTCGTCCTACATGGGGAAATATGTTAAATGGTTGTGTTAATTCAGTTGTTATCCAGAATTACTGGTGGAGATGGGTATTCCCAGCTATCATGCTTAGTATCTGTGTAATCTGTATCAACCTTGTCGGTGACGGTCTGCGTGATGCAATCGATCCGAAGTCAAATGAGAGATAGAAGGAGGAGACGAAAGTGGCTTTATTAGAGATAAATGACCTGCATACCTTTTTTAGTACAAAAAAGGGTACTGTTAAGGCTGTAAATGGTGTTTCCTATTCTGTCGAACCAGGAAAGACACTTGGAGTTGTTGGAGAAAGTGGTAGTGGTAAGAGTGTATCTGCCATGAGTATCCTTAAGTTATTAGATGGCAATGGTTATATTGACAGCGGAGAGATCTTCTTTGATGGCAAGAACCTTGCCGATGTATCCGTAAAGGATATGTGTAAGATCCGTGGTAATGATATATCGGTTATCTTCCAGGAGCCGATGACAAGTTTGAACCCAATCTTTACGATTGAGCGTCAGCTTTCTGAGCCTTTTATCATTCATCAGGGAATGAGCAAGAAGGAAGCAGCAGCAAAGTGTGTCGATATGCTTAAGGACGTGCGTATTCCAAACCCAGAGGCGGTGGCAAAGCAGTATCCGCATCAGTTATCCGGTGGTATGCGTCAGCGTGTCATGATTGCCATGGCATTAGCATGTCAGCCAAAGCTTTTGATTGCAGATGAGCCGACAACGGCACTTGATGTAACCATTCAGGCACAGATCTTAAAGCTGATGAATGAGCTTAAGAATGAGAAAGGAACTTCCATTTTGTTCATCACACATGACCTTGGTGTTATCAATGAGATGGCAGATGATGTAGCAGTTATGTACTGTGGACAGGTCGTAGAGATGGCGCCAGTTCGTTTCATCTTTGGTGACAACAAGTTCCTTCACCCATATACAGAAGGTTTGTTATATTCTATCCCAAGACTGGATACTCCAACGGGTGTGCGCTTGGATGCGATTCCGGGAGCAGTACCACATCCGCTTGATCTGCCAAAGGGCTGTAAGTTCGCACCACGTTGTAAGTATGCAACAGATAAGTGCCGTGAGATCGAGCCGGAGTTATTAGAGGTAGAAGCAGGGCATACAGTGCGTTGCCACTATCCGAAGAAAGGGGAAAGAAACTAATGAGCGACGAAAAGAAAGTATTATTAAAAGTCTCGAATCTGAAGCAGTATTTCCCAATCGGAAAGAAGAAGATGGGAAAGCCACAGGCATTCGTAAAGGCTAATGATGGTATTTCCTTAAACATTTATGAGGGTGAGACCTTTGGTCTCGTTGGAGAGAGTGGATGCGGAAAGTCCACTTTGGGACGTACTTTATTACAGCTTTATCATCAGACTGGTGGACGTACTGTATATTACGGACGTACTGTCGAAGATTTTGATTTGAAATATGTAGAGAATATCTTCCGCAATCTTACTGCTAAGAAGAAGCAGTGTGAAGAGTTGCAGGCTAAGGTTGCTAAGATGCAGGAAGAGTATGATAAGATGCCAGAGGGTATCGAGAAGCTGGCAGCAGGTCAGCAGCTTAGCGAGCGACAGAGTGAGGCGAGAAATGAGCTGTTGGATATCACAGCATTGATCGGTGGTGTTTATACCTTACCTGATAAGGATCTTGAGGAAGTAGGAAAGCACTATCTGGCTGAGTATCTTGCGATGAAGGAGATTCGCCGTATCAATGCAGAGGTTGAGCGCCTTGAGATTCTGGGCAAGGGCGAGTCTAAGATCGCTGAGTTGAAGAAGAAGATTCCTGATCTTGAGAAGAAAGTAAAAGAGGAATTATTGGTAATTGATACGGTACGTAAGTCCTGTGAGGGCAATGAGCGCTTCGATGAGTATGAGGCACAGAAGGATAACGGTATCAATCTGGCGAACCTGACAGAAGCAGAGATGCGTTACTTAAGACGTGATCTCCAGTTGATCTTCCAGGATCCATATTCATCCTTGAATCCTCGTATGACAGTTGGTCAGATCATCGGAGAGGGACTTCAGGCACATGGTATGTTCAAGAAGGGCGATCCAAAGATGCAGGATTACATCATGGAAGTTATGGAGAAGTGTGGACTTGCTTCTTACTTCATTCATCGTTATCCGCATCAGTTCTCTGGTGGACAGAGACAGCGTATCGGTATTGCCCGTTCTCTTGCAGTGAATCCAAAGTTCGTAGTCTGTGACGAGGCTGTATCTGCATTGGACGTATCAATCCAGTCTCAGATCATCAATCTGTTATTAGACTTAAAGGAGCAGAACAACCTGACATACTTGTTTATCTCCCACGACCTTAGTGTTATCAAGTACATCAGCGATCGTATCGGTGTTATGTACCTTGGAAATATGATGGAGCTTAGTGATACGGAGCATTTGTTCTCACATCCATATCACCCATATACAGAGGCGTTGTTATCCGCAATTCCTACCACGGATGTGGATGCCAAGAAGGAGTCCATCATTCTTGAGGGAGATATTCCTAGCCCAATCAATCCTCCAAAGGGATGTAAGTTCCACACAAGATGTCGCTATTGTACCGAGATCTGTGAGAACGTAGTACCTGAGTTAGAGGAAGTAGAGCCAGGACATTTCGTTGCATGTCACCACAAGCTTGGTGTACAGGAATAGGCATTTGAAAGGTTTGGCATATGATTTTTCAGAAGAAAGTTGACAGGGCATTAGATAAACTTCATGAGGATAGTGATGCCGCGAAGGAAGAGCGTGAGCGTGAAGCTGGAATTGATTATGAGCCAGATCGACCAGAGCTTGAAAAGAATGATTTTCTAGCCATGGTGATCGCGGCGTTGATTACGATCGTTCCGCTGGCGTTGATCGTACTGGTAGGCATTGCACTGATTGGATATTTTACACTTATGCATTAAATAAGACCCCCGGTGGGATTTCAATATTATTTGCTGTTGTAAGACAGTGGATAGATTGGGAACCGCCGGGGGTTTTGTAAAAGTTGGGGAATACGGTTGTCTTGAGCCTAGAATAGGTGTTATACTCAATACATGCGGCAAGTGGAAATATTAGGGAGTATACGAGGTAATCATATGAATTTCGGGGAGAGGGCAGCTGCCCGCAGGAAGTCGAAGGAATTGAAGAATGAGTTGAAGGATCTGCGCAAGGATTTTCTAGGGGTAGGCTATGATAAGACATTGGTAGCGAATCTACTAAAGGAGTTTCAGGATACAGTGGAACTGGCAGATACGTTGCAGTCAGATTATGTGGAGGCGGGAGAGTATCTTAGACAGGCGAGGGAGGCGATCATGAAGCTCCTCGATTGTATGGGAGAGAGCCCTGTGCCGGAAGTACAAGCGAGCATGGATACGCTGATTGCGGATTTAGAGCAGGTGTATCATGATTGCTCCATTCGTGAGGATGATATTGATTTCCAGTCTACAATTCAGTGCCTAAAGCAGATGGTAGCAGAGGTGGCAAAGCAGGGAGATGCTTTTGGCACCGGGGGAATGCAGGCAATTATGTTGCGCAGCGAGTTAGAGAATGTCAAGGCGGTGTTGGATGATGCAGCAGGCTGGAGGGCACCGGATTTTCTTGCGCTGGCATACTACTTTTTGCATGAGGATAAGGACAACTTAAAGGAAATGGAGAACGATCAGCGTAACCAGTATGTCCTTACTTACCTGAAAGAGAACTATATGGATGACTTCTTATATAAGTGTAAGCGAGCTGGAATTGAGGAGCGCATACAATCCTTAATGCAGGAATATATTTATGAGTAGACCAATGCTTTTTACCTTTTATTTACTTTAATATTACAAAACGGAATGAAAGGTATAATTGCAAATTATGGCAAACAACAAATTGCATAATTGAATGTTAAAATAAATCAAGAATTTAGTGGATTCTGGATATTGAGAAGCAAGAAAAATTTTGCTATCATTGCAACAAGAATAAGAGGCATTAGGAGGAAAGTATTATGAAGAAGGCTTTAAGTGTATTATTAACAGCAGCAATGACTGTTACTTGTCTTGCTGGTTGTGGTGATGCAGCAGCAGACGGAACAGCAGCTACAACAGGAACAGAGGCAGCTACAAGCTCAGCAGCAGACGGTACAGTATTTAAGATTGGTAGCATCGGACCTACTACTGGTGATGCAGCAATTTATGGTCAGGCAGTTATGAACGCTGCACAGATCGCAGTAGACGAGATCAACGCAGCAGGTGGTATCAATGGATATCAGATCGAGTTCAAGTATGAGGATGATCAGAGTGACGCAGAGAAGTCCGTTAACGCATACAACTCCTTAAAGGATTGGGGTATGCAGATGTTAATGGGTACTGTAACAACCACTCCTTGTGTAGCAGTTGCAGATAAGACAGCACAGGACGGAATGTATCAGTTAACACCATCCGCATCTTCTACTGACGTTATCGTAAATGACAATGTATTCCAGGCATGTTTTACAGACCCTAATCAGGGAACAGCTTCTGCACAGTATATCGCAGAGAACAATCTTGCAACAAAGGTAGCAGTTATCTATGATAGCTCTAGTGTATATTCTTCTGGTATCGAGGCAACTTTCGTAGAGGAAGCTGCAAATCAGGGTATCGAGATCGTAGCAGAGGAAGCATTTACAGCAGATTCTAAGACAGATTTCTCTACTCAGTTACAGAAGGCACAGAGCGCAGGTGCAGAGTTAGTATTCTTACCAATTTACTACACAGAGGCTTCTATCATCTTAACACAGGCAAATGGTATGGGATATGAGCCAACATTCTTCGGTGTAGATGGTATGGACGGAATCCTTGGTGTTGAGAACTTCGATACATCTTTAGCAGAGGGCGTTATGTTATTAACTCCATTCGCAGCAGATGCAGAGGATGAGGCAACTCAGGCATTCGTTACAAAGTATCAGGAAGCATATGGCGAGGTTCCAAACCAGTTCGCAGCAGATGCATATGATGCAATCTACATCATGAAGGCAGCAGCAGAAGAGGCTGGTGTTACTCCAGATATGAGCGTATCTGAAATCGGAGCAGCAATGAGCGATGCAATGACAAAGATCTCTGTTGATGGTCTGACAGGTACAGGTATGACATGGCAGGCAACTGGTGAAGTCAGCAAGGCTCCAAAGGCAGTTGTAATCAAAGATGGTGCATACACAGCAATGTAATAAATGTAGGCAGTGTTGATTTGCCAATAAAGAGGTTGGCGCGTTGGTGGTATCACATACCGACGTGCTGCCTCTTTTTTTATCTTATTATTGTATACAGGTATTCTGCATGTTATAATGAGGGAAGTTATTGCCGTTTTAACGTATTAAATAATGAAAGACAGAGGTGTTATTATGAATTTCTTATCCTATCTGATTAATGGAATCAGTCTGGGAAGCGTGTATGCGATCATCGCGCTGGGATATACCATGGTATATGGTATTGCTAAGATGTTGAACTTTGCACATGGAGATGTCATCATGATCGGATGTTATGTGACATTTATGACAATGAGTGGACAGGGCTGGCATCCACTGCTGGCAGTTGGAGTCTCTATCATTGTTTGTACCGTGCTTGGTATCGTCATTGAGAAGATTGCATATAAGCCGCTTCGAAGAGCGACTCCATTGGCAGTACTTATTACTGCAATCGGTGTCAGCTACTTTTTGCAGAATGGAGCATTGCTGGTGTTCGGTGCAGATACGAAGTCATTTAGCTCCGTTGTTACCCTTCCAGCATTAAAACTGGCAGATGGAGCACTTACCATTTCTGGTACGACTATTGTTACTGTTGTAGCATGTATCGTGATCATGATCGCTTTGATGCTGTTCATTAAGAAGACAAAGGCTGGTCAGGCGATGCTTGCAGTGTCTGAGGATAAGGACGCAGCACAGCTTATGGGTGTTAATGTCAATGCGACAATTTCCCTCACCTTTGCAATTGGTTCTGGACTTGCTGCCATCGCAGGTGTGCTGTTCTGTTCCGCATATCCGACCTTAACACCATATACTGGTTCTATGCCAGGTATTAAGGCGTTCACCGCAGCAGTATTTGGTGGTATCGGATCTATTCCGGGAGCCTTCATCGGTGGAATCCTGCTGGGTGTCATCGAGATCTTGGGTCGTGCTTACATATCATCCCAGTTATCAGATGCAATCGTGTTTGCAGTATTGATTATCGTGCTTTTAGTAAAACCGACCGGAATCTTAGGTAAGAAGATGCACGAGAAAGTATAAATGCGGAAGGAAGATATGTTATGGCGAAAATAAATATGAAATCAATGAAAAAAAGTACCAAGGATCAGTTGATTACATTTGGATTGGTCATTTTGGTATATATCGTGGTTCAGATTATGGTGACGACAGGTTCCATGTCATCTTTGATGCAGGGACTTCTCGTACCAATGTGCACCTATTCTATCGTAGCAATTGGTTTGAATCTGTGTGTAGGATATTTGGGAGAGCTTAGTATCGGACATGCAGGATTTATGTGTGTTGGAGCTTTTACAGGAGCATTTTGTACTAAGCTTCTGGAAGGAACTATCACAAATGAGATTTTACTTTTTGTAATAGCGCTGGTTGCAGGTGTCGTAATGGCTGCATTTTTCGGATTCCTCATTGGTATTCCTGTACTTAGATTAAGAGGTGATTATCTGGCAATCGTTACACTGGCATTTGGTGAGATTATCAAGAATATCATCAACGTGCTTTACATTGCTAAGGATGTGGATGGATTTCACTTTGCAATCTCAAATGGTACAGCGATTAAGCTGACAGACGAGGGTGTGTGGCTCATCAACGGAGCAAAGGGTATTTCAAGAATTCCACATCTCTCCAGCTTTACAGCAGGTGTGATCCTGATTTTAGTTTCTTTATTTGTTGTATTTAATCTGGTAAATTCCAGAAGTGGTCGTGCGATTATGGCAATCCGTGATAACCGTATCGCAGCAGAGTCCGTAGGTATCAACATCACTAAGTTCAAGTTGATGGCATTTACTATTTCTGCAGCGATCGCTGGAGCGGGCGGTGTGCTTTATGCTCACAACCTGTCTACCGTTACAGCGACTCCTGCTAACTTCGGATATAATATGTCCATTATGATTCTGGTATTCGTAGTGCTTGGTGGTATGGGAAGCTTCCGCGGTTCTATCATTGCCGCAGTACTTCTTACTTTACTTCCAGAGGTACTTCGTGGACTGGCAGATTACCGTATGTTGATCTACTCCATCGTTCTGATTGCAATGATGTTATTTAACTGGGCACCAAAATGTATCGAGTGGAGACAGAAGGTAGCTGCAAAGATTAAGAAGAATACCCAGAAAGGAGCGGCATAGATATGGCATTATTAGAAGTTAAGAATCTTGGAATCTCCTTTGGTGGTCTTCGGGCGGTAGATGGATTCCATATTTCAATCGAAAAGGGACAGCTTTACGGTCTGATTGGACCAAACGGTGCAGGAAAGACCACAGTTTTTAATATGCTTACCGGCGTATATGTGCCAGATGATGGTGTGATTACATTGGATGGTCAGGACATTACTGGAAAGAAGACCATCGATATCAATAAAGCTGGTATTGCCCGTACCTTCCAGAATATTCGTCTGTTCAAGGATCAGACCGTATTGGACAATGTTAAGATTGGTTTACATAATCAGATGAGTTATTCCACATTGACTGGAATCCTTCGTCTGCCAAAGTACCGTAAGGTAGAGGCAGAGATGGATGAGAAGGCAATGGAGCTCTTGAAGGTATTTGATCTGGATAAGGAAGCAGATTATCTTTCTTCCAATCTGCCATATGGTAAGCAGAGAAAGCTTGAGATTGCCAGAGCGCTTGCTACCAATCCAAAGCTCTTGCTCTTAGATGAGCCAGCAGCAGGTATGAACCCAAATGAGACAAAGGAATTGATGGATACCATTCACTTTGTACGGGATGAGTTCGATATGACAATTCTTCTGATCGAGCATGATATGAAGCTGGTTTCCGGTATCTGTGAGGAATTGACTGTGCTTAACTTTGGTCAGGTCTTAGCAGAGGGTAAGACAAGCGACGTGCTCAATAACCCACAGGTAATTAAGGCGTACCTAGGCGAGTAGAAAGGAAGTAAAAGATTATGGCTATGCTTGAAATAAAGAATCTGGAAGTATACTATGGTGTTATCCAGGCAATCAAGGGTATTTCCTTTGAAGTAAATGAGGGAGAGGTCATCGCATTGATCGGTGCCAACGGCGCAGGAAAGACTACCACATTACAGACTATCACTGGTATGATCAAGCCGGCTGCGGGCGAGATTCTCTTTGAGGGACAGGATATTGCCAAGATTCCGGGACACAAGATCGTATCCATGGGAATGGCACATGTGCCAGAGGGAAGACGTGTATTTGCAGAGCTTTCCGTATATGAGAACTTGAAGCTGGGCGCATACACCAGAAAGGATAAGGCAGAGATCGCAGAGTCCTTAAAGCGTGTATATAAGAGTTTCCCACGTTTGGAAGAGCGTAAGAATCAGTTGGCAGGAACCTTAAGTGGTGGTGAGCAGCAGATGCTTGCCATGGGACGTGCGCTGATGTCCAAGCCGAAGATTATCTTGATGGATGAGCCATCCATGGGACTTTCTCCAATTTTCGTAGAAGAGATTTTTAACATTATCCGTGAGATTTCCGCCAGCGGTACGACCGTACTCTTGGTAGAGCAGAACGCGAAGAAGGCACTTTCTATTGCGAACCGTGCTTACGTGCTTGAGACTGGAAATATCGTACTTTCCGGAGATGCAAAGGAAATGATGAATAACGATTCTATTAAGAAGGCGTACTTGGGCGAGTAATGAGAAGCTTTTCGAATGGAGCACTTCTCATGCAGATAAAAGAGAAGAAAAAGGGAGGTAATAGATATGAAAAAGACAGTCATCACGATTGCGAGAAGCTACGGAAGTGGCGGAAGAACACTGGGTAAGCTTCTGGCAGAAAAGCTTGGGATGAACTGCTACGACAGAGAGATTCTTCGTATGGCATCGGATGAGAGCGGTATCAATGAAGCTCTGTTCGGACAGGTGGATGAGAAGTTAAAGAAGTCTCCACTGCTTGGAATCTTAAAAAAGAATCCTTATACAGGTGGTGTGATTCCACCAGAGAGTTCAGACTTTGTCTCAGATGACAACCTCTTTAACTATCAGGCGAAGGTGATTCGTGAGTTGGCAGAGCAGGAGTCCTGTATTATCATTGGACGTTGTGCGGACTATGTATTAAAGGATAATCCGGATGTACTGCGACTTTACTTTTACGCACCGCTTGAGGATTGCGTTGCCAGAGTCATGAACCAGAATGGTCTTTCTGAGAAGGAAGCAGAAAAGAAGATCGAGAAGGTCGATAAGTATCGTGCAGATTACTACCGCTACTATACAGGAAGAGATTGGAACGATGCCAGAAATTATGACTTCTGTCTGGATACAACATCTATGAGCTATGAGAAGCTGGTGGAAGTGGTAGAGAATTTTATTCAGATTTATCAGAAATAAATAATATCTATGCAATTATCTAAAAGTGAACTGCCCTCTGTTGAATAAGCAGAGGGCAGTTCGTTATGTATTGTCTTATAATTTCTTTATGATTTTCTCGATGTCACGCTGGTGCCCGATGACCATCAGATGTTCATTCTTCTCGAAGATATAATCTGGTCCCGGAGTCAGCTTCATGCTGCCGTCTGTCGTGATACCGATGATATTGGTATTATAGTGGGCACGGACATCCACATCCTTGATGGAATGTCCAATCCATTCTGGCAGTGGGGCGATTTCATAGATGGAATAGCCGTTGTCCAGCTCCACATAATCAAATACCTGATTGGCGGAGAAACGCACAGCAACTTTTTCGGCGATATCACGGTCCGGGTAGATTACCTCATCGGCTCCATTGCGAAGTAAGAACTTGGCGTGGATATCACGGTTCGCCTTGCTGACAACATACTTGGCACCAAGCTCCTTGAGCTGGCTGGTGATTTCCAGACTGCTCTGGAAATTATTGCCGATGCAGACAAAACAGATGTCGAAGTTTCCTACACCGAGGCTCTTTAATACCTTTTCATTGGTACAGTCACCGATTTTGGCGCTGACAACATGAGGAAGAAGATCTTCTAACTTTTCCTCGTCCTGATCTACGATCATGATCTCGTTATCCAGATTGGAAAGATCTTGACAAAGATGAGTTCCAAAACGTCCAAGTCCGATAATTAATATTGATTTCATATAAACACTCCTTTTTCCATATAAATTAACCAATGTTGATACGTTCTACTGGCTGCATAACCTGTGTTGGCTTCTTGTGGTCAGTGAAGGATAGTGCAAAAGAGAGACTTCCCAGACGACCGATATACATTAAGAATGCAATAATAATCTGTGATGCCAGATTTAATTGACCAGTAATTCCAGTGGTCATACCCACAGTACAGATGGCGGAGGTAACTTCAAAAAGTACGTCGCCGATGGCAAAATTTTGCATACTGCAGATGACAAGGGTTGCTGCAATGCCACAAAATAGGTAGGTACACAGCAGGGCAGATGCCTTGGTAATCGTAGAATCCTCGATACGTCTGCCATAGATGTTGGTGCCAGTGGTTCGTTGCAAGGTGGAACGCAGGTGGAGCAACAGAACAAAAATTGTTGCCATCTTGACACCGCCGGCAGTAGAGCCGGAGCCACCACCAATAAACATTAATATAATGGAAAGCAGCTTGCCGCCCTCGGAAAGTGCACCTGTGTCCGTGGTGTTGAAACCTGCGGTACGTGGTGTCACAGCGCTGAAGAAGGAACTGCATATTTTTCCTGTCAGATCCATATCGGCGTATAGACGATTGCCTTCAATTATGTAGAAAAGCAATGCACCGCCAAATACGAGCACGGCGCTTACCGTCAGAACCATCTTGGTCTGAAGGGCATATTTGCGGAAATTCCACTTATGCTGTGCAATATCGCTCCATACGATAAATCCGATACCACCAATGAGAATCAGTGCGCATAGGGTAAAGGAGACCACGGGATCATCGTAGTAGCTGGTGAAGGAGGAATAGGGCTCATAATATCCCATCAGATCAAAGCCTGCATTACAAAATGCAGAGATGGAATGGAAAATGGCATAATAGATGCCACGTGCAAGTCCCATCCGCGGGTAAAAGCGGGTGAAGAGGAGAAGCGCACCAATTCCCTCAAAGAGCAAGGTTCCCTTAAGCACCAGACGGATTAACCGTACAACACCGCCAATATCTAATATATTGAAGCTTTCCTTGATCCAACCGCGTTGCTTTAAGCCAATCTTGCGGCGGAGAATCAGGGAGACTGCGGTACCAATGGTGATGAAGCCCAGACCACCGATCTGTATCAGACAGATCAACACGATCTGGCCAAAGGTGGACCAGTGGGTATAGGTGTCGACCAGTATCAGTCCAGTCACGCAGGATGCGCTGGTAGCGGTAAACAGTGCGGTCATAAATGGTGTCCATGTTCCATCCCTTGAGGAGATGGGAAGCATCAGTAAGAGTGCACCACACATAATCAGCAGAAAAAAGCCGAGGGCAATCAACTGCATACCAGATAGATTTTTAAATTTTTTATGTAACATATTTAATCTAAACCTCCGAATATAAATTTCCGGTTGTGAAACGAATTCCAAAACATTATAATATTAATATGTTTTTTTGTACATAGAACAAAATTTATTTGAGCACATTCTTAATGAGACTCTATGAGGTGAGAGATGGGATTATTTCTAGTATTATGGATAGTATTTGTTGTATTGCTTGTCAGGAATGAGAATAGGAAGAAGCGACAGAGGAATTATTTGAATCGTTCAGCGCAGACATATGGACAGCCAGTGCAGCAGTATGGACAGAGACAGGTGACACAGCAGTACGGACAGCAGCAGTACCAGCAGAGACAGGCGGCACAGCAGTATCAGCAGAGACAGCCAGTGCAGCAGTACGGGCAGAGACAGGTGACGCAGCAGTACGGACAGCAGCAGTACGGACAGAGACAGGTGACACAGCAGTATCAGAACAGAGGCACTGCAAATCAGAATATGGCGCAGATGCAGGATGCCATGACGAGAAAGCAGCAGGAATTAAAGCAGCGTTTGCAGCAGCGTTACGGAACGGGACAGAGCGGAACACAGCAGAATAGAACCCAGCAGGTTGCAACTCAGGGGTATGTAAGGCAGCAGAGCGGGACACAGCAGGGAGATATCTTAAGCCGTGCCAATGCTAATGTCAGAGAGAATGATGCAGAACGTCTGGAGCGGAGTCTTATGCCAGTGCATAACACGGTTGAGACGATGGGAATGCAGGGACTTATGGAGTCTGATCTGATGCGTGAGATAAATGACCTGATGATAAAGGGGTATCAGGCGGATCTGACCTTTGAGCGTGACTTTGTGTCAGAAGGCATCGAGCTTCTGAATTCTTATGAATTGCAGACAGAGGCGTGAGAAAATTAGTACATAATCACAGACAGAAAGGAATTAGACATGGAGAGAGTACCAAGTACGGGGGAGTTATACCGTCATTTTAAGAATAAGTTATATCAGGTCATCGCGGTGGCGAACCATTCAGAGACCGGCGAGAAGCTGGTGATATATCAGGCGTTATATGGAGATTATCAGGTGTATGCAAGACCGTTGGAGATGTTCGTCAGTGAGGTAGATCACCTAAAGTATCCAGAAGTAACACAGAAGTATCGGTTTGAGCGCGTGGAGCGTGAGATCTTAGTTGCGGACAATGGATGTAAGAAGGTAGAAACGCCAAGTGAAGAGGCAAAGCAGGTGGTAAGTAAAGCCAATCAGCAGCCACAGGCAGAGGAGATGGAGCCAGCAAAGCAGCCACAGGACACAGCCAAGGAGGATGGCGTGAATCCGAAGATGATGGCATTCTTTGACGCAGAGACTATGGAGGAGAAGTACAACATTCTGGTCTCCATGCGTGATGAGGTGGACGATCATATGATCAACAGCATGGCAGTGGTAATGGATATGGTCATCCCAGAGGGAGAGGTCAGTGACCGCTATGAGCAGCTTAAGTACTGTATCCGCACCAAGCAACGCTATGAGACGGATCGACTGCGTTAGAGAAAAGTGTGCGTTAAGTACATTAGAAAAAGTGAGATTTAGGAGTACTTATGGAGGAAAGGATCGAGAAAATACAGCAGATGGCGCAGGCTATACCGTATAAGATTATTATCAGTAAGCCAGCGAGGAAGGATGCTGCATATCAGAAGATCGTAATAGAGAAAAAGGAATCATACTATCAGGCGGCAGCCTACACCGCAAAGCAGGTATTTCACCAGAACATTCCAATGGAAGAATTGGAAAAGTATCTGACAGAGACGATCATAGATCAGTATTTGCAGGTAAATGCATGGGATGATGAGAAGGAGCATATGTTCATGTGCTCAAAAAAGGGCAAGGTCACTTATAAGACGAAAAAGGTGCAGGGGGGCGCTGCCAAGGAGAATTCCAATCATAATCGAAAGAAGAAGTATATCTTAGAAGAGGGAACTGTGATTCCTCCTCTTGTGGATATGGGAATATTTACCGCAGAGGGCAAGGTGGTAAAGTCGATGTACGATAAGTTCCGCCAGATCAACCGTTTTCTTGAGATTATCGAGGATGCTGTGCGGGATTACCCTAGCGAACAGTTGAACATCATTGACTTTGGATGTGGAAAGTCTTATCTGACTTTTATTCTATATTACTATTTTACAGAGATAAGGAAGCGCAAGGTGCAGATCATTGGTCTGGATCTAAAGGCTGATGTGATCAAGAACTGTAATGCCGCCGCAAAGAAATACGGCTACGAGAATCTACATTTTGAGATTGGAGACATCAATGGCTATCAGGCGGACTTCTCAGTGGATATGGTAGTGACACTTCATGCCTGTGATACAGCGACAGATTATGCGTTATTCAATGCGATCCAGTGGAATGCAAAGATGATTTTCTCTGTGCCATGCTGTCAACATGAATTGAATCAGCAGATTGAGACAGAGGATTATGCACTGATGACCCGCTATGGAATTATCAAGGAGCGGTTTTCTGCTCTGGCGACGGATGCCATTCGCGGCAATCTGTTGGAATATTGTGGATATAAGACACAGCTCTTGGAGTTCATTGACTTTGCACACACACCGAAGAACATTTTGATTCGTGCAGTGCAAAAGGGTGGTGCCAAGGAAGGGGCAGCATCCGGCAGGATGATCGTGCCAGCCTTGGCGAGACGAAAGTATCTGGGAGAAGTGGAGCGGATGATGGAAGAGTTCCATTTCGAGCCGACCTTATACAAGCTGCTGGATGAAGCAGGTAAGATCATACATTAGACTGAATTGGGCAGGAACATCATATAATAGTACAGACAAGACCGCAGCGGAGATTTCCGCTGCGGTCTTTTATGCCTGACTTAAGGTACTGTTATGATACTTGGTGGAGAAGGTCACATCCTCTCCGAACCATTCTGGTGGCTGGAAGGAATTGGCTTCTTCCTCCGTCTCAAACTCCACTTCTGCTAATTGTAAAGGAGCAAGTTCTCCCTCAAAGACATCTAATTCGATGGTGTATTTTTCTTTATAAGGAATCAGATATCGGCACTTCTTGATCAGAATACCATCAATTTTTTCCTTTAAATGTTCAAAAGCTTCTGCATTCAGAGGCAGATTATACTCTTCCCGAACCATCAGCCCCTTGCCCTTATAGGTCAGGATATATTTATCATCGCTGCGACGGATGCGCACCACGGGATCTGTGGCAAGATAACCCTGCTCGATGTGCTTGCAAGGATACTGGGCTATATTTTCCGGTAAAACAGGTACGAGATATTTGCGTTCGATTTCCATATTGAGTCCTTTCTCTGGATAGTTTTATGCCTTAAATATGAGGTTATTGTACCTTTCACGGAAGAAGAATACAATACTAATAAAATTTTTTTATAATTACATATTGACAGAGTGGGTTAATAGGTATATCATACAAACATATCAAAGAGGTATGTAAATAGGAAAAAGAAAGAGAGGAAAGAAAAAATGGCAAATATTTACAAGGGAACATTAGGATTGATCGGAAACACACCACTGGTCGAGGTGGCAAATGTGGAGAAGGAACTTGGACTGGAAGCTACCGTATTGGTGAAGCTGGAATACTTTAACCCAGCAGGAAGCGTAAAGGACAGAATCGCAAAGGCGATGATCGAGGATGCTGAGAAGAAGGGTGAGTTAAAGGAAGGTTCCGTTATCATCGAGCCTACATCCGGTAATACAGGAATTGGTCTTGCATCTATCGCAGCAGTGAAGGGATACCGTATTATCCTGACCATGCCAGAGACCATGAGCATTGAGAGAAGAAATATCTTAAAGGCATACGGTGCAGAACTGGTGCTGACAGAGGGCGCGAAGGGTATGAAGGGTGCCATTGCAAAGGCGGAGGAGCTTGCCAAGGAGATTCCAAACAGCTTTATACCGGGACAGTTCGTCAACCCAGCCAATCCAGCAGTTCACAAGAGCACCACTGGACCAGAGATCTGGAACGATACCGACGGAAAGGTAGATATCTTCGTGGCTGGTGTAGGTACTGGCGGAACTCTGAGTGGAGTAGGAGAGTATCTAAAGGAGCAGAACCCAGATGTGAAGATCGTAGCAGTGGAGCCAGCAGCATCCCCAGTTCTCTCAGAAGGAAAGGGTGGTCCACACAAGATTCAGGGTATTGGTGCGGGATTTGTTCCAGACACATTAAATACCAAGATTTATGATGAGATCATCACGATTGAAAATGACGATGCTTTTGCGACAGGTAAGCTTCTGGCAAAGTCAGAAGGTGTGTTGGTAGGAATCTCTTCTGGTGCGGCATTGCATGCAGCAATTCAGCTCGCAAAGAGACCGGAAAATAAGGGCAAGACAATCGTTACCCTGCTTCCAGATACAGGAGACAGATATTATTCCACACCACTGTTTACAGAATAAAAATATCACAGGATGAGCCGAAGGTCTTATAAAAAGTTAAGCCTTCGGTTTTTCTTTAAAAATAATGGATGAGAATGCAAGAAAGAAGGCGTGAGTTATGAAAAAAAGAATAGCAACAGTGGTACTTGCAGGAACATTGGCAGCGGGGAGTCTGATGGGATGCGGTTCGGATTCCACCCAGACGGGTGGATCTGCCGACTCGGTATCTATCATAAATGTTTCCTACGATCCCACGAGAGAACTGTATGAACAGTATAATGAACTATTTGCAGAGCATTGGAGGGAGCAGACGGGGCAGGAGGTAGAGATTACACAGTCCCACGGCGGTTCCGGCAAACAGGCGCTTGAGGTAGCAAATGGACTGGAGGCGGATGTGGTGACATTGGCACTGGAATATGATGTCAATGCTGTGCAGGATGCCGGACTCATTGAAGAGGGCTGGATTGATGAATATGCCAAAGACAGCGCACCCTACACCTCCACCATCGTATTTCTGGTGCGAAAGGGCAATCCGAAAAATATCAACGATTGGGATGATTTGGTAAAGGATGGCGTTGGTGTCATCACACCAAATCCTAAGACTTCGGGTGGTGCGAGATGGAATTACCTTGCAGCGTGGGCTTATGCGGATAAATTGTACAGTGGAGATGAAGCACAGATTCAGGAATTTATGAAAAAGCTTTATCAGAATGTGTTGGTATTGGATTCTGGCGCGAGAGGTGCCACCACCTCCTTTGTGGAAAACGGTCAGGGCGATGTGCTGATTGCGTGGGAAAATGAAGCGTTTCTCTCGGTACAGGACTATCCAGACGAATATGAGATTGTCACACCAAGTATCAGCATCTTAGCACAGCCATCGGTAGCTGTCGTGGACTCGGTGGTGGATGATAGAGGAACCAGAGAAGTGGCGACAGAATATCTGAGCTATCTGTATTCGGATGAGGCACAGAGAATTGCGGGAGATAATTACTATCGCCCATCTAACGAGACGATTTTACAGGAATATGCAGATGTGTTTGACTTGAACATTCATCTGGTGACCATCGATCAGTTCGGTGGTTGGGATGCCGCGCAGGAAAAACATTTTGCGGACGGCGGCATTTTTGACCAGATATATGAACAATAAAGGATAGAGGAGTTTAGCGATGAAAAAAGCTGGAAAGCGCGTAATTCCCGGATTTGGATTGACCATGGGAGTGACCCTTGCAATCTTAAGCATCGTGGTCTTGATCCCATTGGCTTCTCTTATCGTATACTCATCCCAGCTTGGCATAAAGGAGTTCTTTGCGGTCATTACCAGAGAACGTGTGCTATCCAGTTTTTATGTCAGCTTTATCACGGCACTGATCGCATCTCTGATCAATGCGGTCATGGGACTGATTATGGCGTGGGTGCTGGTACGATATGATTTTCCGGGAAAGCGGATTATGGATGGAATGATTGAATTACCCTTTGCACTGCCGACAGCGGTGGCAGGAATTGCATTGACGGCGTTGACGTCAGATCAGGGACTTGTGGGAAAAATTTTTGCCCAATTTGGAATTAAAATCGCATACACCAGAATCGGAATTACCGTTGCACTTGTGTTTGTGGGGATTCCATTTGTGGTCAGGGCGGTTCAGCCTGTGTTAGAAAAACTGGATCACTCCTATGAGGAGGCAGCAGGTGTGCTGGGAGCAAAGCCAGCAACTATTTTTAGAAGAGTGATATTCCCAGAACTGATGCCGGCACTTTTTACGGGTACGGGATTGGCATTTGGCAGGTGTCTGGGGGAATACGGTAGCGTGGTCTTTATTGCGGGCAACAAGCCCTATTATACAGAGATTACGCCCCTCATCATCATGTCGGAGCTTCAGGAATATGACTATGCCAGTGCCACATCCATTGCGTTGGTGATGCTTATGGTGTCGTTTTTGATCTTATTTAGTATGAATCTGTTGCAGGCGAGAACTGCGAAACGAATTCGGGGAGGAAATGGCTGATGGAACATACCAATAAAACAGAATCCAAGCTAGTCAAGTGGCTATTGATCGGAATCAGTGTCCTATTTCTTTCCGTGATGCTGTTACTTCCGTTATTCGTTGTAATCACGGAATCACTAAAAAAGGGATGGGAATATTATCTGGAAGCTGTGCTGGATGAGTATACGATAAAAGCATTGCAGTTGACGCTTCAGGCAACGGTGATTGCAGTCGTCTGCAACACGATCTTTGGCTTGTGTGCGTCCTGGGCAATTACCAGATTTCATTTTCGGGGAAAAAAGATTCTCACCACATTAATTGATATACCAGTCACGGTGTCTCCGATTATTGCGGGACTGATCTATATTTTGGTATTTGGAAAGCAGAGTGTGTTGTATCCGCTGTTACAGGCGGCAGATATCAAGATCGTGTTTGCTGTGCCGGGAATCGTGCTGGCGACCATATTTGTTACCTTCCCATTCGTGTCGAGAGAGCTGATTCCTGTATTGGAATCCATCGGAGCGGATGAAGAGGAGGCGGCAGCCCTTATGGGAGCAAAGGGAACAACGATTTTTGCAAGAATCACATTTCCTCATATCAAGTGGGCATTTTTGTACGGTGTGGTGTTATGTACTGCCAGAGCCATGGGAGAATTCGGCGCAGTGTCGGTGCTGTCAGGGCATCTGCGGGGCAAGACCAACACGCTGCCACTTCACGTGGAGATATTATTTAATGAATTTCAGTATGTACCGGCATTTGCGGTCGCTTCGATTCTGGTGATTCTGGCGATGATTTTGCTGGTCATTCGCAGCATTGTAGAATATAGAGGGAAGAAGGAGACAGCTGATGTACGTTGAATTAAAGGATATTAATAAGACATTTGGAACTTATAAAGCCTCCGATCATGTCAGCTTTGGTATTGAGAAGGGAAAGTTAATTGGACTCTTGGGACCTAGTGGAAGTGGCAAGACTACCATTCTGCGTATGATCGCGGGCTTAGAGCAGCCGGACAGTGGCGAGATCATCATTGATGGCAGAGTGGTAAATCACATTGCCGCCAGCCAGCGTGGAATCGGCTTTGTATTCCAGAACTATGCGCTATTCCGCTACATGACGGTCTATGAAAATATTGCCTTTGGGCTAAAGGTACAGAAGGTGGAACACAGTAAAATAAGAGAACGTGTGATGGAATTGATTGACTTGATCGGTCTATCTGGATTAGAAAAAAGATATCCAAGTCAGTTGTCCGGCGGTCAGAGACAGCGTGTGGCTTTTGCAAGAGCCTTAGCACCAAATCCACAATTACTACTGCTAGATGAACCCTTTGCCGCCATTGATGCAAAGATAAGACAGGAGCTTAGAAGCTGGCTTAAGGACATGATCGAAAAGCTGGGAATCACCAGTATTTTTGTAACTCACGATCAGGATGAGGCAATCGAGGTGGCGGATGAGATTATCATTACCAATCAGGGGCGTATCGAGCAGAAGGGAACGCCATTGGAGGTCTATCAAAATCCGCAGACGGCGTTTACTGCCGGATTTTTTGGGCAGACTGCAAGGGTGGAGAACTATCAGCAGTTTCACTCCTTTGATGAGATACCGGAGGCAAAAAATGCGATCATTCGTCCAGAATTTGTGAAGGTATATAAGAAAAATGAAGTGCAGAAATATAGAAGCTCTGCAACGGAGGGCGTGGTAGAGCGGGTAGCCTTCCGAGGAAATAATATAGAATTGCGGGTAAAAGTAGGGGATGTGTCCCTTATCGCCAAAAGAGGACTGGATGAAGCACCAGTGCGGCAGGGAGAACTGGTAAATGTGTTCGTGCAGCGGGTCTTTGTGGTGAAGGGGGAGGATGCATATCTTCTGGAAAACAAAGCTATGAGAGAAGATTACCTTGTCATATAAGGAAGAATGGGCATGGCGGCTGGCGTGCTTCCTCTTGAAAAACATAGTTAACCCATGGTAAAATAGGAATATATATGGAGGCAAAATATGAAGATTTCTACAAGAGGACGTTATGCAATCCGTGTCATGCTTGATCTGGCGGAGCATAACAATGGAGAGTATATACCGTTGATGGACATTGCGAAGCGACAGGAGATTTCAGAGAAGTATCTGGAATCCATCGTGTCAGCGCTTAGTAAGAATAAGCTGGTGGCTGCACTTAGAGGAAAGGGCGGTGGTTACCGTCTGGCGAAGGCACCGGAGGAGTACACCATTGGAAGTATCCTAAAGGTGGCAGAGGGATCATTGGCTCCAATTGCATGTCTGGAGGATGAGCCGAACCAGTGTGAGCGGGCAGGAGAGTGCCGCACATTAAAGATGTGGCAGGATCTCTATAAGTTAATTGATAATTATTTTGAGAATATTACGTTGCAGGATCTGTTGGAGCAGAATGCGGACGCAGGAAGCTATGTGATATAAGCAATGAACAGTGTCAAAACAGCGCAGATAAGGTATGAAGAGAATCTCTTAATTGAGGTTCTCTTTTTTTATGCAATAGGAAATTGCGTCCTATTGCATAAAAAGCACTCCGTGCGGGATGCGCAGATAACGTATAATTAGTTTCGCAAATTCAATTTCAAAAAAATAGACATGGTCTAT
>CAZBFN010000023.1:0-38617 GCA_964491235.1 uncultured Roseburia sp.
CCGTCAATCAGAAGCACTTTCTTTCCTTCTTTTGCTAATCCAATTCCAAGATTTACACACGATACAGTCTTTCCGACTCCACCTTTTTGATTTGATACTGCAATTACCTTACACATAAGCTTTTTCTCCTTTATTCATCCCAATATTTGTTCATGTTCATTTTCAGCATTTCAAGTATTTCCCGCCTCATCTGCTCCGCTGTATAGCTGGTAGGAAAGAATCTGTGAAGCTGCTCATTCTTAAAGACAACACGGTCAATGTCTTTCTGTTTGATTTCACTTAGGATATCTTCCATATCCTGTACCGTCAGTTTTCCTTCCGTACTAAGCTTCTTTATCCGAAGTGCTTGTGATAATGAAGGCGTACACTGTGCAAACTCCATTGCTTCCAACATTTCCTTCTGTTCTTTCTTATTCAGGTAAGACAGCTGCACAGCCGGCGTAAATCCCATGCTTCCGTCATCAACCTTTTCAAGCATCTCCGGTATCAGATCTGTTATCTTGATATACCTCTGAACCTGCTTTGGACTGTCTCCACATTCTTCGCCGATCAGCTCAATGCTCTTCTTACCTAAATTGTGGTCCACCTGACCACATTTTCTTCTCCCAGCTCTTCTTTTGATTACTTCGTACTTCATCTTGTAAGCAAATGCCTTTTCACTGGGGCTAATCATTTCTCGCTGTAAATTGGAATCAACCATTGATACTACTGCATCGTCATCCTTAAGTACCCTGATGATTACTGGCACCTTTCGATATCCAATCTTCTCAGCAGCAAATTTTCTCCTGTGCCCTGATATGATTTCATAGGTACCATCTTTTCTCGGTCTTACAATCAGCGGGTTAAGAATCCCATACTTTTTTACGCTTTCCCGCAATTCAATCATCTGACTGTCTGCCCTGACCTTGAATGGATGATTTTCAAAAGATCTCAGTCTCTCCATTTCAATTTCAACGACCATTTCCTCTGTTACAGCTAGTTCTTTCTTTTCTGCCATAGGCAACTTCCTTTCCCTGAACACATTCACTAACGCAAAAAAGCCCGTCCAGAATAGATTATTTTTCATCTAATCTGAACGGACTCTTCCGACAGGCCTTTTTGGGCAAGAATATAGTCTTTTTCTTTCCATCTTTTCTTATATTTACAACCTAAACCTCATCCTACTTAATACTTAATCCCTACGGATGACAGTTTTGAAAAATATGGATTGGTGACAAAAAATCATTTTTGCTGACAAAATCAGTTCTCCATGACACATTTCGCTGACAAATTTGTCACCGAAAATGCTGTTTTTGCATGAAAAAAGCAGCAATGATTTTCTAGTCATTACTGCTTAAATGAGCGTTCCCTATAGGAATCGAACCTACAATAGAGTCTTAGGAGGACCCCGTTATATCCATTTAACTAAGGGAACAAATGCCGTATTTTCAGGCTTTTTCAGCCTTTTGGCTACGGTAGCCATATCTATGAATCCAATCACTTTCGTGATGAATTTCTATTGTAACTTACTTTGACATCCAGGTCAATCCTTACTGGAATCGAACTCTGACTTATCACTTCTTAAATTCCGTAGGTGTCAACCATGGTTGAACCTTAGGAGGCGGACGCTCTATCCTACTGAGCTACAGCAACAGAGGTATGCAGTTATCCTGCATACAGCTTTTTAATTTTACCATAATATCTAGCAAAAAACCATATTTATTAGAAAAGATATTGCACTAGTCTCTATATTTGATGCTGCCCTGCATCCAGACGGTTCCCTTAAATCTTCTGCCGATTTCCGGCTCTCCGACGAGATCCTTCTGATTGATGCATACGCTAAATGGAATATCATTACACAAAATATCAAGACAGTAAATGTTTTCCTCTGTCATATGATTTTGCAGGAGACTACAATCTATGATTTCTCCTAAGATAGAATACTGGTCACTTTCAATTCCATAAGGCATAAAATAGGAATCCACGATACTAAGTATATCCTCATGCATGATTCGTCTGGATAAAAGTGAATAAGTATCGATATCTTCCAATGTGAGATTCTCGATTGCACTTTCATCCCCATCTCTCGCCGCTGCGATCAGATTGTTACGATCCATGCCATCCTTTCTAGTATTGCGTACTTTATTTTCTGCCTTGTTGACAGGAAGCAGAATTTTTCCTTCGGTGGACAATCCACCCAGAACGACTCCCTCTGCCAGATTCATATATCCTTTGTTCTTTCTTACCGCGAGATAGTCTACCACATTTTGCAGATAGAAAATCAGGGTAACGCCAATTCTCACTTCGTCACAAATACCTGCATAAGATTCCTTCTCTGCATGCTTTTCTACCTCTGCGGGTTCTCTGGTGGAAATCATTTTTCCACATAAGTATGGATAGTAATATTCTATTTCAAAGGTGTCGTCTTCTCTGTAAATTCCACGTACTGATATTCCAAAAAATTCTCCAAACTCCTTTGAAATCTCCGCAAATTCATTGCCCTCCGAATCGGTGGCTACTTTACGAACCGTCGGACATTTTATAATCTGCTCAAATAGTTTCTCTAGCTCATCTTTTTTTAAATCGGAAAATCCGATGGATCTTAAGAATTTGTGCATCTACTATCCTCCCTTCCTATTTCTAATTTTTATTCCTCCACCTGGAGGATTGATACTTTCTTATTTTTTTCTAATGAATATCGGATGCCGCTCATGTTACCTAGTTCATCTAGAACTGCGATGACTGGACGGATAGAGTTGCTGGTCTGTGTGATAACAATTGCAATCTCTCCCGTAGTAAGTCTTACCTTTGTTCCCACTGGATAACGAGCCACCAATCTCTGAATTACTTTTATGACTCTCTTGTCAAAAAGGACATCTGCCGTCTCCATAAGATACTCCAATGCTGTCTGCATGTTAACTCTCTTGCATTCCATTCCAGAAATAAGACAATCAAAGGCATCACATGCCTGCAAAATGCAACATTCGATATCTCTCGATTTTTGCTTTAACGGAAATCCAGAACCATCTCTTCTCTCGTGATGATAAAGTATCATTTTCTTGGAAATTCCGTCAATCCAATCCTCTCCCTCCAAGGCTGAGTATGCCAGTATGGTGTGCTTCTTATACTCAAAAACCTCAGAGGAGGAAAGTGCCTCCATATCACAATCGATATAAGGTACTGTAATGTACCGGAGTCCTAAATCATGAAGTAAACATCCTAAAGCAATCTGATACAGAGATTCTTCTGACAGCTTCAGTTTTCTTGCTACCATGACAGCAAGCAAAGTTACCATGATGGTATGCTCATATAGATTGCCGTTACGCTCCTCCATATCAATTACAATATCTTCATCTACGGAAAGCATATCCGCAACAATTTCTTTTGCCAATGCTTCTAATTGATCCAAAGATTTTTTTGCATGATAGATATGGTTCTCCAATATCTTTTGCACTCGGCTTGTATACGCTTCCCTTTTTTCTATACTGATAATCCGATGTGGTATTTCTTCTGATTCAAAGGGATCTTCAATACAGACTGCCTCGATTCCAAGGAATTTTATCAAATCAAGATATTCTGGTTTTAATATAGTTCCTTTTGAAATCAAGGTTTCTTTTTCTTCTGTAATTACCGGTTCCGCTAATCGCTCTCCGCCCTTTAGCGTATTTATCAGCCGTATCCTCATTCTTTACTCCGTTTTCCCCATAGCTCGATTCAAAGCTTCTTTTTCTTCTTCTGATAATACGATAATGGAATTTCCATCTACAATTTCCTTGATGTATGTATAGCAGCCCTCTCTGGTATGCATCGCATTGATGATAAATCCATTATTTCTTACATCCAACATAGCAAGTGAAAAGCTGAGCTTTCCTCCCATCTCATGAAACGCATCGTACTTGATAAGTCCCATCTTCTGGTATGTGAACTTCATGTTCTTGCAGATTGTCTCGATGTTCTTCTCATTTTCATCGTTGGACTCAATCAGTGAGTCTACCTGATTCAATCTCTTGATCAATGTCTCCTCAAGATTCTTACCATTCTTGCCCGTCATGAAAACCTTGTAACTCTTTTTCAGCTTTCTCATCTGAGCAACATTTACAATGGTGAGTATCAACAGAATCAATACCACTGCCGCCAGTCCAATAATAATGTAATCGGAATCAAATCCTAAATATTGTGATATCATTTTTCTTTTTCAACCTTCCTATATTTATGCAGAACATATGTTCTACTTTTGAATGGTGCGTATTAAATCGATAATACGATCCAACTCATCCATAGAGTAGTACTCGATTTCGATTTTTCCCTTTTTATCATCCTTCTGATTAATGGCAACCTTGGTTCCAAGGATGGCTTTCATTTTCTCCTCTAAGTCATGGTAGATTGCTTCTAACTTAGGATCAATCTTATTGCTCTCCTTTGGAGTTGGGTTATCCTTTTCCTGCTGAATCTTCTTCACTAATTTCTCTGTTTCACGTACACTCAACTTTTCATCAAAAATCTTCTGGGCAGTTGCGTACTGTTTTTCAGAATCATCAATTCCAAGAAGTGTTCTCGCATGACCAGTTGTGATCATATCATCGATTACCATCTGCTGTACTTTTTCGTTCAGCTTCAATAATCGCATGGAGTTGGTAACTGCAGTTCTACTCTTAGATACACGCTCCGCAACCTCGTCCTGCTTTAAGTTGAATTCTGTTAAGAGTCTCTTATATGCAAAAGCTTCTTCAATTGGATTTAGGTTCTCTCTCTGAATATTCTCGATCAAAGATATCTCTACTACTTCCTGCTCGGTAAGATCCTTGATGATAACTGGAACTTCCTTCAATCCAGCAAGCTTTGCTGCACGCCATCTACGCTCACCGGCAATAATCTCATAGTAGTCTTTTTTGTCCTGAACCAACAGTGGCTGCAATACTCCAAACTGTTTAATGGACTCTGATAATTCTAACAGTGCATCTTCGTCAAAGTTCTTTCTTGGCTGTTCACGATTTGGCTCTACCTTATTGATACTTACAAGAACACCTTCCACGACCTTTTCATTTTTTGCACCTGTTTCTGCGCTTACTGTTTCTGTTGGTTTACTTACCTTGTTTGGAATCAGGGAATCAATACCTTTTCCCAAACCACCTTTTTTTGCAGCTGCCATATCTTAGACACCCTTCCTTTCCATAACTTCTTTTGCTAATAATCGATAGCTCTCTGTTCCCGCTGACTTTGCATCATACATATTGATTGGTAATCCGTGGGATGGTGCTTCTGCCAATCTGATATTTCTAGGAATCAAAGTCTCATAGATTTTCGCATCTAAGTTTTCCTTTACGTTCTCAACGACCTGATTGGATAAGTTGGTACGCACATCGTACATAGTAAATACTACTCCATCGATTACCAGGTTTGGATTCAATCTCTGCTGAACCAGATCAATGGTATGTATCAACTGGCTCAATCCCTCCAACGCATAGTACTCACACTGGATTGGAACTAATACGGAATCCGCTGTGGTCATTGCATTGATAGTCAACATGTTTAAGGATGGTGGACAGTCAATGATGATATAATCATAATCGTCTCTGATATAATCTACTGCATTTTTTAAAATGTATTCCTTCTCATTGATACCAAGTAACTCAATCTCGGCACCAGCAAGATTTACGTTGGAAGGAATAATCTTCATTCCCTCAACAACGGTGTCCGTCATACTTTCTTTGATGGAACACTCGTCCAACATTAATTCGTATACAGTGTTCTCCAACTCGTTCTTATCTACACCCAGTCCACTTGTCATATTTCCCTGTGGGTCGAGATCGATTGTCAAAACTTTCTGACCAGCTTCTGCCAGACAAGCGGATAAGTTAATGGATGTGGTTGTCTTACCAACGCCACCCTTCTGGTTTGCAATTGCAATAATTCTACTCATGATTACCTCGTTTCTTGTTATAAAAAATGTATTTGTTATGATGTAACTTATAACCTTGTTTGGTGTAGGAATGATGTGAATGTTGGGAGAAAACGTGAAGTTCTCTCGGTCGCGGGCTTTGCTAACACATTCACTTCACTCGCAGTGCTTAAACCAGAGAATCAGAGATTCTCTGGTTCGCGGGCTTCGCCCTACTGATCTATAAGAATAGAAATATTCTCGTGTAAACACGAATATTTCTATTCTTACATCTCAGCACTGCTCATTGCCTACGCGTACATTATAACACTTATGGGAGGGGTTTTCTACTCCTAAATGTTTCACGTGAAACATTTTTTTAGTGTTTCAAATTCTAGTATTCTTGTATTTTTAGCGATACAAAATCTTGTGGATTTATACCGTGAAACAAAATTCCCGGTAGATGTTTCACGTGAAACATTTCCGGGAATTTGATAAAATATGGCCTATATTGTAATCAAATTGTTACGAATTGTGAATACTGCAGCCTGTGTACGATCTGCAACACCCAGTTTCTTGAAGATACTTGATACATGATTCTTTACAGTACGCTCACTGATTCCTAAGTTTTCTGCCACTTCCTTATTATACATACCAACAGCTAAAAGCTTTAATACTTCGATTTCTCTCTTAGTAAGTTTCTCAATTTTCTCGCTGTCCTTATTTCTGTCAATCATCTTTGCATTTAATACAGGGATAAGACTTGGCTGAATATAATCCTCTCCACCGACAACAGATAAGATTGCTTTCTTTAATTCAGCAGATTCAGAATCCTTTAACAGATATCCATTGATTCCAATATCAACTGCTCTTAATAAATATTCCACTTCGTTATGTACGGTAAGTACAAGTACCTTTACTTTAATCTTCTTTTCCTTTAACTTTTCAAGAACTTCCAATCCGTTCATGTTTGGCATATTGATATCCAGCAATAAAATATCTGGTTTTACCTTGAATAACTTTTCAAGACAGTCTACTCCATCACATGCTTCCTCGATTACTTCAAAGTCTCCTTCTAATTCTAATAATTGCTTTAATCCTTCGCGGATCATAGAATGATCATCTGCTATCATTACCTTTACTGACATTTCACACTTCCTCCTTATTTCTAATTGGTACATCAACAATAATTTTTGTTCCGTAGTCAATGCTTGATTCTATATTAATATTTCCCCCTAGGAGATATACTCTTTCCTTCATCATAGATAGACCAAAACCTGAATTGTCATCCTTATATCTGGCAGCAACTTCTTCCACATCAAAGCCCTTACCATCATCCTCAATGGTTACCACAATTTTATCAGGCTCATACTTCAGTAACACATGAATCAATGAAGAGTCTGCATGCTTGATTGCATTACTGCATCCCTCCTGAATAATACGAAGTATTGTGATTCCAATAACTGGCTTAATCTGATAAGATTCTCCCTCAACAGAAAAATCAATCTTCTTTGTCTCACTTGTCTCTAACTTATCCAAAGCTCTCTCGATTGTGATATCCAAACCTATATCATCAAAGGACATCGGGCGAAGATTATATATCATCCGTCTAGTATCTTCGATTATTTCCCTAAGTGTCTTTGTCATGATATTTAATTCTAATTTACATCGAATCGGATCCATCTCAACTAGCTTACTACACAGCTCTGTTTTATGCACAAGACTTGTGAGATTCTGAACTGTATAATCATGAAGTTCTCTTGAGATACGCTGACGCTCATTCTCCTGTGTCTCTAACAGGGTAGTGCGATAGGACTCATTATTCAAAGCATCTTCCTGACTGGACTCCTTATCCTTCTTAGCCTGGGCAATCACTTCTGTTAATTCTTCTAATCGCTCCTTGCACTCGGCATAGAGAATCTTCTCTTCTTCTAATGATTCACGTATCTTCTTCTGTTCTTCCTGAAGCTCACGAATCTTTGCTTTATTTTTTGAATTTACTTCTCTTGGAGTAAATGACTCATAGTTAGGATCATTTGTCTCCTCTAATAATTTGATAAACTCAATATTCTCTTTTAAATGAATCTCCAGCTCACTCAAGCGCTTTTCGATTTCATACTTTTCCTGCGTATGTGTATCCTGAAGCTTCTCTAAATAAGATATTACCATTTTTCTCCTCGAACATATGTTTGTATAGCAATACTAATATACCATTATTATTTTATACTAATTGATTTGCAATGGAAAGTAAAAATTTGCCTTAAACTAAATTTTTTATGCAATCTCAATTTTTGATTTGTATAACTATATAAAAGCGGCTATAATATATCTATAATCATAAATTTACGGAGGGTCTTATGAAAAAAAATATTAAGCATTTTTTTCTTTTAACCGCTCTTGCCGCTGGAACAATTCATCTTGTGAATCGTTTCGTCGATATGACGGCCGAAATGAAAAATATATTAAAGTCACAGAACGGTGACTATTATGATTGGAAGAATGGTAGAATTTTTTATACAAAGCGTGGAACTGGATCACCGATTCTTCTCATTCATGAATTGAACCCAATCAGTTCATCCTATGAATGGTGCAGAACGGTAAAGAAGTTAGAGAAGAATCATACCGTGTATACAATTGATTTGTTAGGATGTGGTCGTTCCGATAAGCCATACCTCACATATACCAATTATCTGTATGTGCAGCTTCTCACTGATTTCATTCGCAATGTAATTGGAGAGGCACCAGATGTCATCACTACGAATAACTCTGTTTCATTTGCAGTGCTTGCTCAGAATATGAATAAGAATCTCATGAAGCGGATCATTGCAATCAATCCACCAGCACTTGGTACCTTTGAGCGCACACCGGATAAGTTCTCTACCGTAAAGAAGACTTTATTAGAACTTCCTATTATCGGAACTTTTATCTACAATGTGAGAACACATGAGACAAATATTGCAAAGGAACTGCGTGGCAATTATTTCTCCAAGCCACAGCTTGTTTCCAGCAAGATGTTAGATGCTTATTATGAAGCTGCTCATATGAATAGAGGTCATGGTAAGTATCTCATGGCAAGCATTGATGGCCATTACACTGACAATGCTATCTCCCACGCATTAAAGAAGTTGGAGATTCCTCTTTATATTATCGAGAGTAGAAATATGCCTAATGCTGTATCCATTGCAGATTCTTACTCCAGAAAGAATTCTATCATTGAGACTGCTTATATTTCCAATGCAGGCCTGGTTCCTCAGTTGGAGGTTCCTGATAAGTTGCTCAGCATTGTGCACATGTTCTTAAATGACAATTAATATTTGATCAAAAAAAGCGAGAATGTCATGTTTCATTCATCATGACACTCTCGCTTTTTAAATCTTAGAAAATATCGTCTTTTTATTTATTCCATTCATTCATATTTTTCTCTCAGTAAAACTAAAAGTTTCTGTTCCCAACAAATGAAAATTTGTGAATATATAAAAGCGACAAACTGAGCTATAATTGAATCCAATAGCGTTGCTCAATATGTTCATCTGCTTCAATCTCGTTTTCTAATATACCACCATTATTAATTATGGACTTTGCTGAACCAATATTGTTTTTGTCGCAAGTCATCAATACCTTCTTGATACCAAGTCTCTTGCATTCATCTAATGCTAAAGCAATCATTGCTGTCGCATAACCTTTTCTCCGTTCACTAGGCCTAATTCCGTCTCCTATATGTCTACCAGTTTTTAATAGTGCATCATTTAAAACGTGTCGAATATTAACAGCCCCTACAAATATATTTCTATCTTTGTCAAGACAAAACAAAGTAGTATCAGGAACCCAACCGCTTTCATCATTCTCCTTTGTATCAAGATTTTCTATGTAATACTCTAAATTATGAAAATCATTTGCCCATATTTTCCATGGAGACATATCAGTATGATTTTCTATAATGTCGTTCTTCCACTCTGTCAACATTTCAAATAACTGCTCTCTATATTCAACAGTTAATTTTACCAATTCAATATTCATTGTTGATGCTCTCCCAACTTCAAATTTTACTTATCAATCTTCCACACTAAGTTATATCGTGTGACACCGTTACTTGCCAATATCTGATTATATAATTCACATCCGTAATGTTGATATATCTGTGCGTATCGCTCCATATCAGTATCAAACAGTAATGGCACTCCCTCTTTTTCCGCATACTTCTTCGCAGTTTCTACCAAATGCCTTGCGTAGCCTTTTCCCTGATATTCTTTATCCACACAAACAAAATATCAATATGTGGTTTTGTAGCATACTGCTTATTAGAATCTGCAATTTGCTTAACATGCGACATGTACTTTTTCAATGTCTTAAAAGGAATAACCTTTAACAGTCGAATTAACATCTTTAGCTGTGGATACACCGGTGCTTTTTTACTATGTATAAAACCAACTACACCTTTATGATTTTCTGTCACATAAAGTGCTTTTGATTCATATACATAATCTGTATATATGTCCATATATTTCATTACAAGCTCTTTTCTGTCATTTATATCTCCAAACTCGTGAAAAAGCTCATTCGTAATAAATGCTTCACCAATCATTTTTTTAATTTCAGCCAACTCGCTTTTTGAAACATTTTCTATCAATGTTATTTCCATCCAAACTCACCACCAAATTTAAATTATCACACACTTTACCCAATCTTCGAAAGAATCTTCTTATCATTTCGCTTTGCAAACTCACTCAACGAATATGAACGAATTCTTTGCCTTACAATATTGGGCACCAAGAAACCATTAGACGTCAGCTTCGCACATCGGTTGATTATTGTTTTATTTGTTACGCCAAGCATTTTACTTACATCGATTGGCGTAAACTCTAATAATCTATTCTTTAAAAGGAATACCAATAAATCCTTTTCCTTTGCATTCAAGTAAGACAAGCTACCATCCAAATCATCTTCCTGAATCCCTTTTGACAATTCACAAACTTTTTTTGAATACAATTCCACCATACGCAAAAAATAATTCACCCAGATTTCAGGATGTGGAGGATTTTCTCTTCCTGAATAATATACTGCTGGAAGCCCCATCTGCAGCGATTCATAATACTCATCCGGGTCATAGGCAAAATATTCTTCCAGAGAACCAATTCCATTAAATCCATACCCATAGAAGTCTAAGATATATCCGGACATAAGTCTTGCAGTTCTCCCGTTTCCATCTTCAAATGGATGGATCGTAACCAATTGATAATGCACTATCGCTGCAATGATGAGTGGATGATCATCCGTTGTATTTACATAATCAACCAATTCATCCAATAGGGCAGGAACATCTGAATATTCAGGAGGAATATAGTCTGGAACTCCTGTAGCTGCATCATACACCGCAAATAACACACCTAGAGGCATTGGTCCTCTGAGTCCTATCTTTTCTTTTGATGCGCCCTTTTCAACCAGCGCCTGCACTTCAATAATCATTTCTTTAGAAAAAACTTCTTTTCTCTTAATTTTTTCCTCAAGAAGATTCAATGCAAGAAAATAATTTCGAATTTCCTGCTCAGGTTTCAAAAAGTGCTTATGCTCGTCTCTCTCAATAGCCTCATCTGCCTGCTTCTCGGTAAGCGGATTACCCTCAATCTTATTTGACGCATAAGAACTCTTCTTCTTAGAATTCTTACGTAATCTATTCTTCGTCATAGGTGGTAACTCTATCATACTTAATGAAAAACGGTTTTCGTCAATCGATGATATTTTCTTCAATATGTCATTGGTTAATGTGACTTTTATCATAAACATCACCTCTTCTTCCAAATTATTCTCAGAAACAGTATACCCCATTTAATTAAAAAATCCCATTATTTTTTCACTATTTTTACACTATTTTTCATTACACTCAATTGCTCTGGTAACCATAGTCCTTTTGACTGGCATAAAAAAATGGAAAGGCTCCTACGAATATTATCATAGTCGCCTTTCCATAATTAATTATATATCGATTAATACTCTACAAGATATTTTTGCAGCATTTCGGTAGTTTTCTTTACCATTGGAATGTTAATATTTTTACAACGGCATCTTCGTCGGTGTGCCTGCTTTTCTCGGATACGCCTTCGGGGTCTTCTTCTCTTTTCCAATAATAACAAAGGAGCGCTTCTGCTCATAGAGATCGAACTTATAGACATCCTCTATCTTACCACCCAAAACAGAAATTGCTTTCTTGGCTGCATTTACTTCCTCCTCTATCTCGCCGGATTTATAAGAAATAAACTTTCCACCCTCCTTAACAAAAGGAATACAGTACTCACTAAGAGAGGATAAATTTGCCACGGCACGAGATACAGATAGGTCAAACTGTTCTCGATATTGCTTATTTCTGCCCATTTCCTCTGCTCTGGCATGAAGAGCCTCAACTTTCTTCAATCCAAGCTCATCAATCACATCCTGCAGGAACTTAATACGCTTATTCAAGGAATCCGCAAGCACCAGATTAATTTCTGGAAAAGCAATCTTTAATGGTATGCCCGGAAAGCCAGCGCCGGTTCCCATATCAAGTACATACACATCACGATTCAGATCGTAAACCTGACAAAGTGACAGACTGTCCAGAAAATGCTTTTCAATGACTTCATCAAATTCTGTGATAGCAGTCAGGTTCATCACCTTGTTGGTCTCCACCAACATCTCATAATAAGTAAGGAACTGCTGGATCTGTTCCTCACTCAGAGAAATATTTAATTTATCAAGACCACTTCTAAATTTATCTAAGTTATAGCTCATACTTTATCCTTTTCTATTCAAAGATTTCTCAGTATCAAATCCTTCCGGATACCGCTTCTTCAACTTTTCAATATTTCTTGTCAGCACCTCTTCCAGAGATACATCAAGTACTGTCGCTGTCTCCGCAAGATACCAGGCAATATCTCCAAGCTCATCGATCAGATGCTCCCGGTCCAACTCATGCCCCTGAGCTAGATGCTTTTTTACAATATCAATTGCCTCGCCAGACTCACCACACAATCCCATCACTCCATTAATCAGAACATCCTTCTTCTCCAACTTTGGATTGAGAGTAGTCATAGCAAGCTGCTGGTACTCATTAATCGTCATAAGCACTTCCTCAAATTTATTTCCACTGGATATGATTTTTTCAAGAATCTTATCCACAAAACTTCATTTTATCCACATAATAACTCCACTTATTTGATTCAAAAGCGGTGATATTATTCTATTTTTCACGAAAACATCATATTTTCACGATTTACCGATGCATCTGCTCCATATATACAAGAAGAACAGAGATATCTGCCGGTGATACACCTGAAATTCTGGATGCCTGTCCAATTGAAGTCGGATTATAATTCTTTAACTTCTGACGAGCTTCAATTCGAAGACTTGGAACTTCATCATAATCGAATCCTTCCGGTATCTTCTTCTTCTCTAACTTCTTAAAACTCTCCACCTGCTTCACCTGTCTGGAGATATAACCATCATATTTAATCAGAATGTTTACCTGCTCAATCACATCATAAGGTAACTCAGGTCTGTTCTTATCAATTGGCGCTAACTTTTCATAATCAAGCTCCGGTCTACGAATCAACTCTGTTAAAGTCACACCTGTATTCAGTGGGATACTTCCGTAACTTTCCAATAAAGCCTGAACTTCCTTATTCGCACCAATGTGAACATTTGCCACACGTTCAATCTCTTCCTGAATCAATACTTCCTTCTTACATACCCAGTCATAACGATCCTGCGGAATCAGACCAATCTCATATCCCTTCTTTGTCAGACGAAGATCTGCATTGTCCTGACGCAACAGTAAACGATACTCTGCGCGAGAAGTCATCATACGATATGGCTCGTGATTCTCCTTGGTTACCAGATCATCGATCAGTACTCCAATATAGGCCTCGGAACGATCCAATACCAATGGCTCCTTTCCAAGAATCTCCATTGCAGCATTGATACCAGCGATCAATCCCTGACAAGCCGCCTCTTCATATCCACTACTTCCATTGAACTGTCCGCCAGAAAATAGTCCCTTTATCTTCTTGAATTCCAAAGAAGCATAGAGCTGATTTGGATTGATACAATCATATTCAATGGCATAGGCGTTACGAACAATCTTAACATTTTCCAGTCCCGGCAATGTGCGGTACATCTCATGCTGCACATCCTCTGGCAGGGAAGATGACATACCACCCACATACATCTCATTGGTATTGATGCCTTCTGGCTCAATAAAAATCTGATGACGCTCCTTGTCTGCAAACTTCACGACCTTATCCTCAATGGATGGACAATAACGTGGTCCTGTTCCCTCGATGATACCTGCATAGATAGGAGAGCGGTCAAGGTTATTTCGAATAATCTCATGTGTGGTCGGATTGGTGTAGGTCAACCAACAGGATACCTGATCAATCTGCACATCCTCCGGATTGGTCGTAAAAGAAAATGGTACGACCCGGTCGTCTCCCTTTTGTTCTTCCATCTTAGAAAAATCAAGGGAACGTTTGTCTATTCTTGCCGGAGTACCAGTCTTAAAGCGGAACATTTCTACTCCATGGGCAATTAATGAGTCTGTCAGATGATTTGCAGCCATTAATCCGTTCGGTCCAGTATGAGTAATCATCTCTCCTGTGAGACAACGGGCATTTAAGTAAGTTCCTGTACACAATACCACTGCCTTACAGTGATAAGTTGCGCCGGAAGTAGTTCTCACTCCAACAATATGTGGAATCTTACCAGCTTCCTTATTACTTTCAGAAGCTTGTACTTCCTTCTCATCCACAAGATCTTCTGTTGTAAGAATCTCCGCTACCTCTCCCTGACGAATCGTAAGATGTTCTGTCTCCTGAAGAGTCTTACGCATCTCCATGCTATAATTTGCCTTATCAGCCTGAGCACGCAGAGAATGTACCGCAGGTCCCTTGGACTTGTTGAGCATCTTGGACTGGATAAAAGTCTTATCAATGTTAATACCCATCTGTCCACCCAACGCATCGATCTCTCGTACCAGATGTCCCTTGGAACTTCCACCGATATTAGGATTACATGGCATCAATGCAATACTGTCTACGCTCACTGTAAAAATAACTGTCTCTAATCCAAGTCTTGCACAAGCCAATGCCGCCTCACATCCCGCATGACCTGCACCGACTACTACCACATCATATGTTTCTTCTAAAAGATTACGCTTCATTGCTTCACTTTTTTCTTTTATAGACATCTTCTGTCCTTCTTTCTATCTACATTCATTTTCTAAATCGGCTTTATACCAAAGTGTGCCACCACATTTTAATACCATCTGACGATGAGACTCTGCCAACTCACTATTTCCCATATTCTTTGCCGCCTGATACATATAATAATTCTTCATTACATCGGCAAGCATAGAATGATGATAGGAATAGGAAGATTCATACATAGCATACATTTCTTCATATCTTCCCTGAAATTCCAGATCTAAAAGCTTAAATTGACTTAACGTCACATTAAAAAAGAACTTCGTCTGTTTGTCCATTCTTACTTTTTTAGAAAGATATGTCAAAGCCTCACAATCTCTCTGCAAATATTCCTGATTCTTTTCGTAAAAATTAATCCGGCCACTCAATAATCTTCTTAAGAATAAATCCCGATTTGTTTTTTGATACTTATCCATGAGCCAAACTACTTTTTTGGCATCTTCAATTCTGCCAGCATAATAAAAAGCAGCTCCAATATTATAAAACTGTATTCCCCAGCTCTTTTCTCTTCTCACATGCTTCATCAGCGCACCACAATATGAAATCATATGATGTGGATCACATTGACTTAGCATAATTCCATATATTTTCTTAAAAAATCTTTTCTTACTCGAATAATACAGAATAAAAATAATCAGCATCGCTAGTATGACAATGCGATAAGAATGACCATACTTCTGCCACATTAAGGAATTTCCCGGTACATTCATAACAAAAAAGAAAATAAGAAAGAAATATGGAATCAATAAGACCACTTTTAATCCACACATAAAAAATGCATATCGATTCACAGCATTCTTATCCTCTTCCCTAATATCAATATCCACCATGGAATGCAGTTCTTCACCTTGTCTCATCATAAAGCATCACACCTCGACCCCTTAATAAATTAAAACTTGAAATCAATGCAAGCTCTATTCTCTCTCACCTCTGTGATGAACTTTCCAAATTCTAAATGCTTCGGGTCCTTCTGATAAGCATTCAGATCATCCATATCCTTAAAATCAAAAATCAAGGAAAGATCATAATTGCTGTCTGGAGCCTCGCTGTCATTAGTCACCACTTCAAATCTCTGAATCAGCTCCATTCCTCTCATGCTCTCTAAGCGCTCCAACGCTTCCTTCAAATTTGCTTCCTTATTCTCTTCCTTCAACTTGAACATACAAATATGTCTGATCATACTCTGTCTCCTCCCACTTCTTCAACATTTCAAAACACCAGAAGAATGCTGTCTTTGCATTCTTGGAATAATTGTCATCCAATGATGACAATTATTTTCCCATACAAAACTTACTAAATATCTCATTTACCAGATCATCTTCCACCGCTTCTCCGACGATACTTCCTAATACTTCATAAGCATTCATCAGATCAATGGAGAAAAAGTCTTCTGGCATTCCATCCTCAATACTTCGCACTACTAAATGTAAACTAGATAACGCTTCCTGTAAAGCAGTTTTGTGACGAATATTTGTGATATAAACTTCATCATTAAAGGTAACTTCCCCGGAAAAGAACATTTCACTTACCGCTTCCGCCAACTCATCGATTCCCGTCTGTTCCTTAGCAGAAATAGAAATAATCCTTTTATCCACATGAGCCTTAATATCTTCAGTAGTTGTCAACGGTGTCAGGTCAGACTTGTTCAAAAGTATAATGGATTGACGATCCTTTAACAGTTCCATGATTTCAAAATCATTTTCATCCAGCTTGGTGGAAGTGTCCACCACGTAAATTACAAGATCCGCATCACTCAGATACTTCTTAGCCTTATCCACACCAATCTTCTCTACCACATCCTCCGTCTCCCGGATACCTGCAGTATCTATAATATTTAAGATAATTCCATTCAGATTAATCTGTTCCTCTAATACATCTCTGGTAGTTCCGGCAATATCTGTAACAATTGCCCGCTCCTCGCCCACTAGCGTGTTAAGTAATGACGATTTTCCAGCATTTGGCTTTCCAACAATAACAGTGGAGATACCTTCCTTTAGGATTCTTCCATTATCACTGGTGGATAAGAGCTTTTCTACTTTCTTTTCCACATCGCAGACGATTCCCTTAAGCTTCTCTGGATATCCCTCTAAGCTAATGTGTTCTGGATCATCCAATGCAGACTCAATAAAAGCAATCTCATGCAATACCTCACCGCGAATCTCCTTGACCGCAGCAGATACAGAACCAGAGAGCTGCTTCATAGAACTTTTCAGTGCAAAATCATTCTTCGCATTGATGACATCAATGACAGATTCCGCCTGAGAGAGATCAATTCTTCCATTTAAAAAGGCACGCTTTGTAAACTCTCCCGGTTCGGCTGGACGGGCACCATACTTGATGACTGTTTCCAAAATCCGCTTCATGACATAGACACCGCCATGACAATCAATTTCCACAGTATCCTCTCTGGTATAGCTCTTTGGTCCCCGCATCAAGAGCACCATGACCTCATCGATCACTTCTTCTCCATCACAGATATGCCCATAATGAATGGTATGTGTCTCCAAATCCGCTAACTTTCTTCCACCTTTTCTACGAAAAATCTGATCCGTGATAGAAACTGCATCTTCTCCACTGATTCTGATGATTCCGATTCCTGAACTTGTCATAGCTGTTGCAATTGCTGCAATCGTATCTGTTCTCATTTTCTATTCCTCTTATCTATCTGCTACATTTCTTTGTTCCATCATTCTTACCACAGCAATTTCTGTGACAACAATGATATAACAAAATATTTACTATTGTACAAGAATGGGGCTGTCAAATGACAACCCCATCTTATCTTGTTAAGTGTCTGCAACTGCTTCCACTTATGTACTATCTCTTTAAAGTAACAACTACATGTCTGTATGGCTCTTCGCCCTCACTATGAGTTGTAACAAACTTATCATTCTGTAATGCAGAGTGGATCACTCTTCTCTCGAATGGATTCATTGGCTCTAAAGAAACAGGACGCTTTGTTCTCTTTACCTTGTAAGCAATGTTCTTAGCAAGGTTCTCTAATGTCTCTCTTCTTCTCTTGCGGTAATCCTCTGTATCGATCTTGACCTTAACATACTCTTCTGCGTTCTTGTTCACAGCCAGATTGGTTAAGTACTGTAAAGAATCAAGAGTCTGTCCTCTCTTACCGATCAATACGCCCATGTCATCACCCTTTAACTCAACGTTGACAACATTGCTATTCTCTTCCTTCTCGATTAACACTTCTACAGTAAGATTCATTGCATCAAATACTTTTCCTAAAAACTCGCGGATATTATCCTGAGTATCATTCTTCTTACGAGCCTTGATGACTGCATCCTTCTTACCAATTCCGAGGAAACCAGCACTTCCGTTCTCGATTACTTCGTATTCAATCTTATCATGGGTTGTCCCCAACTTAATGATAGCTTCTGTGATTGCTTCATCAACTGTCTTTGCTGAAATCTCGATAAATTCCATCCTAAACACCCCTATTCTTATTTTTTATTATTTCTTTCATTGAAATCACGAACCAAATTAGCCTTTGCGCTCATGCTTCCTTCTTTTGCCTTAGCTCTTGCTGCATTAGCCTTTTCAATAGCCAATTCCTTCTCTGCAGTAGTTAACTGCTTCTTATTGGAATCTACCATCTGTCTGGTGTTCATTCTTGCCGCGCTAGAAATCTGATTCTCTGCGATTCCCATCTTCTCACGCTTCTTCTTAGCCTTCTCCTGATTCTTCTTAATGATATCATCAAGATCGATCTTCTCAAAGTGCTTATTTAAAATGAACTGCTGTACAATACGAACAACGGCACCGGCGATCCAGTAAATACCAAGACCAACTGGAACGGTAAAACACATTACCAATGAGAATAAAGGCATTGTCTTATTCATCGTCTTAATCTGCCGTGCCATCGCATCAGCCTGCTCGCTTCCTGATCCGTTCTCACTTGTCTGTGTAGAAACCATCTTCATACTGAGAACCTGAGTCAGATAAGAAATAATCGGAACTAACAATGCTCCTAATACTAACAAGTAAGAGTGATTTGCAAAGTTAGTTGTAATAATCTGCCATGGAGTATCTGAGATATTTAATCCAAGGAAATTATTTACATGTGATACTGTCTCATAAGTAGCAGAAATTGTATCTGTCAATGATGGGAAAGTATCCTTTAAGGTATCCCATCCTGATGAATTCATCTTATAAAGAACATCCACGATAGAATTAGAAAGTGCTGTCGTATCTGCCACAGTAAAATCTGCCGCTGGCTGAGTTACAATCTTTAAATCTGTAACAAGCTTTGCCATCTTATCCTGATAACCACTTGTCGCCATAATTCCATTTACCAAAGCAGAAAAATTATTCTTAACTCCTGCTACATAAGCAGGAACATTCATAAATACACGGTAAAGTGCAAACAAAAGAGGCATCTGAATCAACATATTCGCACAGCTTCCTGTCATAGAAACGCCGTACTTCTCATATACTGCCTGAGTCTCCTCATTCATCGCCATCATGGATTCCTGATCCTTCTTACCCTGATACTTCTTATTGATAGCATTGATCTCCGGCTGCATCTTCTGGGACAGCTTGGAGAACTTCTGCTGCTTATAAGTAAGAGGGAACAGTAAGAGATAGATAACAATCGTAAAAATAATGATGGACAGACCTACATTCTCAATACCAACCTGTGTCATGAGATAATAGATTTCGTTCATCAGCCATCCAAGTAACTTTGCGATTGGTCCAAGAATCGCACCATCATAAGCAGTCAATAACATTTCTGACACTATAAAATACCTCCACTATGGAACTGGATCATATCCACCTTTTGAAAAAGGATTACATCGTATGATTCTCCACAAAGCAAGGCCACCACCCTTAATAGCACCATACTTTTCGACAGCTTCCAACCCATACATAGAACAAGTCGGACAATATGGACACTTGGTAGTCTTCATAGGAGAAATATACTTTCTATAAAATTTAATTAAACCAATTAAAATTTTTTTCAAAATGATTCCATCTTCTTTTTGTCAAATTAATTCGTCTTTGTAATTTTGTGAAGACTTCCAAGATGTAATAGCGCGCTCTCCACTTCGTGATATGAGATATCACGCGCCGTACTTCTTGCAACGACTACGATGTCCAAACCACTATTGAACATCTCTTCATGCAGTCTGTAACTCTCCCGAATCAATCGGGTCAAATGATGTCTTATAACACTATTTCCAACTTTTTTGCTAACTGATATTCCTAATCGGTTACCTTCTGTCTGATTAGGAAGAACGTACATCACGAGGTACTTGTTCGCATACGACTTTCCCCTGCGATATACGTTCTTAAAATCTTGGTTTTTCTTCAATGATTCTGAATATTTCATGTAATATCCTTTTCGTTTTCATCATAAAAGAAGAAAAGACCACATATGATGTGGCCTAAGCTGATAATTTCTTTCTACCTTTTAATCTTCTTGCAGCCAATACTTTTCTTCCGCCTGCTGTGCTCATTCTACTTCTGAATCCATGAACTTTAGATCGCTGTCTCTTTTTTGGTTGGAATGTCATCTTCATATCGCATTCACCTCCTCTACGTTAAAAAACATCATTCTCAATTATAGCAGAAAAAGGCGCTAAGTCAAGCAAAAAATCGTACATCCCCCCGTTCAACTTATCTACATTTCCACTTTCATTCATTTGTGGAAAAAAATAACCACTATATATATAAGGAAGAAACTCATTCCAACTATATCTTGTGAAAAACTTGTCCACCAAAAATTTTAAAAAAATGTGAAAAACTGATCCCCGCAAAAGCCCATAAATTCGCTGTTAACATAAGTTATCCCCGAAATGTTGATAACTTGTGGATAAATATTGGATAATTTAAGGACAAGTTGTTAATAAATGTCCAAAGCCCTTATTTTTAAAGGTCTATAACGATACTTCTGTTATGAACAAATATGTAACGCCGTATTTCGCCCAAATAAGCGTTTTTTTTACATAAGCCTAATCGCTTGTCATCTAGCCCCTCAATGCCAAATTAGCCATTGATAAAAGCTTTAAAATGGTGTAGGATAGAAAGTGTAGGATTTTTTAGAACTATATAGAAATCGGAGCGTTAACATGGACCTAATTTTAGAAAAATGGGACGAGATATTAATGACTGTCAAGACAGAGCATGATATCAGCGATATTTCCTTTGACACCTGGATTCGTCCCCTGGAAGTATATGGAATAGAGAATAATATTTTATATATACTTGTTCCATCGGAACAGATGACACTAAGTTATATATCTAAGAAGTACTATCTTCCATTAAAAGTAGCAATCACAGAGATTACTGGTAATGAATATGAGATCAAGTTCATTTTGCCAGAACAGACCAAGAATATTAATGCCGGTTCCAACAAGGGCAAGAAAGTTGCCTTTTCTGACCGAGCTGATAAGTCTAATCTGAATCAGAATTATACATTTGATACTTTCGTCGTAGGTAGCAACAACCGTTTTGCCCATTCTGCATCTCTTGCAGTTGCGGAATCTCCGGGAGAAGCATACAACCCTCTCTATATATATGGAGGCCCTGGACTTGGTAAGACCCACTTGATGCATTCTATCGGTCACTTCATATTAGAAAAGAACCCGAATGCCAAGATCATATGTGTTACTTCTGAGGAATTCACCAACGAAGTTATCGAATCCATCCGTAGTGGTAACGCTACTGCTATGAATAAGTTTCGTGAGAAGTACCGTACCATCGATGTTCTTATGGTCGATGACGTACAGTTTATTATAGGTAAGGAAAGTACACAGGAAGAATTCTTCCATACATTTAATGCATTACATTCTGCCGGAAAGCAGATCATTCTGACTTCCGATAAGCCTCCAAAGGAGATGGAGACCTTAGAAGAGCGTATCCGCTCACGTTTCGAATGGGGACTTATGGCAGATATCGGTACTCCTGATTATGAGACCCGTATGGCGATCCTTCGTAAGAAGGTAGAAGCTGATGAGATGAATTTAAGTGATGAGATTCTTAATTATATTGCCACCAATATCAAGTCCAACATTCGTGAGCTTGAAGGTGCTCTCAATAAGCTCTTAGCTTACTCCAATCTTGAGAAGACTGAGATTACGATGGAGATTGCTACCAAGGAGCTTCAGAATATTATCACACCAGATAAGCCAAAGGAGATTACCCCTCAGCTTATCATTGAAGTTGTATCAGAACATTTCCAGATTTCTCTGGATCAGATGATCTCTAAGAATAGAAGTAAGGATATCGCAAGACCTAGACAGATTGCGATGTACCTGTGTAAGAATATGACAGATACCCCGTTGGATTCCATTGGAGCTCTGCTTGGAGGACGAGATCATTCCACCATCATCCATGGAGTTCAGAAGATTTCTGAGGAGTATGAAGCAGATAGCACCACCAGAAATCTTATCGATACCATTAAGAAGAAGATCAATCCTAATTAATAGGTAGCAATCGACTCTTCCACAATGGATTGTTGATATTATGTTTAACTTCTGTTTAAAGATATGGACAAGTTACATTATGTAAACGAATTTGAGTTCAAGTTGTTTTTTACCTTCAAGTTTACATAATTTTATATTCACAATTTATCCAACTTCAATCCGCATCTTTTTCACAGAGTTATACAGCTTGATTTTTTACTGGAAGACCTTAATTTTTGAGGGCTGCCGAAGTTATTCACTTATTCACAGCCCCTAAGAATAATACTTTGAATATCTTTTTATAAATATTACCTATGGCTTTCGCTCGACTTATCCAGAATGACCATGGGATAACCAGGAAGGAGTTATTAACAATATGAAACTGATCTGTTCCAAATCTAATTTACTGCATGGAGTCAATATCGTATCTAAGGCTGTTCCTACCAGAACTACCATGGCTATTCTGGAATGTATCTTAATAGATGCTTCTGCTAATGAGATTAAATTGACAGCAAATGATATGGAGTTAGGAATTGAGACTAAGATAGAAGGAGAGATTGCAGAGCGTGGTGTCATTGCATTAGATGCTAAGATCTTTTCTGAAATCGTGCGTAAGCTTCCAGATAGTGATGTTGTGATTGAGACAGATGCTTCTTTCAAGACAACCATTACTTGTGAGAAGGCAAAGTTCAATATTGTAGGAAAGTCTGGAGACGATTTTTCCTATATTCCTTATATTGAGAGAAATGAATCTATTACAATGTCTCAGTTTACATTGAAGGAAGTGATCCGTCAGACCATTTTCTCTATTGCTGATAATGACAATAATAAGCTGATGACAGGTGAGTTGTTTGAAATCGAGGAGAACCATCTTAAGGTGGTATCTCTGGATGGACATAGAATTTCTATTCGTAACATTGAGCTTAAGAACAGCTACGATCACAAGAAGGTAGTAGTTCCAGGCAAGACATTACAGGAAGTAAGCAAGATTCTTCCAGGCAGCGCAGAGGAAGATGTAAATATCTTCTTAACAGATAATCATATTGTATTTGAGTTTGATAATACCACCGTGGTATCCAGATTGATCGAGGGAGAGTATTTCAAGATCGAGCAGATGCTTTCTTCTGATTATGAGACCAAGGTGAAGATCAATAAGCGTGAGTTATTAGAGTGTATCGACCGTGCTACACTTCTGATTAAGGAGGGCGACAAGAAGCCTATCATCATGAATGTGATCGATGGCAGCATGGAGCTTAAGATTAATTCCTTCATTGGTTCTATGAATGAGGATATTGATATTGCAAAAGAGGGTAAGGATATTTTGATCGGATTCAATCCTAAGTTCTTTATCGATGCTCTTAGAGTCATCGATGAGGAGGAAGTTAGTCTTTATATGGTGAATCCAAAGGCTCCTTGCTTTATTAAGGATGATGAGGGCAAGTTCATTTACCTGATTCTTCCGGTCAACTTTAATTCGGCCACAGTATAATAGAATGGAGCATATATGATAGAGATTAGTATTAGAGAAGAGGATGAGTTCATCAAGTTGGGACAGGCATTGAAGAAGGCTGGCTTAGTAGGTTCCGGCGTGGATGCCAAGATGGTGATTCAGGATGGACTTGTCAGTGTCAATGGTGAAGTAGAAGTGCAGCGCGGCAAAAAGCTGCATGGAGGAGAGATTATCTCCTATAATGGAGAGCAAGTGAAGATTGTAAGATGATTATAAAGTCAATCGAATTAAAGAATTTTCGTAATTATGAAGATTTGAATATTTCTTTTGATGAAGGCACGACGATTTTGTATGGCGATAATGCCCAAGGAAAGACCAATATTTTGGAAGCTGCCTATATGAGTGGAACGACAAAGTCCCATAAGGGCAGCAAGGATAAGGAGATGATACGGTTCGGGGAGGACGAATCCCATATTAGAACTGTGGTCATCCGTGGGGAACGGGAATATCAGATTGATATGCATCTGAAGAAGAATCGTTCCAAGGGTATTGCCATCAATAAGATGCCGATTAAAAAGGCAAGTGAGTTATTTGGAATCTTGAATATGGTATTTTTCTCACCGGAGGATCTTAATATCATTAAGAATGGTCCTTCTGAGAGGAGAAGATTTCTAGATTCTGAATTATGCCAGTTAGATAAGATATATCTTTCGGATCTGACGAATTACAATAAGATTCTTGTGCAGAGAAATAAGCTTTTAAAGGATATGGTCTATCGGCCGGATTTAAAGGATACCCTTCCAATCTGGGATATGCAGCTAGTGGAGACTGGAAAGAAGATTATCAGACGCCGCAAGCAGTTCGTGGAGGAGTTGAATGAGATCGTTCATGACATTCACTACCGTATTTCAGGGGAAAAGGAGGAACTTTTCTTAAGGTACGAGCCTAATATTGATGATATATTTTTTGAAGATGAGCTGAACCGGGCGAAGATAAAGGATATGAAGCTTTGTCAGACTTCGGTGGGACCTCATCGGGATGATTTACTTTTTTCTATTGGAGATGTGGACATTCGTAAATATGGATCTCAGGGACAACAGAGAACTTCTGCCCTGTCTTTAAAATTGTCAGAGATAGAACTTGTAAAGAAATCAATTCAGGATACGCCGGTACTGTTATTGGACGACGTATTGTCAGAGCTTGATAGTAATCGCCAGAATTATTTACTGAATAATATATGTGATACACAGACCATTATTACCTGTACTGGTCTGGATGAGTTCGTCCGGAATCGTTTCCAGATTAACAGGGTATTTGAGGTGATTCGCGGTCAGGTGTTTGAAAAATCAGTGTAAATTAGATTATGGAGGCAGATATGGGTACAGAGAATGAATATGGAGCTGACCAAATTCAGATATTAGAGGGATTAGAGGCAGTTCGTAAAAGACCTGGTATGTACATAGGAAGTACATCATCAAGAGGTCTGCACCATTTGGTATATGAGATTGTAGATAATGCAGTAGATGAGGCACTTGCTGGCTACTGTAAGAATATTTATGTCAGCATTAATCCAGATAATTCTATTACGGTAGAGGATGACGGACGTGGAATTCCAGTAGGTATGAACCACAAGGCAGGAAAGTCAGCACTTGAGGTCGTATATACGGTGCTTCATGCCGGCGGAAAGTTCGGCGGTGGCGGATATAAGGTGTCCGGTGGACTTCATGGTGTAGGTGCATCTGTTGTAAATGCCCTTTCTACCCATCTTTCCGTAGAAGTATATAAAGAGGGAAAGGTCTACTTCCAGAGTTATAAGATTGGTAAGCCGGATGAACCAGTAAAAATTATCGATGATTGTGATCTGGATAAGCATGGAACCAAGGTTACTTTCCATCCAGATCCAAGCATTTTTGAAGAGACTGTCTATGATTATGATACTTTAAAGCAGAGATTAAGAGAGACGGCGTTCCTTACCAAGGGACTTAGAATCGTTCTTTCTGACTTGAGAGAGGAGCCAGTGAGAAATCATGAGTTCCACTATGCTGGCGGTATTAAGGAATTTGTTACTTACTTGAATAAGAGCAAGGAAGCTCTTTATCCAGAGGTTATCTATTGTGAGGGTACAAAGGACAATGTCTATGTAGAAGTTGCGATGCAGCACAACGACTCTTACAATGATGCTACTTATAGCTTTGTTAATAATATTATTACTCCAGAAGGTGGTACTCACCTTGCGGGATTCCGTAATGCATTGACGAAGACATTTAATGCTTATGCGAGAGCCAATAAGATTTTAAAGGATACCGAACCAGCTTTGACTGGTGATGATATCCGTGAGGGTCTGACTGCTATTATCAGTGTTAAGATCGAGGAGCCTCAGTTCGAGGGACAGACCAAGCAGAAGCTGGGTAACAGTGAGGCGAGAGGTGCGGTAGATTCTGTGGTAAGTGAGCAGCTTACTTATTTCTTAGAGCAGAATCCTACTGTGGCAAAGAATATTTGCGAGAAGTCTCTGTTAGCACAGCGTGCAAGAGAGGCAGCTAGAAAGGCAAGAGATCTGACTAGAAGAAAGACCGCCTTAGAGGGTATGGCGCTTCCTGGAAAGCTTGCCGATTGTTCTGACAAGAATCCGAAGAATTGTGAGATTTTCATCGTAGAGGGAGATTCCGCGGGTGGTTCTGCAAAGACAGCCCGAAGCCGTGCAACACAGGCGATTCTTCCACTGCGTGGTAAGATTTTGAATGTAGAGAAGGCGAGATTGGATCGAATCTATGGAAATGCCGAGATCAAGGCGATGATTACAGCATTTGGTACCGGTATTCATGATGATTTCGATATATCAAAGCTTCGTTACGATAAGATTATTATCATGACGGATGCCGACGTGGATGGTGCTCATATTGCGACTTTGATGTTGACCTTCCTGTATCGTTTCATGCCGGAACTGATCAAGCAGGGACATGTATATCTGGCAACACCACCTCTGTATAAGATCGAGAAGAATAAGAATATCTGGTATGCTTACAGTGATGAAGAGCTGAATAAGATTCTCACTGATATCGGTCGTGATGGAAATAACAAGATCCAGCGTTACAAAGGACTTGGAGAGATGGATGCAGAGCAGCTTTGGGAGACCACTATGGACCCAGAGAGACGTATCTTAAAGCGTGTCATGATTGATGAGGAGAAGACATCAGAGATTGACGTTACCTTTACTACCCTGATGGGCGATAAGGTAGAGCCAAGACGTGAATTTATCGAGGAAAATGCAAAATACGTGCAGAACCTCGATATATAAACAGCGAGATTTTGGAAAAATCTCGCATTAGAAGAATGCAAAAGCAGCATTCTTCGCACAAATAAGGAGATATATTAATTATGGATGATAAAATTTTTGACCAAATACATGAAGTCGATCTGAAAAAGACGATGGAGACATCCTATATCGATTATGCCATGAGCGTTATTGCTCAGCGAGCACTTCCGGATGTAAGAGATGGTCTTAAGCCGGTACAGCGTCGAGTATTATATTCTATGATCGAGCTGAACAATGGACCGGATAAGCCACATCGTAAGTGTGCCCGTATCGTCGGTGATACCATGGGTAAGTACCATCCACATGGAGACAGTTCTATCTATGGTGCTCTCGTAAATATGGCACAGGATTGGTCTTTCCGCTATACACTGGTGGATGGACATGGTAACTTCGGTTCCGTCGATGGTGACGGTGCGGCGGCGATGCGATATACCGAGGCGCGTCTCTCTAAGATTTCCATGGAGATGCTTGCGGATATCAATAAGGACACCGTTGATTTTGTACCGAACTTCGATGAGACAGAGAAAGAGCCTACCGTGCTTCCTTCCCGTTTTCCAAATCTTTTGGTAAATGGTACCACAGGTATCGCAGTTGGTATGGCAACCAACATTCCACCACATAATCTCCGCGAGGTTATCAATGGAGTGGTAAAAATTATTGATAATCAGGTCAATGAAAATAGAGAGACTGATATTGAGGAATTACTTGCAATCGTAAAGGGACCGGACTTCCCAACAGGAGGTACGATTCTTGGAACTGCTGGTATCAATGAAGCTTACCGTACTGGACGTGGTAAGGTAAGAGTACGTGCGGTGACAGATATAGAGCCAATGCAGAATGGTAAGAATCGTATCGTTGTGACCGAGCTTCCTTACATGGTAAATAAGGCTCGTTTGATCGAGAAGATTGCTGAGTTGGTAAAGGATAAGAAGATCGATGGAATCACAGATCTTAGAGACGAATCCGATCGTCAGGGTATGCGTATCTGTATCGAGCTTCGCCGTGATGTGAACCCTAATGTAGTACTTAATCTGCTGTATAAGCATACACAGCTTCAGGATACATTTGGTGTTATCATGCTGGCACTGGTAGATAATCAGCCAAAGGTATTAAATCTCTATGAGATGCTGAACTACTATCTGATTCACCAGAAGGATGTTGTGACTAGAAGAACAAAGTACGATCTGAACAAAGCAGAAGAGCGTGCACATATTTTACAGGGCTTATTAACAGCTTTGGACAATATTGACGAAGTTATCAACATTATCCGCAGTAGTAAGAACACCGCAGAGGCAAAGGAGCGCTTGATGGAGCGTTTCTCCTTAAGCGATGCACAGGCACAGGCTATCGTAGACATGCGTCTGCGTGCGTTGACAGGTCTGGAACGGGAGAAGTTAGAGGCAGAATATGCTGAATTGATGGATCGTATCGCAGAGTTGAAGGCTATTTTAGCAGATGAGAAGAAGCTTCTTGGAGTGATCCGCGAAGAGATTATTCTGATTGCGGATAAGTATAGCGATGATAGAAGAACTTCCATCGGATTTGACGAATATGATATTTCTATGGAGGATCTGATTCCAGTTACCAATACTGTGATTACCATGACAAAGCTTGGTTACATCAAGCGTATGAGCCTTGATAATTTCAGAGCTCAGAACCGTGGTGGTAAGGGAATCAAGGGAATGGATACCATCGAAGACGATTATATCGAAGAGCTTTTGATGACCACATCCCACCATTATATGATGTTCTTTACGAATACTGGACGAGTATATCGGATGAAGGCATATGAGATTCCCGAGGCAAGCCGTACTGCCCGCGGAACTGCGATCATTAACTTGTTGCAGCTTCAGCCGGGGGAGAAGATTACTGCGGTCATTCCAATCAAGGAGTACACAGAGGGACATTTCCTCTTCATGGCTACCAAGAAGGGAATCGTAAAGAAGACTCCGATCACAGATTATGCAAATGTCCGTAAGACTGGACTTGCAGCCATCAATCTCCGTGAGGACGATGAGTTGATCGAGGTCAAGAAGACAGATAACAATCAGGATATTTTCCTTGTAACCAAGTACGGCCAGTGTATCCGATTCAAGGAGACCGATGTTCGTAAGACAGGTAGAACTTCTATGGGTGTTATCGGTATGAATCTGGCAGACGGTGACGAAGTCATAGGAATGCAGATGGAATCCCAGGGAGATGCACTGATGATCGTATCTGAAAAGGGTCTTGGTAAGTGTACCTACATCTCCGAGTTCACGACTCAGAACCGTGGTGGTAAGGGTGTGAAGTGTTACAAGATCACAGAAAAGACCGGTAATATTGTAGGTGTGAAGGCTGTCAATGGAGATAACGAGGTAATGCTCATCACCATAGAGGGTATCATTATCCGTATCAAGGTAAGCGATACCGCATTACTTGGACGTATTACTTCCGGTGTGAAGCTTATCAACTTAGATCAGAATGTTACTGTTGCAAGCATTGCAAAGGTAAGAGAGGACAAGAGCCTGATTGAAAATGTTGATAATTCCGAGCTTTTAAGTGAGGAAGAGGAGGCAAAGAGCGTAGCTTTTGCAGCAGAAAATGCCAAGAAAGCAGCAGGAATGGCTAATGTCACAGAGACAGATGATGAGCTCATGAAGGAATTATTAGAGCGTGCCGAAGCTGACGCAGAGGATGAAGAGTAATAAAATTAAGTGATATGAGAAAAGGCAGAGTGCAGTATGTACTCTGCCTTTAAAGAAAAAAAGTACATAAACTTGATTCTTTCTAATCATAAGTGTATAGTATGTTCTGGATGATATTCCAAGAGTTGGAAATCATACCAGAACATTTTTTTATCAGAAAGAGAATATAAAACGAGAGAAGACCGCTTGTATCCCTAAGAGTTGGGAATGAGACAGTCGTGTGCTGCTTCTGAAGGGAGGCGTGCATGCAAATCAGTTTTATAGGTGCCGGCAAGGTCGGCGTGTCACTAGGAAAGTATTTTAAGGAAAAGGGGAGGAAAGTAGGAGGTTATTATAGTCTAAGCCCTGAGTCTGCCGTATGGGCAGCATCATTTACAGGAACGAAGCAATTTAATCATTTAGAACAGATCATGAGCAGCAGCGACATGATTATTTTTACTGTGCCAGACGATCGGATCGCGGAGGTCTGGGAGGAGGCAAAGCCTTTTGCCAACGGAAAAATAATCGCTCACTGCAGCGGGATTCATAGTTCAAACATCTTTTCTGATATAGAGCGTACTGGTAGTATTGCCTATTCTATTCACCCATTGTGTGCCATCAGCGACAAGGAAACATCCTGGCAGCGGCTTTTTAACACACTTTTTACCATCGAGGGTGATGAAAAAAATATCTCCAAAATAGAAGACATGTTCATACAAATGGGAAACAGAACCCGAACCATAACCGCAGAGGACAAGAGTAAGTACCATGCAGCGGCGTCATTGGCATCCAATCACATGACGGCGGTATTTTTTATGGCGCAAAAATTATTCTTGGAATGTGGATTTTCAGAGGAAGAGGCTAGAGAAGAATTGTATCAGCTTGCAAAGGGAAATCTTGAAAATATCCACAAGCAGGGCTGTATTCGTTCTCTGACTGGACCAATCGAGCGGAATGACATAGATACAGTAAAAATGCATCTGTGTGATTTAAATTCCCAGCAAAAAGCTGCTTATAAGGAAAACGGCAAACAGCTTGTAGCGATTGCAAGAGAAAAAAATCCAGATAGGGATTATGGTGAGATGGACAAATTATTTGCACAAAACGAAATGGAGAGAGCATGAAGAACACAGTATTAACATTACAGAAGCAAAAGGAAGAAAAAGACAAGATCATTATGGTGACGGCCTACGATTACACCACAGCAAAGATCATGGATGAGGCGGGAGTTAATACCATATTGGTGGGAGATTCCCTCGGCATGACAATGCTTGGTTATGAGGATACCTTGTCCGTTACTATGGAAGATATGATTCACCATTCGGCAGCAGTGGCGAGGGGAGCCAAGGATGCTTTCGTGGTCACAGATATGCCATTTATGTCCTACCAGACCTCCGTCTATGACGCGGTGGTAAATGCTGGTCGTTTGATGAAGGAAGGTCGTGCCAACGCTGTAAAGCTGGAAGGTGGTGTGGAATTTGCTCCGCATATTGAAGCAATTGTGAAGGCTTCCATTCCAGTGGTGGCGCATATCGGGTTGACACCTCAGTCTGTCAATGCATTTGGTGGATTCAAGGTACAGGGCAAAGACTTGGAGGCAGCAAAGAAATTGATCGAGGATGCTAAGGCAGTAGAAGCAGCCGGAGCCTGCATGGTGGTATTAGAATGTGTTCCAGCAAAGCTGGCAAAGAAAATCACAGAGGAGCTTACCATTCCTACTATCGGTATTGGAGCAGGAGCAGATTGTGATGGACAGGTACTGGTATATCAGGATCTCCTTGCCATGTACGGAGCGTTCAAGCCAAAGTTCGTGAAGGTCTTTGCGAATGTTGGTGAGAAGATGCGCGAGGGAATGGAGAACTATATCAGAGAGACAAAGGAAGGAACATTCCCAGCAGAGGAGCATTGTTTTAAAATAGAGGACTCAGTCATTGAAAAGCTTTATTAGAAAAGTTTTGTAAAAAATATAGAACAGAAAAAAGAAAATAGCATCAGAAAGGAATCGCAAGTATGAAAATCGTATCAACCATAGAAGAAGTAAGAGCACAGGTGAGTGCATGGAAAAAAGAAGGAAATACCGTAGGATTTGTTCCGACCATGGGATATCTGCATGAAGGACATATGAGTCTGATCGATGCAGCAGGAGAAAATGATAAGGTAGTAGTCAGTATTTTTGTTAATCCGATGCAGTTCGGACCAAATGAGGATCTTGCCAGCTATCCAAGAGATTTAGATCATGATGCAAAAATGTGTGAGGAGCACGGTGTAGATCTGATTTTCCATCCAACACCAGAGGAGATGTACGGGGATAACTTCTATTCCTATGTGGATATGAATGTGCTGACACAGGAGTTATGTGGATTAAGTAGACCAGTACATTTCCGCGGTGTATGTACAGTAGTGGCAAAACTATTCAATATCGTAACACCAGATAAGGCTTACTTCGGACAGAAGGATGCACAGCAGCTTGCTATCATCAAGCGTATGGTAAAGGATCTGAATATGCCACTTACTATCGTGGGCTGCCCAATCATCCGTGAGGAGGATGATCTGGCAAAGAGTTCCAGAAATACATATCTGTCCCCAGAGGAGAGAAAAGCTGCATTGGTACTGAGCCGTTCTATCTTCTTAGGTAAGGAGATGGTGGAAAATGGTGAGCGTGATGCCAAGAAGGTTCTTGCTGCTATGACTGCAGAAATCGAGAAAGAGCCGTTAGCAAAGATTGACTATGTAAAAATGGTAGATTTGGATACCATGCAGCAGGTGGAGACAATCGAGAGAGGAATTCTTACCGCGATTGCAGTCTACATCGGAAAGACTAGATTAATCGATAACTTTATGTTTGAAGTCTAGGAGCATCATACTTACAGCAGAGCAGGAAGAGATAAGGAGTAAATAGAATATGACAATTACCATGTTAAAAGGCAAAATACACCGCGCAACAGTAACACAAGCGGAATTAGATTACGTTGGAAGCATTACAGTGGATGTTGAATTATTAGAAAAGGCAGGAATCTTCGAATATGAGAAGGTTCAGATCGTAGATGTGAATAACGGAGCTCGTTTTGAGACTTACACCATTGCCGGAGAGCGGGGCAGCGGAGTCATGTGCTTAAATGGTGCGGCGGCGCGAATGGTACAGACCGGAGATAAGATCATCCTGATGGCTTATGCTCAGGTGACACCAGAGGAGGCAAAGGAGATGCGTCCAGCGGTTCTTTTCGTAGATGAAAAGAATCAGATAACCAAGATTACCAACTACGAGAAACACGGGCAGATTGAATAAAAATATTGTATGATAAAAAGCAATAAGCTATAATTACTTTGACATAGTAAAGTAGTTAAGTCTTATTGCTTTTTTAGATAAGGGGAATGAGAGGAACAGAATATGTGGGAAAAAATACTTTTTGGTGCATTGGGTATTGTATTGGTAATCCTACTTGTAAGCAGTGGATATGCAAAGCGAAAAGCTGATTTTGATACAAAAAGAAAACTTGGAAAAAGTGTTCTTGACGATTTTGATGCAGAGCGCAAAGAAATTGATAATCTAATGAAATAGAAATCGAATTTTACTATTTTATAAAAGGAGAAATACAGTTTTATGCCTCAGAATTTTTATGAGCTAGTATGGATTTTTATTATTTACGCATTTATCGGTTGGTGTACGGAGGTGTCCTACGCAGCCCTTGACACGGGAAAGTTTGTGAACCGCGGATTTTTAAATGGTCCTTACTGTCCGATTTATGGTTGTGGTATCGTGATTGTTGTTGCCATACTTACACCGTTACAGGATAATCTTGTAATTCTTTTTATCGGATCAATATTACTTACCACAGCGTTAGAATTTGTTACTGGCTACATATTAGAAAAGGTATTTCATAACAAATGGTGGGATTACTCGGATAAGCCATTTAACGTAAAGGGATATATCTGCTTGAAGTTCTCCATCTATTGGGGACTTGCCTGCACCTTCATTATGAAAATCGTGCATCCTGCCATCTATAAGACTATCACATGGATTCCTTTTATACCGGGTGTTGTGATTCTTTCCATATTTATGTGTGTATTTATCGTGGATTGCTGCATTACCGTATCCACAATTCTCAAGTTCAATAAGAGATTAAAGCTGATGGATGAGATGGCGGCATCAATCCGTAAGCTTTCTGATGAAATCGGTGAAAACATCTATGAGAATGTATCCGGTGTCATCGAGAAATCTGAGGAATTCCAGGAAAATCATGCAGAGCTTATTGATAAGCTGACAGAATCTAAGGAAAAACTAGCAGACGCAACGGAAGCAGCAAAGGAGAAGCTTGCAGATGCAAGGGAGACGACCCGCGAGAAACTAGCAGATGCCAGGGATGATATCATGGAGTTGCCAGGAGCGACCCGCGAAAAATTAGCAGATGCAAGGGAGGCGACCCGCGAAAAGTTTGCAGATGCAACGGAAGCGACCCGCGAAAAAATTGCAGATACCTTGGAAGAGAAGAAGCGCCAGTACGCCGAGCTTTCCGAAAAGTACGAGAAGCTTTTCGAGGAAAAGAGCTTTGGCTTCAAGCGTTTGATGCAGGCGTTCCCAGATATGAAGTCTACGGATAATGATGAGACACTTCAGAAGTTCAAGCTTCATTTTCATATCATCAATAATATAAGAAAGAGAGACGAAGAAAAGAATGATTAGAAATGTTCATACGGATGAAATTATCAGTAATGTAAAGGAAATGTGTATCGAGGCAAATCACTACCTGTCACCAGATATGGATCAGGCAATGAAGGCAGCAGTAGACACAGAAAAGTCTGAGCTTGGCAAGAAGATCCTCTGTCAGCTTCAGGAGAATCTTAAGATCGCGGATGAAGAAATGATTCCAATTTGTCAGGATACTGGTATGGCAGTTATTTTTATCGAAGTGGGACAGGATGTACATTTTGAGGGAATGCCAATCGAGGAAGCCATCAATGAGGGTGTACGTCAGGGATATACAGAAGGATTTCTCCGCAAATCAGTGGTAGGAGATCCATTGATTCGTGAAAATACAAAGGATAACACACCAGCAATCATCCATTATTCCATTGTACCGGGAGATAAAGTAAAAATCACAATGGCTCCAAAGGGATTCGGCAGTGAGAACATGAGCCGCGTCTTTATGTTAAAGCCAGCAGATGGTATCGAGGGTGTAAAAAATGCGATTCTTACTGCGGTAAAGGATGCGGGACCAAATGCATGTCCACCGATGGTAGTTGGCGTTGGTGTGGGTGGTACTTTTGAAAAATGTGCGATCCTTGCAAAAAAAGCATTGACCAGACCAGTAGGTGAGCATTCCAAGATTCCATATGTCAAGGATATGGAAATTGAGATGTTGGAGAAGATAAATAAGCTTGGTATCGGACCGGGTGGACTGGGTGGAACTACCACTGCACTTGCAGTAAATATCAATACCTATGCAACTCACATCGCAGGACTTCCAGTTGCAATCAACATTTGCTGTCATGTGAATCGTCACGTGGTGCGTGAACTATAATCGGAGGTATCTATGCAGGATATATTAATCGTAGTAGATATGCAAAATGATTTTATTGATGGAGCATTAGGAACGGCTGAGGCTGTTGCGATTGTTCCAAAGGTAGCAGATAAGATCCGTAACTTTTCTGGAAGAATCATATTTACGAGAGATACTCACGGTGAGGATTACATGGATACTCAGGAGGGAAAGAACCTTCCGGTACCTCATTGCATCAAGGAAACTGAGGGGTGGCAAATAAGTCCGATGTTGCAGGAATTATGTAAGGAAGATCCAATTGACAAGGTGACCTTTGGCTCGGAGAGTCTTGCTTCTATATTAAAGAAGGCAAACGAGGAGAATTCAATCGGCAGCATTACCTTGATTGGATTGTGCACGGATATTTGCGTGATATCCAATGCTTTATTAATAAAAGCATTCTTACCGGAGGTTCCAATGGTCGTGGATGCATCCTGTTGTGCGGGAGTGACACCAGAAAGTCACCGGAATGCGCTTGCTGCGATGAAGACCTGCCAGATTAAAATCGAGAACGAATAAATTCAGATAAGAGCAATTCATAAGAAGAAAAAGGAGACAAACATGGATAAGCATATTACAACTCCAATTACAGCGGAGGTTACCAAGGATTTAAAATCCGGCGATTATGTCTACATTACCGGAACCATCTATGTGGCAAGAGATGCCGCCCATAAGAGAATGATAGAAGCTTTAGACCGCGGAGAGGAGCTTCCAATCGATATCAAGGACTCTACCATTTACTATATGGGACCATCTCCAGCGCGAGAGGGGCGTCCAATTGGTTCTGCGGGACCAACTACCGCATCCCGTATGGATAAGTATGCACCTACCCTGCTTGACTTGGGAGAAAAGGCAATGATCGGAAAGGGCAAACGTACCAAGGAAGTCGTTGATGCGATTATCCGCAATCAGGCGGTTTACTTTGCAGCAGTAGGTGGAGCCGGTGCATTGCTTTCAAAATGTATCATTTCCTCTGAGGTGGTATGTTATGATGACTTAGGTGCAGAGGCTATCCGAAAAATCGAGGTAGAAAACTTCCCTGTGATTGTTGTTATCGATAAGGATGGAAACAACCTTTATGAGACAGCCATCAAGGAATTTGCGGCTGAATAAGAAAAGCCTATATGATAGAGGAAATTATACAGAAGAAAAAGTTTGTCAAAAAATTATCAATTAGGGTAGACAGCAGCAATACAAATGACTATAATAGAGATTACAGATGATGTAGAAGCAATCATCCCGATTTCAAAAATGAATATTGAAGTCTTTGTGGCAGGGTGAAATTCCCTACCGATGGTATAGTCCATGACCCGCGTAAGCGGCTGATCTGGTGACCTTTTTAGGAATTCCAGAACCGACGGTAAAGTCCGGATGAGAAAAGACATTTTCTGTGAAACTACGCCCAGAGCATATTTATATGTTCTGGGCTATTTTAATCACTGGGAGCGCCACAGCTATAAATATATACTGTGGTGCTTCTATTTTTTTGAAGGAGGAGTCATGATGAATATGACAGAAAAGACAGTCAATGTGGCAACAAGTAACACGAAAACCAAAGCACCAGGAAAAGTAAAACTTTGTGTCCGGCAGATGACATTTATCTCAATGATGGGAGCAGTGAGTGGAGTATTGATGTTATTCCAATTTACGTTGCCTTTATTGCCAGATTTTATGTCCTTTGATTTTTCACCGATTCCAGAGATGATTGGTGGACTGATGTTTGGACCGGTATCAGCATTCTACATTATTATAGTGAAGATATTGATCCATCTCGTGACTCAGGGAAGTACTTCGATTGGAACAGGAGAATTGCAGAACCTGATATTGGGCTGCGCCTATGTAATGCCAGCAATTCTTATTTATAATACGAAGAAAACAAAAAAGAGAGCCTTGATCGGTATGATCGTTGGTACAATATCAGTATCCATTGCATCGATCTTTTCCAATCTATATATTATCATGCCGTTTTATGCAAAATTGTCTGGAAATACAGTAGATTACTTTGTTAATATGTGTATCGGAATAAATCCTTTCATAAAAGATACATTAACACTGGCACTGTTTGGAATCTTTCCTTTTAACTTGATTAAATACGGAGTGAGTTCCATATTGACATTTATTCTATATAAGCGTTTGAGCCGCGTAATCAGATCATACATTAACCGATAGGAGAAATTAGATATGAAATTTAGTGGAGACAAAAATATTAGTTATGAAGAAGCAGTCAAAATCATGTTTGAGCAGCTGGGAGATTACAAGATCATGGCGTTGGCGTCCAGCTTGAATGATTATGTTATGGTGCGCAACGTGAGCTGCCTGTTTTATGATGAAAAGATTTATTTCAAGACAGACAAGAACTTCCGCAAGACCAAGCAGCTTTTTGAGAATCCACAGGTCGCTATGTGCTGGAGTGGTGTTCAGGTAGAGGGCATCGCTACCAACAAGGGATTGGTGACCGAGGAGCCGGGACATCGTTTCGAGGAGGGCTACAAGAAGTATCTGTGGGAGAGCTATAACAAATATAGCCATACAGATACAGAGATATTAATAGAAGTAACTCCAAAATATGTGGAGGTATGGGACACCAGTGATGATGGATATGCATATCAGCTATTCATCGACTTTGAGAAAAAGGAAGTAGAAGTAAAGCCATACGATAAGAGATAAGTGGCAGCGCCGGGCGCATAGATGAAAAAATGAAAAAAATTGAATATTCTCATTGACAAAAGGGAAAACCTTTAGTATCATTATCTATGCGTTACGGCGCAGAACAATGTCATATTGTCAAATAATAACTTTGGAGAAGTACTCAAGTGGCCGAAGAGGTGCCCCTGCTAAGGGTATAGGTCGGGTTGACCGGCGCGAGGGTTCAAATCCCTCCTTCTCCGCTTTTATTTGAAGATATGAGTTGTTCAATTTTTTTCTGAAAAAGTTGTTGACAAGAATCGACATACATGATATTATTAATGAGTTGTCGCTTCTGAGAGAAAAGAGCAACGACATATCATTTCAAAAAAATGATAAGAAAAATAAAAAAGTTGTTGACAAAGAGTTCTGAGTGTGATATAGTTAATAAGCTGTCGCCGAGAACAACGGCAACAACAAAACGAACATTGATAACTGAACAGTGAATAAACCTT
>CAZBFN010000024.1:0-36952 GCA_964491235.1 uncultured Roseburia sp.
AGCGTCGCATTGGTAGTGCGGAGGTCACGGGTCCGATTCCCGTTAGCAGCTTTATAGATAAGAACTAGAAACTATGAATTAGTCTCTAGTTCTTTTTTTATGCAAGCAAAACCCCCGGCAAGGAATTTCCTTGCCGAGGGTTTGATTTACCGCAATTTACACCTATGCGATCCGCACATTTGTAGCCTGCAGGCCACGATTGCCCTTTTCTGTATCGAAAGTGACTGACTGTCCATCGTCTAATGATTTGAAGCCATCCATTGCCAGGGCGGAGAAATGTACGAATACATCTGTACCATCCTCAGCTGTGATAAATCCGAACCCTTTTTCTGCGTTGAACCATTTTACTGTACCTTTATTCATGAAAGATACCTCCTTATTTTGTATTGCATTTTTTTCAGTAAACAAAAAACGCATATAGATGTAAGCCAATAGAATAATGACTTACAAATATATGCGAAATCAAAACCTTATTAAAAACACTTCTTGTATCATAGCACACATATAAAACGAAGTCAATGAAAATATAAAATAATTTTGTGAAAATGTAACTATGTGAAAATCTCCTTCATAAAATTCCAAAGTTTCTTTAGAAAATCTTTGGTTTTTTATGAAGGGGATTTTTGGATTCCTTCGATATGATAGGTGCATCAAAGGACAGGAGGAGTCTAGTATGGAAATGCAGGAGATCATGCAGTATTTTGTGACCTACGGGCCAATTGCAATATATGTCATTGTACTATTGGAATATTTGAATTTGCCGGGATTCCCGGCGGGGGTCATCATGCCGCTGGCAGGAATCTGGGCGGCGAGGGGAGAAATCAATTTTTTTGTGACAATGGTGATTACCATTGCGGCGGGATTAACGGGAAGTGTGATTCTTTACGGACTTGGAAGAGGCGGAGGAGAAGTATTTATCCAGAAATATTACCGCAAATTTCCAAAGCAGAGAGAGATGATTGAAGGCAAAATCGAGTATTTGCGGCAAAAAGGCTGGGTAGGTGTCTTTGTCAGCAAGTTAGTGCCGATGGTAAGAACGCTGATTTCCATTCCGGCAGGGATGATAAAGATGGATTTTCGGGTATATGTTATCAGCTCCACCCTTGGAATCGCCATATGGAATCTGGTGTTTGTGGGAGCGGGATATCTGTTCGGGGATACCGTGTTTGCAATGCTTGGATAAGGAGGGGAGAAAAAATGAGAATTGCGATGTTTACGAACAACTATAAACCATATATCGGAGGAGTGCCGGTGTCCATCGAACATCTAGCCGAGGCACTTCGAGGGAGAGGACATACTGTGTACATATTTGCACCGACCTATGAAAATCAGGTGGAGGAGCCCTATGTCATCCGTTATCCTTCTTTTCCGATAAAAGTAGCCGGAGCGCCAGTGCCTAATGTTTTGACAGGTATATTCATAAAAAAGGTACGGGAGTTAAATATCGATGTGATACATGTGCATCATCCGGCAATCGTGGGAAATGTAGCCCTCTCCATAAGAAAAAAGCTGGGAGTTCCGGTGGTGTTTACCTATCACACCCGTTATGAGGCGTATTTGCACTATATCAATGGACTGGAAAAGGTGGAACAAAGCACAGGCTTTATCAGCTGGTATTTACACCATTTTTGCAATCAGTGCGATCTCTTGGTGGCACCAACACCGGGTATTTTGGATTACTTACAGAAGGAGCGAATGAAGCCGCCGATACAGGTCATGCCTACGGGAATTCCGATGGAGAACTTCCTGCCAGAACAAGAAAGTGTAGCAGCGATTCGTCAGCAGTATCTTGGAACAGCAGATTACCTGACCTGTACGGTATCAAGACTGGCAAAGGAGAAAAATCTGGATTTTCAGATAAGAGGCTTGTCCTGTTTGAAGCGTTTGCTCAAGAAAAAGGGAAGGACATTCCGGCATATGATAATTGGAGATGGACCAGAAAAAGAGAACCTCATGCGTCAGATCGGGGAGCTTGGGTTGACAGAAAACATTATTTTTATCGGAAATGTGGATAATCAGGAGATAAAAAACTATCAGGCAGCGGCGGATGCATTTCTTTTTACTTCCAAATCTGAAACCCAAGGAATTGTGTTGCTGGAAGCTATGGCAGTAGGGAATCCGGTGGTCGCTGTGGAGGCATCTGGGGTGCGTGATGTGGTAAAGGATGGAGTAAATGGTTACCTCACCGAGGAGGATACTTACTGGTGGGCAGAGCGGACACGGATGGTATTAGAGGAGGTGGCAAAAAGGGAACAGTTAAGTCAAGCGGCGCGGGAAACGGCGGAATCATATTCGGAAGAGGAGGTGGCAAGACAGGCAGAGCAGTACTACCGAAATGTGTGCATTGGAGCGATGGAAAATGCTGTGGATAACATTTCATTGCCCCACCGATATGTGGTATGATGTTCAGGTGGGCATGAGCCGTGCCAAGACGAAAAGCTACACATTTATGTGCTTGCACAAAGGAATGAGCAGCTTTGAGGCTTGATAGGGCGAATTGCCCAAAAGTCAGCTAAGCTGACTTGCGAGGGAGCCGAAGGCTCACGAGCGTCACGGCTCATTGCCGGCGAACATAGCAGATGAGTGTAAACTCACGAGCGTCACGGATCATGTACAGAATGATTTTAATAAGGAAACCACATACAAAGGAGCACACAATGGAACAATACAACATTTTAATTGTAGAGGATGATAAGGAGATTCGAGACGGAATCGAGATATTTTTAAAGAGTCAGAATTACAATGTATATAAAGCAGCGGATGGAGTAGAGGGCTTGGAAGTCATAGAGAGGGAAGAGATACATCTTGCAATCGTGGACATTATGATGCCGCGAATGGATGGAGTGACCATGACGATAAAGCTGAGGGAAAAGTATGAGTTCCCAGTGATTATGCTTTCTGCAAAGTCCGAGGAAACGGACAAGGTCATAGGACTTAATATCGGAGCAGATGACTATGTGACGAAGCCATTTAGCCCTCTTGAGCTGATGGCAAGGGTGAATTCCCAGCTTCGTCGTTACACAAAGTTCATGAACAAGAGTAGCGTAGAGGTCACGAATGACAGGGTTCACGTAATTGGTGGACTGGAATTGAATGAAGACACGGTGGAGGTCTTTGTGGATGGCAATCCGGTGAAAATAACACCAATTGAATTTAAGATACTGGCACTTTTGATTCGCACGCCGGGCAGAGTCTATTCTGCGGAAGAGATTTATGAGCGGGTGTGGAACGAAAAAGCAATCAATACAGATACCATTATGGTACATGTTAGAAACATTCGGGATAAGATAGAAATCAACCCGAAGGAACCAAAATATTTAAAGGTGGTGTGGGGTGTTGGATACAAGATTGAAAAACAACCATAAAAAAAGAAATATAATTGCAGTGGTAGGATTACTGGTTATCACCATTGTAACAATGTGCCTGTTCCCAGTCATTAATAGGGATGCAGAGAGTCGGGTAGAGAAAATGGCAGGTGACGTAGAACAGGAGATGGAGCTTGACGAGGATTTATTCCAGAACATATATGAGGGCTGTTATGTGCTCTATGCGGAAAGGATGCAGTATCAGGGGCAACAGACCGCATCCGATATATATCTGGAAGTTTCCTATAAAGGAAGCGATGAAGACAAAAGAAACATGGTAGAAGATTTAAGGAACTATGTGGATGAGACGCTTGCTTCCATGAGCCGACATTTTGAAGATTATCGTGCTGAAATTGATTATTGTATTCTTTTGGAAAATGGTGAATATGAAAAGAATACCAGTCAACCGTTGGAGGAGATTGGAAATCTCAGTAAGGAAGAAGAAACGATACTAAACGAGTATTATAATAATTACCTAAAGCTTTGTTTTGATGAACGTGGAGCACTGACGGTGGAACCAATTTACAGCACCAATGTGGATGATGACACATTGATCAAAACATTTGGTCAGTGGGATAGAAGTGATGTTTGGGGAACTGTGGTTGAAGAGTATGAGAATAGTGGTATTACTTGTAATCAAAAGAAACCTACCAACTTCACTGTGATCTTTGCAATTCCGAAAGATTCTCAGTATCAGTTTTTTTGGAATTATAATGAGAGTGGAGTAGATTTCTGGGTCAGATTAAATGCCTACAAGGAGGCAGGAGCAGGATGCCTTTATATCGGAGCATTAACTTTGAGTGTATGTCTGGTATTGATATTGACCAGCAAGCGAATCTGGAAGGATACCATAGACATGACCCGACCGGGGAACTGGTATCTGGCAGAGGCAGCGATTACTGGTGCTATCTGTGTGGTTTGCTTCTATCATTCTTTTATTGAGATGATATGGAACTATGGTGAGATATTGCAGTATGGGAACGTGAAGCAGCGGTTGATGGGCGGAGATGCGGTAGAGGCAGTTAGAGAACTACTTGCATTGGGATTTATCTTAATGGTTATCTATGGCATCTGGTATTTGTCGATTCGCTTTATCCGCCCGGTATTTTCCCTTGGATTAAAGGAATATATCAAGCAGTACAGCTTTGTCTATCAGATATTCCCGTGGCTGAAAAAGCAGTGGAATAAGTTCAAACACGAGGTGGAACATATTGATTTTCAAAAAGGTTCTACCAAGACGATCATTAAAATTGTTGCGATTAATTTTGTTGTACTTGCAATTATCTCCTCCCTGTGGTTTTTCGGTGTTTTTGCATTGATTATCTATTCTGTGATACTTTTCATTTTCATAGATAATTATTATCGCAAGGTCGAGTTTCACTATAAGGCATTGCTGCGAGGTGTGAATAAAATCGCAGAGGGGGATCTGGAAACTGAGATTCCAGAAGATCTGGGGATGTTCGAGCCGTTCAAAGGAGAGTTGGGAAAGATTCGCCATGGCTTTAAAAAAGCGGTGGATGATGAGGTCAAGAGTCAGCGCATGAAGACGGAGCTTATCACCAACGTATCCCACGATTTAAAGACGCCGCTGACGGCAATCACTACATACGTTGAGCTGCTGAAAAAAGAGGATATTACAGAGGAGGAGCGCCGCTCTTACATCGAGACCTTGGAGAAAAAATCAGTGCGATTGAAGGTGTTGATCGAGGATCTTTTTGAGGTGAGCAAGGCGACCAGCAATAATATCTCATTTGAGTATATGGATGTGGATGTGGTCAATCTGATGAAGCAGGTCGCAATCGAGCATGCGGACAAATTTGCGGCAGCAGGACTGGATCTGCGTTGGAATGTGCCAGAGGAAAAGACGATTCTTCGCCTCGATAATCAGAAGACTTACCGTATCTTTGAAAATCTTTTTGTAAATATTCAAAAATATGCGATGCCAAACAGCCGTGTCTATGTAGAGGTGAAAAAAATTCCTTATGACAGCGAAGCCGTACAGGAAAATGGCACAGTAGAAAATGGTGAGGTGGAAATCGTTATAAAAAATATGTCCGCCACAGAGCTTAACTTTGCGGCAGAAGAGATAACAGAGCGCTTTGTAAGGGGAGATGCATCCAGAAACACGGAGGGTTCCGGCCTAGGACTTGCCATCGCCAAGAGCTTTGCCGAAGGACAGGGCGGAACATTCCATGTGGAAGTGGATGGAGACTTATTCAAGGTTGTAATCCGTTGGAGGTATGGTATGATATACACGTAGGCAATGAGCAGTGACACTGCGAATCCCCCGGGTGGAAGCACTGCGATATAGCATCATATTCAGGAGGTATTACACATGGAAACTATGGACGATTACAAGGCAGAATTAGAGGCATCCTTTCGACGCATCAGCGAGGGAGATATCATATCTGGAACTGTAATTGATGTAAACGAAGAGGAAGTCACATTGGACTTAAGATATTATGCACAGGGCATTATCAAGGTGGCAGATTTGAGCAATGACCCAGATTTTGCAGTATTTGAGCAAGTACATGAGGGAGATGTCATCGAGGCGACCGTGGTAAAGACCGATGATGGACAGGGCAATATTCTGCTATCCAAGAAGGAAGCGAATGATGTGCTGGCATGGGAGAAGTTACAGCAGATGATGGATGATGAGACCACTGTTACAGTGCGCATCAAGGAGAGTGTGCCAAGTGGTGTGGTGACTTTCTTAGAGGGAATCCGCGCATTTATCCCAGCATCCCAGATTACAGTGGACTATGTAGAGGACACAGATGCATGGATTGGAAAGGAGATACCAGTTCGTGTTATCACTGTGGACGTAGAGAAGGAGAAGCTGGTATTGTCCGGTAAGGTAGTGGCAAGAGAGGCAGAGGCTGAAGAGCGTAATCATAAGATTTCCATGATCGTGCCAGGAACGGTATTAGAAGGAACCGTTGAGACCTTGATGCCATATGGGGCATTTATCAGCCTTGGCAATGGACTGAGCGGTCTGGTTCACATTTCACAGATCTGTGAGCGAAGAATCGGAAAGCCATCTGAGGTCTTAAAGGTTGGACAGAAGGTAAAGGCGAAGGTACTTAACACCAACGACAATAAGATCAGTCTTAGTATGAAGGCATTAGAGGAAGAGATGGTGGATACGGAAGGTGTAGAAGACTTAGAGGCTTACACCAATACAGAATCCACAGGTACAAGCCTTGGCTCTTTGCTGGCTGGATTTAAGTTCGACTAGAGATAGGAAGCACTTTGTCTGTATCCTGTATGAGTACAGATAAACAAAGGAATGAATCAAATGAAAAAGAAAATTAGAGTAATTGGAGTTCTTGTAGTTATAGCAGTGGTGGTTTATTGGCTTTTGAGCCGCCCTGTGACGTTGGGCAACATGAATCTGAGTTTTGCTGAGCCAACAACGGCTACCTCTACTTTCACATTTCAGGGGGATGAGGGCGATCGTATTATGTTCAGATTCAAGTCCAATGTTGAAAGTGGGAACTTAGATATCAGATTATATGATTCTAAGGGAAATATGGTATTTGAATTATATCATGGAGGGGATATGCACTGGCCTTGTGATCTGGAATATTCAGATACCTATACCGTAGCAGCAGAATACAGTGATTTTGTGGGAAGTTTTTATCTGAAGGTCACAACGTAGAGAACCGGAATAAAGTGTGCGTTTGCTGCACAAAAAAGAGCGTGTAAACCAGTTGGTTTACACGCTCTTTGGATATGTAATAAAATTCAAAATAATTACAGTAACTGAATACCGTTCTTTGCGCATTCTGCAGCGATATCCTCTGGCCACATGGAGGACTGAACCTCACCAATGTGTGCTTTTCTCAAGAAGAACATACAGATACGGGACTGTCCGATACCACCACCGATGGTGTATGGAAGCTCCTCGTTGATGATTGCCTTCTGGAATGGAAGGTCGGCACGCTCTTCGCATCCAGCCTTCTTAAGCTGAGAGAGCAGAGCCTTCTTGTCTACACGGATACCCATAGAAGACAGCTCTAAAGCAATATCAAGAACTGGGTAGTATACTAAAATATCAGCATTCAATGCCCAGTCATCGTAGTCTGGGGCACGGCCATCATGTGGTTCACCGTTCTCTAACTTATCGCCAATCTTTAAGACACATACAGCACCCTTAGTCTTGGTGATGTAGTATTCACGCTCCTTTGGAGTGTTGTCTGGGAACATATCTGCCAGCTCCTGTGTGGTGATAAAGAAAATATCATGTGGCAGAATCTCTTCTATATAATCGTACTGAATTGACATATACTTCTCTGTCTTACGCAGACACTTGTATACGGTAGTTACGGTATTCTTCAATGTCTCAAGAGTACGCTCTTCCTTGCGGATGATCTTCTCCCAATCCCACTGGTCAACGAAGATAGAGTGGATGTTGTCAGTATCCTCATCACGGCGAATTGCGTTCATATCCGTATAAAGACCCTCGCCATAATCAAAGCCATACTTCTTCAATGCATATCTCTTCCACTTAGCAAGAGACTGTACGACCTCGGCTTCCTTACCGTTCTGCTCCTTAATATCAAAAGTAACAGGGCGCTCGATGCCGTTTAAGTTGTCATTTAATCCGGATAATGGATCTACAAAAAGTGGTGCAGATACACGGGACAGATTTAAACGAAGGGAAAGGATTCCCTGAAAAAAGTCCTTGACCGTCTTGATCGCAATCTGCGTATCATGCAAATTCAGTTCTGAATGATAATCTTTTGGAATAATTAAGTTTTCCATCTAAGGTTCTCCTCTCTAGTGCAGTCATAGACGTATGCACTAACCTTACTAATTATAGCACAGGACTTTCGTTTTTCAAGAAAAGATGATAGGTTTTGAAAAATAATACGTGTATACAACATGAACCGACTCATAAAAAACGATGATGAATAAATAAAAAAAGAGAATAAAAACAAAAAATGGTGAGTTGACAGAGATATATATAGGTAGGAAAATATAAGTAATATATTATTAGCTGTGGAGTACACAGTAACGAGGGGGAGAAGGCGCATGAACAAACAAAAGCAAAAGGGAATGGTGTCCATTAAGGCGAAGCTGCTGGGAATCATAGTTCCGATCGTAATTGTATTGATGTTGGCTCTGGTGCTGATTTCATACAGTACATCAGCAAACATTATTGAGAATTACTCAAGAAATTTGCTGGAATCTTCGGTGGGGAACCAATCGTCTCAGATCGAAGCGTGGCTGAATGAGAACATCGCAGCATTTCAGATTGTAAAGACTACAATCGAAACCACCAAGCCGGATGATGGGGAATTACAGACCATGTTGGATAGCTATTATAATTACAATTCTAATTATCCACAGGGACTGTATATCGCAGATGAGAGTGGGAATCTCTGGAAGGCATCTGAATCTTCTATGAGTGAATCCAATCCGGTGAACAGTACATGGTATCAGGAAGGACTTACCCGTGTTAATATGGCAATCGGTTCTGCCTATGTGAATTCAGAGGGCGTGAATGTTATCAGTGCCTCTGGTATTTTAAATGATGGTTCTGGAAAGACCAAGGTCATTTCTGCAGATATGACCTTAGACCGTATTACAGTAATCGTAAATTCCTTTATTGAAATGAAGAATGCCGAGGCGTTTTTGGTAGATAGCAATAATGGAACAATCTTAGCACACCGTGATTCCGCGCTGATATCCACAAAGCTTGGAGGAGAGGGAAGCAGTAAGTTCCAGCAACAGGTGGCAGATAAGATTCAAGCGCATGATTATGATTTCTGCACATTGGAAGGAAATATGACTGTATTTGAGGAAGTAAGTGGAACTAGCTGGATATTGGTATCTTATGTTCCGACAGATATTGTCCTGGCAGATTTGATTAGATTGCGTACATTGATGATTGTTATCAGTATCGTGTCTATCTTAATTTTGTGTGTGGTAATTGAACGAGTAACACACGTTGTAATTAGTCCGGTTAAAAAGTTGACAGAAGTCATTACAGCTATGACAGATGGAGATTTTACAGTTTCTGTAACCAGTAAGGGAAATGACGAGGTTGCAGTGATGAGCCGGAGCGTGGAGCGATTCATTGCTTCTATGAAGAATATGATCGCATCTATGGGAGATATTTCTGGAAGATTGGAGACACAGGCGGATGCCAGTGACACAGTGTCCAGAGAGATGCATTCAGCGGCTACGATTCAGTCCGAGTCTATGGGAGAGCTGAATATGACAGTAGATCAGTTGTCCATGTCTGTAAATGAAATTGCAGAGAATGCGACAACACTTGCAGGAGTAGTGGCAGATACAAAGGCAGACAGCATCAGTGTAGAGAACAAGATGCAGGAGACCGTAGAGGTATCAGAAAAGGGTAGAAAGGATATGGAGCGTGTCGGCGAGGCACTTGAGGATATTCGTGTATCTATCCAGAATCTTGAGACGGCTGTTAATAAGGTAGGAACTGCATCGGCTGAGATCGTAGAGATTGTTCAGTTGATTGGAAATATCGCAGAAGAGACGAATCTGTTATCATTGAATGCTTCTATCGAGGCAGCAAGAGCTGGAGAAGCAGGAAGAGGATTTGCGGTAGTTGCTTCTGAGATCGGTAATCTTGCAAATAACAGTGCCGAGTCTGTGGCACATATTTCGAAACTGATTGATCAGGTGAATACACTGGTCGGTGATGCTGTGAGACAGGCTGGTGACAGTGCTGAGAATATTAATGAGAGCAGTACCTTGATTGGCACAGCAATTGAGACTTTTGAGAAGATTTTTGCCAATATTCAGGAAACAAGTACATTGATCGAGCAGATGGTAGACAAGATCAATCAGGTGGATGCAGTAGCAACAAATGTTGCTGCGATATCTGAGGAACAGGCAGCAAGCTCAGATGAGATTCTTGCAACATCAGAATCGATGTTAGAACAGGCAAAGGGAATCGCTGTAAACAGTGAAAATGTGGCGAAGGAATCCAGAAGTCTGACAGAGTCATCGGAGCAGTTAGCAGATCAGGTAAGATTGTTCCGAATATAGGGGGGATTGCAAATGAAAAAAGTAGTGAGCGTAGCTCTTATAATAGTAATGTGTCTGGGATGTCTATGTGGCTGTGGAAATCAGCAAGGTACCGCTGGAGGAAGTGGGGTAAGGATATACCTGTCACTTTCAGAACCAGATACTTTCCGTAATGTATTGGTGGCTTCTGCACAGGAGACAGCGGAGCAATATGGAGCAACAGTAGATGTACATGATGCGGAGAATTCAATAGAGAATCAGGTGGCACATATCAAAGAGGCAGTGGAAGAAGGGTATGATGTCATTATGTGTGGTCCTGTGGATGCAGATACTACATTGGAGTTGGAAGCTTTAGCAGGAGATGTCCCAATTGTATTTTTTAACAGTTGCCCAGATGCATCTTTATTGGAAGCAGATAAATATATGTATGTTGGTTCTGATGAGGGAGTTGCTGGACAGTTTCAGGCAGAGTACATTTTAGAGCAGATGGCAAGTAAGGATGAGATCAACGTGGTACTTTTAAAAGGACCAAATGGACATTCTGCTACAAGGGGAAGATCCAATGAATTAAAGAATGCATTGGAAGCTTCTGGAAAGAACATCAATTATGTATTCGAAGATTACGCAAACTGGGATCAGGGAACTGCCGAGGAATATTTCAATATCTTTTTAAAAACGGGTAAAGATTTTGATGTGGTAGTATGTAATAATGATTCCATGGCACTGGGAGTTATCGATGCATGTAAGAAAAATGGTATTGACGTACCGGTTCTTGGAATTGATGCGACGGCAGATGGCTGCGCAGCAATTGCGGCAGGTGACATGGCATTTACGGTATATCAGTCAGCAACTGGACAGGGAGAAGCAGCAGTAAAGGTGGCTATTGCATTAGGAACAGGTGGCTCAGCAGAGGGAATCGAAGGCTTGTCTGAAGACGGTCTGTATGTATGGGTTCCATTTGAAAGGGTTGACAGTTCCAACGTAAAGGAGTATCAATAATAGTATGAGCGGCATCAGTGAAACGCTGATGCCGTTTTAATGTTAGGAGATACTTTCATGGAATATACACATGTGGTTCACGAATTTGAACCAATTTATAATGAAGATTCAAAGGTACTGATTCTAGGGTCTTTTCCTTCGGTAAAGTCCAGAGCGAATCAGTTTTATTATGGGCATCCACAGAATCGGTTCTGGAAGGTGACGGCGGGAGTCTGTGGAGAGGAGATTCCGACGACAATAGAGGAGAAGCGGGCATTTTTGCTTCGGAATCATATCGCAGTGTGGGACGTAATCGAGTCCTGTGATATCGTGGGTTCATCCGACAGCTCCATCAAGAATGTGGTGGCGAATGATATGGATGTCATACTTACAAAGGCAAATATCCGCGCAATTTATGCCAATGGAGATAAGGCATATCAGTTGTTCTTAAAATATTGCAAGAGGGAAGGACAGCCGGAGGTTTATAAGCTGCCCTCCACCAGCCCAGCAAATGCAGCATGGAATGTAGAACGCTTGATGGCAGCATGGGGCGAGAGCTTGGCGCTGTAAGGGATAGGAGAAGATATCCTAAGGGTATTGCATAGCAAGAAGACAAGGAAAGATAGATAGGAAAGGTGCAACGGGATATGAAAAAGAATGAGCTGACTTGGCTTACGATGATGGTAGAAGCAGTTGGATTGGTATCTGCCATAATATATATGGGACTTCAGATCTATTATGGTATCGCATATGGCGTGGGCTTTGCCAATATTATCATGAATGTGGTGGCAATGATACTGGTCTATCTGGGACTTACCCTGTTGGCAGTCTATCCAGAGCGTGTCAATGGATTGTCCAAGGAGGTGTGCAGCGGTGATATAAGAAGGTATACCCTGCGAATGGTAAGGCTGGCGAAGCTTATCTTTGTGGAGGGATTGCTGTTTACCAGCATCTGTGATGTCATGGGCAAGCAGCTCAACAGTGGTTACAGTCTGGTAGTCGTAGTACTTATGGTGCTGGTGGCAATCTATTATGAGTACCGGATCATTAAAATATTACGGAATCAATATAAGAAATGATAAAGAAGAAATAGCAAAAGCTGCATTGATGAGGATTTTCCCCAAGCAATGCAGCTTTCTTTTGAATAGAAGCGATGCTTCCATTTTATTATGCAGTATATTTTTCAATCAGAGCTTCCAGCTTCTCGCCATTTTTTTGTGCCCATGCATCATAGGTGGAGTTCTCAGCTGCAATCATCTTGCCAAGCTCCACTAAAAAGAGAGGAATCTCCTCTACTGTGATAGACTTTCCTGTATCTGCCAGAGCTTCCTTACCCTGCAATGCGCAGCCGCCCACGAAAATAGCAAAGGCTGGCTTTGGGCCGTCAGGAGTCTGCTTCACGGCACCACGGAAACCGATGGTTCCAATCTGGTGTGTACCGCAGGAAGAAGGACAGCCTGAGATATGAATCTGTGGAAGTACACCATCAGCAAAATTCTCCTTGCGCACGGCATCGACACAGAGGCGAAGCAGTGACTGGGAATCGCCAACGCCTACCTGACAGGTAGCGCTGCCGATACAAGCAACGGAGGTCTCGAACAGGGTATTGGCACCATCTGCGGTGGCATCAAGTACCTGCTTTGCCTCCTCGGCATTACAGTTGATAACATAGAGTCCCTCGTCTGGAGTCAGACGAATCTCCACATCCTCCATATCACGGATCAATTCATAAAGCTCTCTTGCCTTGGCAGGAGCAAAATCACCACCGATTGGCTGATAGAAGACTGCGTAGAGTCCATCCTGCTTCTGTGGGATAATGCGCTTGTCAGAAATGGCAGTGCCACATCCAGTCTTCGTGATGGTCTGTGGTGTGACTTCAATATCTAACTGCTCGGATGCCATGACCTCCTCAAGCTTCTCCTGATATGCTTTGACAAATCCCTCTGTACCAAGTGTATCCTGCATGAAACGGGTTCTTGCGCGTCCACGGTTCTCGTAGTTGCCGTAGGTCACGAAGGTGTTCACCATAGCCTTGATATAGTAGAGAATCTTATTTGGAGCAATGTGCTCTGCAACACAGACACCAAGGGTAGGCTTATTGCCAAGTCCTCCGGCTGCATAGACATCAAATGTACCATCTGGGTTAGCTACAAAGCCAAGATCACGGAAGGTAGCGTGTGGTTCGTTGGCTGGTGAGTTGGAAAAACAGACCTTCAACTTACGTGGGAACTTGACTGCTTTGATAAATCCCATCAAATATTCACCGGCAGCCTGAGCGTAAGGAAGTACATCAAAGTACTCGTTGGCCTGAACGCCGGAAAGTGGAGATGCCATAACATTACGTGGAAAATCACCACCGCCGCCACGGGAAATCATATCTGCCTTCCATGCGTCTGCAATCATATCGCATAGGTCGGATGCTTCTAAGTGGTGTAGCTGTATGGACTGACAGGTCGTAAGCTTAACTTTCTTAATATCATACTTTTCGCAGGTATCTGCGATGAACTTAAGACGTCCCTTGGTGACCTGGCCGCCTGCCATACGCAGACGTAACATATGGGATGCGCCGCCACGCTCTGCGTAGCTGCCAAAACCGCCGGAAAATCCCTTGTACTCCGGTACGGTAATCTCTTTATTATGAAACTTCATTGTTTTCTCTTTGAACTCTTCCAGATCAGGAAGGAATTCTGATAAGTAGTCTTTGGACACGGTAAATCCTCCTTTTATAAGAGACATTTGTGGAGTGGCAAAACCATTCCGCAGTGCTTATTATACAATATATTTTCCACAGAAGATAGAGAAGTATTTGTTGTATTTAAAAATATACCAACCTTATCGCGCTCATAGTACTTTACGAATTTGCCAAAAAGAGGTAGGATAAAACGGTGCGAAAGAGAAAAGTGTCGCCAGCGAGGCGATATAACTGGATAGATAGAAAGGAGAATGTATATGAATACGAAGTATCAGACAACAGACGAATTAGGACATTTTGGCTTTGAGGACGCGTATATTGGAGATGTGCAGGTCACAACTGGATTTTTCCATATGGTATTAGATAATGTGACAATTTTTCCAGAGAATTCCTGCAACCGTGATATTCGCGACATGAGAGCCAATGGATTGCTGCTCAAGATTGAGGACAGCGCCATCACCTCCATGTTACAGGAGGGTTACAAGGTTCTTGATGCCAACGGTAAGCTGCTTGAGACGAAGGAGGATGTGATCGTGGAGGCGAAGGATTACACCACCGTTGTTAAGTCCTTTGTGGATGGCGTGATCTATTCCCTTGAGAAGAAGGATGATACATATTGCTTTATCATTGATGGAGCAGATGATAGAACCTACCAGATGAATGTATCTGGATCTCACGATGTGGAAGAGTGGGAGAGATTTTTGAATAAGTAGTAGATGAAAGGAACAATTTACAAATGTTAAAGCTGATTGATGATTTCGTATGGGGAGTTCCAATGATCGTGCTGATTCTTGCAGTTGGAATTTTCCTAACAATCCGTTTGAAAGGACTTCAGATTACTAAGCTGCCGCTGGCAGTCAAGCATATCCTTGCCAACGAGAAGGACGGTAAGGAGGGAGAGGTCTCCAGTTTTGGTGCCCTTTGTATGGCGCTGTCGGCGACCATTGGAACCGGAAATATCGTAGGTGTGGCAACCGCTCTTGTGGCAGGTGGTCCGGGAGCCTTGTTCTGGATGTGGGTCGCAGCTCTTTTTGGTACAGCGACAAAATACGCAGAATGTCTTCTGGCAATCAAGTATCGTGTGGTGGAAGAGGATGGCCATGTCGTAGGAGGACCTTTTTACTACATTGAAAACGGAATGGGCAAGAAATGGCGTTGGCTTGGAAAGCTGTTCGCTATTTTCGGTGTGGGAGCAGGTCTGCTGGGAATCGGTACTTTTACCCAGATTAACGGAATTACCAGTGCGGTCAATAACTTTTTTGATCCATCCAACGCTCACATGGTGGAAATATTTGGCGCTGAGTATTCATGGTCTGTTGTTATCTCAGGATTGATTCTGACGGTTTGTGCAGCACTTGTTATCATTGGAGGCGTGAAGAGAATCTCTTCCGTAGCCCAGGTCATCGTACCTTTTATGGCATTGCTCTATATCATAACAGTGTTGGTGATACTGTTGACACACATCACAGAGATTCCAGCAGCTTTGGTGGAGATCGTAGAGAGCGCATTTGGTCTGAGAGCAGCTGCGGGAGGAGCACTTGGTGCAATCATAGTGGCGATGCAGAAGGGAATTGCAAGAGGTATCTTCTCCAATGAGGCAGGTCTTGGAAGTGCACCGATTGCGGCGGCCACGGTAAAGACAGACGAGCCAGTGGCACAGGGACTGGTATCCATGACAGGAACGGTGATTGATACTCTTATTATTTGTAGTATGACAGGACTTAGTATCGTCATTACAGACACTTGGAACATTGGATTGGACGGTGTTTCCGTAACCAACAAGGCGTTTCAGATGGGACTTCCGTTCCCAGAGCAGGTGTCATCCTTTATATTGATGATATGCTTGGTATTCTTCGCGTTTACCACGATTCTTGGCTGGGATTATTACAGTGAGAAGTGTATGGAGTATCTGGTAGGAAATAAGCCTAAGGTGCTTAAGGGTTATCGTTGGCTTTATATCCTTGCAATCTTCATTGGACCGTTCATGACAGTGTCTGCGGTATGGACGATTGCGGATATATTTAATGGTCTGATGGCGATTCCGAACTTGATTGCCTTGGTGGCATTGAGCGGTGTTGTAGTGGCAGAGACCAAGAAGTATTTTGAGAAAAATAAATAAGATTGTTTCTTAAATAAAAAAGGCAAGTACATTTCTTTTCAATGTACTTGCCTTTTTTGAATCACAGGAAATGCTTTGTTGCTTATGAGGTCGCCTGTGATTTTTCTTTATGGGACTTAATGTACTTTGTCCATTTGATATAGCCGTAGGTCGTGTTGGTAAGATAGCCTACCTTCAGAATCAGAAGTACCCACTGTCCAGAGAGGATATTGATGGCTGCCTCTAAAATAGAAGAGATGTACCATGCAATCCACTGTTCACGGTAGCGTAACAGGATAAATACACCGTTTGCGATGCCCACAGCGCTGACGCAGGCATCCATATAGCAGATCAGCACTTCGATGGTACGGTTCTGGATGAAATCGCCGCCGAGATCAAGGGTTGTGAGGAAATATCCCACGATCACGGTCCAGAGTACGATACCTGTGATTACCATGATCTCCTGCTTTCCAGTCAGGGTACGAACCTCAGTCAGCTCATCATCGTTTCTGTCTGGGTGACGATGCCAGTTGATGAAGCTGATAATATCAATCGGCAACCAGAAAAATAGGGTGGTCGCCATGGTGGCAAAGCGATATGCCAGAACGACGCATATTAGGATCTCTGTGATTTCTACAAATACGGAGACGATAAAATTCCACTTACTCTGCTTGGAAATCAGAAGCTCACAGCTGATATTTAGGAAGATATCTAGCAGATAGAGCACCATGATGATCTTTCCGTTGACTCCGTTCACATCCTCCTCTGGAAAGAGAAATGCAAAGATAAATGCTAGAATCGTAATACTGAAAAACCATACTTTTTCATAGGTGGTGAAGTAATTCCATAGCTGTACCAGCTTGTTCTTGTTTTCTTTGGTCTGTGTTGTCATAATCATAACCTTGTCCTTTAAAAATAGAATTTACGATGCTTTTGAAGCGGTCATGCGGTAACAAAAGCGTAAAAATTGTATCTGATTGGAGGGATTATTGCAAGTGCTTTTGCTTTTTATATAGCAAAAATAAAAATAATCGCAATTTATTTGTTGACAAAAAATGGAGCTTGGAATATATTGAATGTAGATTCAATGAATGAGAGTTCAACGAGAGGAGAATATAAATTGAGTTCAAGGGAAGAGCAAAAGGAGCAGAGACGTCAGCTAATCATAGCCAAGGCGTTGGAATTGTTTGTAAAAAAGGGATATCGGGAGACGAAGGTCAGCGATATAGCCAAAGCGGCGAATATGAGCACTGGATTGATGTTTCACTATTTTGAATCCAAGGAGCAGCTTTATGAGGAATTGGTGAGAATTGGTGTAGAAGGAACTAAGATGCCGGGAAGGATGGAGATTGCCACACCAGTGGATTATTTTTCTGGCTTTCTTAATATGTTGTTCCCATATGCATCACAGCAGCCATGGGTGTTACAGATGTTTGTTCTGATGTTTCAGGCGAGAAGAGGAGATGGAGCACCAGAACATATCAAGGAGCTTGCCATGCAGGTGGATCAGGTAGAACAGTCAGCGAAGATCATTGAGATGGGACAAAAACAGGGATGCTTTCGAGAGGGCGATCCACTTGCATTAGCTTATGCGTTTTGGAGCAGTGTGCAGGGGATCATGGAACAGATGGCGGTGACACGGGATATGCCGATGCCACAGACAGAATGGTTATTAGATATACTTACAGGAGGAGAAAAGTAAAATGAAGAAGATTGTAATTATTGGTGGCGGAATCGCAGGATTATCAGCAGGAGTATATGGATTGCTTGCAGGCTATGATGTGGCTATTTATGAGAAGAACCCGATTGCCGGAGGACAGTGCATGGGATGGAACCGCAAGGGCTATCACATTGATAACTGTATTCACTGGCTGACAGGAACCAAGAAGGACACAGACCTTAGAAAGGAATGGGAGACGGTTGGTGCATTATCACCGGATAGTAAGTTTTCCAAGACGGAAGCCTTCTATACCAGTATTGTGGGAGATAAGAGAGCTACATTGTGGAATGATTTAGAGCGTACCGAGAAGGAATTGTTAGAAATAGCACCAGAGGACGAGGCAGAGATCAAGAAGTTCATCGAGCATGTCAGATATGCCCAGTCTTGTCAGATTCCTTCTAAGAAGCCAATGGATATGATGGGAATCCGTGATTATATCGAGATGGGAAAGGGCATGACAGATATGCCTAAGGTCATGAAGGAATACGGCGAGATTGAGCTGGAGGACTTATCAGCACGATTCAAGAATCCAGTGTTACGGAAGTTATTCTGTGACTACATGCCAAAGGAGTACACAGCTTCTTCTTTATTAGTTTCCTATGCAACGATGACAAGCGGAAATGGTCTGATTCCAGAGGGCGGTTCTCTTGCAATGACAAACCGCATGGTAGACCGCTTCAAGGAGCTTGGAGGCAAGTTAGTCTGCAATGCATCCGTAAAGCGTATTATCATCGAGAAGAAAATGGCTTGTGGCATCGAGCTTGAGAACGGTGAGAAAATCATGGCAGATTACGTGATTTCTGCTGCCGATACGAACGTTTTATTTGAGAAGTTGATTGGTGAGAAGTACATGGATAAGCGCTGGAAGGAGGTTTACAGCGATTATAATAGATTCCCGCTCACCAGCGGATTCCAGATGGCATTTGCAATTGATCAGTCGGCATATCATGAGAAGGATACTGTCGTATTCAGCTGTGAGCCATTTATGATTGGGGAGCAGAAGGTAGACCGTATGTCTGTAAAGAGTTTTGAATATGAGGAGACCTTTGCACCAGCAGGAAAGACCGTGCTTCAGGCGAATGTGGTACAGACCGATGCGGATTTCTTATACTGGAAGAGCCTGACCAAAGAGGAATACCAGCAGAAGAAGCAGGAACTGGTGGAAGTAGTAATGAACCGAATTCTGTCCATGTTCCCAGAATTGGAGGGACATATGGAGTTCTTGGATTGCTGGACACCTCTTACCTATCAGCGTTATTGTAATGCATACCACGGTGCCTACATGAGCTTCATTACTCGAAAGGGAGAAAAGGCATTCCGGGTGAAGGGAACTATAAAGGGAATTAAGAATCTGTATATTGCAAGCCAGTGGATCAATGCGCCAGGAGGATTGCCGGTAGCCCTTGTGGCAGGAAAGTTTGCAGTGCAGAGAATCTTGAAGAAGGAAAAAAGACCGTATTTGGAATTTTAATCTGAATACAGTTTTTGTTATCGCAGGAGTTATTTGCAAAAACAATTATCATGAGCAGGAATTAAGACCAAAAGTTAATAAGATAAAGGAACTTATTTGGAATAGATGTGATAATGATTTGCTGTATGAGGAAAAGATTCTTCATGAATTGGAAATGTCGAGGGCATTAAAAAGACAATTTAAGCAGCTTAAATGTGAATATAATAAAGTATTTAAGAATAAGCACATATATAATTTTGCATATGATTTATTGACAGATCTATTTATGAAAAGTGAGATTACTGTACTTGCAGTATGTATTGATGAAGATAGGTTGTCGGAACAGTATGACAGGTCAAAATCAAATGATAGATTTCAAATTGCTATGAATATGATTATTGAGAACTACTATCATTTTCTTAATAACGTAAATGGAACCGGATATATATGTTATGAGTCTTTGCCAGAAAATCAAAACGACCGTATAAGGAAACGATATATGGGAATAAAATATAATGGTACCATGTTTTATCCTGCAAAAGTTATAAATACTAGAATTAAAAATTTAGAATTTAAAAACAAGAGCGATAATATTGTAGGGTTGCAATTGGCAGATTTTGTTCCTAATGCCTTGGGACGTTATGTGCTTGGAAAGCATTATACAGATAATAAAGAGCGAAATATAAGCATTGATGCGTTGCATCGTAGACTGTACGATGGAGGAATTGGAAAAAAGGATAAATATGGACTAAAGGTTATTCCATAAATTTGTTGACAGAACAGTAATTTTGTGTATACTATAATGATAGTTAGGGCTGATTGCATACAGTGCGGACATGAAAATGTCTTTCAACCCGAAAGTTATGAGAAAGCTCAGGTCGCTCCTGAGCTTTTTTTGTGTGAACTTTTAAAATCAATATAAAAATATCATGTGGCAGAATAAAGCACTACATCCCCCATATGACCTTGGAATTTACTGGGATATCTGATATGATATATCAAAAAGTAATTTACAAAGGATGTGGGGAGCATGTGGTTAGAAGTCAATTATTTTGTTGAAGTGCTTTTTATATTTACAAGTGTTTTTCTGATAGAGCGATATGTATTCTTAGAGGCAGGATTGGAAAATAGGAAGCAGCGATTGTATTATTTGATCAGTCTTATTTTGCTGGTTGCTGTGTATACTCTTTTGGGTAAGGAGGCTTCCACATATTTCACCCTATTTGCTGGAGGCTTAAATATTTACCTTGCGCGAAAAGAGCACCGTATTGCTGGATTTTTAATGATTATTCCGATTACCGGAATTGTAAATGGTCTGATTCTTCCGATTTTGGTAGTGCCATTTGTTTTGTTGAATGTTTCAGAAGAGATAAAACTGGTTTATAGTTCTATTTTCTATGGTCTGATAGCTCTTTTGCTGTTTTTATTCTGGATAAGAGGCAAAAAATGGCGAAGAAAATTTCAAGCAGAAATGGAGCACCGCCATATCCATAAATGGGAGCGTTTCTTGCTCTGCGCCATCGGTATTTTGATGGTGATTTTTTCTCAAACATTATCTGCTACGCCAGACAGAAGCGTGGATTACGAGATCGTGGTTGCCCAGCTTGTATTTAATATGTGCTTGATGGCAATTACTGCATTTATTCTCACGGTGACAATTATCGCTTTGATTTTGCAGGGAAATAAGCGGTCCTATTATTACGAGCAGACGTTGAACATGCAGAAGATAGAGGTGGAAAAGGAAAAGGCGGAGGCTGCCAATGAGGCGAAGTCGGCATTCCTATCCAACATGTCCCATGAGATTCGTACACCGATGAATGCGATCGTGGGAATGACGGATATCCTTTTGCGGCAGGAACACTCAAAGCAGACGAGAGAATATCTGAACAATATTAAGAATTCTGGTGCGGCATTGCTTACAATCATCAATGACATTCTCGATTTTTCTAAGATAGAATCCGGTAAGATGGAGATCATCGAGGAGGAATATGAGCCAATGTCCATGTTCCACGACCTTTCCATGATTTTCCTGAACCGAATTGGGGAGAAAAAAGTAGAGCTGTTGTATGATATTGATAAAAATATGCCGAGAAAGCTCTATGGTGATGGGCAGAGACTGCGGCAGATCATTATCAATCTCATGAACAATGCCATTAAGTTTACTGAGAGTGGATATGTGCGACTTTCGGTAAAAGTAAATACCTGTGATAAAGAAAATATGGAGCTGATGTTTTCTGTGGAGGATTCGGGTCAGGGTATTAAGGAAGAGGATATTGGAAAATTATTTGATTCCTTTTCGCAGGTGGACACCAAAAAGAATCATCAAAAAGAGGGAACCGGACTGGGACTTGCAATCTCAAAGCGCTTGGTGGAGCTGATGCATGGTAGCATTGGGGTGAAGAGTACATACGGAGAAGGAAGTACCTTTTACTTTACCTTGCCACAGAAGATCGTGGATGCAAGACCAGCAGCCAGATTGAAGGATGCAGCTGGAACCCAGAGTATTGTGGGCATTAAGCTTGTAAATGAGACCTTGAAGAACCAAGTGAAGCAGCTTGCAGATTCTTATTCTGTAAAATGGGTCGATTGTGAGGAAATAGCAGAGGCAAAGGCGGATTTCCTAATTACGGATGAACCAACTTCCATATCCAAGGAAGATCGAAGCCGATTGGAGGAAGAAAATGGAGTGCTGTGCGTGTTGCAGAATCCAATGGTGGAAAACCTATCGAACAGGAAGGGCACTATCTTAAACAAGCCTTTGTACAGCTTGAATTTCTGTCAGCTTTTAAACCGTGAGGAACTGACCTTCAAAAGCGAGGCAGAGGAAGAAATGCATTTTATCGCACCGCAGGCAAATATTCTTGTGGTGGATGATAACGAGATGAACCTAAAGGTAGCAAAGGGACTGCTCGCACCATTCCAGATGCAGATCGATGTAGCTGTGAATGGAAAAGAAGCAGTGTCCATGGTTCAGGAGAAACAGTATCATATCGTCTTTATGGATCACATGATGCCTGTCATGGATGGAATCGAAGCCACCAGAGCAATCCGTGACTTGGAGGGAGAGGCTTATCAAAAGTTACCGATCGTAGCATTATCAGCCAATGCTACCTCGGAGGCTAGAGAACTGTTCTTACAGGAAAAGATGGATGACTTCGTTGCAAAGCCAATTAAGGTAAAGGAAATTGGTAAATGTGTATTGAAATGGCTGCCAGAAGAACTGGTGATGGAGGCAGAGGACACGGCAGAGTCTGTGGTAGATTCTGCAAGTGATGGGGATTTTGGAACGGCAAAGAGCATGCAAGCCGATGGCTCTGCAAGTGCTGGCGCAGACGACCTTCCAGTTATTGATGGTCTGGATGTGGCAGAGGGTATCAAGAACTGCGGTTCTAAAAAGCTTTTTGTGGAATTGCTAGGCGACTTCTATAAGTTGATCGAGCCGAAGAGTACGAAGCTGGAGAAGTGTCTTGCAGACGGGATGCTTCGTGATTATACGATAGAGGTACATGCCCTAAAAAATACCGCAAGAATGATTGGTGCCATGGAATTATCGGAGCTGTTCTATGAGATGGAGCAGCTTGGAAATGCCGGAAAGCAAGAACAGATAGAGATGCGAACACCAGAGGTATTAGCATTATATAGAAGCTACAAGCCAGTGCTGGCACCATATGGAAAAATGGCGCAGGAGGCGCAGGAACAGGTATCCTATGAGACTATGCAGCAGTCATTGATGCGTTTGCATGATGCCATGGATAGCTTCGATTTGGATGGGGCGGATGCAGCCATGAAGGAGCTGGAATCCTACGCATTCCCAGAAGATATGCAGCCTATGCTGGAACAGCTTGGAGCATATGTGGCGGATGTTGCCATGGAAGATGTGATGAAGTTGACAGACGCGATGTGTGAGAAGCTAGAAGCGCTAAAGTAACTGGTGCAAACTTTTGGTTGAAATTTCAAATCAACCATGATAGTATAGAAAAAAATAAAAAGAAAAGGAGAGAATTGTTTGTTATCTATTGTAAGAAGAGAGGAATCTGCTAACTAAATAGTTGCAGCGTAGAGTTGTTGCCAAGTTGTGAACGGGATAAGTGCGTTCATAGATGCATGGGACAAGTCTGCCTTGACATCAGTTTTGCTGGTGTATCTGTCTTACAAAGTGCTTACAATCTCGATTTGTATATCCATATTAAAGTTAAGCATGACTGTATAGTCATGCTTATTTTATTCTCTAGGAAAGACCTTGTTGCGTTAATGTGCGAAAGTCGTGACTTTCCTAGATTCCTATAATGATTGGATTTTTATGACCATGGAGAATTCTGACCTTTGGGGGCGGATTCCCATGGTCATTTTTGTGCAATAGGAAAATTACTATTTGATGAAAGGAAAGAAAAGATTATGAACATTATTGAAACAAAGAACTTAAATAAAACATATCGCCGTTTAATGAAGCCGGAGGGATTAAGAGGATGTATTAAGAGTCTGTGGAAGCGTACATATGAAGAAAAAGCGGCAGTGAGCAATCTGGATTTTACGATGGAGGAGGGAGAATTCGTTGGATTGGATGCAATCGCTTCCAGACAGATTCGTAAATTTTTGGCGGAGGTAAATAAGGAGCGCGGAAATTCCATCATACTGACGTCTCACTACATGGAAGATATTAAGACATTGTGTGGACGTTCGGTTGTAATCAACCATGGAAAAAAGTTATATGACGGGGATACCGCAGGCTTGTTTGAAAAATACCAGAAAAATAAGCGGATATCTATCAGTTTTACGGAAGCCTGTAAGGAAGTTCGAATGCCGGACTATGCCAAGGTCGTAGAGCAGACACCATATAAACAGGTGGTAGAAACTGCGAAGGACGCCGCGGGAGAGATATTAGAACGCATTATGCCCTTTCATCCTTCGGACATTACAGTGGAGGAAGATTTGAAATCCCAATTGGCATGGCGGGTTTTACATATCATGGAATGCTTTCCTATTACATCATAAGCTCATTTTTGACGCAGCTTGAAATGTCAAAGGGAATTAGTGAAGAGATAAGCTGTCGGATCAGAGGTGGAAAATTCTCAAATTATATGGTTCTTCCAGTGAATATGGAGGGGTATTTTACGGCAATGGAATCATGATATGTGCGTCGATTGTTATGATACTGCTGGGACTGTTTTTTTATGGTACAGCTCAATTATTATCTGGGAATACTGACGCTGAAATACGAAGAAATCAGTACCTTTTTGATGATAAAGGATAATCTGGTGTTTCAGGCAGTATATTCCAAGGTGGATCGAATTGGAAGTTATCATAAGAAGCGTTTCCTTTTACTTTATATCAAATGCCAGACTGGATCAGTTGGAGGAGGCTGGAATTGAGCTGTGTATGAAACTTCTAGGAATTGCATTTTACGGAGTCTACAATGTGATTTTTTATGGCATTTTGCCATATGGCATCATGGCGACATTTCCAGTGCAAAGCTTGATTGGAGAGATGACACTGAAACTGGCAGTATTTGGAATGCGGAATCCTGCTGATTTTTACTTGTATAATGAGTTTTCTTTGGAAAAATGGTATCAAACACTATAATAGTGCAAGTTCATAGGAGAGAGAAAAATGGATATGAATAGAAATGAAAAAACAATAGAATTTGATAAGATAAAAGAATTGTGGATGTCCTTCGCTATGACGGAGGCGGCAAAGCGTGAAATTAATGAGTTAAAGCCTTACTTGTCGGAAATCGAATTAAGGGCAAAGCTTCGGGAGACCACCGAGAGCAGAGAGATGATTGAAAAATGTGGAAATCCACCCATGGTAGCCCTAAGTGGTGTGGATGACTTACTAAACGTTGCCGATAAGGGGGACTGCCTGTCTATTACTCAGCTGTTGCAGGTGGAGAGTGCCCTGACAGCAATTGACCGTATGAAGACTTACCTGAAAAGAGGGCAGAGCTACGACATCTCATTGGCGTATTATGCGGAAAACTTGGAGACCATTGAGGAGCTTCGGGAGGCAATCGCGGTGACTATCGTAAATGAGAGTGTAAGTGATAATGCTTCCAAATTATTGAAGTCGCTACGATATGATATTGCATTTGCAGAGGAGAAGATGAAGGAGAAGGCAGATGCTGCCATTCGAAGTCATAAGGACTGTGTATCGGATAGCTTTAGTACGACGAGAAATGGACATATCTGTATTCCAGTAAAAAAAGAGTACAAATATAGGATTTCGGGAAACGTCATCGACAAATCCTCCACAGGAAGTACGGTATTCATAGAGCCTGCTGCCTCCGCAAAATATTATGAGGAATTGCAAGTGCTGCGTATCGATGAGGAGAACGAGGTACACCGAATCCTATATGAATTGACGGATATGGTGGCAGCCTGCGGAGAGACCTTAAAGCAGGATATTGCAGTGATGGAAAGACTGGACTTCATGTTCTCAAAGGGCAAACTCAGCCTAGAGCATGACGGATGTGAGCCACAGATTTTGAGTGAGCGAAAAATAGAATTAATAGATGCCAGACATCCGCTGATGGATGGAAAAATTTGTGTGCCACTACGGTTTTCTATGGGAGATGGAACAAGGGGCGTTGTCATAACTGGACCGAACACGGGTGGAAAGACGGTGGCATTAAAGACAGTGGTGTTAAACTGCATGATGGCGCAGTGTGGGTTGCACGTGCCTTGCAAGGAAGCGAGCATATGCATGCACAGCAATTTCCTGTGTGATATTGGAGATGGTCAGAATATATCAGAGAACCTTTCTACATTTTCAGCCCATATCACGAATGTGCTTGCTATCTTGGAATCTGTCAATGAGGAAAGTCTGGTCATTATGGATGAACTGGGCTCAGGAACCGATCCGCTGGAAGGAATGGGAATCGCGGTGGCGATACTAGAAGAACTCAAGAAAAGTGGGGCGTTTTTCCTTGTGACGACCCACTATCCAGAGGTGAAGGTATATGCGGAAGGGTCAGAGGGCATCGTGAATGCCAGAATGGCTTTTGACAAGGAACAATTAAAGCCTCTGTATCAGATGGAGATCGGAGAGGCGGGAGAAAGCTGTGCATTCTATATTGCAAGAAGACTAGGGATGCCGATGAATATGCTGCAAAAGGCGGCGGATGAGGCATATGGAAAGGGTCATGATATCTCTGAACTGTCGATGTTAATAGAGGACGATTTTAGCAAAAAGTATACTCCACATGTCATTCGAAAAAAAGAACATAAACAGGGAAAACAGATTGAGTTCCATCGGGGAGACAGCGTGATGGTCTATCCAGACAAAAAAATTGGAATTGTTTGTAAGGAAGCCAATGACAAAGGGGTCTTGCAGGTGCAGCTAAAGGGTAAGAAGATATGGATCAACCACAAGAGAATCAAGCTTCATGTGGCGGCAGAGGAGTTGTACCCAGAGGATTATGATTTCTCTATTATCTTCGACGATGTGGAGACACGAAAGTTGCGGCATCAGATGGAGCGAAAATATGTGGAAGGGGCAGAAATCAAGCTGGAATAAAAGCGAAAAAATGTGGTATACAAGGCACAGATTCACCGCTGTAAACTTGGAATTTCCACCAATATCTGATATGATAGAAAATATTGGGAAGAAAGTAATAGATAGAGGGTGTGGGAACTATGATATATGAAGTATTTGCTGTGATAGAAATGGTGGTCATGTTTATCAGTCTTTTTATGTCAGAAAGATATGTATTTCTAGAGCGGGGCTTAGAAAAAAAGAAACAGCGCTGGTTCTATGCGATTACACTGATCTCTTTTATTGCTTCTTATTATCTGATCAATGATATGGTGGCAATGAATCTTCTGATGGTTGCTGGAGGATTAAATATCAGTCTGGCAAGAAAAGAACATCGGATACGGGGATTTTTTCTGATTATTCCGATTGCAGGTATTGTAAATGGTCTGATGGTTCCAATTATATCACTGCCTGTATCTATGCAGGATATTTCATTGGAACAGATGATACTTTATTCTTGCATTATATATGCAGTAGTCATTTCTTTGTTGCTTTTGTTTTGGATCAAGGGAAAGAACTGGCGGAACAAATTCAACGAAGAATTAGAATATCGACATATGCATAAATGGGAACGTTTTCTGCTCTGTATGGTCGGAACGTTAATGATGTTTTATGCGAATACATTATCTACAATGCCGTCCACAAATTCGGATAGTGAGATTATTGTAAGTCAGCTTTTCGTAAATATGTATATGATGGGAATTACCGCATTTGTTCTGACCGTTACCATTATTATTCTGGTCATGCAGGGAAATAAGCGTTGCTACTATTATGAAAAGACGCTGGATATGCAGAAAGTAGAGATGGAGAAGGAGAAGGCAGAGTCTGCCAATGAAGCGAAGTCGGCGTTCCTATCCAACATGTCCCATGAGATTCGAACACCGATGAATGCGATCGTGGGAATGACGGACATTCTTCTACGGGAAGAGCAATCCAAGCAGACGAGAGAGTATTTGAATAATATAAAGAACTCTGGGGCGGCACTGCTTACGATTATTAATGATATCTTGGATTTCTCTAAGATAGAGTCTGGCAAGATGGAAATTGTCGAGGAAGAATATGAGCCAATGTCCATGTTCCACGATCTGTCTATGATCTTTTTGAACCGAATCGGGGAGAAAAGGATAGAACTTCTCTATGATATCGATAAGAATATGCCGCGCAAGCTCTATGGAGATGGACAGAGATTGCGGCAGGTCATTATCAATCTCATGAACAATGCTATTAAGTTTACCGAGAGTGGCTATGTCAGACTTTCTGTAAAAATTGGTGCATGGGATGAAGAAACGATGGAACTGACTTTTTCGGTGGAGGATACCGGACAGGGAATCAAGGAAGAGGACATTGGAAAATTATTTGATTCCTTTTCGCAGGTGGACACCAAAAAGAATCATCAAAAAGAGGGAACCGGACTGGGACTTGCAATCTCAAAGCGCTTGGTGGAGCTGATGCATGGTAGCATTGGGGTGAAGAGTACATACGGAGAAGGAAGTACCTTTTACTTTACCTTGCCACAGAAGATCGTGGATGCAAGACCAGCAGCCAGATTGAAAGCCAGTCAGCAGGGAGTTGTGGGCATTAAGCTTGCAAATGAAGTGGTGAAGAACCAGTTGAAGCAGCTTGCAGCCGTCTATGAGGTGGAATGTGTGGAATTGGGTGAGATACAGGGAAAGACGCTGGATTTCCTTATTACCGATGAGATCACATCCATATCTGAGGAAGAGCAAAGTCTGCTGAAACAAGCAAATGGTACGTTGTGTGTGTTGCAGAATCCGATGGTGGAAAATCTTTCTAGCAGGAATGTAAGTGTTCTGAATAAACCTTTGTATAGCCTGAATTTCTGCCAGCTTTTAAATCGTGAGGAGCTGACCTTCAAAAGCGAGGCAGAGGAAGAGATGCATTTTATCGCACCGCAGGCAAATATTCTTGTGGTGGATGACAACGAAATGAATCTTAAGGTGGCAAAGGGACTGCTTGCGCCATTCCAGATGCAGATCGATGTGGCTGTAAATGGAAAAGAGGCAGTGAATATGGTACAGGAAAAGCAGTATCATATCGTCTTTATGGATCACATGATGCCTGTTATGGATGGAATCGAAGCCACCAGAGCAATCCGCGGCTTGGAAGGAGAGGCTTATCAAAAGTTGCCAATCGTAGCCTTATCAGCCAATGCCACATCGGAGGCAAGGGAGATGTTCCTGCGGGAGCAGATGGATGATTTTATTGCAAAGCCGATTAAACTAAAGGAAATTGGTAAATGTGTATTGAAATGGCTGCCGGAAGAATTGGTGCTGGAGGCAGAGACTGTGGCAGATTCTGCAAGTGATGGGGATTTCGGCATGGCGAAGGGAATGCAAGTCGATGGCTTTGCAGGTGCTGGCGCAGATGACCTTCCTGTCATCGATGGTCTGGATGTGACAGAAGGTATCAAGAACTGCGGTTCTGAAAAGCTTTTTGTGGAATTGCTAGGCGATTTCTATAAGTTGATCGAGCCGAAGAGCACGAAGCTGGAGAAGTGCCTCGCAGACGGTATGATTCGTGATTATACGATAGAGGTACATGCCTTAAAAAATACCGCAAGAATGATTGGTGCCATGGAATTATCTGCGCTGTTCTATGAGATGGAGCAGCTCGGAAATGCCGGAGAGCAGGAGCAGATCAAGGCTCGGACACCAGAGGTATTAGCATTATATAGAAGCTACAAATCAGTGCTGGCGCCATATGGAAAAATGGCACAGGATGTGCAGGAGCAGGTATCTTACGAGACCATGCAGCAGACCTTGATGCGTCTGCATGATGCCATGGATGGATTTGATCTGGACGGGGCTGACGCAGCCATGAAGGAGCTGGAAACCTATGCTTTTCCAGAGGAAATGCAGCCTATGATGGAACAGCTAGGAGCATATGTGGCGGATGTCGCCATGGAAGATGTGATGGAGCTGACAGAGGCCATGTGTGAGAAGTTAGAAGCATATAAAAATGCCAAGAATGTGGCAGATAAGCACCTGACTTCTACCATTCTTCTGGTGGATGATGATGAACTGAATAGCAAAGCAGTGAGTGCAATGCTGTCAGAGGAGTACCGTGTATTTTCTGCAAAGTCGGGTAAGGAGGCACTGAAGCTGTTGGAGGAGTGCATACCAGACTTGATTTTGCTGGATGTATATATGCCAGAGATGGATGGTCATGATGTGATCCGCGCCCTTAAGGAAAATCCAAATTATTCAGAGATTCCAGTTATTTTCTTGACTTCTGATGAAGACGAAAATACAGAGGTGCGGGGACTTAGCGAAGGTGCGATTGATTTTATCCGTAAACCATTCCGCAAGGATGTTGCTACTCAGAGAATTCGCAGAATCCTTGAACTTTCCTATCTCCAGAAAAACTTGAAGCAGGAGGTAGAAAAGCAGACAGACGTGGCGGAAAAGAGACGCCGAAAGGTGGAGCGGCTGTCCTTACAGATGGTACAGGCACTTGCAAATACAATCGATGCCAAGGATTCCTATACCAATGGTCATTCCACAAGAGTTGCAAAGTATTCTGTCATGCTGGCAGAGCAGATGGGCTATACTGGTGAGAAATTAGAGCAGCTCCAATATGCGGCTTTGCTTCATGATATCGGAAAGATAGGAGTTCCAAGGGAGATCATCAATAAAACATCAAAATTGACGGATGAAGAATACGAAATTATAAAGACACATCCGGCAATTGGTGGTAATATATTAAAGGAAGTATCCGAAATACCAGATATCGCGATTGGTGCACGATGGCATCACGAGCGGTATGACGGAAAGGGTTATCCAGATCAGTTAAAGGGGCTTGAAATTCCTGAAATAGCCAGAATCATAGGAGTTGCAGATGCCTATGATGCCATGACTTCGAAGCGGAGTTACAGGGATGTGCTATCACAGGAAGTAGTCTTAGGAGAACTGAAAAAGGGAATGGCGACTCAGTTCGACCCACAGATAGCGGAGATCATGATTCGTCTTATAGAAAAAGATACAGAGTATCAGATGCACGAATGATTACAGAAGGGGACATGAGAAGATGCAGAATATTTTAGTTGTAATGGAGAAGAGTAGTTTTTTTGTACTGTCAACGATAGATCAGTTAAAGGAGCTGAACTATAACGTAGTAACGGTGGAGCTTGATGTGCAGCAACTTTCTAAATTGGAGGATGATTTTGAGGCGGCGCTGCTGTATGTGGAGAGCGATGTGAAGGGGAATTCACAGGAATTAGTCTATCTGCGTGATAAAGCGGTGGAAGAGGATATCCCAGTCTTTTATATGGGCGAGGAATTAGAGGAGTTGGAGGACATCATTCCTTCCCATATCCTTCAGGAAGCATTTCCAAGACCATTTGATGTGAAGCTTTCTGCAAAGAAAATGGATGAATTTATAAAAATGCATGGAAAGCATGTTAAGAAGAAAATCCTCGTAGTGGATGATTCCGGTGCTATGCTGCGAAACGTAAAGGGCTGGCTTGAGGATAAGTATCAGGTGATTCTGGCTAACTCTGGAGCTATGGCAATCAAGTATTTGGCGACTAACAGACCAGATCTGGTATTGCTGGATTATGAAATGCCAGTGGTGGATGGACGTCAGGTACTGGAAATGATTCGGACAGAGACAGATTTCTGCGATGTGCCAGTTATTTTCCTTACAAGCAAAAATGACAGAGAAAGCATTATGAAGGTAATGGAATTAAAGCCAGAAGGCTATCTGTTAAAGAGCATGGAACCGACCCAGATCATGCAGGAGATCGATGCATTTTTTGCAAAGCAGATACATAAACTAAATTAAGGTGTCGGATAGAATTAGCTAGATTTTAAAATGGATTTTACATGGATAAGGGTGTCTCAAGGTAGGAAAAACTTTGGGGCATCCTTTTTTGATGGGAAATAAAGTCCATTTTATTGGACGGGGCAGTATGGTATAATAGATAAGCTAAAAACGAAGGAGGTATAGAATATGATGGAAGAACAACATAGCTATATTGCAATTGACCTGAAATCCTTCTATGCCTCAGTGGAGTGTGTGGAAAGGCAGTTGAATCCACTTACCACCAATCTGGTGGTGGCGGATTCCAGCAGAACGGAGAAGACTATCTGTCTGGCGGTTTCGCCATCTCTAAAAAAGTATGGCATTTCTGGACGGGCAAGACTTTTTGAAGTGGTTCAGAAGGTGAAGGAAGTCAATATTGAGCGGAGGAGAAAAGCACCGGAGGGAAGATTCACCGGCAAATCTGTTTTTGCAGAGGAGTTAGACGCCCATCCAGAATTGGAAATCTCTTATCTTGTTGCGCTACCTCGGATGGCTCACTATCTGGAATACAGTACGCGAATTTATGATATTTATCTGAAATATGTTGCGCCGGAAGATATGCATGTGTATTCCATTGATGAGGTCTTTATGGATGTGACTCAGTATCTTCGCACTTATCGGATGACTGCGAAGGAGCTTGCAAGTAAGATCATACAGCAGGTGCTGGAAGAAACGGGAATCACCGCCACGGCAGGGATTGGAACCAATCTGTATCTATGCAAGGTGGCTATGGATATCGTAGCCAAGCACGTTGCCCCGGATGAGAATGGAGCCCGTATCGCCGAACTGGATGAGATGAGCTATCGTAAGCTCTTGTGGAGCCATAGACCTCTGACGGATTTCTGGCGGGTAGGTCAGGGCTATCGGAAGAAGCTGGAAGCAGTGGGACTTTTTACCATGGGAGATATTGCCAGATGTTCTCTGGGAGGACCGACCGATTATTATAATGAGGACTTGCTCTATAAGTTGTTCGGGGTAAATGCAGAACTGTTGATAGACCATGCATGGGGCTGGGAGCCCACCACGATTGATCTAATCAAGGCATATAAGCCAAGTGCAAATAGTCTTGGCTCTGGTCAGGTGTTGCAGTGCCCTTATGATTACGAAAAGGGGCGGCTGATCGTCCGAGAAATGACAGATCTATTGGTGCTGGATCTGGTGGAAAAGCGATTGGTCACAGACCAGATGGTACTGACAGTGGGATATGATATTGAAAATTTGTCAGACCCTAAAATTGCCAAGAATTATAAAGGGGATGTCACGGTTGACCATTATGGAAGACGAGTTCCGAAGCATGCACACGGAACCGTGAATCTGAACAGGCAGACCTCCTCCACCAAGCTTATCATAGATGCGGTGATGGAGCTGTATGACCGTATCGTAAATCCGAACCTGTTGGTGCGGAGAATCAACGTGGTCGCTAATCATTTGGTGGATGAAAGCTCTGTGGCAGAGGAAGCGTCCTTTGAGCAGCTAGACCTATTTACTGATTATCAGGCATTACAGAAGCAGAGAGCGGAGGAAAATGAGGTTCTAGCCAAAGAGCGAAAACTGCAGGAGGCAATGCTTCAGGTAAAGAAGAAGTATGGAAAGAATGCAATGCTAAAGGGGATGAATCTGCAGGAAGGTGCAATGACGAGAGAACGGAATAATCAGATTGGAGGGCATAAGGCATGAGTTATCATGAGGAAGGTCGGTATGACGATATCATAAATCTACCGCATCATGTATCCAACAAGCATCCACATATGGCACCCATCGATCGGGCAGCCCAGTTCTCGCCCTTTGCCGCGCTGACAGGACATGATGAGGCGATAAAGGAGACTGCCAGACTTACAGATGAGCGCATGGAGCTGGATGAGAACCGTAAGGAATTGTTGGATGTGCGGTTACAGCTATTACGAGAGCATTTGGGGGAGAAGCCAACGGTCACATTTACCTTTTTTGAACCGGATGAGAGGAAAAGCGGGGGAGCTTATGTGACTGTCACTGGAAGCGTAAAGAAAATAGAGGAATACGAAAATAAGATTATTTTAGAGGAGGGAGCGGCAATTTTCATTGATGATATATATGCCGTGGAAGGAGAATTATTTTATGAGTTATACGAATGATGCATCACAGATTAAGTTCAAAAGTAAGAAAAGCATATTGATATTAGGTATATTATTGTTAGCAAGTGCAGCCCTTGTGGAAGTGACACTTATAGCTGCCTGCGCAGAACATGGATTTGATGAAGATGAAATTATTATGCTTGTTGTCGTTAACATTTTCTTTGTGGGAATGGTAGTCTTGATGGGAGCTTACGCTGTTTACATTTATTTTCAAGATGGAAAATGTATTCGCAAGGGCTTGGAACGCTATGGAAAAGAGAACATTATTGCCAATATCAATCAGGCAACCATGTGGATCTATCAGAATTCGATGACAGGAAGACGGGTGTATTTTACAGACCGACTCGTCATTGATCCGACAGAAGCGATTCTTGAGTATGGAGAGATTGACATGATGTATAAGCATGTCACTAGATCCCGTTACGGACATATGCCTAGTCTTGCGTTTGGGATGTTGGATGGCAATACATATTATCTGTGTGGCCATATTCAGGATGCCGAGATGGAGAATCTCATGCGCCTGTGCCAGCGGTACAATCCAAGAATCTTGTTCGGATATACGAAGCAAAATCAGGAATTGCATAAGCAGAATGTGCAGAGATATAAGAGTGGGATGGGGAATAGGTAATGATGTGGAAAGGAAAGAAGGCGGAAGCCTTCTTTTAAATGAAAAAGTAACTGCTAGGAGTTATTGACATGGATGATATAAAACCTTAAATTTGAGTCAAATTCAAGCTCAAAAAGGTATATAATGAAATGGAAAGCTATTGTTTTGTGCGATTTCTGGACACGACTAATAAGCGGCATATCAGTCGGTTTGCAAAAATAACTGAGACCCCACTGAAAGAAGGCTATGGGACCTTTGTTTGATCTTGCGAATTGTGGTTAGTGTTTTATTAGTTTTGGATTCAGAATAACCTCATCAGGTGGAATGGGTGACAGGTTAAGAGCAGACAATAGCTTTTTTTCATCTGCAGAATCCATTAATTCAAAGGGTGTTTTATTATCAAGTTGTTCGCGAAGGACGCTATTGATGTGACAGCAAATAAGACTAACATCTCCAGTCGTAAGTTTATTAAAGCTAGTTCCTTTTGGGAGAATTCGTCTGATCAATCTGTGATTGTTTTCAACCTGTGGTTTTTGCCAAGAAGCTTGTGGATCACAGAAGAATACATGCGAGCGAATTAAGCCAGTTCTGGTGTGTTCTAAAGCATTAGGGTTTTTGAATTCAACACCATTGTCAGTGAGTATTACTGAGAAAAGTCTTTTGAATAATGCCATACCGAGCAGTCCAGTTAAAGTGTCGAATACTTGAATAACGCTGTCTTGTGTACCGTCTTTCATGAGAAAAATGAGCATAAAACTTGTTTTCCTAAAAATCATAGTAAGGAAGACTTTTCCTTTTTCATGACTACCCTTTACAGTGTCCATTTCAACGATGGAAAGGCCTGGATTTGTCTCTATATAGGATTTGAAATCTTCATAAGTCCGACCTTGTCGATACTGGTATTCCAGTTTTGTAAGTATCCTTTTTGGACGACGCTGCCTATATACAACTTTTTGTGGTAAATCGATATTTCTGACTTTGAAAATATTCTGGTTGATGTAGTTGTAAAGCGTGCGTTCTGAAATACCTAATTCATCCCCATGAGTTACACAGATGTGATTTAAGGATTGTCCTTTGGCCATCAGAGGCTCAATTACTTCAGCAATCTCGCGGAGTTCTTTTGGGGTTTTGCGAACACCAGAATGAGCATCGCGAATAGTTTTTTGATGAGCTGCATTAGCTTTGTGAGCGGAGTAATAAGCTTTATTATACCTGCAGTGTTTTTGCATTTTGCAATTACTGCAAACATAAGGTGGCTTATCTAATAAAGTACATTGAAAGGATTCGTAGTTACCACAGATAGAGGTACAAACAATACCATCAGGACATCGCTTACAGCGGGATGCAAAACATCCATGAACCCCCTTTTCAGGACAGAGGGTGTTTCTTTGACACCCTGCTCGGTGGATACAGTCGTTTTCGCCGGGAAGTGGAATCCTATCTGTAAAACATCGATAATGCAGGACTTCTCTTGCAACTGTTGAAGCAGAACGTTCAAGTGCTCTGGCAATGGAGGCGAATGAGTAGTCTTTGTGGAGCATTTGCTCAATAATAATACGTTCAGGTAAGGATAATTGTTTTGGCATAAAAGCCTCCTTCCTGATCAAACAAAGGTAACTTAATTATATCCCTTTGCAAAAGTAACTGCTAGTTTGCAGGAGTAATTGCAAGCAAAAACAAGCAGTTGAAAATTCATTTTTAGGGCGGAAGCCTTCTTTTTTTGTACGATTTATCGGACACATGATCTGCTATCATTGGCTTAACAAAAAGAAAATCTTACGGAGAGAGAAAGGAGACACACAGATGGGGAAGCGAATGATAAGCATGGAATCGACAAGTATGGTATATCACAGAGCAGAATGTAGATATGCGAGAAAAATTCTTACGAAAAATCGCATGCAATTGAATTGGGAGGATGCAGAGCAAAAAGGATACCGTCCTTGTGCATGTTGTGATGGTGCATTGTTTTTATATTCTTTGGAGAGAGATGCCATCAGGAATTATGCAGAAATGTTTCAGATGAATGTGGATTTGAAGGACAATAAGATTTATGTCAGAACGGATGTGGGATGTTGGAAGATTGTCTATAAAATCCGTGATCAGAAGTTCATTTTACTTCACAGAAATTATGTAAGTGGGAGAATCAGCTTGGATGATGTGGAAAAGGCGCCATTTCATCGTCAGACAGACATACCAGAAGCGGGAAGTATTATGAAGTATTTAAAATACATACGAAAGCATGACGAGTTTAAGCAAAAATTACCTGAGGACTATCATCAGATGCCAAGGGACACTAGACAGCAGAAGCGGTACTACGAGTCTGCTAAGCGAAGGGCAAAGCGGCGAAGTGAAAGAAGAGTTGATGATCTGTTTGAACTGATTGAGAGAAAAGAAGGGATTAAGCATTTGTCATGTTGTTAATTTGTGGGAGAGGAGAAAAGATGTCAGTACTAATTAATAAGCAAAAAGATGAGGTTATTTTAACATGTAAGTGTGGATGCGATGATGCGGTACATGATAACGTATAATTAGTTTCGCAAATTCAATTTCAAAAAAATAGACATGGTCT
>CAZBFN010000025.1:0-32319 GCA_964491235.1 uncultured Roseburia sp.
ATGACCCTCTGCTTGTAAGGCAGATGCTCTCCCAGCTGAGCTAAGATCCCATATCCGTCGGTCGCTTACCGCAACCGACTTGATTAGTATACAATCTGTTCCCGAAAATGTCAACACTTTTTTTACATTTTTTTGTCACTTTTTTTGCAAGGCTGATTTTCTAGGCTTCCGACAGCAATCGATCCACTAATTTGACGCAATCTGCCGCATCCTTAGAATACCCATCTGCACCGATTTCCTCCGCAAAGCTGTCCGTAATGGCTGCACCACCGATAACTACCTTACAATCACAGCCCTTTTCTCTTACTAAATCCACCACTTCCTTCATGCGCATCATGGTGGTCGTCATAAGTGCAGACAGACCAATTACCTTCGCCTGCTCCTTCATGGCAGTCTCCACGATCTGCTCTGCCGGAATGTCCTTGCCCAGATCAATGACACGGTAACCATAATTCTTAAGCATCAACACTACCAGATTCTTACCGATATCATGGATGTCACCCTCTACGGTTGCCACCACTAGGGTTGCTTTCTCTTCCTTATCATCCCGCTCTAACATCGGCTCCACATATTCAATCGCCATCTTCATGGTATTGGCGGAAGAGATCAACTGTGGCAGGAAATACTTCTGCTTATCAAAAAGATCACCCACCTCATTGATTGCCGGAATTAAATGCTCATTGATAATATCATCTGGCTTCGCTCCCGTCGCCAAAACCTTTTTCACTTCATCTATAATGACATTCTTATTGCCCTTTAATACTGCAGTATACACAGCACTCTTTGCACCTTCAGCACCTTTTTCTGACTGTGTGCCTGTTGCTCCCGCACCTGAACTTTGCGCTCCCGAACCGCCAGCAGCCCCTGTACCATTTCCGACAACAGTACCTACTGGAACCATCACCTTTTCCATGCCGGCATACTTTTCCTTGAGGAAATTCATACGCTCGATATAGCGCACATCACTTCCCTCCTTCGCCAACAGCATATCTGATGCAAAGGCTGCATTCATCAAAAGCTCCTGTGATGGATTGGCAATCGCCATCGTAAGTCCATTGGCAATCGCCATCGTAAGGAATGCTGTGTTGACATACATACGCTCTGGCAATCCAAAGGAAATATTAGAGAGTCCACACACTGTTGGAAGCTCCAATTCATTCTTACAGTAAGCAAAAGTCTCATAACACTCCAGCGCTGCCCTTGGATTCGCACCAACAGTTGCCACCAGACCATCTACGATGATATCCTCCTTGGTCATGCCAATCGCCAATGCACGGTCTAATATCTCTCGGATAATGCCATGCTTCTCCTCAGAATCCTTTGGCAATCCTGCATCCGACAATGGAAGCAAAATAAACATTGCACCATACTTCTTTGCAATTGGAAGCAGCTTTTCGATTTTTTCCTGTTCCATAGAAATAGAATTAATCAGGGCACGTCCCGGATATATGCGAAGAGCAGCCTCAATAATATCCACATGGCTAGAATCGATACACAGTGGTACATCCACCATGGAAGTCACTTCATAGATAGTGTCCAGCATCATCTGCTTTTCATCGATACCATTCATTCCCAGATTAATGTCAAGAATCTGTGCTCCGTTCTCCACCTGCTCTGTCGCCATAGAACGCACCAGATTTAAGCTGCCTTCCTTAAGCTCCGCCTGCAACTTTTTCTTACCAGTCGGATTGATACGCTCTCCAATGACCATAAAATTACCATCCAGAGAGATCTCAAGGTGTGCTCTCTCACTTGCCAACATTCTACGATGGGTTGCAAGCAGCTCTTTTACTGGCATATCCTTTACCGCCTCCGCCAGCGCCTTGATGTGCTCCGGCGTAGTTCCACAGCAACCACCCAAGATAGATGCACCTGTCTCGACCAACTTCTTTCCTACCGTTGCAAACTCCTCTGGCGTGGTGCGAAATACCGTCACTCCATCCACCAGTTCTGGCATTCCAGCATTTGGCTTTGCCAGAATCGGCACCGTCGCATACTCTGCCATCTGAGCCACCGGCTCAAGCATCGCTTCCGGTCCAGTAGAGCAGTTCAGTCCCACTGCATCTGCCCCAAGGCTCTGCAATACGATCACCGCAGTCGCTGGATCTGTTCCATAGAGGGTTCTTCCATCTTCATTATAGGTAAGAGATACCATAATCGGCAGATCACATACCTCACGGATTGCGATTACAGCCGCACGGCATTCCTGCAGACTCATCATAGTCTCCACCACAAAAAGATCTGCACCTGCCTCATAGATTACCTGTGCCTGTTCCCTATATACCTCCACCAAGTCCTCAAACATCAGATCTCCGATTGGATAAAGTTGCTGACCTGTCATCGTAAGATCACCTGCCACCAGTGCCTTACCAGCCGCAGACTCCTTGGATAACGCTACCAGATCCTGATTCATTTTTACCAGATCATCTGCCAGACCATATTCCTCCAGCTTAATTCGATTTGCTGTAAAAGTCGGTGCAAACAGGATGTCTGTTCCTGCCTCCACATACTCCTTCTGTAACTTCACAAGCACCTCTGGATGCTCCAAAATCCATTTTTCCGGGCACACTCCCACTGGCATTCCTGCCTTCTGCAAATTAGTTCCCGTTGCTCCATCTAAGATTACCGCTCTATTTTTTACAAGTGTTTGAAACTCTTCTCTGGTCATCGCTTATCCTTCCTACTTCTTCTGTACTTTATCTACTTTTCGTCAATTATACTTCATTATGCCATTTCCCCTTTCCGTGCGCAAGCCCTAACTAAAAGAAATACTCTGTCACTTCTCCGTATCAAAGTATCCTCCCTTTCACAAAATCCTATTGTAAAAAATCTTTTCCAGCCCTTATAATAAAAAAGAATCAGAACATCATCCTGTCCCGACAGGTTTTTATTACAGAAAGGTATTTTTTATGCAAAAAAATATTCGTCTGGTCGCCCTCGATATGGATGGCACCCTGTTTAATCATCAAAGTCAGATTTCCGATATGGATCAACAGACAATCCGAGAAGCCACCGAAGCGGGCATTGAAGTTGTCATTTCCACTGGGCGTCCCTACATCGGACTTCCGGCAACACTTTTATCCGAGCTAGGTATCCGGTACGCTATCACCTCAAACGGTGCTGCTATCTACCGTTTGCCTGACAAGGAATGCATTTACGAATGCTGCATGACGCCAGAACTGATCTGCCCCATCATCGACGAGCTACAAAAAAAAGACATCCACATGGATGCCTTTATTGATGGCAATGGTTACAGCCGACTTGTCTGCAAAGAAAAAATCGCTCTGCTAGACATGCCAGAATCCATTCGTCAATATATCAGAGATAGCCGTACCTTTACCGATGACTTGGCCGACTTCGTCCGCCAGCGTCAGTTGAACGTCCAAAAAATGACTTTGAACTTCTATCCATGCCCAGACGGCAGCTTCGGTCATAGGGAAGAGGTCAAGGTTCTACTCGCCTCCCATCCAGAGATTACTTTTCTCTCTGGCGGATATCACAATTTGGAGTTCACCAAAGCTGGTACATCCAAGGGCGCAGGTCTTTGCTTTCTCTGCGACTATCTGAAATTATCTCTGGAACAGACCATGGCTGTGGGGGATACCCAAAATGATATCGATATCCTAAAAACTGCCTCTATCGGCGTTGCCATGGGAAATGCCCGTGATGATGTCAAAGCGATAGCGGACTATATCACATGTTCCAACGAGGAAAGTGGTGTCGCCCACGCGATCCGGCACTTTGCCCTAGATTCATAGACTACCGGCAGATCACACCGCCTCCGGCAACGTACTCTCCATCGTAGAGTACGACTGCCTGTCCCGGTGTCACTGCCCGGACTGGCTCTAAGAATTCACAACAAATCTCATCTTCACCCGTTCTTGTCACCTTGCAAGGGCTTCCTGCATGAGAATAACGGATCTTTGCATTTAGAATCATACCATCTTCAATATCTGCTAACGCCATAAGGTTCAAATGGTTGGCATACAGCTTATCTGTAAACACATCACTATTTTCTCCCAATACTACCTCATTTGTCTCTGGTCGTATCTCCGTCACAAATACAGGATGTCCGAAGGCTATACCCAGTCCCTTTCTCTGTCCAATGGTATAGTGGGTAATTCCCTTATGCTGTCCTAACACTTCGCCATCCACAGACACAAAATTACCAGGAGGTGGTACATCACCGCCACGTTCTCTATCAATAAATCCCGCATAATCGTTATCTGGAATAAAGCAGATCTCCTGACTATCCTTCTTATGGGCTACCATAAGCCCTATCTCTTCTGCAATTGCCCGAATCTCATCCTTGGTATATGCTCCCACTGGCATCAAGGTATGTGATAACTGCTCCTGAGTCAGATTGTACAGGGCATAAGTCTGATCCTTCGCCGCCGTCACAGAATTCTTGATAGCATAGCGTCCATTGGCAAGCTGCTCAATTCTAGCATAATGTCCCGTTGCAATATAATCTGCACCAATCTCAAGACTTCTGCGAAGTAGGGATTCCCATTTCACATAACGGTTGCAGGCAATACACGGATTCGGTGTTCTTCCCTTTAGGTATTCTGCCACAAAATAATCCATGACATTTTCTCTGAACTCCCGCTTAAAATTCATCACATAATAAGGAATCTCTAAGCGTTCTGCCACTCTTCTTGCATCATCCACTGCGCTAAGACCACAGCAGCCACCATTTTCCGCTTCCGTAAAATGATCCTCGTCCTGCCATATCTGCATGGTCACACCGATTACATCATAGCCCTGCTGCTTTAACAGATATGCTGCCACCGAAGAATCTACTCCTCCGGACATTCCTACTACTACCTTTTTTCCTGCCATATTATCTCCTATCACAAAAGATATGAGGTTGCCATATCATCTCTGATATGGCAACCTCATATCGAACTTTACTTATCTTATATCGTTGAGTTATATAACTCTCCTGTATTATAGTTATAAGTGTATGTGCCGCTGCTACTATAAGTGTTGGACTTAGCAGCCTCACTCTTAGCATATGTCTCAATCAAGGATGCCTGTGTCTGAATCTGATATCCATAAGAACCGCGGGTTCCAAAGAGATTCTTAACAGTACTCATGTCAGCCTTCTTAAATGCTTCCTCATCTATCTCAAGCTTGTTATCCTCGCCGATGGTTATTCCTATCTTCTCTAACATACGCTCATTCACCTTGGTATAGTTCACCATGGTTCTAGCGCCACGAAGAATATTCGTCGTGTCAGACTCCACTGCCTGATCTAACAGATCATTATAGTCGTCTGCAAATGCCTTCACAGCCTTGTAAATAGCATCTGTATCATAATCTGTGGTCGTCACGCCCTCTTTGTCTGTGGTAGTGACCTTCTCAAATACAGACTTGCTACCGGAAGTCAGAAGAGCCGCTGCAGACTCCTTCATATCCTCTGCTGTACTCTCAATTCTGGCAAGTGTATCCGTATCATCCTTAGAAGTAGATATGGTAGACTTTACTACATCACTGCAATCCTCGCTGTAATAAGCCTTCAACAGCTTGTAGTAACTTCCACTGCGGATCGTCGCATAATCCGTGTAATTAATACCTAAAAGATCTGAGCCACCGCCAAATAATGATGTGCTGTTGCTGCTGTTGCTCTGGTTCAAACTTGAAAACAATACCCCAATGGATGCGGAATCATATCCTGAAATAGTTGCCATACAATCACTCCTTTGACTAAAAATATTGACTTCCTTGTCCCGTTCCTACCGTCCTTCCAGACGGCATATCTATCTAATATCTATATCGTCATTCTAGCGCGATTTCTTAGCTTTTTCAAGCTTTTTTCGCTCTTCTTGATTATTAAAATGTTTAACTAATGTTCATATTTTATTCATATGTTATTGTTATAATAATACTATCAAAAATGAGCGACAAGTTATGATATACTTGATATATTTTTTCATAATAGCCCAGATGCTTCGGCATCTGGGCACTCCTCATTTATAGGGATCTTTTACAGATTCTCAATCTGCCAAGCGATCGGCTCTATTCCATTTGCTACAAGGAACTCATTTGCCTTGCTAAAATGCTTACATCCAAAGAATCCACGATACGCAGACAGTGGACTTGGATGCGGCGCCTTCAAGATCAGGTGCTTCGGATTCGTCAACATAGATGCCTTCATCTGAGCTGGACGTCCCCACAGGAAATACACGATAGGACGATCCTGCGCATTCACCGCCTGAATCACGGCGTCCGTGAACTGTTCCCAACCCTTTCCCTGATGGGAATTCGCTTGATGCGCCCGCACGGTAAGCACCGTGTTAAGAAGCAGGACTCCCTGATCTGCCCACTTCTTAAGGTATCCATTATTCGGGATATAGCATCCCATATCATCCTGCAATTCCTTATAGATATTCTGCAAAGACGGCGGTATCTCCTTCTGCTCTGGCAACACAGAAAAAGAAAGTCCATGTGCCTGATTCACGTTGTGATACGGGTCCTGTCCCAACAAAAGTACCTTCACCTCATTCAACGGAGTAAAATGAAATGCATTAAAAATATCATCCGCTGGCGGATATACCACAGTCTTACCATATTCTTCTCTTACAAAATTGTATAACTGGCGATAATAAGGCTTCTTGAACTCTTCCTCCATCGCTGGCAGCCAGTCATTTTGAATCATCGACATGCTGCTTTCTCTCCTATCTTCTCACAGACACACCACGTCCTGCAAGATAATCCTTCAAATCAGAAATCTCCAGCTCCTTGTAGTGGAATAATGATGCTGCAAGTACCGCATCTGCACCACCCTCTGTCAGAGCATCATAAAAATGCTCCTTGGTTCCTGCTCCACCAGAAGCAATGACTGGAATGGATACATTTTCAGCAATCAATCTGGTCAATTCAATGTCATAACCAGCCTTGGTTCCATCACAATCCATGCTGGTCAGAAGAATCTCTCCCGCACCAAGCTTGTCTGCCTTCATCGCCCACTCTACTGCATCGATACCAACATCAATACGTCCACCATTCTTATAGATATTCCAACCAGAACCATCTGCACGTCTTCTCGCATCAATGGCTACCACTACGCACTGACTGCCGAACTTATCTGCTGCCTCAGAGATAAGCTCTGGTCTGTTGATAGCGGAAGAATTAATAGAAATCTTATCTGCTCCCTCACGAAGCAGTACCTTAAAATCCTCCACGGTACGGATTCCACCGCCTACCGTAAAAGGAATAAACACCTTCTCTGCCACACGGCGTACCATATCTACTACGGTTCCTCTGGCATCAGAGCTCGCTGTGATATCCAAAAATACCAATTCGTCCGCTCCTGCCGCATCGTAGGCTGCTGCAATCTCCACTGGATCGCCCGCATCCCGCAAATTTACGAAATTAACACCCTTGACTACACGTCCATTATTCACATCCAGACAAGGAATAATTCTCTTTGTAAACATACTTATGCCTCCACTATATTCCTGCAAAATTTTTCAGTATCTGCAATCCCACCGCACTACTCTTCTCCGGATGGAACTGACAAGCAAAAATATTATCCTTCTCAACGGAAGCATGAATATGGGCACTGTACTCTGTCGCCGCTTTTACAATTGACTCGTCCGCCGCCTTAAGATAATAGGAATGTACAAAATAAACGTATGGCTGTTCTCCTGCCTGCACTGGCAAATTGCGGAACAATCTTCCGTCATTCATAAGTTCCAGAGAATTCCATCCGATATGAGGAATCTTAAGCCCTTCCTTGTCTGGAATTCGTAGGATCTTACCATCCAGCACATGTAAGCCTTCTACACCTTCGCTCTCCTCACTGCCTTCAAATAAAAGCTGTAAGCCCAGACAGATTCCAAGTAATGGCTTCTTGCTCTCTGCTACCTCATGAATCACCTTATCCAGTTCATACTTTTTCAGCTGTTCCATTGCCATTCCAAAGGAACCAACGCCCGGAAGAATTACCTTATCCGCCTGTAATATCTCAGCGTGATCCCTTGTAATTACGCACTCTTGTCCTAACGCCATAAACGCTTTTTCTACACTCTTTAAGTTGCCTGCATCGTAGTCAATAATCGCTATCATTCTCTATCTCCATCTAGTCCATATTAAAGCCTGCCAGTGCTATCTGCGCATAGACTTTCTCGGAATATTCATCCCTGTCATCTATTGCATACAGCTCCAAAGCCTGCTCCTCTGTCAATCCAAAACTTGCCAACGCTCCTGTTGTCTGTGTTCTCAAACGTGTCATCTCCTGTGTACATCCATAAAGCTCTGCCTCAGCCTGATACTTCTGGCATCTGCCTACGGTACGAATCAGAGAATCCAATGCCATATCATAAAGATTAGCCTCCATGAAGCTCTGATAAGCCGAAAACTCACCTGCAACATTTGCCATGACACGATACTTCTCAAAAGTATTGATATCGGATTCCTTTAATTCCAGTCCAGAAACTTCCTTGTATGCCAACTCATAATTACCCATCTCATAATTATGCTCTGCCTCTGACATACTGTTAGAATATCCAAACAGATTTGTTCCAATCACTACCAATGCAAGGAAAGATGCCACCATAACGAATACTAATATTACCGGCTTCTTTGGTAATGGCGGTGTATTATCTGGCTCCTTCGGCTTTTTCACCTTCTTTGGCTTCTTGGCAGCCTTTTCTGCCTTTGCCTTCTTAGCAGCTTCCTTCTTCTCCTTGCGCTCTGCCTTTGCCTTTTCCTTCTTTTCCTTCTTCTCCTGCTTCTTTCTCGCCTTCGCTTCCTCTTCGGTCTCCACCTCAGGCTGTGGCTCCTCTGTCGTCTCTCCACCACCCTCAAGTGCCTGCAAGATCTGAAGATTCTCATCTGACAAATCCTCTATGTTCGGAGCTACCGTAACCGGAGTTACCTTTACTGGTTCCGGCTTCTTCTCCTCATCCTCATCATCTCCAAATAATACCTGAGACAACTTCTGAATAAATCCAGAAGCCTCCTTGCCATTATTCTTCTGATTCTTATCCTTCTTCTTACGCTTCTTGGAATCCTCTTCTGGCGCTGCTTCTTCCTCTGCAACAGATTGCATCATCTCATCCAGAGAAAAATCTCCAAAGCCATCCATTCCATCATCTGAAAGCGCTACATTATCTTCGTCTGCCTTTAACATATCTCCTATATCAGAAAAATCTCCCTCTGACTGAAGCAGATCCATCAAATCCTGATCATCGTTCACCAAACCAGCCTCCTCATCTGTGCCAGACATCTCTGCACTCATGCCCATCAATGGCTCTTCGCCCATGCTCATCAATGGTTCCTCTCCCATGCTCATCAATGGTTCCTCTCCCATGCCCATCAATGGCTCTTCGCCCATGCTCATCAACGAATCATCTGCCATGTCCATCGGCGCTTCTTCGCTCGTTTCCATCGAATTCTCGTCATTCCCCATATCAAACATAGACATACCAAGATCTTCACCAATCGTGTCAATCATGATGTCCTCTTCATCATTCGGAAGTGACAGCATGTCAATATCATCACTCATTCCAAAGTTGTCACTCTGCGTTTCGTCCAATTCATTCAAGAACTGCTCTTCTCGCATGGCAGATTCCTCAGAGAAACCCTCCATGCCTTCCCGTGCCAATTCTTCTTCAAACTGCCGGATGAACTCGTCATTATCATCCCCTGAAAGGATCTCCTTCTCAAAGGCATCCAGGAACTCGTCTTCCTCACTCATAAAATGTGTATGTACTGATGCTTCTTCCCCCAGAGCCGCTCCGATGCTATCATCCAGAGAAATATCAGCTGTCAGATCAGCCTCTTCTTCCACCATCTCTGGTTCCGGCTCCGTCTGTGTTGCTTTTCCTTCCATCGAATTCAATAATCCGTCCAGATAATCTTCTGTGTTGCTCATCCGATACCTCCACTGCCTATAACTTAATTTGGGGATGTGATGATACATCACACCCCCTCTTCTCTTCAATCTTAATCCATACTCTTATCAATCAACGCGTCGATCGCTGAAACAAGATTGCCGATTTCAGGTTTTGTCAACTGAGCATCTGCGCCCAACTTCTCTCCCTTGATTCTCATCTCTTCATTCACCAGAGAAGAGAAAATAATCAATGGAATCTTCTTCATCGTATCATCTGTCTTGACCAGCTTTGTCAGGCGGTGACCATCCATAAGCGGCATCTCAATATCAGTGATAATACAATGAACCTTCTCTCGAACATCGCCAGATTTCTTTATCTCTGTGAGCTTATCCCATGCTTCCTGTCCATTCATGGTAACGATCAGATTCGTATAACCAGCCTTTCTCAGACAGTCTGTAATCAATCTGCTAAGAAGCGGTGAATCCTCTGCAATCAAAATAGGAGAATCACATCTCTCACGCTCTGTCATATTCTCTACATCAGATACCTTAAGACCTGTCTCTGGACTGATGTCAGATACAATCTTCTCGAAATCAAGAATAATAATCAGCTTATTATCCATCTTGATCACACCAGTGGATGCGCTGTTGTCCTCGGTGTTGATCGTGGAATCTGGCTTAATGATAGACTCCCATGATACACGATGGATACCAAGTACCGCGTCTACATGGAACGCGATATTAAGCTTGTTAAAATTGGTAATAATGAATAATCCATTATTATCAGCATCGTTTGTCATGCCAAGACATCTCTTTAAATTTACCACGCTGATCATCTCTTCACGTGGCATGAAAATACCCTCAATACTTGGATGTGAGTTTGGCACTGGTGTAATCGGCTGATATGTCAATATCTCCTTAATCTTCGCTACATTGATACCGTAATGATTATTACCCAGAGTAAACTCTAATACCTCCAATTCGTTTGTGCCTGACTCTAAAAGAATATTAGTATCCATGACCTTCTCTCCTCTCGCGTATTATTACAACGCAATTCCCAAAATACTTATTAGTATTATAGCATAATAGCCTTAGAAATGCATTATTTTTCACTCATTTTCTAAAATAATTTGATAATTGTCACCAATCGACACAATCAAATCAACCTGATCTGTTGAAGTCACAGTCTCAGGAATCTGGAATAGAAGAACCGTTTCTCTCGTCTCACCTGCTGCAAGCGTATCTTCAAAGGTCGAGAAATCTTCCATCAACAATGTCGTCTCTGAAAAACTTACCACCTCTCCATTTATGGCTATCTGGAACTTAGCTCCCCTAGACAGATTATCTACTGACATTACCGCTTCGCCTTCATTGGTAATATCGATCCCTAGAACCAGATACATCTTACCTGCATCTGGAAACAGTGCATAATAATCAGCCTTTACATAGCTGTCCGCAATTCTCATACCTACATAATCCACTGCAAGTCCCTGATCTCCAAACAGGGATTCCAACGTCACCTTCGGATATCCAAGGTCTGTGCTTTCCTCTGTGGCCTCTGTCGTAGTAGCCTCAGCACCTTCCGCCACACTGGTCTGCTCTTCTGTCACAGGTGTCTCTGCCACCACTTCCTCTACGGCTGCCTCTTCCTCTGCCATAGCCTCAAGATCTACATAGGTCAGACCTTCCTTCTGATAGCTATTATACTTGGTCACTACATGAGCAGCATAATTCACAATCAGCTCTTGTTCCTTCTCTGTCAAATCATAGGGTGCCTCTCCACATCCCCCAAGCAGCATAAGTGTTGCAAGTGCTGCAGCTGTCATCTGTATTTTTGCTCTTTTCATACGCGTCCTCACACATCTATAAACTATATTAATGTTAGCATTTTAAGGAAAATATAGCAACCCAAAAAAACACTTTCTGTCGTATTTTATGCATGCCCTGCCATATCCAGTTCAAACCAGAACTCCACTCCGTTCTCACAATTATTCACTCCACACTCCTGATGGAAGCTTTCCATAATTGCCTTTACAATCGACAGACCAATACCACTTCCCCCGTACTCTCTGGTACGTGCCTTATCGACTTTGTAGAACTTGTTCCAAATCTTATCGATATCCTCTTCTGGAATCAGGTCGCCAGTATTGTATACAATGACTCTTACCACACCATCCCTCTGTTCATAGCGGATAGCGATCTCTCTGTCCTTCTTTGCATGATGGATCGCATTGCTCAGATAATTCGTCACAACTTCCTCCACCATAAATTCATCTGCCCATACATATATCGGCTCTTTTGGACAGGAAACAACCTTTATCTCGCCCTGTTCCAATAAAATATCTACAGAATGAAGCACTCCCTGCAATAATTCCGTCAAATCAAAGCGTTCAATAGTGACATTTTCGTTGCCGGATTCGAGCTGATTCAAGGTCAGAAGCTTCTTGACCATCAGATTCATCTTTTCCGCTTCATCCATGATGACTTCACAATAGAATTCTCGGCTCTGCTCATCATCATTGATGCACTCCTTAAGCCCCTCCGCATAGCCTTGAATCAGTGCCAACGGTGTCTTAAGCTCATGGGAGACATTGGATAAAAACTCCCTTCGCATCTCGTCTATCTGTGTCTTTTTTTCTATATCAATCAATAACTGATTATTCGCACTTTTAAGTTCTGAGATCGTTCGCTCCAAAGTCTGGGACATATCATTCATATGTGCGCCCAACTCATCAATCTCATTTCTTTTACTGCCAGAAGAACTATACTTCGCCTCAAAGTCCAACTCCGTCATTCGCTTTGACAAATCTGTCAATCTCACGATCGGCTCCGTCACTCTTCTGGTCACAAAAACCACCAACACGGTACTCACTGCGATGGCTAACATTCCAACATACAGCAAAAACTGATTCGACAGCTTTACGCTCTCACGGATACTCTCAAGTGCCGTTCTCATCAATATCATGTTACCGTCAGAAAGAGTTCCATACAGCACAAGGTACTCTGAATCAAGCCTTCTATCTGTCTGCCTTTGCAACACATAGTTCTCTGTCTGGGCAATCACAGTGACCTCATTCTGCTTCTCCCCAAAGATGATGTCCCACAGTTCCGACAACATCCTCTGGTTGTCACTGACTGATGACCGCACAATTGTCCAGTCCGGTCCGATCACCATCACCGTAATGTTGCCATTCGCACAGAAATTGTCAAAGGATACATCGAACTCACTATCCAAAAGCGTGCCATCAGCACTTGCTTCATCCATGATCTGAAATCCAGTTTCCAGCATATTCTGCTTGTTATTTACATAATACCGTTCCAGAAAAACTGTATTCAAAATCCAACAAAGTGCCACGGTTCCCACCACCAAGGAAAATATGATAACCGTAATCTCCTTAGTAAGAGACCCCTTTCGTGTCGTTTTCAGTAATTTGTATATATTGTTTATAATTACTTGAATTTTATGCCTAATTTTCATCATTGTCAATAGTATTTAGGAGTTAAGTACTATTCCTCCCCCACTTCAAATTTATAACCCATGCCCCAAATGGTCTTAATATATTCGCCTTTTTCACCAATCTTGGCACGTAGCTTCTTTACGTGGGTGTCAATTGTCCGTGCATCTCCAAAATAATCATAATTCCAGACATGATTCAATATTTTTTCTCGGGATAGCGCTATTCCCGCATTTTCCACAAAATAAGTCAACAACTCGAACTCTTTGTAGCTTAAGTCGATACGCTCACCATCCACAGTCACCATATGAGCCGTCTTGTCGATGGCAATGCCTCCCATGGAAAGAAGCGTTCCTTCCTCCGAAGTCTTGCCGCTCCTGCGCAGGATAGCCCCCACACGAGCCACCAGAATCTTCGGTGAAAACGGCTTTGAAATATACTCATCCACTCCTAATTCAAATCCATTTAATTCATCGCTCTCATCGCTCTTGGCAGTTAACATAATAATCGGCACCTTGGAATTTTCCCGAATCTCCCGGCACACCTCAAAGCCGTTTCTTTTGGGCATCATGACATCTAGGATAATCAAGGCGATATCCTTTTCCCGATAAAAAATATCTAATGCCTCTTCGCCATCTCCTGCCTCTAGTACCTCATAATTCTCCCTTACAAGGAAGTCTCTTACCAGCTTACGCATCCTGCTCTCATCGTCCACCACTAGAATTCTGATTTTTTCCATTTATGTCAACCTCCCACTCTCGTGCCTTTTGTGTCCTGTCTCTTATGACTAAAATTTATATTCCAATTCTAGCAGTTACTTATGAAAATTCTGTGACGCGCTATTCTGCTTCTATTCCAAGCTCTATCTCCTTTGCCCGCACTGCCTCCTCGCGCTGGGTAAGCTCTGTCTCCCATGCCTCATACCTGTTGATGATCTCCTGCTCATAGTTGAGAATCGTGGTATTATTAGTGGTTGCCGTGATAACGAACATGGCAACGATGCAGACCGCAAATATGATACTGAGTGCCCTCGTCAGACGATAACGTGTCTTATAATTGACATTTACCACCTGCTGTTCCTTCTGCACATTCTCCTTTGGCTTCTCCTCAGATCGTCTTGAACGCTTTCGTAAGCTCTCCTCAAGGGTCGGATGCGCAATCGGAATTGGTCTGATCTCATCCTTGTTGATAAATGGAATCGACACCAGATATTCCTGCAGTTCCTTCATGTAGGAATAGCCCACCGCTGTCTCAAAAAGCTTCTGCTGAATCATCTTATTATAGATGTTCAATACCATATCCGGGTTATTCATATCTGCCTTTTCCTTAATGAACTTTACTCCCTCAGCTTCCTTAGCTGCCACTTCTGCCTCTATCGGACTTGCAAAGGAAAATCCATCAATTTCAACACCATTCTTCTTTTCAGCCATATTCAAACAATCCTCTTTTATCTCAAAATGCGACTTCATTCTTGCCAACCGCTTCTTCCAAAAATGCTCTGCCTCCCTGTCTGGCAACAGCATACACTTATTTCCATTATAGGAAAATCCCCTAGAAAATGCAACCATGAGAAACACGGCTATTTTAAAATGCCCTCTCATTAACGCATACAAGCGTCAATGCCAAGGCACCGTCAAACCTGCAAAACAGTTTGAAATAATCGCTGCTTAAATTAATATTATTAAAATTAAATATGTAGAATCTTCTACGATTGTGTGATAAAATAATTGATAATGTTATGCGGAATTAAACACTCTAAATGTGGCGGTACATATTTACGATCTATTTCTGATCCTCACAGAAACGTACTAGCTTTGGAAACATTGTCATAAACCTAATACAATTACTACATCGTCCCCGTACCACCAAGAATGGAACAACCAAAACTTAATATATTTACCTGGGCAGCCGGGGGACGTGCTCTCATTCGTTCCGAGCCTTACGGAAAGGATGATGCTTATGAGTACATACGAAGAGTTTATGATAATCTTGACCGTAGCGTTATTGATTGTTTCAATTCTTAATATGAAAAATAAAAAGTAGCCGTCCTGTTCATTTGGCGATGAATGCGGCTACTTCTTAATTACTTGAATATGATTCGCCGGAACGGGTGACCTGCACTCACCCACCGACTGCCTTGTTAAGTATATTATACCTTAAGCATACTCTTTTGTAAAGTTATCAAATATTTAAAAACTCAAAAATGACGTTTTGTCATGACAAATTCATGACAAAAAAATAAGCACCGGAACCGTTGATTTTCCTAAGGAAATCCCGATTTTCCGGCACTTTTCTTGAGTGGACCTGAGGGGAATCGAACCCCTGTCCAAAAACCAATCCCCTGTCCTTCTACGAGCGTAGCTTATATATTGACATTCCCTCCGCCGGACTTGTATAAGCACAATTCCGGTTTTAGTAGCTTCATGATACGCCTACATGCGCAAAGCTTTGCATGTATCGTTTCCTGCAGAGTCGAAGCCTGGGTCCTAAAGTGCAGGTGCTCTAGGTCAGACTGCTGCCATTAGGCAGCGTATGCTAAATTATCTTCAGCGTTTAATTTTAAGTTTGGAATTTGACGCATCCCGTGCGACTCGCTTCTCCAGCTTCACGATCCCTGTCGAAACCTTTACAGGCCCATATTATTTTTCGTGTGAACCACGCTTTTACGCGGGCTTACAATTTTCATTACAAGTTTCTCACCTTGAACTCTCGCTCTGCCTCACGCCGCATATCCTTCTTTGCGATATCCTGACGCTTATCATAGAGCTTCTTACCCTTTGCCAATGCAATCTCTACCTTCACGAGACTTCCCTTGAAGTAGACCTCCACCGGAACTAATGTATATCCCTGTTCTGCCAGCTTTCCCACCAGCTTACGAATCTCTGACTTATGCATCAGAAGCTTCTTCGGTCTAAGTGGATCCTTATTGAAGATATTACCCTTCTCGTAAGGACTGATATGCATACCATAGACAATGACCTCACCATTTTCGATGCGAATGAACGCCTCCTTGATGCTGCACTTGCCCATGCGGAGAGACTTGACTTCCGTTCCGTGCAGTGATATGCCTGCCTCGTAACGTTCCTCCAAGAAATAGTCATGGTAGGCTTTCTTATTATTCGCAATTAACTTTTTCTCTGTCTTTGCCATATGACCATCTCCTCTCTCTTTACTGCTGTTACAGTATACCCCAGAACCTCCCTTTCTGCAAGGAGATTCATGGGATTTTTTCTACGTTTTTTCGACCCTCGAACATTCGCCCTATCAGCCAAGTACTGCAATAAGCTCCGCACAAGGAAGCCTTCGACTCTACTCAGGCTGGCACTGCTCATTGCTTACGCGAAAGTCTATTGTGCGCATTAACTTGTCCGTACCAGTGACCACGACCTTGATTTTCTGTCCTAGCTTATAGCGGTATCCAGTAGCTTCTCCAATAAGCTCATAGGTGCTCTCATTGTAGTGGAAGTAATCGTCTGTAAGACTGGTCACATGCACTAAGCCCTCCACTGTATTTGGCAATTCCACATAAAAGCCCCATTCCGTAACACCGGAGATCACACCTTCGAAGACCTCCCCGATATGAGTTTCCATAAACTCTACTTTTTTTAGCTTTTCTGTCTCACGCTCTGCCTCATCTGCCCGACGCTCCATCTCGCTGGAATGCTTCGCCACTTCCGGAAGTATCTTATCGTAGTGCTGGATTCTCTTGTCATTCATCCGACCTCTAAGATTATCCTTGATAATACGGTGAATCTGCAAATCTGGATATCGACGAATCGGAGAGGTAAAGTGACAGTAATAAGAAGTTGCCAGTCCAAAGTGTCCCGTACCGATGGTGGTATACTTTGCCTGCTTCATGGAACGCAGCGTCAATCGGCTGATCAATGGTTCCTCTGGAGTTCCCTCTATCTTCTGCAATAGCTTCTGAAGCTCCTTCGGATGCACATCATCCTGTCCAATCTTAATGGTATAACCAAAATTATTGATGAAGGTTCCCAACTTCTGAATCTTCTCTGTATCTGGATTGTCATGACTACGATACACAAATGGAAGCTCCTGCCAAAAATAATCCTGTGCCACCGTTTCATTTGCAATCAGCATAAAATCCTCGATAATCTTGGTGGCAACGTTGCGCTCATACGGCTTGATCTCCACTGGCTTGCCCTGTTCATTCAGGATAATCTTTGTCTCTGGGAAATCAAAGTCAATGGAGCCACGCTTCATACGCTTTTTCCGCAGGATTGCCGCCAGTTCCTTCATGCGCTCGAACATCGGCACAAGCTCCTCGTACTCCCGTATCTCTGCCTCGTCATGATCCTCCAGAATCTTCTTGACACTGGTATAGCTCATACGACGATCTACCTTGATCACAGTCTCAGCAATGACATGATCTATCACATTTCCCTTGCCATCGATGGTCATGATACAGCTAAGCGCCAAGCGGTTCTCCCCCGCATTCAGCGAACAGATACCATTGGACAGCTTGTGTGGCAGCATCGGAATCACACGATCCACCAGATAGACGGATGTACCACGATTTAACGCTTCCACGTCCAATGCACTGTGCTCCTGCACATAGTTCGTCACATCCGCAATATGCACGCCAAGCTTATAACGGTCGCCTTCCTTCGTCAGCGTAATCGCATCGTCTAAATCCTTGGCATCCTCACCGTCGATGGTCACGGTCTGCAAATCCCGCAAATCCATACGTCCCGCCATATCCGCAGTGCTGACCTCGTTTGCCACCCGCTCCACCTGATTCATGATCTTCTCTGAAAATTCCACTGGCAGATCATAGGCTCTTACGATGGACAAAATGTCCGTTCCCGGATCATTGATATGGCCAAGTATCTCGACGACCTTACCCTCCGGCTTTCTTCCGTCACCACCAAAATCCGTCAGTTCCACCACGACCTTATGACCGCTGACCGCCCCCTTGGAACGCTCCTGTGGAATAAAAATGTCCTTGCCGAACTTTGGATTGTCCGGCACTGCAAATCCAAAGGTCTTGCTCTTCTCATAGGTACAGACGATCTGATTCATACCTCTGGCAATAATCTTGGTAATCTTGCCCTCTCTGCGGCGTCCCTTGCTCTCGCCACGGAGTAAAGCCACCTGCACCGTATCCATATGAAAGGCACCATTGACCTGAGATTCTGAGATAAAAATATCCTCATCCTCCCCCTCAACGGTAACAAATCCAAATCCTCTCGGATGGGCGGTAAATACACCCGTCAAGAACTTACTCTCTGACTTCGTGTACTTACCCTTGGCAGAGACCTCGATCTTCCCCTCTGCCACCAGTGCATCAAGGACTTCCTGCAACTCTCCGCGCTGTGTCTTTGGTACATTTAAGATCACCGCGATCTCCTTTACCTTCATCGGCACATAGAGTTCATCGCAGATGAACTGATATATCATCTTTTTTCTTTCTTGTAAAATCTCTTTATCCATTTAATCTCCTTAATTTTTCTATCCAACTCTCACAGTACATGTGCGAATACGCATCCAGCAGTCCTTTTACTTTCCTAGAAAGCAAAAGGACTGCCGCAATGCGACAGTCCTGATCTTTAAAAAATACCTAAATTCAACACAATTGCAAGAACCATAAATAATACGACAAGAATCTTCGTTCCCTTTACGAGCATTCCCTCCATGGAACGTCCCTTATTCTTGCCCCAATATGTGTCCGCAGCACCAGCAATCGCTCCAAGTCCTGCTGACTTACCTTCCTGCATCAGGATGATAACTGTCAATGCTATACATACTAATATGAAAATAACGGTTAAAATCGTCTTTAAAAGTTCCAAAATCATTACCTCCTACGGTCTCTAACTCACAACTTTGGATATTATAGCATATACTTTTTTCGTTTTCAACCATTTTTTGCCGATGCCAGCGCTTCCCTGTCCTTTTTTGCTCGCGTTAGTGCATGAACTGTGCCGTATCCCCCAGCTCCTCCTCGATTCGCAGCAGCTGGTTGTACTTTGCTGTCCGCTCTGCACGACAAGGTGCACCGGTCTTGATCTGTCCTGCATTGACCGCAACTGCCAGATCCGCGATAAAAGAATCCTCTGTCTCACCAGATCGGTGTGAGATCACAGGACGGTATCCTGCACACTTTGCCATCTCAATGGCATCCAATGCTTCCGTCACCGTTCCTATCTGATTGACCTTTACAAGCACTGCATTCGCAGCCTTTAACTCAATACCACACTTAATACGCTTCGGGTTCGTCACAAAGAGATCATCTCCCACTAGCTGCACCTTATCGCCCAGCTGTGCCGTCAGCTTCTGCCAGCCCTCCCAGTCGTCCTCGTATAGACCATCTTCTATGGATATGATAGGGAATTCCTGCACCAAATCCTCATAGAGGGCGATCATCTCATCCGCAGTACGGGTCACACTACCAGAAACCGCATCCTTTTTTGAGCCCTCTCCCGCTTTATCTCCATTGGCAAGCTTATTCTTGATGCCAGCAGTCTCATGCTCCTGTGCTTCGCCACAGTCGCAATCCATATTGTCGCAACCGCAGCCCTTTTCCCTCGTCTCACCGGGGAACACATACACTCCAAGCTCCTCATCATACAGTTCACTGGCAGCGGCATCCATCGAATACACGACGTCCTCGCCCACCTTATATCCAGCCATCTCCACCGCCTTGCCAAGATAGCGGAACACATCTCTCACATCGCGAAAATCCGGTGCAAAGCCACCTTCATCTCCCACCGCAGTAGACAGCCCGTCCTCATTTAATATCTGGCGAAGAAAATGATATACCTCTGCCCCCATACGCAGGGCATCCTTGAAGCACTTCGCTCCCACTGGCATAATCATAAACTCCTGAAAATCCAAGGAATTCTTGGCATGCACACCTCCATTGATGACATTCATCATAGGAACTGGAAGTTCCTTGGCATTTGCTCCTCCAATGTAACGGTAGAGCGGCATATCTAATGCCTTTGCTCCGGTCTTGGCACATGCTAGTGACACGCCCAGAATCGCATTGGCACCGAGACTTCCCTTATTGTCCGTCCCATCCAATTCTACCATTCTACGGTCAATCAATGCCTGATCCAGCACATTCATGCCAAGTAACGCCTCTTTTATCTTGGTGTTGACATGCTCTACTACCTTTTGTACGCCCAGACCAAAATATTCCTTATCTCCATCCCTGAGCTCTATCGCTTCAAACTTGCCGGTGCTAGCTCCAGATGGAACTGACTCTCTGGCTGTTATCTTCTTTCCTGTGGTCTCTGTCTCCGCAGTTATCTCTACCTCTACTGTTGGATTTCCTCTGGAATCCAATATTTCTCTTGCGTGTACGTCGGTAATTTTAATTGTAAGTGACATTCCCATTCTCCTTTCCATGGCACACTACGTCATCTATGTGACCGTCAGAACATCTGATCTGACTTCACTTTTTATGTAGTATACCCCAAAAGGGGGGATTTATTCTTGACGAATAAAGTCGTCTAAAGTCTTAAATAATTGTTTTGGATCGATTGGCTTTGCCAAATGTGCATTCATCCCTGCATTGGAAGTCCTTCTACGATCCTCTTCATAGGCATTTGCCGTCATAGCAATAATAGGAATCGACTTGGCATCCGCCCGCTCCATCTCACGAATCCGCATCGTTGCCTCGATACCGTCCATCACCGGCATACGAATATCCATCAATATTGCATCAAAGGTTCCTTCCTCACTCTCTGAAAAGAAACGAACCGCCTCCTCTCCATTCTCGGCATGGACCACCTCAAAGCCCCGCTTGGCAAGTAGACTCTTGGCAACAATGATATTGAGGGGATGATCCTCTACTAACAGGATATGTCTTCCTGTAAAGTCCTGTTCCACTGCCACTTCTTCCTGCTCTTCTGGAGCAGTTCCTGTCTCATCAATATCCAAGACAACAATCACCGTAAAGATGGTTCCTACCCCCTCTTTACTTTCCACTGTGATATCGCCATCCATCATCCGGGCAAAATTCCGTGCAATGGAAAGCCCCAGTCCACTGCCCTTATAGGCGGTAGTATTTCCTGCGTGCTGTTGGGTAAAGGTTCCAAACACTTCTGGAAGGAACTCCTCGGAGATTCCGATTCCATTATCCTCCACGGATACCCGAAGTTCTGCTCGTCCCTCCGAAGTTATCCACTCCCTCACAGCGACCCTCACATGTCCATTTGCCGCTGTAAATTTGATTGCATTATTTATTAGATTTATCATGATCTGCTGCAAACGTGTAGCATCTCCGATATACATTCCTGATGCTTCCTTATCACGTTCGAACAGATAGGATACCGATGCCATATCTGCCTGCGCCTTTGCCAAAATATTAATATTATCCCAGAACTTATCACTGGAAAAGGTCTGATGCGCCAAAGTCATATTACCGCTCTCGATCTGGGACATATCCAAAATGTCGTTGAGCAATGCCAACAGATATTTGGATGCAGAATCCAACTTTTCACTACAATCAAGCACCTGTTCCCTGTTGTCGATTTCATCCTTAATAATAGAATTCAATCCAATAATCGCATTCATCGGTGTACGAATCTCATGACTCATACTCGCCAAAAAGCTTCCCTTAGCATGACTGGCTTCCCTTGCCAGCAAAAGAGCACTTTCCAACTGCTCCTGCTTCTTCCTTTCTGCCTTTGCCACGTCATCAATATCTGTAATTGTGACCAGAACAATATCCACCGCTTCATAGAGATACATATATCGGATACATTTACGTCTTGCCTTGCCACTCTTGGCTACCAGCGTCACCTCGAACAGATGGATCCGCTCCCGCTTAAGCCGCTCATGCATACTTTCTATGCTCAATTCCTGCTCGAGCTTCTCCAAATCCTCTGGCAAAATGGCACGTTCCTTCAGCGAAGCCAGTTTCTCATCATAGCTTCCCTGCATATGTTCCTCGTCCAATGCGTACTGCCCGATACCAATTCCTTCAAATGTACGGTTCGTTGCATCCACCGTATAGATTTCATCATATTCAAAGAACATAATACGCTCCAGAACATGCCCCAACAGACGCTCCCTTGTGATGTTCCGATTATATATGAACGCCATCACTTCCGATGTCTCAGGGCGGCGCAGAAGCTTTACCTCCACCCGAATCCAGGCATGCCTGCCACTTTTAAGGGCTACAATATATTCCACTGAAACCGTTGTTTCTCCCTGCTCGAACAGCTCTAGTAACCCCTCTCTGGAAAGGTTTCGATTCTGTTCCTCTGTCAACCATATTTCATTACAGAAAGAGGATATTCGTTCTGAAAAGTCCATCACATGACGGTACTGATCCTCATAGCCATCCAGCTTTCCCACACGCATCTCTTCTACAATGCCCTCCGTCAGATTAACTCGGCTGGTAGAAAGCATATCATCCGATACTGCCTTTGCACGATATAATACCTCTTCCTCATACTTCTTCTGAAGATTATCATGAGCTAAACGCATCTGTTCGCTCACTTTCTTCGCATCCGTAATATCCGTCAGATACTCTACATACGCTGCCCTTCCGCACCAGTCAATAATCTTGCCCTTTGTGGCATAATAATGTCCTCCCAGAAGCACTTCTCTGGAATGCATACCGTCCTTATTTCTCTGCCTTGCAGGGCACTGTCCGCAGGCAACATCCTGATGATAGAACAGGCGGTAGCACCGCTGTCCCACAATATCCTCGTTATTACCGATTCCAAAGATTTCTCGCGCCTTACGATTGAGGTAAAGCAACTTATAGCTACCAAGCTCCCGCACATAGACACCGGTCTGCGTCTCATCAATAATACTCTGATATAGCGCAGTCACCTTAATAATCTGCTCTCTCTCTTCTGTTTTCTTGAGGGAATTCACACGAAACCATAACGCCACAAGACTGACGCTCACACTGATGACCATCAGAACAAATACATAGGACACCTCTGACCATGCTTCCTCCAATGGCTTATATATAAAAATACAGACACTAATAAGAACCGCTGCACCTACCTGCAACAGCAGCAAATAGACAGGACTTATCAAAAAACAACATCCAAGACCAATCAAGGCATAGTAGGTCGCCAATTCAATCTCGGACAAAAAAAACGCATTCTGCACAGCAATCACAGCCGTCCATACCAGATAACAGCCCGCAATGATCCAAGGAACCAAAGCTGGTCTGCGCTCAGCCACCCGCTTCGTCAGCACACGCAACACAAAAGAAAGCAGACATAAATATAGATATACATTGCCCAGCCATCCAAATTCTGCATGTTTTGCATTTGTATACAGACCAATAACAAGAGAAAAAATAACCGATGTCAAACTCAGCACGTTCAACATACGGATATTTTCTCTCTCTGCCTGTTCCTTATATTCTCTTAACGCACTTCCAGTAAAGAAGGCTATCAATTCTTCCTTATAATCTCTCTGCTTCACGGGCCACCACCTGTAACTCAATCTACTATATTAAAAGTATAGCAATTGAATTTCAAACATTCAAGCAGTTATAGCTCGATTCCTTTTGACTTTAGGAAGTCCACCCAGATGCCGTACTGGGAACCATATAGATGTAGATCATCAAAGGTCAGTTCTGGCTTTAGATTGCCGTACTGATCGCAAACTACTTCATTCATATCAATATAAAAGACTCTGCGGTTATCTGCCAGCTGTGCAATTCTCTCATTGCGGATCTGGATTCCCTGATTATTAAAAATCGGATCTGACTCGGATTTTTTCTGTGTTACACGCATGATTCCCTGTACATATATGATCGCGTTGGGCTGCAATTCCTTAAAGCGTTCCACAGTCTGGGCATATTCGACCATAAAGCTGTCCAGATCTCCTCTTCCCATCTCGTTAATACCGATCTGGAAATAGACCTTACCGAACTGCTGTGTACTCAGCGCTTCTTCCAGTGTCATCTTGACACCGTCCACCTCACAGAACTCATCCGTCCACATATCATAAATATTCATTCCTACCGTAGCGTAAAAGGTACTATTGGTAAGACCGCCGTAATCCTGCAATCCTACCGTTCTTGAATCGCCGATAAAGACCGCATCATCAAAATAGCTGTCATCCACCGTTACGAATTCCTTGACCTCAGAAAATTTCTCCTGTTCCTCTTCTGCCACCATCTCAGTTCCATCTGGCTGCTGTTCTCCCTCCAGTTGTTCTTCATTTTCTGAGGCGCTCAGTATGCCATCCCACGGGTAGACTCCATCATGAATTCCTTCAAACACTAGCACAAAATAAGGTTCGACCCGCAGATCCACCGTATAATCTTTATATATGGTATCCTTTCCTATATAACCAATCACAGATAACGCTACCCAGCCCATGAGCAGAACCAACGTCACCTGATATTTCATTAATTTCTTCAATTTATTCACCACGCTCTAAAAATTAAAATACATAAACGGGTTATTCGTGGAAATCGTCAGATAGTACATGCTAAGTCCCAAAAGAACCAGCACCGCAACACTTCCAATCCATTTCTTTTCCACTTTCTGATACAAACGCTCTGGCAGCGGTGTCGCAAAAAGAATTCCCAGCACAAAGAGCGGCCAGTAATCCTTCATATACTTCACATAATCCAGCTGATTCACCACGCCCTCCGGCGCTCCAAATACCGGGAACAGTCTGGTAAAGTAAACACCAAGCTGCTCGATATTCGGTATGGCAAAAGCCACCCAGGTAAGCGGCACGATAAACAGCAGATATAGATGTCCCAGCACCTTGCTTCGCTCCAGATAAGGCAACAGGAACAACTTCTCTATCATCAAAAAGGTCAAAAGAGAAGCTCCCCATATCAGATAATTGTAATCTGCTCCATGCCACAATGCCGTCAATGCCCACACCACGAACAGATTAAAAAGGGTGCGCGCCTTGCCCTTACGGTTACCACCCAATGGAATATACACATACTCACGGAACCACTTTCCCAATGTGATATGCCATCTACGCCAGAATTCTGACACGGACTTTGACATATATGGATGATTGAAATTAATCGGAATCTCAAATCCCATCATACGTCCCAAGCCTCTTGCCATCAGGGAATATCCAGAAAAATCAAAATACAGCTCAATGGAATAGGCAAATGCTCCCATCCACGCTAACGGCGTAGAGATACTAGAAAATCCGATCGTCTGTATCCGGTTCCAGAGCAATCCGATCCGGTCAGCGATAACGACCTTGGCGCTAAGACCTATAATCAGCAGCTTTAAGCCTTCCTCAAACTGTTCCACTGTCGCCTTCCGCTCTCCTAATGCATAACGCACTTCCGAGTAATTGATGATAGGTCCCGACACGAGCTGCGGGAACATGGTAAGATATGTTCCAAGCTTGATAAAGGACTTCTCCGCAGGTACTTTTCCCCGATAGACATCAATCACATAGGCTGCGATCTGAAAGGTATAAAAACTAATTCCCAGCGGCAATTTCGGCACAAGTCCAGTATATTTAAAGAAGAAAAGCACTCCAAAATCGTAGCAAAGCGCCAGAATCAACAGGACTTTCTGCCTCATCCCGCGACCTTCCACCTCGCTGCGGTACATCAGCCGCGCAAACATATAATTAATCAGCACACAGGCAATCAGCAGGACTACATACTCCGCCTCACCCACGGTATAAAAGGCGATGCTTCCTGCAAACAATATAAAATTCTTGAACTTTGTGGGTGTAATATAATATATGATTAAAAAAATCGGCAAAAACCGAAATAAGAACTCAAAACTGCTAAATACCATTTTTTAGACTCTTTCTATCTATGTCTCTATCTCATTCTACGTCAACAGGTCTCATTATAGACGAAATAATCCAGAATAACCAACTATTAAGCAAAATTCGTGAAATTGTATCATTTTTGTCACAAACCTTAGATTTTGTAAAGATTCTGTAAAGATTTGATCTCCCCAATAAAATACAATGATCCAAAAGCGATTGTCTTAACTTCTGTGTCTCCCTTTTCTGGCGTAAGCAATGCCAGAAGATCCTTCGCACATTCTGCTCTCACGCCCTTTTTCTGAATGCACTCTGCCAGCTCTTCCGCCTGCAATGCCCGCTCTGATTCTACTGTAATCGTCGTAAAATCAACCGCCAGCGGCAATAATTCCTCAATCATTTCCTCGTAATCCTTATCCGCCATCACTCCCATAATAAAGTGGAACTTTTCTCCTGGGAACAACGTCATAAGGCTATTTTTTAATGCGCCAACACCATTGCTGTTGTGGGCACCATCCACCATCAAAAATGGCTCTTTCCGCAGTACTTCCATGCGCCCCTGCCAGCTGGCAGACTCAATTCCTCTGCGGATATATTCACGAATCAAACTATCTCGACATTCTCTCTGATTAAAAAATGCCTCCGCTGCCAGTATAGCTGCTGCTGCATTTTCATACTGATGCACACCCAGCAGTTTCATTCTCAGCTGGCCATACTCGCCATAAGAAAAGCTCTGCATCCCATCTTCATAATGGCAGTCTGCAAATTCCAATGGATTCACCACCTGATAACTGCTCACCCCGGCAGACTTTGCCGCCTCATCAAACACTGCAAGAACCTCATTCTCTTGGCTTTCCACCACAAGATGGATTCCTTCCTTGATGATTCCCGCCTTTTCGCTGGCAATCTCAGGAAGGGTATTGCCCAGAATCGCCATGTGGTCATAACCGATCTTCGTAATGACGGCCACCTCCGGTGTTCCCACCGCATTGGTGGAATCCAATCTGCCACCGATTCCAGTCTCAAGAATCACAACATCGCAATGCTGCTCCTTAAAGTATATCACCGCCATAGCAAGACAATAGTCGAACATTGTCGGATACACTCCAAAATCCTGCGCCAAAAGTTCCTCTCCGATACGGCGCACTTCTTCCTTGGCAATCATTTCATGATTAATGCAGATGCGCTCTCTAAAATCCACCAGATGCGGGGAGGTAAACACTCCCACCTTTAATCCCGCTTCCTTTAAAATAGAGCACAAAAAAGCAGAGACGGAGCCTTTGCCATTCGTCCCTGCTATATGTATGATTCTCATGCCATCCTGCGGATTGCCCAGTGCCTCTAACATCCGTGCTGTTATGGTGGCTCCCGCAAGATTACCAAATCTTCTGATATTTTCTATCTTCTCTACTACTTCCTCGTAAGTCATATTCTTCTTCCCTTATGATAATGGAAAGAACGTCCTGCGAAATTTCCATTACACTGCCATAATTACTCCGCCGTCATTGGCATACATGCTACTAATGCCAGCAGTATCTATGATAATGATTTTTTTGAAATTTGCAAGCTTTTCTATCTTTTCCTTTACAGCAACTGCACGCTCCGGGCAATTACAGTGAGAAATCGCAAGGGTCTTGGTCTCGCAATCTGGAGTTCTTGCGATCATGGTATTTACCATCTTCTCCAGCGCCTTGTTCATACCTCTTGCCTGATCCAGCTGACAGATCGTACCCTCGTCTGTGGCTCCCATCACTGGCTTAATATTCAATGTGTTGGCAAGTAATGCCTTTAAATTGGTGAGTCTTCCTGCCTTGCGCAAGGTCTCCAAGGTCTCAAGTACGAAATAAGTATTCATGGAATCGATGTAACTCTCTGTCTTCTCCACGACCTCCTCAAAGGAAAGTCCAGCCTCTTCATACTCCTGCGCCTTGATAGCGATCAAGGTCTCTCCAATGGATGCAGAACGCGAATTGAATACATGAATCTTCTTAGAGGAATCTGGATGCTCCTCTTCGAACAGACTCTTGCCAAGGACTGCGCTGTTGTAAGAACCACTCAGCTTCGCAGAAAGTGTCACCACATATACATGCTCTGCCTCACCCTCATAAACACTCATGTACTGTTCTGGGGAAGGACAAGAGGACTTAGGTCCTGTCGGACTCTCCTTGACTCTGCGCAGGAAATCAAGCTGGTCAAAAGTCTCGTCATCCACGATACGATGTCCATCTACCTCTAACTCCAAAGACACTGTCGTAAAGCGTCCATCCTGCTTCAATTCCTCTGGCAATTCTCCGCAGCTATCTACCACGATCTTGTACATATGGCTACCTCCATCCAAATCACGATTCTATCCTGATATCTATCATGTGCATTAGCTGATTTGTTATCAAAAATCAGCTAATGCGTTATCATTTTCCTTTACACGTAGTATCAATTACCACATGATACTAGCATAAAAACCGTTCTTTGTATAGAGCTATTTTTCTAAAAATTATATAAACAACTACATATCGAAATTACAGTGAAAAATAAGCCTCTGCCAGATCCTTTAATGCCTGCTGATCTACACTTCCCATCAATTCTCTTGCGGAGTGCATCGCCAACAGTGGGATTCCAATATCCACCGTCTTCACTGGAAGCAGTGCAGATGCGATGGAACCAAGTGTACCACCACCCGGCATATCAGAGCGATTCACGAACTTCTGATATGGAATCTTCTTTGTCTCACAGATCTGCTGTATGATGGCAATTGCCTCACAGTCCGTCGCATAGGACTGGGAGCTTGCCTCCTTGATACAGAAGCCCTTTCCCAGAACAGGCTTATTGGTGATATCCATCTTACCAGCCTGATTTGGATGCAGTCCATGTGCCACATCCACAGAAAGTATCATGCTCTGATACAGATCCCGCTCTGCCGTCTCTTCTCTTCCCAATGCCTTTAAGATGCGCAGCAACATGTCATGCAGCAAAATAGAACCTGCGCCCTGCTTGGTACGGCTTCCAATCTCCTCATGGTCAAAAAGTGCGATCAGATTCAGACCCTCTGCGCGTTTTCCATCGATGATGGCAGATACCAACGCAGAGCAGGAATTCAGGTTGTCCAGTCGTGGACTTGAAATAAAGTCATCCTTAAGCCCAATATACTGTGGCTCTTCCTTACAATAGACCGTCAGTTCAAAGTCAAGAATATCTTCCTTCTTTACCGAAAGCTCTTGGGCAAGAAATGTCAGGAAATAGTCTGCCTGCTTCTCCTCCTCAGGAATCAGGGCAAGAATCGGCAGCATGTCCACCTGCTTATTTAGTTCCACACCCTTATTCACTTCACGGTTCATATGAATCGCAAGGTTTGGAATCGTCAGCAGATTCTTATCGGATACGAACTCGCGCATCACTGGTGCAAACGGCTTCTCCCCTCTCACTGCCACACGTCCTGCAATACCCAGTGGACGATCCAGCCATGTATTTAAGATAGCGCCTCCATACACTTCGATATTCACCTGCGCATATCCATTGGAAACAACATCCGCGGATGGCTTGATCCGAAGGCAAGGGAAATCCGTGTGGGCTGCTGCAATACGAATCTGTGGGGCATCGCTCTGTGTCCAGTCATCGCCCACGGTAAATGCAAATAATGTGGTGTCATGGTGATCCACATAGTAGCGACCACCCTTTTCTAGCTTCCACTCATCCTTATAATCAATCTTCTGAAATCCTGCATTGCTTAATCTCTCCTCACAAGCACGCACCGCCTGCACTGGGGATACACCTTTTTTTAATAAATCAAATAATAACTCTTTCTCGCTCATTTTAACCTCTTTCCTGCTGCCAATTTTCTGGCACGCTTCTATATTATACTCTTGCGTGTTTTTTCAAAGATACTTTGCTCTATCACATAGATATCATGCTTATCATCCTCGCGCACAGCCAGATAATCTCCTTCTTGACCTAACATATACTTTTCCTTATCCCACTCGGTGAACACCTTTACTCTGTGATCGAGCTGCTTCACATAGATATAGGTCTCTCCGGTCGGTATACAGGTGCTGGCATATGGGATCAGAGAAATATTCTTTCCCTCCACCGCATCCTTGATGATCGGCTCATACTCTCCTTCAAAATGATAAGGTTCCTCCTGTACCTGATAGCTTTGTTTAAACTTCTCTCTTTTATTCGGATAGATCTCACCCTTGATGCCGATCATAATATAAATATCCTCACTGATCGTGACATCCAGATCGCCCTCTAGTGTACGCACACATACGGTAGATCCCGGCTCAAACAATTCTGCCGCCTTCACAAAGCCCAAAGGAAGCTTACGCTTCTGACATCTTATCATCTCTGTGGTATCAATCTCATAATCCTTAGCATGTATGATTTCCACATCATCAAAATAATCATCCATGCGCCATTTTAAAAATCCATTGATGCCATCGGTATCCGGATGGATGCCGTGTACATCCGCTCCGAACTCCCGCAGTACATGTATCTCCTGCCATTTGCAATAGCGCTCATACTCTTTATCTAGCAACTCCATCTGGATAAAGCCACCTGCCTTCTCCAAATGCCCGCCACCAGAACCGATGCCCTGCACAATGAACTCTGCAAGCTCGCTTGCCTTGACTTCCTTAATACAGCTTCTGACGGATATCTTCACCCCAAAAGGCAATACACTGTACACCAGACAAGTATCCACTGCATCCACCTCCAACATCAGATCACTGATCATTCCCAGAATGTTAGGATCACAAGGCTTTGCCTCCGCCACCGCATAGCGGTAAGTCTCATTATAGTCATAGCCGATCAAAGCCATTCCGGCAATCTCTAGTTCCTTCAAGGAGAGATTGGAATTACGAAAACGTGTGATAAGACTTCTCTCAAATGCCGCATCATCCCTCAGATCCTTATCCAATGGATGAGAAATCTCTGTAAACTGGTTGGTGTCTGTGAGCAATCCATAGTAAAGAGCGGTTGCAACCCTCGTATCTTCATTCAGATCAACGCCCTCATCCTTAAGCATCTCCCTAACCAATGTGGCACAAGCGCCCAGATTGCTCCGCACTTCACTGTGTTCTGGCAATTCTCCCGATACTTGATGATGGTCGATGACTGCCACATGCTCTGCTTCGAACCGCGTCACGTTTCCCTCACCATATTGGCAATCCACCGTAACTAGCAGTTGTGGTATTGGAAGGGTATCCACGTGCTCAATTGGAATCTGAAGCTCTGACACCATCAGAACCAGATTACTTTTCTGGATGGCATATCGCCCTCCATATATCAATCTCACCTGCTTGCCCTGATTCTTAAAATATGTATACAATCCATATCCACTGGCAATGGCATCCGCATCAGGATTGTCATGGCACTGTATCACAATATCATCATATTTCAATAATTCGCTTAATTTCATCTATTTTTTCCACCTTCTCTTAATCGATATGATACTTAATCCGCTCTGCTTCTGTCAAAGAGTCTTCCTCTAGATGGAGCATGTCGATTTAATGGATGCTTTAATGCCGTTTTTGTCAAATCTGCAATTTCTGATCCACCCTCTAATACACTCTCCGCCACCTCCTCAACTACATCTGCATTCCCTTCAGGTACGATATCCGGTTCACTTTGAAGCTTTCTTAATTCATCTAGGTAATCCTCATACTCCTGACATATGTTTCTCTGTTGTTCATATATATCATCGTAAAACTTTTCCAACTCGTCCAATTCAGGATATGCATCTGAAACCCTCTTGTTTCTTAATATCTCTTGTATTTTAGAGCTTTCCTCAGCCACATCTATTACATTTTCAGTTGCTCGTCCGGCATTCTTCGCTCCCTCAGCCACATCCAATATATCATCAGCCACTCGCTCTGTTGTCGCGACCGTATTCATCACATCCGATGTCGCATCTGTCGTTCGTAATGCTCCCTTTACGCTTCTCATTCCCTTAGTCGTCAATATCTCAACAACTACATCTAATGTAACATATCCTGTTGCATAAGCCAGACCCTCTTCTTCGTATGTATCCATCATGTTCTGTCCCATGCAATCAACAACTATCCCTGGCTCCTTAATTAACATCTCTATGGATTTAGTTCACTATAATATACTCAATTATTTAATCTATTCATTTATAACATATTCCACTTTATCCACTTCAATATTTGCTGAATCTATTTTTGAAGAATCTGCTGTTATTACTTCTAATTCATCTATAAATCCATTAACAACATGCAATAAAAAAACAATTGGTGCAGAATTTTTGTAAACGTCAAACCATGCGCCTGACAATAAATTAAACGCCGCTTTATAGGCGGC
>CAZBFN010000026.1:0-30346 GCA_964491235.1 uncultured Roseburia sp.
TATTGCTACCACAGGCACCTGAAGCCTGCGCGTCTGCCAATTCCGCCACTCCTGCATAATCATTCACGAATTGAAAAAAGAAAATGCGGAAGATGGGACTTGAACCCACACGATCGCAATGATCACAAGATCCTTAGTCTTGCTCGTCTGCCAGTTCCGACACTTCCGCATATCCGTCATCTCTCGTGACGACTTGATAATAATAACAAACGCATCCCAAAATGTCAATGGGTTTTTCAAAAAAATTTAAATTAATTGTTCAAACAATTAGAACAACTATAAATACTTCTTCTCAAAATCCTCAAGATGCATTGGCTTTCCAAAATAAAATCCCTGTATCCACTGTATCTTAGTCTCCATCAATGCCGCAAGCTGCTCCTCGGTCTCCACACCTTCCACACATACCTTTACGTCGATGGCGTTCGCAAGCTCTGCCACCATCTTCACAAATGCATTCTGGAACTCGTCCCTTCCGATATCTATAACAAAGCAACGGTCAATCTTAATGACATCCAATGGCATCTCTCTGATGTGGTTCAAGGAAGAATAGCCCGTTCCAAAATCATCCAACGCCACCCTCACACCAAGACTTCTGATATCAGCCAGAATCTTCTTCATACGATTCATGTCATTAATCGCCAAGCTCTCTGTCACCTCAAGAGTCAGGTTCGCTGGCATAATACGGGTATCCTTCAAGACATCACGAATCTTATCTACGATATCATTCTGTAACAACTGTACGACAGACAGATTGACATTCACCTTATACTCTGGATGTCCCATGTCATTCCAGTACTTACAGGTCTTGCATGCTTCCTTCAATACAAAGTCACCAATCGGATTGATTAATCCTAAATACTCCGCCAACGGCACAAACTCTGTCGGTGCAATAGTTCCCAATTCATCCGAATTCCAGCGCAATAACGCCTCTGCTCCGATACACGGATTGCCCGGCTTTGTGACATCAATGATCGGCTGATAGCAGACCTCGAACTCCTCAAATGCATTTCTGGTCGCATTTCTCATATTTTTCTCTAAATCCAGACGCTTAAAGGAGGTCGATTCTACATTATCATCATAGAATTCGATACGGTTCTTTCCAGAACACTTTGCAGCATACAACGCAATATCCGCCTTTTTAATCAGCTCCTCCACCGTCTCACCATCCGTTGGAAAGCGCACTACGCCCATACTCATAGTACAGTAATAGTCCGTTCCCTTTAACATCCAAGGTCTGGTAAAGAGTCCCTTGATCTCATCTAATATCTGATGCAGCATCGGCATATGGTGATGTGCCAGTATGATAATGAACTCATCACCACCCATTCGGTAGCAGTTATTCTCCACTCCCGGAATACACTTCAAGCTGTCAGAAATATTCTTAAGCAATGTATCTCCATACTGGTGTCCCAGTCCATCGTTGATATGCTTAAAGTCATCCAGATCAAGATACAGCAACGCACCTTCTCCACCGAATTCCTTCGTCTCCCGGATATAACGATCCAGATCCTGCTCACAGCGCATGCGGTTATATAATCCGGTCAGGAAATCGTTATTCGCCTGTCTCTCGATCTTCTGCTGATACAGCTTCTTATCCGTGACATCATAAATCGTGCCAAGTAAGACATTTCTTCCGTCCACCCAGTTAATTCTGGTTCTGTGGAAGTCAAACCAGCGGCTCTCTTCCTCCGCATAGATTTCCCGGAAATAATCGTCGTTGCCCTCGTCCTCTGTATTCATGACATACTGTTCGAACACACCGCTCTCCATGCTTCCACCGAAGGACTCACGAAAACGCTGATTCGTATACAAAATAGTACCACTGACTGGGTCCTTAACATAGATACCACAGCCCACATTCTCTAAGATTGCTTCCAGAGATGCATAGGAGCTAGCCAGAGAATTCTTAGCAATTCTCTTGACCAGAATACTCTGGATAATACGCTTCACATCATTGACGAACTTGATATCTGCCACATCCCAGATGCGCTCCTTATTCTTTTCAAAAAAGCACAGATACATGCTAGCATGTCCGTTTACATCCACTGGCAAAAAGATTCCTGCGCGAATCTGCTCTCTTGTAAAAAAGCGCTGGAAATCCTCCGGCATCATAGAATTCGCAGAAATCATATAAGGCTTTCCATTAAAAAATGGCACTTCACTCTTCTCTAACTGCTGCCACTGTGCCTGTTCCGATTCCTCACGCTGGGAAACATAACTGCAGATACATTCCACCACTTCCCCAGACTTTCCCTCCTGCAACAATGCGCCATCGGATATCTCCAGATACTCACATACATTTCTTAATATATCTGCCGCAATCTCTTCAAAGCTATTTTCTGACTCCAACATCTTTACGATTGCTGTCATAGCCTCGTTTCGATGAAGCTCTGCCTCCATCTGAGCTTCAGACTCACGGCTCTTTAAGAATGCCTCCTGAGCCATAAGTTCCTCCATCTTGACTGCGAACATCTGCTTGGAGAGAGTCTCCAAAAATTCCAGAGACTTATAGTAACGCTCCGGCGTTGTGCGCATGATATAATCCGGCACATCTGTCACGTCATCCTCCATGATACCGATGACGATCCAGGTAGCAGCCGTCTCTCCTCCGACCTTGATGGAGACACCACACAGCTTTACGAAATCTGCACCACAGTCCTCCTCCAGCACGCTCTCTATCCGATTATCCATCAGCTTGTTCATCAGCGACACATGCATATCCATATTCACCAGACCATGAATATAGGCAAGTTCCTCCTTAGAGCCATAAGCCTTAGTGACCACTCCGCTCTTCCTGCTCAAGCATACCAGATATACATTATTGGCAGCACAAAAACGGTCCTGCAAATTCTGCATCAAAGATGCATCCAACAGTCCCTGATCTGCGTTATTTCGTCTATCGTCTTTTTTCTTTATCGAAAAAGCCATACCCGATACCCCTTATCCCTTATACTTTATCACGAACAAATAAAAATGATCCTTTTCTCTAACACAATATTCCTGTACCAGACGGTATTCACTCTGTAAACGAAGCTGCTTCTTCACAAAGCCCTCCTCATTGGAATACATCAGGATAACTGCATCAGATGCCAGTATCTCCTTTGACTTTCTAAAAAATGCCCCGTAGAACTCGTCCATTTCCTCTCTGGACTTCTTGCCCCGAACAGGCATATTGGTAATGATCTCATCAAACTTATAGTCATGCTTGAAATCAAAATAATCACGATTGATAAAATTAATCTTCTCCCCTGCTGCCGCGGCATTCTCTCTCGCCATACGAATGGCGTCTCCAAAGATATCAATGCCATACTTCTCTCTCGCCGGCACACGAATATCCCGCTCGATCAGCATGGTTCCCACACCACAGAACGGGTCTAAAATCTGTGCATTCTCCTTCAGATAAGGCTGCGCAAGCTGTACCAGCATCGCTGCCGTCGCCGGATGAATCGAAGCTGCAATTGCATGCTTCCGGTAGGAAAACCGCTTCATCGGAACGGTAAACAGCTTATAGAATGCCACAAATCCGCCATCCTTTGTCTCCACCAGACGAATCTCAAGTTCATAATCCCTTGTGGAATTGATAAGACTTCGTGCAGACAGACGCTCCAGCTCCACACCAAATCGCTTCGCAAAGGCACTCTTTTTATCAAGCTCCATGCGGCTCTTTAATTCTAAGCGAAAATAAAACGGTGTATCCTCCCTATGGCTCTCCCTTAAGTTCTTTATCATATCCGAATTCCAGATTGCCGCTGCCGCCTCTTCTGGCTTCGCAGCGAACTTACCCTCGATTGGAAATAGCAGCTCACGATAGGTTCTCAGCTTAGTAAATGGAATCAGATCCTTGGTGTGTACCAATACACCTAACGGATGCATGCTGGCACTTCTTCTCACCTCTGCCGAAAGTTCAGACACCTCTGCCATCGTCACATTTCTAAGTTCACGATTGGTTGCCAATAGAATATTCCTGCTCTCTGCAAGACCTGTGAACCGATGCCTTGTAATCCCCTCCACATCAGTGACCAACTTCTCTAATTCCCGAAGTTCCTCACCGATATGCTTCTTCTCATTCTCTGGAATATCCATAGCTGCCAGCTCATCCCTGCGCGCCTTAAATACATCCAGATATTCTGAATAATCCAGCTTACCTAATGCCACCAGATAGGAGCTTTTTACAAACAGCTTGTCCTCTACCTGATAGGCACGCAAAAGAGAACCTGCCGCCTGTTGTAACTGCAGATCTCCAAGCAAAAGTGCCGCGTTCTTGCGTACCTTAGGCTCCTCGCTTCCAAGGAAATCCATCAGTATCTCCCCTTCTCCAATACGCGCCAGAACCTTCTTCCGGACATCCTCGTTCTTGACTTCGCTACGAAGCAGACTCAAGTTCTCTCTTATATTAATATGCTGCTCTAATTCCTCGAAATACTTCTCTACCATACTGCATCCCTACGTCATGTTGATACTCGTATTCTACTGTATTTCCTCGGTTTTGGCAATACCATTCGTATCAATGTAAGTCAGCAGATCCTCCTTAAATTGCAACCATGCATCCTCATTTTCCACATAATATTTCGGACACGCCTTCCCCGTCACATCATAATGACGGATCACATCCTCTGTGGTGAGATCATAGCGTCCCATCAGCCATGTCACAAGCTCTACTAGGGACTGATAGGTAGCATCATTAAACTTTCCAGTCTCATCCGGTATGCAGCACTCGATTGCTATGGTGTCCTCATTCCGCTCATTTGACGCGTAGGCAATCTCGTTGCAAGGAATGCACTGTACGATCTCCCCGTCCAGTCCTATGACAAAGTGACTGCTGGCGTAGGTCTCCCCGGTATCCTTCAGATTCTGGAAATAGCTACGATTCTGCTCCGCAGTGGTTCCCGGATTCGCTGTATAGTGAATCACGATGCCATTTACCTGTGGAAGCGCCGTTCCCGGTCTGGAGTACTCATTGATATCCAATAACTCCACTTGATAATCCGGTGGCATCGCCACATACTTGATATCATACACCATCACCTCTTCTTCCTCTGTCTGACTCTTTATCACATGATGAGCCAGAAATATTACACCTAACATCACAAGAGGCACTGCCAGCATGATCGTAAGTCGTATCCGTCTCTGCCTTCTTAACCGCCTTCTCCGTCTCTCTCTTCGCTCTTCATAGCGTCTCCGCTCCTCCTCTTTGATTCTGATTTCATTTTCATGTCTTAACTCTCTCTCGTATCTCATCGGTTCTTTCTATCCATCCATTAAACATTCGTATTTTTGTTCAAAATATACTTTTATCTTACATGATTTGACAACTATTTTGTTTTAATTTTCTCTTACGATTCTGTTAAAATATATATAAGATTTTTATTAACTATTATATTACATGAGGCGTAATCATGAAAACATCAAATACCCAAATGTCAGATTCACTTTCCGTCGGACTTCTGCTCGCCAGCGTCGGCGGTTTTTTAGAGTCATATTCCTTTATCACAAGGGATGGCGTTTTTGCCAATTGCCAGACCGGAAATATGGTGCTGCTGGTCATGTACCTAAACAAGGGAGACTGGACCCGGGTGCTTTCTTATTTTATCCCGATTCTCTCCTTTGTGATCGGAGTCCTGTTGACCGAAAGCATTCGTCTGTTCGCCATCAATCACAAGCTACATTGGCGCCAGTATATAATTCTTTTTGAACTGATTTTACTTGGAGTAGTTGGTCTGATTCCATCTGGCTCCTACAATATCGTTGCCACCACAGTGATTGCCTTTTCCTGTTCTATGCAGGTGGAGTCCTTCCGCAAAGTAAAAGGCTCCGTCTACGCCACCACCATGTGTACTGGTAATCTGCGCAGCGGAACCTTCTGGTTCTTTGATTCTATTGTAAAAAAGGATACCGAAAGCTTAAAGCGCGCCGGCAACTACTTTGCCGTAATTGCAATCTTCATGGCTGGCGCACTCATCGGCGGCGTTACCACCGACTGGCTAGGAGAAAAAGCGATCTGGCTCTCCTGCATCGTTCTGCTTCTCGTATTCCTGATCCTCTTCCTGCATCCAGCAGAAGAGGAATAATCCTATCGGATAAAGTTCGTCTTAATGGCAGGTTCGCGTTCTGGGAATGTGATACCTGCTTTCTTTCCTGCCTCAATGCACTTAAGCAGCCAAGCCATGTTGTTGGCCAGTGTGCGCATCGTCTGCATTCCTTCCTCGTCCTGTCTGACTTCCTCCGGCGTATTTCCATGCACCTGATTCCAATACTGAGAAGATACCACTGGCATATTGCTGATGGTAAAATACTTGTTCAACTGATCAAATGCTGCGGAGGCTCCACCTCTTCTGCAACTCACGATGGCAGCTCCCGGCTTTCCAGCAAAAACGGCACTCTTTCCATAAAAGGCTCTATCCAAAAATGAAGTCATTGCACCAGATGCAGCCGCATAATGTACTGGGGAACCAAATACAAATCCATCCGCATCCTTCGCCTTTTCTACGAACTCATTTACCACATCATCCATAAAGCACTTTCCGGTATTGGCACAAGCACCACAGCCGAGACAGCCCGCAATCGGAGCGCTTCCTATCTGAAATACTTCCGTCTCGATTCCATTTTTCTCCAATGTATCTGCCACTTCCCGCAATGCTGTATAGGTACATCCCGCTGGCTTCGGGCTTCCATTCACCAGAATTACCTTCATTTTCATTCCTCCTGCTCATACATTACTCTCATTTTCAAGCACATCCAAGCTGTTCCAACAACCGCTCCACCTCAAAGACCTCCTCAAAAGAAAAGTCCTCTGCCAGAAGCTCCATGTTCTCTTCGGAATGCTCTACTTCCTTAGAATAGATCCGCGCTGTGTAGATCCGGTCTGCAAGTGAAAACTGCTTTCCATTCTGCACATAGCGCATCACATCCATATCACGTATCATAAGCACGCTAGCCACGGCAAACTGTGCCTTTGTCCGTATATTATCGTCATAGTACGCACGCATAAAATATCGGAATGTAAAATACACCAAAAGATGCTCATATTCATATTCTCTCGACTGCATGACAGCAAGAAATTCCCTCTGATATGCCAGATAGTTCTCCTCCGAAAAAGTTGCGTACAGCTCCTCCTTCACCTTAGACCATGTCTCATCCAACACTTCCAATTGCTCATAACGCTCCATGCGGGCAAGAAAATCTGCGTAGGCACTCCTACCGCTGTTCTCCTTAACAGACTCCACATCAGCGAACTCAGCCACTCCACTGTTAACAACCAAGTTCTCTTTATCACTTGTATCCTCGACACAGCCGCCATACAGCTTGCACTGCATCCGATCGCAATAGGCAAGATACTCCGCAGCTCGCACAAAAATAGACTTACTGCGATCCTGTAAGATAGATACTGCCTCTTCTCTCACCGTTTCTAATCTGTCGGCAGGCACTGTGGGCTCTGCATCATCCCATGCCTCGTCATCATACGTCTGCTCGTCGGCAACTTCGTCCTCATCGAGCTCTGCTTCCTCGTACTCTGCGTCGTCACAGATTTCTTCATAGAAGTCCTCCGGCAACTCCCGCTCTTCCCATGTAATCTTCTCATCCGTAGAAAAGACAAGCCTTCCCACTTCTTCGCAGGAAAGGCTCAAAATCTTTTCTCGCACATCCTCATATTCCATAGTAAATCGCGGGAACTCCGTGCACACCTCACTCAGTGCTTCCTCTCCCAGCTCAATACAGATATCACAGAGCTTCTTGGAATTCAAAAATGGACACCAGCCATTCTCCTTAAGAGTAAAACTATTCACATCCTCCGACACCATATGGGAGCGAAGTCGTTCTCCAAAGACGCCCTCTACGCTTTTATAATATGAAAATGTATCCTCATCAATGTCAATTTCCCAGCCGATGCAGCAACTATCCTGACAACGGTCTGCAATACATCGAAATTCCTTATAATACGACGGTACTCTTAATCTCATATTTTCTCTAATCTTCTTTGAAATGATTACTCAGTATATAACCTACGCACCATACAGCTCCTGCCAGTGACAGGTAACAAAATCCCTGAATCACTGCAACAACTATCTTTCCAATGGAAAGATTACCCGCTATATGCGCAACCACAATTCCCTTTAAGGGCTTCGTCAAAATCATCCAACCACCTACATAGCACCAGCCAAGCACGCCCAAAGCATAACAAAGCAATGCTACTACTGTCTTCCATGTAACTTTCATAATCTAATTCTCCCTTGTTGCAAGTATGTTGACTCACTTACACTCATTCTAACGTAAACTTCAGTGCCAAACGGTACATCCTCTCCGTCTAGCATTGCTCATTGTATCACATACTTTCGCTTTTCGCAAAGTATTACATCACTTCTATGATTTCTCCTGTTTTACAATAGTGGGCACAATCGATTACCCGCTGGTTACTTGAGCCCTTAAAAAGCAATGTAATGGAATGTAACTCCGTAACAAATGGTCCATCCACGAGAATATCAATCATGGATAACAGCTCCTCGGTATCCTCGGTATAGCATTTGCCCTGAGGCACCAGATCCCGATCAAGCACATATCCTGTGTAAGCCCAAACATCCTTTTTCGGATACTTTTCCTTTACTCTTCTCATAAAAGGAAGTAAGGCTGCCTGATTTTCTGGTTCAAAGGGATCTCCACCCAACAGAGTGATTCCCTTGATATAATCCGGCTCTAATGAGGCAATCAATTCGTCCTCCACTTCCCTTGTAAATGGCTGACCGTGATTGAAGTCCCATGTCTCCGGCTGAAAACAATCCTTGCAATGGTTGCGGCATCCAGACACAAATAACACCGTGCGGCATCCCTTTCCGTTTGCAATATCACAATATTTGATTGCTGAATAGTTCATTCTATCATCCTTTCTCGGGCTAAAGAGGGGAACTGTCGCCATCACGTCAGTTCCCCTCCCGTCGCCATACAGAAAATCTTCTGTCTTTGCTTATGATTTTATAAGTGCAATACTCTTTCCTTGATTTCCTGAGTTCTTCCCTGATTCCAGAACTGAGTTCCGATATATCCGCAGGTTCTTCTCGCAACACTCATCTTATTCTGATCTCTGTTACCACAGTTCGGACACTCCCAGATCAGCTTGCCATCTTCATTTACAATCTGAATCTCTCCTGTGTAACCACAATCCATACAATAATCACTCTTCGTATTCAGCTCAGCGTACATAATATTTTCATAAATGTACTGCATAACGGAAAGCACTGCCTCTAAATTATTCTGCATATTAGGCACTTCCACGTAGCTGATAGCTCCACCCGGAGATAACTCCTGGAACTGGGATTCAAACTTTAACTTATCAAAAGCATTCATCTCCTCAGTCACATGTACATGGTAGCTATTGGTGATATAGTTCTTATCTGTCACGCCCGGAACGATACCAAAACGCTTCTGTAAGCACTTAGCAAACTTGTATGTGGTAGACTCAAGTGGTGTTCCATAAAGGCTAAAGTCGATGTTATGCTGTGCCTTCCACTCTGCACATGCATCGTTCAAGCGGCGCATAACGCGAAGTGCGAACTCTGTTCCATCTGGATCTGTGTGAGAAACGCCCTTCATATATCTGGTACACTCGCAAAGTCCTGCATATCCAAGAGATATTGTAGAATATCCATTGTAAAGAAGCTTATCGATGGTCTCACCCTTTTTCAGACGAGCCAACGCACCATTCTGCCAAAGAATTGGAGCCACATCGGAAGGTGTTCCCTTCAGACGGTTATGTCTTGCCATCAATGCACGATAGCACAGCTCTAATCTCTCATCCATCAGTGCCCAGAACTTCTCTTCGTTTCCGCCGGAGGAACATGCCACATCCACCAGATTCAAGGTTACAACACCCTGATTGAAACGTCCGTAGAACTTGAACTTATCGTTCTCATCCTTGTATACAGTAAGGAAGGAACGGCATCCCATACAGGTATAGCAGTTACCCTGCTTAAGCTTCTTCATGATCTTCTCAGAGATATAGTCTGGTACCATTCTCTTAGCAGTACACTCTGCTGCAAGCTTGGTCAGATACCAATACTTAGTACCCTCTTTGATATTATCCTCTTCTAATACATAAATCAACTTAGGGAAAGCTGGGGTAATATATACGCCCTGCTCATTCTTTACACCTAAGATACGCTGATGCAGCATCTCTTCAATCACTGCTGCAAGGTCGTCACGAAGCTGACCCTCTGGTACCTCGCTTAAGTACATAAATACGGTAATAAATGGTGCCTGACCATTGGTGGTCATAAGTGTGATGACCTGATACTGGATCATCTGTACACCACGGTTAATTTCTTCCTTTACACGCAGCTCTGCAATCTTGTTGACCTTATCCTCAGTCGGCTCAATTCCAGCCGCCTCTAATTCCATCTTTACCTGCTTGCGAAACTTCTCACGGCTCACCTGTACAAATGGTGCCAGATGAGACAGCGAAATACTCTGTCCACCATACTGGGAACTTGCGATCTGTGCAATTGCCTGAGTCGCAACGTTACATGCAGTAGAAAAACTCTTTGGTGGATCGATCATAGTCTCGCTGATGACAGTTCCGTTCTGCAACATATCCTCTAAGTTTACCAGACAGCAATTGTGCATATGCTGTGCAAAGTAATCTGCATCATGGAAATGAATCAATCCGTTCTCATGTGCCTCCACAATATCTGGTGGCAATAAAAATCTTCTGGTGATATCCTTACTTACCTCACCAGCCATATAATCACGCTGTACGCTATTAACGGTAGGATTCTTGTTAGAATTTTCCTGCTTTACCTCTTCGTTATTGCACTCTAAGAGGCTTAAAATCTGCTCGTCAGTAGAGTTGGACTTACGAACCAGCTCTCTCTTATAGCGGTATGTAATGTAATTACGTGCAACATTGAACGCACGCTGACTCATGATCTGGTTCTCCACCATATCCTGAATCTCCTCCACGCTTGGGGAACGCTTCATGTTCTCACAGGCCTTTTCCACATTTGCAAGAATCGCCTGAATCTTCTCCTCACTTAATTTTTCGTAATCGATTACACTTTCGTTCGCTTTGCGAATCGCAGCTTCGATCTTCTTCAAATCAAAAACGTCCTCGCTACCGCTTCTCTTGATGATCTTCATTCTTTCGAATCCTTTCCTTTTCTCCTATCACAATATGTAGGCGCCCTAGCAAGACTGTTAAAGCCCAAACATGAGACGTGCCATGTTCGAGAGCGGAGCTCTCGCAAGTCAGCGCAGCTGACTTTTGGGCTATTCGCCCTATCAATCCACGCTTTTTTCGACGTGCACGCGTGATTCCGCTTCGCTACATCACGCTCACGGGCATTCGCCCTATCAAGACTGTCAAAGCCCGCTCTGCCTGCGAGCAGTCGAGCGGTCTTCACCAGTCTTGGCACGTCTCATTGCCTACCTGTACATTATACAATATCTTGTGGGGTTGTCAACGTGTTTTACTATATTCTGTATATTGTTTTTTTTGACTGACAGATAAAAAACAGCGTATGAAACCCAGTAAATACGCTGTTCTTATTCATTATGCCCAATTTCTGGCACTATTATTTGGTATTTTTTTCTTGTGCCTTTTCTAATCTTCACCACCACATCTAGTGTTCATGTTGTCTTCTGCACCAACATTTGCCAAGATCTGGTTCAATAGCTTTATCAACATCTCCACTTCTGCCTCACTCATGCCAGCAACGAGAGTATCCTCCATTTCTCTCATGTCCTGCTCTGCTTTGGCAAATAATTCTCTCGCCCGGTCTGTCAATTCAAGCTTTTTTAGTCTGGCATCATGCTCCACAGAGCATCTTTCAATCAAGCCCTTTCGCTCCATCACAGACAGCATATTGGATGCCGTTGCCCGTGACACCGAAAAAGCTGTCTCGATATCTCTTTGATATATCGCTTGCCCCTCACGCTCGTGCAAGAATCCCAGTGTCCAGCGCTGCATGCTGGTCAGATCATCCTCATTTTGCTTTCGCTTGAATTCCATGGTCTTATGAATTTGATTGTGAATCAACCTTATTTTATATCCTATGGTCTCACTGCGCTTCATCCGTCTCTCCCCTTGTCTCGTTCATGCCAATTCCTTCTATATATAATAGCACAAGAAAAAGGATTGACATATATTTTTTATTATCGTATAACTAATATTGTTAGCACACTAACAATATTTTTTCAATACTAAAAAAGGATGTGATTACATGTTAAAAACCTTAGGAGCGCATATCAAGGAATTTAAGAAGGATTCCTTACTCACTCCTTTTTTCATGATTCTCGAAGTAATCATGGAAATGATCATTCCGCTTATGATGTCCTCCATCATAGACGACGGTGTAAACGCCGGTAATGCCAAACATATCTATGTGGTGGGTGCCTGCATGGTAGTCGTTGCATTTATTTCCCTTTGGTCAGGTGCCATGGGCGGAAAATATGGTGCCAGAGCTTCCACCGGGTTTGCCCGCAACCTAAGAAAGGCTATGTACGAAAATATCCAGAGCTTTTCTTTTTCTAACATTGATAAGTTCAGTACAGCCGGTCTGGTCACACGAATGACGACCGATGTCACCAACATTCAGAATGCCTATCAGATGCTGCTTCGTATGTGTGTACGCTCACCAATCAGCCTGATCTGTGCCATGTTCATGGCATTTTTTATCAGCCCAAAGCTTGCCTGCGTATACCTAGTAGCTGTCATCGTACTGGGCATCATTCTTGCTTTCATTACAGTAAGTGCCCATCGTTATTTTACGCAGGCATTTCCAAAATATGATGACTTGAATGCCTCCGTACAGGAAAACGTATCTGCGATCCGCGTGGTAAAGGCTTACGTCCGAGAGGATTACGAAAAGAAGAAATTCACCACTGCCAGCCAAAACATCTACAATATGTTCGTCAAGGCAGAGCGCATTTTAGCTTGGAACAATCCAGTGATGCAGCTTACCGTATATAGCTGTATCCTTGCTATCAGCTGGCTTGGTGCCCAGATGATTGTGGGAAGCTCCCTTACCACTGGTGAGTTGATGAGCCTTCTTACCTATTGTATGAACATTATGATGAGCCTTATGATGCTCTCCATGGTATTTGTAATGCTGACCATGAGTGTTGCAAGTGCCAACCGTATCTGTGAAGTATTAAATGAAAAGAGCGACATTACAAATCCAGAGAAGCCAGTCTACGAGGTCGCAGACGGAAGCATTGAATTTTCTCATGTGACCTTCCGCTACAACAAGACCTCTGCCAAACCGGTACTGGATGATGTGACACTCTCCATCAAATCCGGTGAGACCATCGGTATCATCGGCGGTACAGGAAGCTCCAAGTCTTCCCTTGTCAACCTCATCAGCCGTCTCTACGACGTATCTGAAGGCTCGGTGACCGTCGGCGGCAAGGACGTCCGCTCTTATGACCTTGAGACCTTGCGTAATGAAGTGTCTGTTGTATTACAGAACAACGTACTTTTCTCAGGTTCTATTTATGAAAATCTTCGTTGGGGTGATAAAAATGCCACCGATGAGGAATGCAGACACGCTTGTCACCTTGCCTGCGCAGACGAATTTATTGAACGTTTCCCGGATGGCTACAACACCCATATTGAACAGGGTGGAACCAACGTATCTGGTGGTCAGAAGCAGCGTCTGTGTATTGCCCGTGCACTGTTAAAGAAGCCTAAGATCCTGATCTTAGACGACAGTACCAGCGCCGTAGATACTGCTACTGACGCGAAGATCCGCAAGGCATTTGCCGAGGAGATTCCAAATACGACAAAGCTTATCATCGCTCAGCGTATTTCCTCCGTTCAGAATGCAGACCGCATCATCGTCTTAGATAATGGTGCTGTAAACGGCTTTGGAACCCATGAAGAATTATTAGCAACAAACGATATCTACCGCGATGTCTATGAGTCCCAGACTCAGGGCAGCGGCGATTTTGACGAAGGAGGTGCTGCATAATGGCAACAGATAACATGAATAGAAAACCAGCACCTGGTCCATGCGGTCCACCTCCTGGTGGTCCTGGCAACAGGGGACCAAGAGGTCCTCGTCCAAAGGTCAAAGATCCCGGCAAGCTTTTTATGCGGCTGATTCGTTACATTTTTAAGAACTATGCAATTCAGTGTATCACCGTAGTCATCTGTATTTTCATTACAGTATTGGCAAGCGTACAGGGAACGTTGTTCATGCAGACCTTGATCGATGACTATATTATTCCGTTGACCAAGCAGACAAACCCTGATTTTTCCAATCTTGCCCATACGATTTTGCGTGTTGCCAGCTTCTACGCACTGGGTGCGGTGGCTGCCTACGCAAATACCCGCATCATGGTAAATGTAACACAGGGAACTCTCCGCAATTTGAGAGACGATATGTTCACCCATATGCAGGAGCTGCCGATCCGCTACTTTGATACCCACTCCCACGGCGACATTATGTCAACCTACACCAACGATACGGATACCTTACGTCAGATGATCAGTCAGAGTATTCCGCAGTTCTTAAATAGTATCATCTCTATCGTTAGTATTTTTATCAGTATGTTGACCCTCAATATACCACTGACCTTAGTAACACTTGCTATGGTAGGCGTCACCCTCATAGCCAGCAAAAAAATTGGTGGTGCCAGCGCAAAATATTTCGTTGCACAGCAGCGTGATCTGGCTATGGTAAATGGCTATATTGAAGAAATGATGAACGGTCAGAAGGTGGTAAAAGTATTTACCCACGAGGAAGAAAGTATCGAAAAGTTCAACGAACTGAACGACCAATTATTTGAGAGTGCCGACAACGCCAATAAGTTCGGTAATATCCTAATGCCAGTCAATGCTCAGATCGGAAATATCAGTTATGTACTCTGCGCTATGATCGGTGGAGCCCTCGCCTTAAACGGTGTAGGTGGATTTACCCTTGGTGGACTGGCAAGTTTCCTTACCTTTAACAAGAGCTTCGGACAGCCAATCAACCAGCTCAGTATGCAGATCAATAATATCGTTATGGCGCTTGCCGGTTCTGAGCGAATCTTCGCCCTCTTGGATGAGAAGCCAGAGGCAGACGAAGGCTATGTCACCTTAGTTTGTGCCAAAAAGGAAAATGGACAGCTTGTGGAGACAGAGGAACGTACTGGACTTTGGGCATGGAAGCATACCCATCAGGCAGACGGAAGCGTCGACTATGTAGAACTTCGTGGAGATGTAGTCTTTGATGATGTAGACTTTGGATATGTTCCAGAAAAGACTGTACTGCACAATGTAGATCTCTACGCGACTCCGGGTCAGAAGATCGCATTTGTCGGAAGTACCGGTGCCGGAAAGACCACCATTACGAACCTGATCAACCGCTTCTACGATATTCAGGACGGTAAGATTCGTTACGATGGTATCAATATCAATAAGATCAAAAAGGATGACCTGCGCCACTCTCTCGGCATCGTATTGCAGGATACACACCTGTTCACCGCTACCGTTATGGATAACATCCGCTACGGAAAGCTGAATGCCACAGACGAGGAAGTCATTGCAGCGGCAAAGCTTGCAAATGCAGATACCTTTATCCAGCAGCTTCCAGATGGTTATAACACTATGCTGACTGGAGACGGTGCGAACTTAAGTCAGGGCCAGCGTCAGCTCCTTGCCATCGCAAGAGCCGCTATCGCCGATCCTCCAGTATTGATTCTGGATGAGGCTACCAGCTCCATCGATACCAGAACAGAAAAAATCGTACAGGATGGTATGGATAAGCTGATGGCTGGCAGAACCACCTTCGTGATCGCACACAGACTCTCCACTGTCAAAAACAGTGATTGCATCATCGTCTTGGAACAGGGTCGCGTCATCGAGCGCGGTAACCATGAGCAGTTAATTGCAGAACACGGAAAATATTATCAGTTATACACCGGCAACTTAGCAGAAGGCTAAATTGCCGTGAAATCCTAACAGAAGGATAAGTTTCAACCACAAAAAAAACAGGACATTTGGAAAAATCCAAATGTCCTGTTTTTATATGGTAGGAAATCGACTCTATATAGATTTTATCATTACAGCAATTCCTTCAACAACTGATTTACCAATCCCGGATTTGCTTTGCCCTTCATTGCCTTCATAGTCTGACCTACGAGGAAGCCAATCGCCTTTTCCTTACCAGCCCGGTAATCCTCCACAGACTGTGGATTGTCTGCAATCACCTTTTCTACAACGGCACGAAGCTCACCCTCGTCGTTGACTGTCTTTAATCCCTTTTCCTCTACATATTTGTCAGGGTCGATATCTTCCTTAAATACCAGTTCAAAGACTTCCTTTGCCACGGTGTTGGTAATAGCACCAGAATCTGCAAGATTTACGATCTTAGCCAGATTGATTGGTGAGAACTGCATCTCATCGGAATCCATATCGTTTTCCTTCAGCAAACGAATGGTCTCCACCATGATCCAGTTAGAAACCTTCTTCGGCTTACCACAAAGCTCCACGGTAGCCTCGAATAAGTCTGCAAAATATTTATCTCCTGTGATCAGCTCTGCGTCATAGGCAGGAAGTCCGAATTCCTTCTGATAGCGCTCCATCTTCGCATCACGCATCTCTGGCTGACGTGACTTCACTTCCGCGATCCACTCATCACTGATGGAAACAGGTACTAAGTCTGGCTCTGGGAAATAACGGTAATCCTGCGCATCCTCCTTGGAACGCATTGCGTAGGAATATTCCTTATTGTCATCCCAACGGCGGGTCTCCTGAATGACCGCCTTGCCCTCCTCCAACAGCTCGATCTGACGAGCACGCTCGCCCTCGATGGCTCTGGCAATTGCCTTAAAGGAGTTCAAGTTCTTCATCTCGGTACGGGTTCCAAATTCCTCGGTTCCCGCCTCTCTAACGGACAGGTTGACATCGGCACGCATGGAGCCTTCGTTCAACTTACAATCAGATGCACCAAGGTACTGAATAATCAGTCGAAGCTTCTCCAAATATGCGATGACTTCCTCAGCGGAACGCATATCCGGCTCAGATACGATCTCGATCAATGGCACACCGGAACGGTTGTAATCTACGATGGACACATCCTCCCACTCATCATGCACTAGCTTACCTGCATCCTCCTCCATATGAATCTCATGGATTCCGATGATCTTCTTGCCAGCCTCGGTCTCGATCTCCACACCACCATCTCTACAAATCGGCAAATATAACTGGGAAATCTGATAGTTCTGTGGGTTATCTGGATAAAAATAATTCTTACGGTCAAATTTGCAGTACTGTGTGATCTTGCAATTTGTCGCAAGTCCTACTGCCATTGCATACTCTACCACCTGCTTGTTTAAGACCGGAAGGGAACCCGGCATACCAGTACAAACTGGACAGGTATGGCTGTTTGGTGCTCCTCCAAACTCTGTGGAACAGGAGCAGAAAATCTTGGTCTTGGTCGCTAACTCTACATGGACTTCCAGTCCAATGACGGTCTCATATGTCTTACTCATTGTTTTCTCTCCTTTCCCTATACTTCTGCCAATGGGCTGTGTTCATAACTTCTGGTCTGCTCAAAGGCATATGCTGCACGAATAATATTCTTTTCCTGAAAACAGTCACCAATCAACTGAAGTCCGATTGGAAGTCCGTTCTTATCCTTGCCACATGGAAGTGAAATTCCCGGCAGTCCTGCGAGGTTTACAGAAATCGTGTAAATATCACCCAGATACATCTTGATCGGATCACTTAAGGACTGACCAAGCTTTGGTGCTGTGGTCGGTGCTGCTGGACCTAGGATGACATCATATTTTTCAAATGCCTTATCAAATGCCTGCTTAATCAAAGCCTTGGTACGAAGTGCCTTCAAATAATACGCATCATAATAACCACTGCTGAGAACAAAGGAGCCTAACATAATACGGCGCTTCGCCTCTGCTCCAAATCCCTCCGAGCGGGATTTTTTATACATATTGTGAAGTCCCTCATACTCCTTGGTACGATAACCGTACTTCACACCATCAAAACGTGCTAAGTTGGAGCTTGCCTCCGCACAGGCGATGACATAGTAAGCCGGGATTGCATACTCTACCAGACTTAAATCGAACTCTTCCACGATAGCGCCCTTTTTCTTGAGCTCCTCCGCTGCCGCAAGTACTGCTGCCTTTACCTCTGGATCAAGTCCTTCGCCAAAATAATCTCTTGGGATACCGATACGCATTCCTGCCACATCATCCACAAGTGCCTCTGTGAACTTGTAATCCTCTCTCTGGATGGAAGTGGAGTCCTTACTATCATAGGAAGCAATCGCCTCTAATATGGTAGCGCAGTCTGTCACATCCTTTGCCACTGGTCCAATCTGATCTAAGGAAGAACCATAGGCAATCAGACCATAACGGGATACGGTTCCGTAGGTCGGCTTGATTCCTGTCACTCCACAGAAGGAGCTTGGCTGACGGATCGATCCACCTGTGTCAGAACCAAGTGCATAGCTACATTCCTCCGCTGCCACTGCTGCACAGGAACCGCCGGAAGAGCCGCCCGGCACATGCTCTGTATTCCAAGGATTCTTGGTAACACCAAAGGCAGAGGTCTCTGTGGTACTTCCCATAGCAAACTCATCCATGTTGGTCTTTCCAATGATAACCGCTCCCGCCTTTTCCAGATTCAATACTGCCTCTGCGGTATAGTTCGGTACAAAGTTATATAAAATCTTAGAGGAACAGGTCGTCAGCATATCCTTGGTACACATATTGTCCTTGATGGCAACTGGCACACCTGCAAGTGGGCCAGTCAGTGTTCCATCATCAATCTGCTTCTGCACCTCTGTGGCACGCTTTAGGGCGCCCTCTCTATCTACGGTAACAAAACTGTTGATTTCTTTTTCTCTTTTCTCTATGGCATCCAGTGCGGCGGTCACTGCCTCTGTCACCGTCACTTCGCCTGCTTTTATTTTCTTGCCGAGTTCTACGGCAGTTAAACTCATCAAACTCATGTGGGCCTCCTTATGCTATGGTCTTTGGAACTTTGAATCCGCCATCTTTTTTCTCTGGTGCGTTAGAAAGGGTCGCTTCGCTTCCATCTCCATTGGTCACCACATCCTCACGGAATACATTATTCACTGGGAATACATGGGACATAGGCTCTACTCCTGTGGTATCGAGCTCATTTAACTTGTCGATGTAATCAAGCATCTCTCCCATATCCTTCTTTGCCCGTTCCTTCTCCTCATCGCTTAATTCAAGCTTTGCAAGGATTCCTACATATTCAATTGTCTCATCTGAGATCACATTCTTCGGTGTTCTGTCCTCTGCCACTTTTGCTGTCTCTTGGGTGGTGGAAGCTGTCTGGCTCTCCTGCTGTGTAGCTGCCTCCTGACTAGAAGCCATCTGCTGAGCCTCCTTACCATCCTGCGCTGCCGCTGCTGTCTGGGCTTCGGTCACGCCCTTTACATAGCCATACAATGCCACATCGCAGATACCAGAATTATTCCAGTCTGCACGTATTCTGGTTCCTTCATACTGCAGACCACATTTTCTCATGACTGCTCCAGAATGTGGATTCTTCGGGTCATGTCTGGACTCGATTCTCTCCACGCCCACTTCCTCTAATAAGTAGGTCATGACTGCCTTCATCGCCTCACTGGTGATTCCCTGATGCCAGCAGTCTCTGCTGATGCAGTAACCAATTTCTGCCATTTTAATTCTATCGCTGACCTTCACGACTCCGATGCTGCCGATCGGCTCACCGTCTTCCTTTTTCGTAATGCACCATTCGTATCGATCATCCTTTTCATAGGAAGCTACCCAGTCCGTCAGCACTTCCTTAGTGACCTCCACGCTGTTGTGGGTCGGCCACATCAAAAACTTCGTCACTTCCGGGTCACTTGCCCAATTACGATACATTGCATCTGCATCATCTAAGGTAAAACGTCTTAATACCAGACGCTCTGTCTCAATTCTTCTCGTTCCCAAATGCTTCACTGTCATTCTCCCTTTCTATCCGTCTTATAATTACGCTTCCAATCATCCAAGCTTCGCATTCAACTTACGATAGATCCGCTCAATCATCCATGGCTCTGTGCAGGCTTCCAACGCCTCCCCCAAGGAAAACCATCTCACACCGCTATTCTCATCCGGCTTTACCCGAAGTACCTCTTCCTCATCCGCCTCCAAAAGATAAGTCACATTCAAATGCAAGTGGGATGGCACGTAAACGCCCTTTTTCTCATGTCCATCCACGGTGAGAATCTCAATGGAGAAAATGTCCTCCGTCACTGCCCGGATATCCGTCACTCCAGTCTCTTCCATTGCCTCCCGCTTCGCCACTGCCAGCAGATCCGTCTCACCATCCGCGTGTCCGCCAGTCCATGACCAGGAATGATAAATATTGTGATATATCATCAACACCTTGTCATGACTGCGGTTCAATAACCATGAGGATGCTGTCATATGTGCCACCTGATTCTCTCTGGTAAAAATATCCGGCTGTGTGGCAAGCAGCTGCAACATGACTGCCCGATCCCGTTGCTCCTGCTCGTTGTATGGGTGATATTGTTCTAATTGGTGTTGTAAATTCATAATTCTCTCAATTCTTTGTTATTGCTGCAAGCTGCCGATTGCAGTTTTCACGTTTCTCAATCTGCTTATCGCTAAGGCTCCAGACGGCTAAGGTCTCGTGGGAATAATGTCGTCTCTCTGACGTTGTCCTCTCCAATGAGCTTCATAGTGAGTCGCTCTAATCCGATTCCCAGTCCGCCGTGTGGTGGCATTCCGTGCTTGAATACTGCAAGGTACTGCTCCATTCCCTCAGTGGTCATGCCACGCTTTTCTATTTTCTCTAGTAACATGTTGTAATCATGGATTCGCTGTCCGCCTGTGGTAATCTCAAGTCCATGATACAGCAAGTCAAAGCTCAAGGTGTAGGTCGGATCGGTTGGATCATCCATTGCATAGAATGGACGCTTCTTGGATGGATAGTGGGTAACAAATACGAAATCTGCATCACACTCTTCCTTGAAGTACTGTCCAATCAATGCCTCCTCCTCTGGCTCTAAATCGTATGGGTTACGAATCTGTCTATTGTACTTCTCTGCCACCTTCTGCTTTGCTTCATCGAAACGAACAGTCGGTATCTTATCCACATTTGGAAGAGTAACACCGAGGATTTTCAACTCCTTTGCGTAATCTCTCTCCAAAAGCTTCACTGTGTACTGTAAAAATCCGGTCTCCATCGCCATGATGTCCTCGAAGCTGTCAATATAGCCCATCTCAAAATCAAGGCTGGTATACTCGTTCAAGTGACGCTTCGTGTTATGCTTCTCCGCTCGAAATACTGGCGCTGTCTCAAATACTCTGTCAAATACTCCCACCATCATCTGCTTGTAAAACTGTGGGCTCTGCTGTAATATCGCTGGTCTGTGGAAATATTCCAGACGGAACAGGTTCGCTCCCCCCTCCGCACTCTTTGCACCGATCTTCGGTGTATGAATCTCTGTAAATCCCTGCTCATACAAGAAATCACGGAATCCTCTGACTACGCCCTCCTGTATGCGGAACTTTGCGCGCTCTCTGATATTTCGCAGAGCAATCGCGCGGTTATCTAAATTCGTCTCCAATGTGGTAGATAATTTCCATTTGGAAATTGGAAATGGCATTGGTGCCGCCGGCTCAGATAACACCCGAATCGTATCTAACCGCACCTCAAAACCGTTCGGTGCCCGTTCCTCTAATCTGACCGTTCCCTCTACCTCAATGGTAGCCGCCTCTTTTAAATCCTTTAAATCAAACTGTGTCTTGCCTTCTTCAAATACACACTGAAGAAGTCCTTCTCGTTTTCTAAGGATCACGAATGCCACATCTCCCATATCACGTATGGTGTGGATCGCTCCGTTCACCTTAACTTGTTTTCCTTCGAAATCTCCTGCGAGAATCGCTCCGATTTCTAAAGTGTCCTTCTGTGCTACTCCTGTCACAAATTCCATAATTGTACGCTCCTTTTCTATCCGTTTGCCGGAAATTAGGTGCGGGACGGGAAAGTGTCGCGACCACCTACGCGTAATATACTTGCCAGCTTGCCTGGCAAGTCCGCGCCCGAACGGTGCCGTTTACGGCAATCTACCAATTCGCAAGGTGCGCATACTATTGGCTTTTTTATGTCATAAGATGACGTAAAAAAGCCCCAGGAAAGAAATTCTCTTTCCTGGGGCGAGATGCTCTAATATATAATCCCGCGGTACCACCCGCTTTGAAAAATGACTCGCATTAAAAATCATTTTCCCACTCTATGTGCTTAACGCGCACCCACGTACTGACCTACTGTGGCTGCCATGGCAATATTCCGTCATGCATATCCGGTTCAACCAGTCTGCTCCAGAGTGTTCCCGTTATCTCCTCTTTCAAACAGCGCTCTCAGTCGGTGACGCTGTATTCCTGTCGACGTCTGAAGATAAGAGTCTCCTTCATTGCTTTAACAAGTTAATGCATTTATGTTGTTAACAGTTATATCACATCGCATTTTTGATTGCAAGATATTTTTTTAAAAAATTTATAATCTTTGGTGTCAAGCTTTATATATATGGTTCAATATATTCCTTAATCAGTCTCATCGGCTCCTCTGCCCTTGGCTTAAAGTAGGAAGCGACCACTGCCACCAATTCCTTCTTCGGGTTCACATATATGGCATTTCCTCCATCTCCAAGAGCTGCATAGGAACCTTCCTCTTCGTCAATGATCCACCACAGATAGCCGTACTTCCGCTCGCCCCATCTGCTCTGCACCCTCGTGCTCTCACGAATCCACTCCTCAGACACGATCTGTCTTCCATTCCATACACCATTGTTTAGATACAGCTCACCTATTTTTAGCATGTCAGCCGGTCTTAATATCAATCCCCAACCACCAGTATGCACGCCCTTCGGATCAGACACCCAGCCTTCTGCATGTCTGTCCTTGTAAAATGCCATCTGCTCTTCCTTGTTACGGAATAACACACCGTCCTTCACCTGAATATCAAGGGGCTCAAACAAATGCTCTCTTGCAAATTCAAGCACTGATTTGCCCGTGGCATTCCTAATAATTCCCGAAAAAATATCTGGTCCAATCAAAGGTGTGTAGCGGAACTCTCCAATCCTTCCCTTTCCTCCCAACAAATCCAATGCCGCTTTTACCCAGTCACCACTGGAAAAATATTTGGTATAAGGAGCGAACTTGTATTTGTAAGGAGCGGTCATCGTCAACATATCTCTTAGGGTAATCTCCTGTATGGTCCTCTCCCGCTTCTTAATCGTATAATCTGGGAAAAACTCCAATACCTTCTGATCGACGCTCCTAATATATCCCTGATCTATGGCAATCCCAATCAATATGGACATGACACTCTTTGTCACCGAAAATACATGTACTGGACTTAGCGCCGTACAGTCATTCATGTAATATTCATATGCCGTCTTTCCACCTTTTTGAACGATGATGCCACCTAACGTATCATACTTTCTGGCAATGAGCTGCTCTAATTCCAATCTTCTTTTTTCTTCCATATGCTTCACCTCTTCCAAAATATTTGTGCAGCATATTGAATTGTCATAGAAACAATCTAAGAAAAAATAGGCTCGATTGGAACGTAAATATCAACTGCGATCATATGCTCCGCATCCTCGGCGGGATTGTTACGGTATACCTCAAAGGGATAGGAATTCCGCGGCACATATCCACTGGTCAGGAGCCATTCTCGATACATATAATCCCATGCATCGCTAAACTGCTCCTTCGAAATATAAAAATGCTCCACTGCATAAAGACCACCCTGTATCTGCATCACTCCAAGCCCGTCCGCTTCCTTCGGCGAAAGCTGCTCTGGAACCGTCAGACACAGGCTGGTACGAAACTGCTCTGCCTCCCCAAACTCAGGATTGTCATGATATATCGCCAACAGCCAATTCTCTCCGCTTAAAAGCTGCTGCTTTTCTGCCCCTGTAAAAAGCTTCTGCATCAGCCCTGCATATTCCCTTGCCAAGGATTCATACGTGCCGGTATGTCTCACATAGACAGCCTGTTGTTCTTTTACATTCTCAATGATAATCCGGTTGTTTCCTGCAAAAGGATTATCTACCCATTTTTTCTCTGCTGCATCCCTATTGTACTCAGAAAGAAAAATAGGTTCTTTGCAATTCTTGCTATAATCTCTGCGGTATTCCGTAGGCGTAACACCATAGTAATTCCGAAAAGCCCTTGAAAAGACGGCAGAATCCGTAAATCCCATCTCATATGCAATATCCGTCATATTTAGATCCTGTCGATGTGCCAGCAGGAAAAGTGCCCTTTCCATCCGAATCCGGTTCACATAATGAGCCAAAGGCTCCTGCAACACACTACTAAAAATTCGGCTAAAATGAAACTTCGAGAAGCCCGCCACATCGGCAAGCTCCTCGATTCTCACATTTCGATCCAAATTCTGATCAATATAGTCCTGTACTGTATGAATTCTATGTATATATTCTTCCTTACACGATTGATTTGACATCTGAGCTCTTCCTTCTATGACTGCTCCATCGTATTTTTACAATAAAATCGATATAATGCATATGCTACGAACATAAGTATCATTGCCGCAAAAAACCAGACTTTGGCCGCACTGCAACAGGAGCTTACCACGCTAGTACCTTCTATAATCTCTGATACCGTAGCACTTGAGGAATGCAGTCCCAGAGAACTTGTCTGGCTACACAAATTAGCAACCCAATAGGTATATAAATATCTTGTAATCAGCCCATCCACAATAAAATGTGACACATAGGAATAAACTCCCAACAAAACACCATATCCAATCCCTATTCTCTGCTGGCTCTTGATCTTATAATAAAATACGGCACAAAGCAAAATAAATACGGCTGTATTTATCACTGCACATATCAAATAAACACGGTTAAAGGAAAGTCCCTCTCCATCTCCTAGACTTCCAAATAACCATAAATAAAGTTGAGGCATTAATGTAATTACCAGTATACTTATCAGATATACGCACTGTAATATTAATGCAATCACCGTAAACTTCTTAGTAGTATTTTCCACACGCATCTGTTCCATAATGTACCCCTCTCGGATTTTTCTTTTACTATATCAACTTTCCCTCTGTTTTTAAATAGTCCAAAAATCCCAGACAGCCATCCATGACATTCTGATAGGTAGCATCAAAATCCCCAGTATACCAAGGGTCTGCAACATCCCTGTCCGATCCCGCAAAGGTGAGTAATTTGTATATCTTCTGCTGTTCGTCACCACAGGCAATCCTTGTCATATTGCGGATATTCGCGCTGTCCATACCGATGAGGTAGTCATATTCTAAGTAATCATCTCTCGTCATCTGCACCGCGCGATGTGGGATGACTGGAATGCCGACCTGACGAAGCTTGTTCACTGTTCCGTAGTGGGGTGGGTTCCCGATCTCCTCGCGGCTGGTGGCAGCGGAGGCGATGATGAATAAGTGGGCTAGGTTCTGTTGGTTGACTAGGTGGGTCAGGACGGACTCACACATGGTGCTACGACAAATATTGCCGTGGCAAATGAATAATACTTTAATCATAGCAATTGTTTGCTCCTTTTTGCCCGGAAATGCCCAGTTTTGCGGGTATTTCTGGGATTATGGTTAAATTGTTGTTTGGTTGTTAGATAGGCAGATTATAGCATAATTTAGCAAGTTGTGACTACCTGTTAGTAGTAGAAATAGTAGTAAAAGGGAAAGTCTTACTACTAAGGATTTTCGTCTATATTTTCTACTTCCATCATCTGATTAAGTAACTGGTCTACCAATTCAACTTTATTAACTTGCGAGAACGAATAATCATATATAGAAGCAATAATTATCTGATTCTCCTTAAAATCACGCTTTAAAATATTCATCATCAACTCAATATTTTCTTGATCTACTTCTTTACCACTCGGAGAATCAAGGATTATCGGAAGCTTTATATTAAGGTATTTCTCTAGTTCTAAAATGTATGCCATTTTAAAAGCAAATACCGTTTTATGAAGCACTGCTCCTGACAATTCCTTTAAATTAGATGTGAATAAATACTTTCTGGTGATACTTTCCGAATCTCCAATCCCTAACTCGGTAGCATACTTAACTATTGTATTATACAAAGAGAGAACCACATCATTATCACTTCTAGATATCTTGGCAATTTGCTCACGCACTTGCTTTTGTTCTTTCTCCAACTTCTCTATCTCGTTTTTTATAGCAACTTGATTCATAGGTATTGCTACTATTTTTTTATCAAAAGCTTCTACTATTGACTCGGATTCAAAGAAAGAAATTTGCCCATTCTCTTTTTCTTGTTCCCTCATGACTTTATCAATTTTGGAGACTATTTCAGCTAATTCACATGATAATATTTTCTTCTTGGCTACCAATAATTCAATGGAATCATTCAGACCAACAATATTATCCTTAGTCACAGCAATATATTGACCATCTTCTGTTTTAATCAACAGTTTCATGTCAGCAACAAATTCTTGAAATTTTTTGTTACCCGTAATACTCTGATTAATTCTACGAATTTCACGTTCTACTGAAGATTGTCTTATTCTCAATTGTTCAAGTTCTACATCCTTCTTTTCTTGATAAGTCTCGGCTGTCAAACTATCTCCACTAACACTATCTCTATACTGAGCAATACTATACATTTGTCTATATTTCGACAAATCCGAACTTATTCGTTTCTCTCTTACAATCAACTCTGAGCAGTCCTTACCGGAAATACCTCTTACCAATTCATCAATATTGAAATGTATACTGCCAATAACCACTCCCCTATTTAATAGTGTCCAACCTTTTTCTTGGTCAAAATAAAATGTCCCCAGCACATTGTTAAGAATATCGGTATTATCTGTGCCAAACAATCTTGAGTGCAGTGTGCATATCTGTTCTGGCAAAATATATATATCTTCTTCTTCATCACTCATTAAAGAAATAGCATAATTATTTTCTCTTGTTAAACAAACCACTTTTCCTGTATCAAGAACAATTTCTAATTTTGTAAAGCATTTTTCAAATTTTATCTTTTTTGTACTTGGAACAGAATAACCCATGGCATATAAGATCAATCTAACCAATGTTGTCTTTCCACGGCTATTCTTTTGGCTGAATATTAAATTAACTCCATCTTCCAAAGTAACCGTTCTTTCAAACAAACCATCTCTTATATATATTGATTTTATTAGCACAAATTCACCTCCCTCTTAATCCTATCTATAGCAAATCGTCTTTTTATAGTATTATAAATAATAATTTTTGTAATGGCTTCCTGAATTTCCTCATCGATGCCTTCAACATTAAATTCAGAAACATAATCTTTCCATCTTAATTCTATAAACTCATTAGCCTTCTCACTTTCCTTTTTAGTGGTCTTAAATCCATTATAATCACTTAAAATCTTGATAAAAAATTCACATTTTTCGCAATGATAATTGATAATTTCTGCATACCTATTTACAATCTCTTCGTAGACACCCAAATCAAACTGTTCTAAAAAAGAATCATCGCATTGTTCTATCTCCGTTATTTTTACAAGTATAGGCCATATAATATCTTTCTTGCTTAGTTTTATTGTCGCATCCTTTTTACCACCATTATCAAAAACTTGCCAATGCCATGTTTCCAATAATTTTTGACCGATTCCTGGGATCTTTGTATTCAAACTTCCCACAAAATCATTAATACACTCCATAATTACTTTATATCTTTCTGTTTCATCATCAGTTTCAAATGGCAACACTTGTATTTTTAATTTATCAGTATCAAGTTTCTTATCCATCTTTGATAAGTAGTCATCCACTATCTTTTTCGCAGAAGGAGGCAATGTTTCATATTTCCTGTGCGCATGCCCATAAAACACACTTCTTGAATCATCATCATTAAATGGATTAGGTGAATTAGTAATCATAATTAATTCTCTTGCATTAACCTTTTCCCCACCTTCTGCTAATGACATCAGAGCCTTTTTCATATTTTTTCGCACATTAGTAAAATCAGCACTTGCCTTCTCCACTGCTTTTGCCTGTGCCAATACCATTTCTCCAGAAGAGAGTTCTAATTCTATATCTTCATAATCTCCCTCAAGACGCAATTTCTCCACTTCTTTTATATTTTCCAAAAAAAGTACAATTGCCGAATTAACTTGAAAGTCAAACCCAAATACTACTGCATCTGCTCTACGACTCCTCGCCATTTTGTCTCTCCTTCCACATATCGTTTCATCTATAATTATACCGCTATCGTTATCATATTTCCATAGAAAACACCCCACTATAGCGGGGCGTTTCTGCAATACAACATCATTAAGTTAGTTCTGACAACAGTCTTCTCTACCACTATCTATGGCTTTCATTCAGCAACTACTTCTATCGGTTTTATTAATGTTAAAAACTCTCTTCCCAAAGAAGTAATCTTATATGTGTCGGAAGTAGATATCTTTTTCACTTTAGGATCTTTAACCACCTTTGGTTTACTCGCCTTATTTTGTTTCTGTAATTCCTTAATATACTCGATTACAGCTTCCAGATTTTTATCTCTTAACTCATCATTTCTACTTTGGAGCATTCCTAATCTCTCAAGTTTTTCCTTTACAAACCTATATTGCTGATCAGATATATTAGTTTCACTCTTTACTGTTAAATAATTCTCCTCATTGTCATATGAAAAAATCTTCAACACCTTGATATCCAACTCATTCAACTGTGCCAATGTTTTAAAAAACATTAGTGCCATGTCTTCGTTTGGATCTTCAGTACACATTAAATTAATGTATCCATTGACATTATAAGCCACTTTTATTTCTTGGATTTCGTCACAAATGGCATCTAATAGCATCTCACAATACATCGTACGAAACATATTGTCCATTCCTTGTTGTGCTAAACGTTCCATTTGTTCTGCTACAAGCTCATCATGTTTTTTCAATTCAGAAACTGCTTTCATTATATTTCTTTCTAAGCGATTCTGTTTATAACCCAAACGTATATTATTTACTCTTGGACATACAGCACCCACAATACACTCCAACAACATCCCCGTAGCTTCATTTACTACTGAAGAACCTATTTCTTGTGCAACTTCCGGAAGTATCTCCGAAATAATAACGGCAAATGCTTCTTCATTTGAAGCTTTCAATAAGTCAATTTCTTTTTTATCGCTCATTAAATTACCTCTCACATAATTTTATTTATTGCTCACCCACTCCGATTGCAAATGCACTTTTATACTTATTCATACTCTTCATTGCAATCTTCATTGCGTTTACTGAGTCTTCTGCACTCTTAATTTCTAGCTTTAGCTGTTTCTTTTCTTCCTTACTCGCCACATCCGCTTTCAATCGTAATTCTACAAGCCCTTTTTCAATCTCAGCAATATTTTTCACATATTGTTCAAAGATAGTATCTGAATATGCCAAATCATGTTCGTCATTTAAGAAAATCTCACGCACCGATACCAAAAGCTTTGCAGATTGGAGAATAGTGCCTTTCTTACCCATCATTCCTGCAGCACCAACTGCTCCACCAACTCCGGCTCCTACACCAAGTCCTAACACTGCTCCACCGCCGACAATTGCCATGGTACCTCCTGCCATACCTAATCCACCTGCAGCAATAGCTCCGCCGCCAAGATAAGCTAAGCAAGCACTTGTCAACGCTGCCCCACTAAGACCAGCAAAATTTGAGCCTACTAATGCAACTGCAATCGCAGGTGCAAATGCTCCTGCCGTAATAACTGCTGCCAAGGCAACTCCGGCAGTCACAGCTAAACTTGTTAACGCTGTCTTTAATACCTCGTTAAGTTCTCTCAAAACTTTACTATGACATTTTCTCAATCTTTTGATATATCCCGGCATATAATAATCGTCTGTAGTGAATGTTTCTAAGAATGTGTCTCCTATACTTTCTTTATATCCACCTACTGGTGAATGAAGGCTATCATATTTCTTGCTTGGCACATCCTTTCCATCTTTATCCTTTTCTGTACTCAAAACATAATATGGTTCAAACAGCATTGCTTCTAATAAAACCAATCTAAACCATGTTCCATATGGATTATTTGATTCTATACGCTGTAACAATTCTTCTTTACTATACCACTGTAACTTCGCGCCTGGAACTTGCGTAAATCCCTCAAATCCGCTTTCCATATAAGACTTCCACTCATGAAGCCATTCCCACTTCAAAGATTTTGCTTTATCCTTTCCAAGCGGAGTATTTGTAGCCTGAATATCATTCACTGTCTTCAAATATTCCATGTTATATAGAATCTCGGTCTGCTCCAATGTTAGTCCGAGTTTTTCATAATTCATATCGTAAGCGTCAAATCACTCGCCTTAACAAATCGTTAGTTTTGTGCCACACTTTA
>CAZBFN010000027.1:0-29686 GCA_964491235.1 uncultured Roseburia sp.
AATCTGGCTTAATCTTGATAGAATCAAGATTTACTGTTTTAAGGTTACTTCTTATATAAAGAAGTGTTCGTCTGTCTTTCGACAGCTTCAAAAACTCTTTAGAAGAAAGCTTCGCTTTCTTCCATGCGAACTTTGTTCGCTATAGAATCTTTCAAGGTTTATTCACTGTTCAGTTATCAATGTTCGTTTTGTTGTTGCCGTTGTTCTCAGCGACAGCTTATTAACTATATCACATTCAGAACTGCTTGTCAACAACTTTTTTATTTTTCTTAATCACTTTTTGTGAAGTGATTTGCTGTATCCCGCTGTTCTCGCGGTCAGCTTGTTTATATTAGCATCTCTTTTTCGGATTGTCAACACCTATTTTCGATCAAATTTTTCCACTTTCTTTACAATAAATAGATATAGGGGAATCCAATATTGGATTCCCCTATATCTATTACTTTTAGCCTAAAACTTTTTTAAAAAAATCCTAACATCAACGTGAGTATCAGATTGTTTTCATATAAAAATGTAAGGAATACATTGTCATATATATATGAAACAAGTACTGCTCCTGTCTCGCTGGTACTGCATAGCGCAATGATATAAAATGCGATCCAGACAATAAGGAAGCCATAGATGCCCCCCGCAAAAAGTCCCAATGTTCGGTTGATGCCCTTTAATATCGGAATGCGTGAGACGATTCCCAAGAGCTGCGATATGATATGTACAACGATCCATGCCGTAATCAATGCGATCACAAAGGATAATCCCTGCATCACAAATCCTGCCAGCTCCGCTGCAATCCGCTCATACACTCCGCTTTGTACCAGCAATGCATCCGCCGCACCGGAGGTCTGATCGAGAATTCCCTCAAGCACAGCTTCTGGAACATTTACTCCCAGTTCTGCAAGTTCTCCCTGTCCCGTCGAAAGCCCCGACTCCACCTGTGCATTTGCCGTCTCTCGGATACGTTCCTGACAATAAGTCTCCACCCGCTCATAGATCATCGTATTTTCCGTTAAGTAGTGCTCGATCTGCGGAGCCCCCCACGAAACAATCAGTAAAATGATAATCCACGATACCAGTGAATACACAATTCGCAGCAATCCTTTATAATATCCAAAAGCTGCGCACAATGCCAGCACGCACAATACCACTATTAATAACCAATTCATATGTATCCCCTTATTTCAGCCTTACTTTTTCTGTCGCGTCACTTAATACAAATGTATAATTCAGTCCCATTCCACCTGGAAGCACCTGATATAGCTCCTGATCGAACTCATAATGGAACTTGTGAATGCCCCGCAGCGTATATAGATCGCAAATATTTTCATTCTTAATGTAAATCTCATCGTTGGACAGGAACTGGATACTATCATATTCCTGCTCGAAATCCTTTTCCATGACCAGCGATCCCTGCATATCATAGACACTCAGATGGTGCGTCACCGTCTCTGTATCATTGCTATGCACGACTCCAATATACTCTTCATTATGAAAAATGCTCTTTACCTGATTCTCAAGTGCTATCTCCACCGCAAGCTGAGGCTTCTGGCTTCCTTCGAAGACAAGGAGCTTAGAATCACCAAGGGCTATCATCCTATCATTCGAGGTAAATTCCAACTCCGGTATGACCATATCCGCAAATGTACTTACACCCACACAGTTATCAATCTCATTCTGACCTACCGATCCATAATTGTAAAAGGCAATCGTACTTTTGATACTGCCATCGTTAATATCCAACATCGAGACCGCCAGCTTGAGCGCATCATAGGATAATGCGATAGATACCGGGTAGCCACCCTTTTCACCATGAATCTCTCCTCCAGCCAGATAGTTGCCATCCCTATCATACAACTCAAGATATGCCGTCTTATTCTTCTTCATAAGTACTGCGATCGTCCCCTGAGACGCCACACAGACCTGATCGATAGGCATCGTCATCTTGATATTTCCCTGCAGTCCATCTTCATTGAGAATATAGATATCGGTTCCCTTCTTATCATATATCGTGAGATACCCTTCGCAGATGTCGATCTGCGGATTGGACATCTCATAGGTCTGATTCCAGATCAGTTCATTTACGGTATCCGTGTAGAATGCCCCATCATTGCTATATTTTAAAATATTTCCTCGAAACTCCACAAAACGTGTTGCCGCTGTATCTGAACGTTCCACCGATGATTGAATGTCAAAATCATTATACTGTCGAAATGCCATATATAATCCAAGACCGCCTACCACAAGTGCGAGAATTAACCCCACCACAAGAGTGCGCTTCGTGACCTTCAATCGGTGTTCTCTAAGCTTTTGCTTATATTCCTCCATGTCAGCATCCTTCACCGTGCGAAGTCCCCTTCTATTACTTTCCGCCATAATTCCTCCCGGTACTGCCAATGCTTTTTGAATTCATTATAGCATGACCGAACCGCGGTTTCATTATTTTTTTAATTTGGCAGTATTAACTTCTGTCCAGCGTAAATGGCATCCTTATCCTCTATTCCATTCACTTCACAAAGCTTGTCCATCATGGCTGTCGTCTGGTATATCTTCTTACAGATTCCCACAAGGCTGTCACCCTTCTGCACAATGTAATACCCTTGGTTCAGATATGTCTGGGCTTCCGTCACAGCCTGAGCGCTGGCGCTCTCTGTTGTAGCCGTGCTTGTTCCTGCAGCGGTGCCGGCAGTGGCATCCGTCGTTCCTGTGGCTGCTGTTACTATTCCTGTACTTGCTGTTCCTGCGGCTGTCACTCCTGTTCCTGCGGCTGCCTCCCCCGTTCCTGCGGCTGCTTCCCCTGTTGCTGCGGTTGCCGTTGCAGCGTCTGTCGTGGCTGCCGCAGTGGTGTCTGTCGTGGTTGCTGCAGTAACGCCTGCACCTGCTATTCCATCACCAGTTGCGACTGCCGAATTCACATCCTCCCCAGCAGCTGCAACTCCATCCTCCTGTTTTTGCACATTTCCTGCCACAGTTTCCACCGTCACCCCCGGTTGTCCCTCTTTTACCTCACTTTTCCCCGGCGACTCGCTGCCCGTCATCACTTCCCCTTCCGTTGTAGCTTCCGTAGACACTGTCTGACTCTGATTCATCTTCGCCAAGGTCTCCTGCATGTCATTCATTTTTTCATTATTCATGTAAGCCATAATGCCAAGGGTACACACCACCATCGCCAGAAAAATGGTAGAAGCATAGGAGGATATGAGGGGACGTTCCTTGGAGTCTTCCATCTGCTGCCTGTAATTTCCACGATGCAAAACATCCTGCCCTTCCTGTCGCCTGTAATTTCCGCGATGCAAAATATCCTGCTCTTCCTCTTTGCAGGCGGCATCGTCCTCCTCTATGGCTTTGTCTACCGCCGTTTCTATAACTCTATCGGCTGTCTCTTCTATACTCCACTTTTCTTTTTCCTCTGGCTCTTCAATTTCCCTTTCTGACTCCAACTCAACAGACGGTTCTTCCCGATGCCGGCCAAGGGTCTTTTTATCATAATAGACATAATATCCCTCTCTTCGATATAAATGTCCATTTCTGCTGCCGTAAAATGCTTCTTCACGCTCCAAGCTGTCCATAAGGAACAGCACCTGATGAGTGCCACCAAAGTTACTCTGATGCAACCCCTCCAAACGCGCCGTCATGTTCGGCAACTGCCCCTTGATGTCCATTGCCCAGCCCACGATGACCATGCTGTCATATTCTTTTCTAAGCTGCTTATATATGTACGCCCAGGTCTGGTCATTCCACAGCGGCAGATCCCCATCAAAGCCAATTTCTTCCAAGAAAATTGCAGCCTCCACGAAGATACATTGTCTGCCAGCATAATTTTCAAATCTTCCCAGCAGCACATACGCCCTTTTCTCCTCTGTCCCACTGTAAGGATGCAAAAATTGATACACCTGATCTTCCACATAAATGCGGTCTCCAATATCCGGCTTACCTATCTGCTTAATATCCTTTGGCAACCCCCGCTTTTCCTTCGTATCACCCGATTCTTCCTCTCTGATAATCTCTATCATGCTTTTATTCCCCTTTCCGCCACCGTCTCTGCGGTCTTGTTCTATCATCTTCCGCCAGAAATTGCGGAATTGCTTTTCTTGGGAAATGTTAGCACAGCCCGTCCAAATATTTTGGTGGATTGTGTTAAGGTTCCAAAAAACATTTCGACAGATGGAGCTATCAAAGGATTCGCTATGACAAAAAGGGTGCCAATGACTTCTGCCATTGACACCCTTTTATATATTCTAGTTCTGCTTTACGAAAGCCTTTATCTTCTTGTAAATGCTCTGTGCATCCAGACCATACTTCTCGATCAGTTCAAGAGCTGGACCGGACTCTCCAAATACATCATTAACTCCGATCTTCATCACCTTGGTCGGTGCCTTCTCGGATAATACGTCACAAACTGCACTTCCAAGTCCACCGATTACGGAATGCTCCTCGATTGTTACTACCTTGCCAGTCTTGGTCGCAGAAGCGATTACTAACTCCTCATCCAGTGGCTTAATGGTATGAATGTTGATGATCTCAGCATCAATGCCATCTGCTGCCAGAAGCTTCTCAGCCTCTCTTGCCTCATTTACGCACAATCCTGTCGCAAATACAGACACATCCTTACCTTCCTTCAATACGATACCCTTACCAAGCTTGAACTCGTAAGTCTCCTCGTCATTGAATACTGGAACTGCAAGACGACCAAAACGCAGATATACAGGTCCTACATGATTGTAAGCCGCCTTTACTGCTGCTCTTGCCTCCACATCATCTGCTGGGTTGATAACCACCATACCCGGAATCGTGCGCATCAACGCAAGATCCTCAAGACACTGATGAGTCGCTCCATCCTCACCAACAGAGATACCTGCATGAGTTGCTCCAATCTTAACGTTCAGGTGTGGATATCCGATGGAGTTACGCACCTGCTCATAGTTTCTTCCTGCTGCAAACATTGCGAAGGAACTGATAAATGGCACTTTACCGCAGGTAGCAAGTCCTGCTGCGATACCAGTCATATTTGCCTCAGCAATTCCGACATCCCAGTGACGCTCTGGAAAAGCCTTCTTAAAAATACCAGTCTTAGTAGCACCTGCCAAGTCCGCATCCAGTACGATCAAGTCATCATGCTCTTTTCCGATCTCTACTAACGCATTACCATAACTATCTCTGGTCGCAACTTTTTTTACTTCTGACATAATGCTTCACCTGCTTTCTCTAAATCCTGCATTGCAACGGCATACTGCTCATCGTTTGGAGCCTTTCCATGCCAATCTACCTCGTTCTCCATGAAGGATACGCCCTTACCCTTTATGGTCTTTGCAATAATTGCTGTTGGCATTCCCTTAGTTGCCCTTGCCTCTTCAAATGCCGCGCGAATCTGGTCAAAATCATTTCCGTCAATATTGATGGTATGGAAGTTAAATGCCTCGAACTTCTTGTCCAATGGATATGGAGAACATACCTCATCTACGGAACCATCAATCTGAAGATTATTGTTATCTACGATTACTACAAGATTGTCCAGCTTCTTGAAGCCTGCCCACATAGCAGCCTCCCAAATCTGTCCCTCCTGAATCTCTCCGTCTCCGCAAAGTGCATAGACACGGTAGTCCTTCTTGTCGAACTTTCCTGCCGCTGCCATACCAACTGCCACAGAAAGTCCCTGTCCCAAAGAACCGCTGGACATATCAACACCTGGAATGTGCTTCATATCTGGATGTCCCTGTAAATAAGAACCAGTATGACGCAGTGTCACCAGATCCTCCTTCGGGAAAAATCCTTTCTCAGCAAGTGCTGCATAAAGTCCCGGCGCTGTGTGTCCCTTGGACAATACAAAGCGATCACGGTCTGCCATCTTTGGGTTAGCAGGATCAACATTCATTTCCTCAAAATACAGATAAGTAAAAATATCTGCTGCGGAAAGTGATCCGCCCGGATGTCCCGCTTTGGCACTGTGAACTGCCGTTACAATGCTTTTACGAATTTCGTTTGCTGTTTTCTGTAATTCCAGATTCGTCATTTCTTGTATATTCCTTTCTTATATTCGATGCCTCCTGCTAAAAACGCAGAACATGCAATCTCTTACAATTCAGTACGCCCCTCTAGTGCTCGGAGCAATGTTACTTCATCTATATATTCCAAATCACCACCGACCGGTACTCCACTGGCGATACGGGTAACCTTGATTCCCGTAGGCTTGATCAGCTTGCTAATATACATCGCTGTGGTCTCGCCCTCAAGACTGGAGTTGGTGGCAATAATGACCTCATCCACATCCTGCTGCAACCGCTGCATCAATTCCTTGAGCTTGATATCTCCCGGCCCGATTCCTAACATCGGTGAGATAGCTCCATGCAGCACATGATAGACACCATCATACTTCTGAGTCTTCTCATAGGCAGCCAGATCTCTCGTATTCTCCACCACCATAATGACCTTGTGGTTTCTGGCACCATCTTTGCAGATCGGACAAAGCTCATCATCTGTGAGCGTAAAACATTCCTTACAGTAACGGACATTCTTCTTAGCATCCACAATGGCAGCGGAAAGTGCCTCCACCTGCTCTGTGGGCATATTTAATATATGAAATGCCAGTCGCTGGGCTGACTTGATTCCAATTCCCGGAAGAGCTGACAATTCCTGTATTAACTTGCTAATCTGTCTGCTGTAATAATCCATGTTCTCCCTCTGCTTCTTCGTACCAGATAGATTCTGGTCTTCTGCCCGCCAATTTCGGCAGTTGCCCCCTATATATTACTTGATTCCCTCCCATTTTACAAGGCAGTTTTAATTTTTAGGCAATCTGCCCACTTTTTGCGCCCTGTTCGCAATTTTTCTGCACATCTAGCAATGAATATGCTATACTGTTAGCAAATTTATCAAAAGAAATGCCCTACGGTTTTACGTTCATTCCCGCAGGACACAAGGAGACTTATGAAAGAAAATATTGCTACGATTCCACTGATGGATGCCTTTAACGCCAAGGACGAATGTCCCTTCTGCTATCTGGAACGGGAGGCGGAACAGCATGCCATCTCTTTTATCTTAGGCTCCGCCTACATGGAAGACGATATCCGTGAAAAGACAGATGCCACCGGCTTCTGCCGTCATCACTATAAGATGATGTATGACTATGGAAACCGTCTCGGTAATGCCCTGATTCTAAGTACACACCTTAAGAAGCTAAATCAGGAACTGGGTGCAGAGCTTAAGTCCTTTACACCTGGCAAGTCCAATCTGTTAAAGCGCATGAAGCGCACAGATGCTGGAATTGCCGATGCCAAGACACCTCTGGGTGCATGGATTCAGAAAAAGGAGCAGTCCTGCTATGTCTGCAACCACTTTAACGATATCTACAACCGTTATCTGGACACCTTTTTTGATCTGTACCGCAAGAACGAAGAATTCCGTGCTCTATTCGACAACAGCAAGGGCTTTTGCCTGCCTCACTTCGGTGATCTCATCGAAGCTGCCGAGGACAAGCTGACCGACGAACAGAAAAAGGAGTTCTATCCAAAGGCATTCGCCCTGATGCAGGACAATATCGACCGTGTACAAAAGGAAGTTGCTTGGTTCGTTGAGAAGAACGATTATCGGAATAAGGATAAGGACTGGGGCAATTCCGCCGATAGCATTCAGCGAGGAATGCAAAAATGCACCGGCGGTTATCCAGCCGACCCGATTTTTAAGGCAGAACTCTAATCATTTCTTAGTTAGGAGACGCGAGCCCTGCACGCGTCTTCTGCAAGGAACTTCTTGCCGTCTCAATATCCAGATCAGCAATCTCCTGTCGTATATCCTGTAACTTTGCAATCACAGCTTCATCCAATGGCATTTCCAGAATCTCTACTATTACATCTTCCGCTTTGGCAAAATCAAATTCTGCCAAGAGCTGTTCTACGCTGGATAACAGCTGTTCCAACTCTCCACTGGACACCTTGTTCTCAGTCTCAACGCCATTATCTCCCTCGTAATTCTTATCTACCTGTACCAATAAATTTGCAGCCTCGCCGCCCAAAATACCCTCTCTCTTCAATTGGTCGATCTCTGCCAGAACTGACACATACGTATACAGCAGGCTTCGGCTATTCTTGCGCACCACATCGTACTGCTTCGCCTTGCCCGCCATTTCCTGATCATAGGCAATCTTAGACAATCCCATGGCACCGATATTGGCTGCTGTACTTTTTAGAGCATGCACATCAATGGTGTAATTTTCATAATCCTCATGACGTATCATGTCTTCCAGCTTCTCGATTCTCTTATCACCATGCTTTGCCACTACTTCTAAGACCTGCAAATAATCCTGCTCCGTGCCACCGCAGTTGCGAATTCCAGCCTCCACATCCAGATTCTTTAATATCTGTTGCAGCTTTTCCTTTCCCTCGCCTGCTTCCTTGGCTTCCTCTCCCGGTTCTATATACCTTATCATTCCCTCCGGTAGAATACGAAGCAACACTTTCTCAAGTGCCTCTACCTCGATTGGCTTAGACAGATAATCCGCAAAGCCCTCCGCCATCATCTGCTGTCTTACGCCAGATATTGCATTGGCAGTCAGGGCGACGATTGGTATCTCGCTGTATTTTCCACCTTCCAACTCCTTGATACGATGCATTGCTTCCACGCCATCCATTTCCGGCATCATATGATCCATAAAAATCAGATCATACTCGTACTTTGCCACCATCTGTAACGCTTCCGCTCCAGAGCTGGCGCAATCAGCGTTGATTCCATACTTCTCCAAAAATCCAGTGGACACCTTCAGATTAATCTCATTATCGTCCACTACCAGAATCTTGGCAGATACCACAAATCCCTGCTGGACGTCATCCTCTTCCTCCAGTAGATTCAGTTTCACTTCACCAATCGGTTGGGCATTGACGATCTGCTGCTCCAATCGTACCGAAATCTGAGTTCCCTCACCGTATTCGCTCTCGACCTCGATCTCGCCACCCATCTGATCCACAAGCCCCTTTACAATGAACATGCCAAGTCCGGTACCCTCTACGTTACGATTCGCCTTGGAATCAAACTGGGTAAACTTCTCATATAGCTTCTCAAGATCCTCTTTTTTCATACCAATTCCCGTATCCCGCACCACAAGTACCAGTTTTACTCGATCCTCTGTCCGACTCTCGCATATAACTTCCAGTGTTACAGTGCCTTCCTTGGTATATTTCACCGCATTATTTAAAACATTCGTCAATATCTCCCGAATCTGGGCAACCGCACCCTTCATCTGGTAAGGTATGGTCTCATCGATCTTTGTCTCAAACTTCAGTCCCTTACTCTCTGCCAATCCATCGATCAACAAACTGACATCCTCCAAAAGGGACTGTGTATAATATACCTCATCCACCATCTCGGTCTTACCCGACTCAATCTTAGAGATATCAAGAACAGCGTTGATAATATGTAACAGACTCTGTGCAGAGCGCTTAATATCAAAGGCATACTCCTTCACATGGGACAAATCCTTCTCATTCATCAGTAGTTCCGCGAAGCCTAATATCGCATTCATCGGCGTGCGGATCTCATGGGACATATTTGCCAAAAATGACGTCTTCGCACGGTTCGCCTTTTCCGCCTCATCCTTTAGCACAAGTATCTCCTTGGTGTAGCGGTTAATAAACTCCATATCAAAGATCCACGCCATATATCCTCGCAGCGCCTTACCTTCATACAGCTTGGAGACACGAATCTCGCAGTAAATGCCATCCGCCTCATATACACTTTCCTGCTGCTTGAACATCTCCCGGAAACGCTGCTTGTCCTTCTCCGTAAACCGTTTGCATATGTCCGGATACTTTTCTGCTACAATAGGATTGGTATATAGTATGTTATAGTTGGTGTCTACTACAATAAGTCCCTCTTTTGTGTTATCAATAATTGTCTCCTGCGCCAATCGAACCGTATCCAAAAGACCATATCTGCTTATTAGGATCAGCAGAATCACTGCTGAGAACGCAAATCCGATATTTACCAGATCCACCTTTTCATAACTTAATATCTTTCCAATCACCAAGCCAATAATTGGTGCCATTCCCGCCAAGAATAAATAGCACAACCGTCGTCGTTCCGTTCCCCGGCTACCCTTTATATGCTTGAAGATGATAAAATTGCAAAAGGTTGCCAATAATGCTGTTCCATAAATCAACACATAATATAGGACATGGGGCTTGATAATAAGGTATGGCACCCAAAAATCTTGCCCAACCGCCACCAAACTGTATACCATGTGATGATGGCGGTTCGATGTCAAAAACACTACCATAAACACCGTGTACGCCGAAAATATCATATTCGCCCTTCTGCTAATACGCATATTACAATAATATGATATGAATTTCACAAAGCACTGCAGTACCATAAGCTTCAGCATCAAGTTCGTTGTATACAAGCTCATCTTGATCTCTGGTTCCGAGCAACTGATCTCCATAAAGTAAAGCATTTCGCAAAAAAGGCCGCACATCAAATCGAGTAGCAGCCATTTTTGATTCTCCGATGGTTTCTTGCTCGCCAAATATATTGTTGTTATTCCCACTATGACCATGCACAACATTACAACTTGTTTTAAAACCATACGCGTATCCTCTATTCTCTTTTCAAAACATTGTCAATCTTATCAAGCAATGCATCTCGTCCCGCCGACTTCAAAATAACGCCCTGAGGCATCAATGCAGCACATTCCATCAGAACTTCTCTCTCCGTCGTTCCAGTCAAAAAGATGACCGGTACGTCATTCAAGCGTTCCATCTTCCGAATCATCTGATAGACCGCACGTCCATTGTATAACGGCATCTGATAATCCAGCACGATAAGATCTGGCACGAACTTCTGTAAATACTCAATTGCCAGTTTCCCTGAATTCAGAGCCATAACATTGTACTTTTCCAGCAGGATATTCTTGTACACAATCAAGCTCTCTAATTCATCATCTACAATCAGTATCTTCTTTTTCGCCTTCTTCTCTTCTTCCTTGCGCAGAATCTCACGAATCCGCTCCAGCATCATATTCTTCTCCACCGGCTTCATCAGATAGGCCACTCCGCCCTTTCCAATGAAGTTCAGTGCTGTTGTCTTTCCCTTCTGTCCCGTCACGCCTACAACCGGTATTTCTGCCCACTCCTTGCGTTCACGTAGCTTCTCTAATACAGCAAAGCCATCCATGAACGGCATCTCGATATCCAATAATATGATATCTGGGGCAATCTTCGTCATCTGATCTAGCGCTTCTGCGCCAGACTGAAACATAAAAACCTCGTGTTCAGCCTGCAAATATGTCTTATGAATCTCTAATGTTTCTAATTCATCATCGATAATCAGGACTTTTGCCACTATTGGCCTCCTTTACAGTAACTCTTAGAACGGCATTCCGCCTAAGCCGCCCATACCACCAGTAATCTTGGACATGGAATTGGCAGAGAACTCATCCAACTGGCGAAACGCCTCGTTGGTTGCTGCCATGATAAGATCCTCCAGCATCTCGATATCATCTGGGTCTACCACTTCTGGTGCAAGCTTTACCTTTGTTACTTCATGCTTACCAGAGACTGTTATCTCAACAGCTCCGCCACCAGCGGTTGCTGTAACTTCCTTCTCCTCTAACTCCTTCTGAGCCTCTTCCATCTGACGCTGCATCTTCTGAGCCTGCTTCATCAGATTATTCATATTACCCGGCATACCGCCTGGAAATCCACCTCTTTTTGCCATTCTATGTTCCTCCTAATTATATCTCATAATACTGTCTTTGTCGATTTTAACGGATAATCCCGCTTCCGTCAACCATCAGAAATCCTCTTCGTCGATGTCAAACTGGATCAACTGTCCAAGATCCGGATATACCTCTTCTCCCGGCTGTCCAGTGTCGTTGAGCTTGACCTGTATCTCGATCTCCTTGCCAATTCGGTCTGCCACTGCTGCCTTTAGGGCATCCTGACAATCCGACCGATTGGAATCCACATATGCATATGCATTTGGATCATCAAACACCAATAAAAGTGTATCGTTCGGTCCCAAGGACTTTACCGCCTTTTTCAGATAGGTCTTCGTAATTCCAGTCAACTGGGAGAGTATTCCGCTCCAGTTGGCAATTACCTGCTTGATATCCTCCGGAATCGCCTTAGGCAGCTCCATCTTCGGTACTGGCGCTGCCTGTGCAAAAGATGCGCCAGCCCCATCAGCTCCATCTATGCCTTGCCTGGCACCCCCCGGCGCCATCACAACGCCTTTTTCTAACTTCTTCTCAAGGCTGTCGATACGGTCTACCAGGGATGTATAATCCTTTTCCATTTCCGGTTTACATAACTTAATAATTGCAATCTCTATCAGGATACGCTTCTGAGCTGCATACTTAATCTGGCTTCCAAGCTCAGAAAAGATACGGATATATCGCATCAGAATATCCGTGTCCACCATGGACGCCTCCTCCTTGAGCAGTGCCAGATTCTCCGCAGAAATATCTAACACATCCTCCATATCATCGGAGCTCTGTACCAGCATCAGATTTCTCAGATACCATGTGAAGTCGTTGACGAACTGTCCCAGCTCTCTGCCTTCCACTACCATCTCATCTACTGTTCCGATTGCCCCGGTAATATTCTTATCCAGAATCTGCCGCAACAGTCGGCTGAACACTTCTGTATCCACCGCACCTAGGGTCTCTAATACTTTTTCATAGGTCAGCTCCTGCCCCAAGTAAAAGGCAATACACTGATCCAACAGACTCAGCGCATCTCGCATAGAGCCGTCTCCTGCCTTGGCAACATAACGGATCGCCTTCTCCTCCACCGTCACCTGCTCCGCTTCCATCAACTCACTAAGCCTTGATGCTATGGTGTCAATGGAGATTCTACGGAAATCATAACGTTGGCAGCGGGATAAGATCGTAATCGGTATCTTATGAGCCTCCGTGGTCGCCAAGATAAAAATAACATAGGATGGCGGTTCCTCCAACGTCTTAAGCAATGCGTTAAAGGCTCCTATGGAAAGCATATGAACCTCGTCGATGATATATACTTTGTACTTGCCCTCCGTCGGACGGTACTCCACCTCTTCCCTGATCTGTCGAATGTTATCCACACCGTTGTTGGATGCAGCATCGATTTCGATCACATTCATGGACGAACCTGCCGCAATCGCCTTACAGGTCGCACACTCTCCACATGGACTACCATCCACCGGATGCTCGCAGTTGACTGCCTTTGCAAAAATCTTGGCAATCGTAGTCTTTCCAGTTCCTCTTGTTCCACAAAATAGATAAGCATGTCCGATTCTGTCTGCTTTGATCTGATTCTTAAGTGTTGTAACAATATGGTCCTGTCCCTTTACATCCGAAAACTCCTGTGGACGGAACTTCCGATAAAGTGCTGTATATGACATGCTTTCACCTCATAATTCATTTCTTGTGAAAAATGCTGTTTCTGCATTTTTCTAATGCGAAGGGCTTCGGTATAAGGTCCTTCGCTATTTAGTCACCAAAACTAATTCCAGTTCTCTTTGCCTCTTTTATCATCTGGCTATCTGGATCTACGGTCTTTAACTTGCCAGCCACCTCGCCAAGCGGGATGCGCTTAGTCTTGCCGTTCACCATACCGATCATATAGCCATAATCCTCCTCCATGATCGCCTTGGCTGCTGCCGCTCCAAGTCTGGTACAGAGTACTCTATCATACGGACATGGGCTTCCGCCTCTCTGTGTATGTCCCGGAACAGTCACGCGCACTTCTACGCCAGTACGCTTAAAGATCTGATCTGCAATCTCATAAGACACAGATGGATACTTGCGCTTTGCGACTTTCTCCTTGTACTCCTTCTTGGATAATGCCGCATCCTCCTTGGAAATAGCACCCTCTGCTACTGCCAATATTGTAAAGCCCTTTCCAGCTCTTGTTCTCTTGTTGATCGCCTCAACGACCTTCTCGATATCATATGGAATCTCTGGCACCAAAATAATATCTGCACCACCGGCAATTCCTGCATAAAGTGTCAGCCATCCAACCTTATGTCCCATAACTTCCACAATAAATACACGATTGTGGGATGCTGCTGTGGTATGAATACAGTCAATCGCATCCGTTGCAATATTAATTGCACTCTGGAAACCAAAGGTCACATCTGTACCATAGATATCATTATCAATCGTCTTAGGAAGATGAATAATATTAAGCCCCTCTTCACGAAGAAGATTTGCAGTCTTCTGGGTACCGTTACCGCCAAGGATAACAAGACAATCCAGATTCAGCTTGTGATAAGTCTGCTTCATCGCCTCTACCTTATCAAGTCCATTGGCATCTGGCACACGCATCTGCTTAAATGGCTGTCTGGATGATCCCAATATCGTACCACCCTTTGTAAGGATTCCAGAGAAATCTGCGGATGTCAAAAGTCTGTAATCACCATAGATCAGCCCCTTATATCCATTCAAGAAACCGTAAACTTCCAACTCGTCCACATTCTCACTCAAGCCCTTTACCACGCCACGCATCGCTGCATTCAGCGCCTGACAGTCGCCACCACTTGTCAACAATCCGATTCTCTTCATCTGCATGTCCTCCTATCATTTTGTCTCTGTCTGAGACTTATTCACAACTCATTCACCATCCGATTTTCCAATTAATTATACCTACTATAAAATATATCCTGTTCTGATATATTTTGCAACCGGATTAGCTCCTCTCAACCGATTTTTATACCCGTTTTCCCCTGCGGCATCTTGCAAATCAGGGAAAATATGATATACTAATCAAGTATTTTATGGAGACGTATCGAAGTGGTCATAACGGGGCGCACTCGAAATGCGTTAGCCCTCCGGGGCACGCGGGTTCGAATCCCGCCGTCTCCGCTACAAAGAAATCCCAGTAACTATCGCAAAGGTTGATATTTACTGGGATTTTGTATTTCATTATCATTTTTGCAATCATTCTAAATGGCTCTATTTAACAATTCCACGATCTTCTACAATTTGCTCATAAACCGCCTTTGCCAAAACCTGATATCCCTGTTCGTTCGGGTGCACCCCATCCACAAAATACTCTGGGTGATTCTCCGTTACTGCATATAGATCGATCAGTCCTACCCCCGTCTCTTCCGATACCGCTCTTACAATGTGCCGAATCTCATCGTGAATGATATCATTGTTGATTCCATATACAATCACGCCATCTTCATAAGGGAATGCCTCCGGCGGAATCATAAGATAGATATCCGGCTCACTCTCAATCGCCTGCAACTCTTCTACCAGCGCCACATACTCCTCCTGATATCGCTGTGCATCCCAGACATCTTCCTTGGAATCATTGGTTCCTAGCATCACCACCAAAATATCTGGCGACTGCATCTTCACCATATCAAGATACCCCGTATCCCGATAGGAACGCTCCGGAACATCCGTCAACGTCCTGCCGCTTACCCCATAATTCATCACTCGATACTTAGCTCCCAATAGTTCCTGCAACTGGGCTGGATAACAAGCCAACGGTCGCATCTCCTGCGATAATCCACTACCATAAGTAATGCTATCCCCCAGACAATACACCTGATAGATGCGGGTACTCTCCGCCTCCATCACGCTCTCGGACTTACCAAGCAGCACCACCAGAAACAGCAGTACCGCAAGTGCATAAACCCATTTCTTCCTATTATGTGCCTTATTATGATTTGGTGTCTTTCGCTCCACTCTCATCCTTTTGCCCACTCCAATTTATTCTTACTCTATCATACCACCTTTTCCATGGTTTCATCCATATTTTTCTAACCCACATATTTTTAAAAAAATTGCACATGCTCTTTATGACACCGATAAATCATACTGTCCATACCACAGGCAAAGCGGGCGTGGCATAGTGCACCCCAAGAGGAGATAAAAATGGCATCTTATGTATCACCGGATATCCGGGAAAAATTCGAGACTCTATCCGTCGACCTCAAAAACTGCATCTTAGAGCGCAACGTGCGCCTCAACAACATGTATGACCTGATCCATGTACTTGAGGAAATCGTAGCAGAAGGGGAAGCCGAATAATCGACTTCCCCTTCTTGTTAAAAGCTCGCATATCTTATGACTTCTCCAGTCTCATGGTTAAAGACCCAAATCTGGACACCCAGATGGGTGGAGGATTCCTCCCCCTCTGTCAGCGCCAGATTCACCTGTTGCTGGGAAGCAATCTGTGCCTGTGTCTCCTCCGGCTTCTCCGCCAGAGTCACCTGCGCCAGACCACTGGCATCCAACGAGTACATCACCGTTCCAAAACTTGTGGCGATATTCTCCGGTTCCATAGCTCCGAACCGTTCAGTAACTGTTCCTGCCCCATTATCAATAATGCAAAAATAATTCTGTGAATTATCGCCAGTTTTCGTTACCGGAGCCGCATTGTATAGAAGCTCCCAGAACCAGTTGTCCCGGAATGCCGTAGATCCCTGCTTAATAGACACGCAGGCACTCCACTCATCATCATTTAAAAGCATCAACAATGGATAGATATCCCCTACTGTATTGATCTCCTCCACCTTATAAGCTCTATATTCCTCGTAATCCGTATTCCAATCACTGTAATTTGCATCCGTTCTCTTATCCGCAATACCATAATTAGATGCAATATAACTACCAAGGTACTCTGTCCACTTGCGGGCTCCAGAGGAATTCAGATGTCCCCTGTCATACAGATCACAGTTGGTATTTATAATATCCGCTTCCAGACCATTTAGAAACGGAACATCATATTCCTGAGCAAGCTCCCTCGCACCATTCGTCCACTCCGCTAAATGTTCGCCATCATTGAAAGGCGCCGCCGTCAGCAATACAGGAATTCCCTCCTCCTGACACAGCTCGATCATTTTCCGCAGATAGGTCTTGTTGGTAGTCTCCGGCATCTCGGTATATTCCGGCACCGTCATATTGATTTTTATTACCGGCTCCACAAAAGGTGTGCCCTCCGCATTGTTCTCATATGCTCCCTTCTGGGTGGATGCCTCTCTGTCAAAAAACTCTGAGCTCATCGTGTCCCAACGGTTATGATAAAGAGAAAATGGTATCATGAACTCCTGCCAGTTTTCCTCTGGAAATATGTCCATAATCGCCTGAATCTTAGTCATAGACATCGGCATAGGATCTAACGACCCGTGGGCGTACTCCATAACGGCATATTTCTCATCCGCATACAAGGTATATACATCGATTACCACCAGCTCTGGTTCCTGTCTGTCCAGCGCATCCTTTAGCACCCAGTAATCGATTGGCAACATCTGTCCATTGTTCGACAGATTATAGGATGTGATTCCATAGTCGTGCCACAATTCCATCGGAAGCACGCCCATTACTGCATGGCTGCTTCCAAAAAACAGGACATCGTAATTCTCATCGGAGGTATAAAACTCCCGATTCTTCTCATATCCATCATTTCTTCGCAACACATAAGCGGTCAGTCCCATCAGCAGACAAATCACGACAACGATTGCGATATGCTTTATTATAAGTCCTTTTCTCCTCATGTTGTCTCCTTAAAACTGAAAATAAATGAAGCTTGCTGCATCGTAAGCTGGTCCCCAGATACCAACGGTCAGGATGAACCATACCGCAACAGCAATCACCACCACACGGAACCATGTATCCTGTGCCTGAATCTTCTGGCGAATACACACGCCTTTATACTTCATAATGTCTACCACAATAAGCAATATCAATCCAAATATCATCACACCAAAGCTTCTTCTGCTCATTCCCAGCATATAGAGGGAATCATCAAACAGAATCCAAGGATTGAATACGGTCAACATGGACCTGATCGCATGTAACGCTTGGGAAACGCTCTCTGCCCGGAAAAAGATCCATGCAAAATCCACTAGCACAAATGTCACTAAGGTTCTGGCAATCTGATTTGCAGTGGAATCCACTTGCAGATTCAGCTTTTTCGCTATCTTCTGTCTCCAATCCTTCGTCATAGCTCCAATAATCTGGAATACCGCGTTTAATACGCCCCAGATCACGAAGGTCCAGCTGGCGCCGTGCCACAAGCCACTCACCGAAAATACGATCAATATATTAAGATACGTTCTCCACTTTCCCTTACGGCTTCCTCCCAGTGGAATATAGAGATAATCCTTAAACCAGCTAGATAAGGAGATATGCCATCTTCTCCAGAATTCTGCTACGCTCTGGGACATATATGGCGCATTGAAGTTCTCCATCAGTCGGAATCCCATGACCTTTGCTGCACCCATGGCAATGGTGGAATAACCTGCAAAGTCACAATAGATTTGAAACGCGAACAGTACCGTTGCAATCACAACGTACATACCGCCGTATTGCGAAATATCTCCATAGACCTTATCCACAACGATTGCAAGACGGTCAGCCAGAACCATCTTTAGGAAATAGCCCCACAGCATCAGATAAATACCGTCGCAGAACATGCGGTAATCGAAAGGATGATCCTCATCGATCTGCTTCAACAGGTTCTTAGAACGCTCAATCGGCCCTGCCACAAGCTGTGGAAAGAATGACACGAACAGTGCATACTTCAGAAAATTCCGCTCTGCCTTGATATCTCCCCGGTACACATCCATTGTGTAGCTCAACGCCTGAAATGTGAAAAATGAAATACCCACCGGCAAAATGATATCAAAAGACGGATTTAATATGGTCAAATTGAACTTTGCCAGCACATAATTGATATTATCTACTGCAAAATCAAAATACTTGAACCAGAATAATACCCCTAGGTTGATGGCAAAACTTGTCGCGACACAAATATTCATCCGGCGCTTCTTGACCGCAGCCTCCACTTCGCTTTCCTTGATTCTGCCAAGAACAATTCCACTTATGTACGTGACAACGGTGGAAAATAACAGCAACAACGCATACTTCGCGTTCCACCCCATATAAAAATAATAGCTTGCCAACAGCAGCCAGATATATCGCACCTTCTTAGGTATCAGGAAATATATCAGCACCACAATTGGGAAAAAAACTAGAAATTGTATCGAATTAAATAGCATGTCTGCTCCTCTCTAAGTCACTCGCCATCCCGTCTCATCTCAAGGAAGCGTCTCTTATACTTCATGGCGGCATAGTCACTGATCTTCTTCTGATATACCATATCGGAAAGACCGCCTACGACACCTACCACCGGAAGCCCCTGCACGAACTTTAGATATAAAAGCTCCTGCGCCAGCGCATCCGAAGTCCGCTTAATCTGCTCACTTCTGGATATCTCAAAGCATCTGGCTGTGGCATGCTCCACTTCTACCTCCTGACGCTCTCCGTCCTCTGTGACCACTACCTCCGACTTTTTGCCCTGCATCCACAGATTCAGCTCCATATTGCCCTCTGCCAGCGCACTGTCATGGGATAATGCTATCTCGATCAGCTTTAAGATAAAAATCTGCTCCTGCTCCGAGTCATAGGAAAAGCCATAGCTCAACGCAATCTCATAGATACTCTTTAATAATACGGCAATAAATAACGGAATATCTGGTATACCCATACCTAAAATACCCATGCCCACTCCCTCTAAGGTGGACACTGCCATATTAAAATTCTTGCTGGCGGCAGCTTCCCGCCCAAACGCACGCAAAGACCAACGCGTATTCCGCACGTCCGCAGCATACGCATTGATCTTGTAATTCTGCTCCTTCTTATCCTTTTGATAGGTCTTCTCTATGATTCCAGTACCCTTGTCAAAAATCAAATCAAATGCCTTGTAAAAGGCTGTATTTAATGTATTCTCCAGCTTGTCCGGTACGAACTTTGCTATCTTCTCCTGCCAGCCCACTGAGCGCGGTGACATATTCCTGCTAAGAAAGCTCTGCTCTGCCCGAAGTAACTGCTGCCATTCTTTTTCAATATGCTTGCTCTGCAATTGCAACACCTCTCTTTGGGCAATCTTACCAAATTCCCGTCCGTCATGCAATCACAGAATTAGAAAAACTTTCTTAATTATTTCTTATATGCCACGAATCGACATCATTCTATGGCTCTAGCGCCCGGTTCATGACCTCCATCTTTTCCTCTGCCTCATAGATAAGTCTGCTGCATTCCTTCAGTTCCTCAGAAAAATCCGTCGCCACGCCCTGATACAAGGACTTGTACTTGATGTCATGCTCCAGACTCGCCCACAGATCCATCGCAAGGGTACGAATCTGCAACTCCACCGGCACCATCTGCTTCTTATTCATAAAATATACTGGCACCCGCACGATCATGTGGAGGCTTCGGTAGCCATTTGCCTTCGGTGTCTCAATGTAATCCTTCACATCCATAATAAAGAGATCGTCCTGTGCCATCAATCGGTCACGAATCAAATAAACATCCTTGATATAGGAACACACCACACGAATCCCCGCAATGTCATAGATATTGTTGCAAGCCGCAGAAAGGGTCAGATCTAGATCCTTCTTCTGGAGCTTTCCCAAAATACTCTTTGCCGACTTAAGTCGGGTATCGATATGATGAATCGGGCAACGCAGCTTACGGTACTTAAATTCATCCTCAATAATCTCAAGCCGCGCCGTGGTGGCACACATTGCCGAATTATACATGCACAAAATCGGATCGATCGTCCGGGAGAACTGATCCTTCATGTCTGCAATATGCTCCATACTGTCCTCTCCCGCCGCCCGAAGGGGCATCAGCTCATGTACTGCAATTACGCTCTCATCTTCATAGATCTCCTCGTAATCTTCGAAAGTCTCTTCGTATGATTCTTCGTATACTTCTTCCACGATCACTTCTGTACTTTTCTTCATAAATATGTAAAAACCTCACTTTTGTCTCAATGTAGAACTTATGTTATGAACCCATTATAACAGACAATCCCAAAGCCTCCATAAAGCCCCGATAAAATATTTATTAAATTTTCCTTAGGATAAGGTCTTTCCTAGAGAACAAAAAGCGAGGGATACAGTCTCCTGTGTCCCTCGCCTACTTCTCATTCTCTCATGCTGCTTACAGTTCGATTCCGCAGCCCTTCATCAGCTCTCTTGCAGAGTCCAGAGAATCTACGCCATGCAAATTCTTGATCGGTGCAAACTCACGCTCCCTGACTACTTCATATGGAATACAATCCTCCATCATATGTACCATATCCAGCACCAAAGTCTCGAACTTGTATCCGTTCGGTGCTTCTGGCTTCACATAGTTGCCATCCACATCCATGTATGGAATCTTCTTCTCCACAACGTGGATTGGCATTCTGGCATCTGCGATCTCCTCCAGCTTCTTCTCGGAGAAAATATAGTTCAAGATAACTCCAAATCCATAGAGTAGATCTCCGTTGTCCTTTCTAGCGGTCGCCATCTCCTCGGTCATCTCATAATACTCTGCGATGGAAGGTCTTCCATCCTCTGTACAGAGCACGCCCACCTTCTCATCCGGTGCTGCCTTTCTTACTACCTTAGCTCCGCTCTCGCATCCATATGCAATGGTAGCTCCAACAAACAGTGGATCTGCAATGCGCTGCAAGCAATTATCCACTGCAAATACGTTGATCCACTCGATACCACGGCTCTTAATGTCTGTCAGCAATCCTGCATTCACCATAGATCCGAACCAGCCGCCGTTGCCGTTTGGAGACATCGCAACCTCAGTTCCAGACTCCATGTAGACTCTTCCCTCATGGTCACATGCAGGCTCCATCTCCTGTACAAAGAACTTGATATAGTCCTTCGGATATCCGAAGTAATCATGCTCCTCAAAAAATGCCTTTGTGTCTGCATTATTAATATTGCTAGTCATGATATAAAGCGGCACATAAGTCTCTGCCTCATCTGTCACATCCATCAAATTACGAATCAACTGCTCAAAGAGATACAGTTCACGGTCAACGCCGATATTTAATGTACCCTTTGGCCGATCCAGTCCCAGACGGGTTCCCTGTCCACCTGCCAGCAAAACAGCTCCTACCTTGCCAGCCTTTAATGCCTTAAGACCGATCTCCTTGAACTCATCGCTGCGCTTCTCGATCTCCTGAACCTCTACTGCCTCAAGTGGAGCAAATTCGCCCCGCTCATTGACAGTCTCTTTACGCTCAATATGCTCTAAGACAGACCAATCGATCTCCTCTAAGCGCTTTTTTAAAACTTCATTCTCTTCCGGTGTATTTCTTTCCATAGCAGCCTTGATATAGCACTGCTTATCATCTTCCCATATCTTCATAAAAACCCTTTCTCTTGTCCCGTTAAATTGTAACTTATACAGTATAACATAGCATAAATTTTGATGCAAAATTTTTTTGAAAATCTAGGTATCTTGCATGAAAAATCACTCTTATTTGCGTTCTAAAAATACCCCGGTCTGAATCTCCCCTTCGGTCACCTCATACTGTATCGTGACCTTATCCTCCACATTCAAAATCGTCGCAATCGGATAATCCTTACCATTGATCATATAATATACCGGCATCTCCTGTAATCGGATAAAATAATAGGTATCCCCATCCATAACTGAGGATCGAATCTCTGCCACTCTGCCCGTCACCTCGGAAAGCTCTGCCGCAGTCTCCGGCTCTGTCTCTGCAAGACCGTTGTTTTGCAACAATTCCACATAATTTTCCTGACATGCCTCCACTGTGGTTCCTGTCGCCACGATCTGATATTGGCTGACATTGACCATGGCATACATCTTCACCAGCTGGGATGCATCCTTGAGTGCCATAAAATAAGTTGGCTCATCTCCAATATTTAAAAGAATCGGGAAGGTCGCCTGATAGCTGTACTGCTGCACCGCGCCCTCTGCCGAATTCATACCTGCATTCTCATTCGCCCCGGCACATGGATAGTAACGTGCTTCCTTGGTTCGCTGATTGACAAGGATAAAACCTAGATTACTCTCATCCCCGCTCACAGAAGTCACACCAGTGTACACCCACACATCGTCTTCCATGGCAATATAGTTGTAACCGGAAGTCGTCTCTGTACAACCAGACTGTCCCAGCACAGAATTCCAGAATCCACCCTGATACAATCCATAATAATCATACTGCTCCATAATCAGCCTTGCGCTGCAAACACGATCCACCCAAGAAGGTACATCACCGATCTCATAATACTGGGATTCTCCTGTCACCGCATTCACAAGAACTGCACCTGTCACATCCGTTCCACCAAAAAGCCCAATGGTATTGGTCACCGTTGTAGCGCACCAGTATGGTGTACCCTCATCATCCACCTCAAAATTCACATCATAGAACATCTTGGTCGGATAGTGGAATCGCAGGTAACGATAGATATTGCGGTTCAATGGTTCAGATGGCGAATACTTCATCCCCTCCTCCAAACGATTTACCGTAACCTCCTGTGTCACCATATCAATCAATAGATATGCTGGTATTCCCTCACTACGGTTGTTCCACCACTTAATGATATCACCGTAATTCAGATAAGTCGCCCTCACTGGTCTATCCTGATAATTGATCTGCGCCGAACTGTCATCTACTTCGAACTGGGAAACCAGATCCGAAAGCTCTCCCATCTTCTTATTAGCAAGAGTATTCGCCGAATTCTCATCTAGCTTGGGAATCTGATTCCACTGAATCTCCTCCACCTCTGCTGCAAAATCTCCGTCCGTGATCGGCAATAATTCTGAATAGGACTTTGCTCGGAAGATCACACTTCCTACCAGCCCTCCCACTGCACTTATTACAATCAATGTCGCCACGATCACCACTGGAACGGTACACTTTTTCAATAAATGCTTAAAATAATCCTTCACATCCTTTGATCGAAACCCAGTAACCAAGATATTAGCTCCACAATATACGATGCAAAGCAGATACACAAAGGTGTAAAACTCTGTCGTGTGCAGATTAATCGCCGGAAGCTTTACATAAAAGTAAATCACTCCAAAAACAATAGTAATTAACAAACTGATAATCATTCTTCTCGTCCTCCTAATTATGCCAACACTTTCTCTATCAGCTCTCGAATCTTATCTTCTTCCATCTCATCCATCCAACGCTCCAGATTTGCAAAATCTTCCAGATGCTGCTCTGGGACACGCTCTTTTGGCGTCTCACGTATCAACTTAGATGCACTTGGGAAGTCAAATCCATCCAGACACTTTAATATCTTGACCAAAAGCTCTCCAAAGCCCTCCTCGGTGAGCATGGTATCTTCTAATGCCTCCTGAGTAGCTTCCAACATATTATAACGCTCTAGAACGCTTCGCATCCGCTCAAGCAACCGTCCATATTCCTGTTGAAACTCTTCCATGTGTGCATCAATAAAATTATAGTTCCCCTCTTTGCCAGCCAGTTCCTGTGCCTTTGCCAGCTCAGAAACCTCTCTTGCTCCAATACTAAGAGAAGTACTCTTCATGCCATGTATCTTGATCGTATAATCACCGTAATTCTGCTGTGCCTGCAGTTTCCGAAGTTCATCCAACTGCTGCTGTCCATTGTGGTAGGTAAGCTGCAATACCTTCAGATAATCCTCCAGTCTGCCGCCACAGAAGGCAATTCCCTGATTCACCTCTACCTGCAACAGCTCTCCCAGTTCTCTTAATTCCGCAGAATTTCCCGCTGTCTGCATCAGTTGTCTACCACACTCATCCTCATTTCTACACAACTGCACCTGCTCCTCTGGCAAGAATCGCACGAACAGACGCTCCAATTGTTTGAAGTTCATCGGCTTACCAAGGTATTCGTCAAATCCCGCAGAAAGCAACTGCTCCCTTACACCCGCAACGGCATTTGCGGTCAATACAATAATCTTACATTCACCATCCATCGCATAATGAGCATCCAATTCTCGAATACGATGCATAGCCTCCACACCATCCATCTGGGGCATCATCTGATCCATAAATACCATCTGGTATTTATGATTTCTACAACATTCAATTGCCTCCATTCCACTGGATGCAGTATCCACCGTAAGTCCATAATATCCCAAAGTACTACTTGCGACCCTCAGATTAATCTGGTTGTCATCTACGATCAGTACACGGGTTCCCAGAATCTTCATACTGCCCATCTTAAAGTCTTCTGCGCCCCGCACTTCCTTGCCGTTGAACTTATCCATAGGGCTGGCATCTACAATCTTCTGCTCAATTACCGCCGTAAAGATCGATCCCTTACCATATTCACTGGTAACAGTGACGTCACCATTCATTAAGGCAACATATCCCTTTACAATGGCAAGACCAAGACCTGTTCCCTCTACGCCGTAATGCACCTTACGATCTACCTGAGAGAAGCTCTCAAACAGAGTTCCCTGCTCTTCTTCTCTGATACCCACACCGGTATCTATTACCTTAAATTCCAGAGTGGCGATATCACCTTCCGTCTTTACCACTCGTGCCTCCATTGACACCGATCCCTCTCTGGTATATTTTACCGCATTATTAAGTAAATTAATCAAAACTCCACGAATTCGGATTTTATCTCCGAACAGCTTATTCGGCATAGCTGGATCTACGGTCAGTCGGAAATCCAAGCCCTTTTTCTTCGCCTGAGCATTGATAATCAAGAATACATCCTGGAACATGCCGCCGATATAGTAATCTGTACATACCAGCTCCATCTTTCCAGACTCAATCTTGGAGATATCTAGCAGATCGTTAATAATCGCAAGAAGATTCTCAGAGGATTCCTTGATATCTCCTACATATTCCCGCACCGGTCCCTCTATCTCCATCTTTAAGATCAACTCGGAGAATCCGATGATAACATTCATCGGTGTACGGATCTCATGGGACATATTGGCAAGGAAGGTACTCTTTGCCTGATTGGCAGCATCTGCTTCCTTCTTAGCTTCCTCTAGCTGCTGCATCGTCTTGATACGCTCTGACAGATCCGTCACGATAATAATATATCCAATATTATCTCCATAGTGATCCTGTATCTTGTTTACCGCAAGACTGCAAAACACCTGATTTCGATGACATACAACATCCACATCCCGACGTTTTCCATCAAATATAAATACTTCATCCTCATCTATCTCAAAGAGCTCATAAATCGGAATCATTGCACTTCCTGAATTATCATGGTTCAATCCAAGGAAAGACGCCGCCGCATCGTTCGTAATCTCCAATCGCCGCTCTACATTATAGACAAGCACCGGAACCGACAGGGACGAATAGATAAATTCTGACATATTGGTGATATTGATACGAGATCTACTCAATTCAGAAATAGCATAATGAATTACAATGACCCCAAAGAACTGGGTTATCGTACTTCCCGGTATCGCCTTCAATCCAACCAGCGGGAAAATGGTATCCAATATCATTCCATATACAATCAAGGCAAGAACCCATAACATTTTCTTACCAAATGCTTGTACCCTCTTTAATTTGGATCCACGAATCATATAGATTATGGTCACCAAAATATCAACCGCCACACTGACACAATACAGCGTATATAATGTATTTCCAATTCCCGCCTTAAAGGAGTAGGTCATTCCCCAGACACTCGGATAATAATCAATCTGCTCTCTCTGAACCGTGAAAAAGTAGATTCCAACACCGATATAAGCAACTCCATTGGAGAACTTCCGCCATGCGCTGGAACAATCGGCAATCTGTCCCACCAGCATTTGCGCAAAAATCAAGTAGAGAAATGTTCCTATCATTCCTATGATTCTGCCAAAATGCGCAATGTCTGCATTGTTCTGTGACAATAATATACCAAAACCAAGACTCCATAACGCACTGGCAAAGCAGAATCTTGCAAACAGTCGATTCTCTACATGCTTTTTTTCTTTTGAAAACCAATACTGCAACCCAAAATAAATTGCCAGAATACCACTGACATATAAGGTTACTGGAAATATGTACCTCATGAAAAACCCCCTGTCAGCCCTACGTTTTATCGCAAAGCTTCTTATGTAAAGAATAACATCCTATTGTCATCATTACAAGCATTTTCCCCTCGAGTTGTCCAACAATTCAAATGGAATATTTTTTATTTACAGCATTTATCCACGCTTTCCACATATTTATCCACAATTGCATAGTACTTTTCACCCAGAAAAGTACTGTTTTCAGACAACTTTTTTCTCTAACCATTTTCCGCTGATATAACGAATGATAAAAAGGATGGAACGGAACACCCAGTCCACATACATACCGATCCAGACACCCAGCACGCCAAGCCCCATCGTGTCTGCAAAAAAGTAACTACTAGCTACTCTAAATACCCACATGGAAAATACGCTGACCTCCATGGTATACTTGGCATCTCCCGCAGCCCTAAGGGCATTGGGAAGGGTAAAGCTCATAGGCCAGATCAGCGATGCGCAGACTGCAAAGCACGTCAGTAATTGTATCGCTATCTCATTTGCCTCCGCCGACAATGCAAAGCAGGAAATGATTGGTCTTACTGCCAAAAGCAAGATAATATCGGCAATCATCATTCCTCCATAGGAAAGTCCCATCAATCGCTTGCTATAATACTTCGCCTGCTCCTTCTCCCCTGCTCCGATACAGCGCCCAATGACTGTCACCATGGCAAGTCCCACGGCAATACCGGGAATATTCGCAAATCCCGCCACGCTGTTTGCCACTGCATTTGCCGCGATCGCTGCCGTACCAAAGGTCGCTGTTAGACTAGATACCAACAGTTTTCCAATCTGGAACATACCATTCTCCACTCCACTTGGAATACCAATTTTTAGAATCTTTCCGATCACATCCCTCTGAGGTCTCATGCAACCCGGCGTTGCGATGCAGAGCGGATTATCCTTTTTCAGAAGCAGCGCTACCATAACAAGGGCAGAAATCACCCTCGCCACAAGGGTTGCCGTCGCCGCACCTGCAACTCCCATCCCAAATCCAAAGATCAAAAGTGCATTTCCACTTATATTAACCACATTCATGACAAGGCTTGTATACATGCTGATCTTACTATTTCCAATCGCACGGAACAGTGCTGCTCCTGCATTGTATACGCCCAAAAACGGATAGGATATGGCAGAAATAATAAAGTAAATCTCCGCGCTTGCCATAACATCCGCCTCGATCTGCCCAAAAATCCACCGCAAGAGGAACTTGTGCAGGAATAGCACGACAATCATGACCGTTCCCGCTGACACTAGCATGATAAGCATGAGCTGTCCCGCAGATAATTTTGCCCGCTCCGGCATCTTCTTTCCTATATATTGGCTACATACCACCGCTCCACCAGTCGCCAACGCAGATAATATCTGAATCAATAGGACACTGATACTGTCCACAAGAGATACGCCAGACACTGCCGCCTCTCCACAGGAAGATACCATCAGCGTGTCAAAAAGCCCAATACTGATGGCAAGGGTCTGCTCAATCATGAGCGGTATGATTAACTTTTTTAAATCTGATCTTGAAAATAATCGCTGTTCCATAATAAATATTTCCTCTTTTGCTGTATCGCCTGCCCAGCACCATTTCTATTGCATGAAAAATGTGGCATAGCCTTACGCCATGCCACAAAACTTAAGTCTTACGCTAAATAATTATTCTGCAAGTGCTGCTGTAATGATCGCCATAGAATATACCTCAGACGCATTACATCCACGAGATAAATCGTTGATTGGTGCATTCAGACCAAGTAAGATTGGTCCATATGCCTCGAAGTTACCAAGACGCTGTGCAATCTTGTAACCAATATTTCCTGCATTGATATCAGGGAAAATGAATGTATTTGCATGTCCTGCAACCTCATTGCCAGGGCACTTTGTGCGTGCTACACGAGGAGATACTGCTGCATCGAACTGTAACTCACCTGTGATTGGAAGCTCCGGATACTTAGCCATAGCCTTCTCTGCTGCGTTACGCATCTTGTCAACATCCTCTCCCTTACCAGAGCCAAGGGTAGAGTAGCTAAGGAATGCAATCTTAGGATCAACACCGAAGATCTTCGCACACTTTGCTGTCTCTCCTGCGATCTCTACCAGCTCATCCTCGTTTGGCTTGATGTTGATTGCACAGTCACCCATTGCAAGTACTTCGTTCTCACCAGTAGCGGAAGGACGAACTAAGATAAAGCAAGAAGATACGATAGAATTGCCCGGCTTTGTCTTAATCAGCTGTAATGCTGGACGTACTGTATCTGCTGTGGAGTAAGTTGCACCACCAAGAAGGGCATCTGCAACTCCCATCTTAACAAGCATTGTTCCGAAGTAATTAGCCTGAGAAAGCACCTTCTTAGCCTCTTCTGGCGTTACTCCCTTGCTCTTACGAAGCTCGCAGAACATCTCTATCATCTCATCCATTCTATCATAATTTGATGGATCAATAACCTCTGCACCACGAATATTAAAACCTGCATCCTCTGCTGCTGCTGCAATCTCTTTGGAATCGCCGACTAAAATCGGATGCAAGAATGTACCTGCTAAAAGTCTGGAAGCTGCCTCTAAAATACGAGGATCACTACCTTCTGTAAAAACAATCTTTCTAGGGTGCTTTTTCAAAATGTCAATCAACTGACCGAATCCGTACACTGCCATAATTATAATCTCTCCTTCTATGCATATAATAGCAATTGTAAGCGCTTACACCCTCTATCCGTGCGGTGTCACGCCCTTTTCTAAATCTTATTATATAGCAGTTTTCCAGAAATTCAATGTTTGTATTCAAATAAATGCAGTCTTATTTGAGTTTAATTATCAACAGGATAAAATTAAAAAATCCGAGCGCCTCCCTTCGAATCAAAACCATAGACGTTACCACCACAGTTAACTCAGCCCAGGCACCCTCGCATCACCCGGGAGCTTCTACTTAGGGCTG
>CAZBFN010000028.1:0-26289 GCA_964491235.1 uncultured Roseburia sp.
AGTATGTTGGCTCTAATGCGATAGATGCACATGTATCTGTGTTGATGATGAATGCATCGTCATGAAGAACCTTGATTCCGCCGAATGCGTCATACTTTCCGCCATGCTTAGCATGTGTTAATGTAGACTTACCAGATCCTGATAATCCGTATACGGAAGCAACGAACTTCTTACCACCATCTAAAGAGTACTCTTTCTGTCCACCGTGGCAGGAAGCGTAACCATTTCTGTTAGCAAGTGCCCAAGCCATGGTCAATGTACCCTTCTTGTGCTCTCCGAAGTATCTCATACCAAGGATAGCTGCACAGTTCTCGTTGGTATCAAAGTAGCACAGAGTAAGTGGATCGCTTAAGCAGCTGTAATCAACGTCTGGTGCATCGTGTGGTGCCCACTGAGGATCAGAGAAGATGTAGATATCTGGCTCTTTTCCTTCGCCGATTGCCTTAGAATTCTTGTACATCTTAACGTACTCATCAGACATATACTGGAAGTTAAGCATCCAGTTGTAAAGGATGTTCTCCTCTCCTTCTGGAATAAGAAGGTGTGCCTTTGCCATGAACTCAGGATCAAGACCAATGTAGCACTCTGCGTGGTACATAGTCTTCCATCTTGTCTCATATACAGCATCCATAACTACTTTATCAAGCTTTACGCTATCAACACCTGGCTCGCCCTTGATACGACGTGCAGCTGCGTAACGTCCTGTTACAGCACCATCATTGAATAATAATACTTTTGCGTCCTTCTCAAGACCGAAAGTCTCGCCATCTTTAATTGGCATATCGGTAACGATAGTACCAGGTGAATTCTTTGCTAATTCATAAGCCTCTTTTAATGTGTTTACTTTTACGACATTGTTGCCATAAAAAGCAGCCTCGATGATTGAACGTGTCTTGGAGAAGCCAGGCTTTCCAGCGCCAATCTCGTTAATTGGGTAATACGCTTTTGTTGACATTTAAATTCCTCCTTAATAAGAAATAATAGATAGCATACAACCAATCGTCCGAAGCACGAACGATTTTTATGTAATAAAAAAATTCCGCTAAGTTAAATAATACACAATGTTATTTTTTTGTCAATCGCTTTCCACCAAAAAAATAATCTTTTTCTAACATCTATCCTCCTTTTCTTTGTAGTACCTTTCTCCTATCTATACTGGAAAATATTGTATAATTTTAAAATTTTCATTAAATAATATGCAATTTTCTTGTATTAAAATAAGTACATATGCTATGATAACAAAATATAACGGAAAAAGGAGGCTTACAATGACAACAAATCAGTTTTGCGAAATTACACCTGAATTGGAGAACTTGGCAGCAAAGTGCGAGAACTGTGCGAAGATAGATCCCGATTTGTATACAAAGTATGATGTCAAGCGCGGACTTCGTGATATTAACGGAAAAGGTGTCTTGGTCGGTCTGACTGAGATTTCTGAAGTCTGCTCTACTAAGGAAGTAAATGGAGAAATGGTCCCGGCTGATGGCGAGCTTTTTTACCGTGGCTACAATGTCAAGGATTTGATTGGTGGGATGGATCAGGACAGCCACTTCGGTTTCGAAGAATGTACCTATCTTCTGCTTTTCGGAAAGCTTCCGACCAAGCAACAATTAGATAACTTTGTCAAGATGCTCAGCGATTATCGCACACTTCCTACCAGTTTTGTGCGCGATATTATTATGAAGGCTCCGAGCAAGGACATGATGAACACACTTGCACGAAGTGTACTTACACTCTATTCCTACGATGACATGGCAGATGACGTATCCATTCCGAACGTATTAAGACAGTGCTTACAGCTTATCAGTCTATTCCCACTGCTCTCCGTGTATGGTTACCAGGCCTACAAGCATTATCACGATGGTGCAAGTTTATTCATTCATTCTCCAAAGCCAGAGTACTCTACGGCTGAGAATATTCTGCATATTTTAAGACCAGACAGCAAGTTTACTCCATTGGAGGCAAAGCTTCTCGACACAGCATTGATTCTTCATATGGAGCATGGCGGTGGTAACAACTCTTCCTTTACCACACATCTGGTATCTTCCTCTGGAACGGATACCTACTCTGTCATCGCAGCTTCTCTTGGCTCTTTAAAGGGTCCAAAGCATGGCGGTGCCAACATCAAGGTCGTCAAGATGTTCGAAGATATGAAGCAGAATCTTAAGGACTGGACTGACGAAGAAGAGATCAGCCGATACCTGACAGCATTACTTAATAAAGAAGCATTTGACCATGCAGGTCTTATCTACGGTATGGGACACGCGGTCTACTCTCTTTCCGATCCGAGAGCTCAGATCTTCCGCGGCTTCGTAGAGCGTCTTTCCGCAGAAAAGGGATGTGAGAAGGAATTTGCACTCTATTCTGCAGTAGAACGATTAGCTCCACAGATTATCGCCAAGGAGCGTAAGATTTACAAGGGTGTCAGCCCTAACGTGGACTTCTTCAGTGGATTTGCATACAGTATGTTAGGACTCCCAGTGGAGCTCTATACACCGATTTTCGCAATTGCACGTATCTCTGGTTGGAGTGCACACCGTCTGGAGGAAGTATCCGTCAATGGTAAGATCATGCGTCCTGCTTACCGCAATGTAGGCGAGCGTAAGGATTATATCCCTATGTCAGGTCGTTAATCTAAATATCTTATTTTTCATAAACAAAGCCGTGAATACATCGGATCTGTATTTCAGATCGAATCGTATTCACGGCTTTTGCTATTATATTTACACTTCTTCTACTGTCTTTAGTTCGAACCAGAAAGTAGAACCTTCTCCCACCTTACTGTCCACGCCATAACGCGCTTCATGAAGTTCCAAAATATTCTTTACAATAGAAAGTCCCAGTCCGGTTCCCATCACAGCCCGCTTATGAGTCTTATCTACTTTATAATAGCGATCCCAGACATAAGGCAATGCCTCCGGCTCAATTCCCTCTCCGTCATCAGATACCTCGATTCTGACATAGCCATCCTCTAACATCTTCTGTCTTACCCAGATTTGCTTATCCTCACCTGTGTAATTGATCGCATTATTTACGAGGTTATAGATGACCTGAAATATCTTATACTCATCTGCTTTCACCACGACCATACGATCATAGGAAAAGGAAATATTGTAGCCGTCCTGTTCCTTAAGCTTATTGTATCGTTCGAACACAGATTGTATACTTTCTGTCAGATTATAGACAGAGGTCTGTTTTTCCATCACACCTGCCTGTAACTTAGAGATATCCAGCATATCATTGACCAGATTGGTCAAGCGCTCTGCCTCGTCAATAACGACCTGAACATTTTCCGGCGTATTCTCTCCCGGCAGATCCCTCATCACTTCCGCATAGGCAATAATCATCGTAAGTGGTGTTCGCAGGTCATGGGACACATTTGCAATCAATTCCCTGCGCAGATGTTCGTTCTTGTCCAATTCAGTCGCAGTCAGATTCAATGTATCAGACAGCTCCGCCACCTCTCTATAATCCTTGCCTTCAAATCGAATATCAAAGTTACCTCGCGCCATCTCCTTGGCAGATTCATTGATCCGTATTAAAGATTTGGATACCTGTCTTGAAATCGATAATGCAACAATAAGGGAGAGCACTATCATAATGCCTGTAATCCATACAAGCTCGATTCTAAGGGTATTTACCGTAGCATTTACTGGTGTTAACTGGGTATTTACCATGAGAATCAATTCTTGCCCATCCAGTTCCAGAATGTTTACATAGATAACACTTTCCATCCAGTCCTGACTACGGTTCTGTATGAACCCACCTGTTTCCGGCTCGTGCTTCTGTTGCCAGTAATCGCCGAGACCATTATTCGTGCCCTCTGGGATATCCCCTTCCTCCATTCCCGGCATTAAATTGCCGTCCTGAGACATATTTATCTCAGGAAAAGTCATATTAATATCTCCCTCGAACTCTACCTTGGCACTGCCACCATTTTCCTTGGCCCTATCATAATATATCTGTACCACTTCAGGTGGCATCTGCTCTAACCGTGATGTTGGGACATAATCTGCACTATATAATATATTGCCCTCCACATCCATTACCATTACTGCCATATTACTCTGGGCAGCCAAAGCATCCACCTGTTCCTCCATATTCTTCGAATCACTCTGCAACACAGTTATGACCTGTGAAGTAAGTTCCTCCGCCTCTGTGGTCTTAATCATCTTATAAAAGCTATCCAGATAGCAGATCTGAATCAGCCAAAGTACCACCAGCAATATTCCGGTAAAGGCGAGAAGGTATAAAAATATCTTCCACTTGATACTGATTTTCTCACGCTTCAAATCGATATCCCACCCCTCTTAATGTCACCAGAAACTTACGGTATTCTCCAAGACTGCTTCTAAGCAGCTTAATATGAGTATCTAAGGTACGATCGTCTCCATAATAATCATAGCCCCATACCTCAGTGATCAAACGCTCCCGCTCCAGTGCAATATTGCGGTTTCTTACCATATAGAATAACAGTTCATATTCCTTCGGTGAAAGTTCTACACGCTTACCGTCCACACTCACAGTTCTTCCGGTAAAATCGACCGTAAGTCCCTCTGCGGTAAATATCTCATGTCCTGAATCTTTTTCTCTTGTATTAGAGCTATTTCTATCTATGACCACCTTCACACGCATCATAAGCTCCTTCGGCGAGAATGGCTTTACAACATAATCATCGATTCCCAGTTCAAATCCATGAATCTTGTCATATTCCTCACCTCTTGCCGAAAGCATGATAATTGGAATGTCCTTATATTTCTTGATTTCCTTGCAGGTAGAAAAACCATCCAATTCCGGCATCATCACATCCAGAATCACCACATCAAAGTCCTGCTCCCTGCACAGCTTTACAGCCTCCATACCATCCTTAGCCTCAGCAATGCTATATCCTTCGAACTCTCCATATTTACGGATAATCGCACGAATCTTTTCTTCATCATCCACTACTAAGATCTTTCGCATAACCGTTACCTCCCAGTTTTCTACATCATATTTCCAAAATGTGATGTTCCTGTGAATACTATATGATAATTAGCGGAATCTTAAAGAAACTTCTCCCGTGCCTTGCGCAGTCCAGTCTGGAACCAGAAAAACCCGATCAAAAAAACGACCATTACGATAATATTAATCACTCCCAATGACACGACCAGATCATCCACAAGCCCCAAAGCTCCCACTAAGGCTACCATCACACCAAAAGCAGCTTCCCGCCAATACATGAACTCAACAAAGCCCTGTTTGTCCTTACACTTGGCAATCTCCTCTTCTGTTATGACTGCGGAGCTGATCTCGCCCGTCTTCTTCATCTTAAGGGCAGCAGCTATCATATAGATACCAAATCCCAAAATTACAACATTAAATATTATCATTACATTCATGATTCATTCCTCACGTTTCTTTATTTTATATTTTGCTTTTCATTATAAACGGTTATTTTTTTAGATGCAATGAATTGTATGAATTTTCTACAAAATTAATGTTTTTTTGAAGAATTTTAAGATACCGATTGAACTATTATTTTTCTTAGTGTAAAATAGTAGATATAAATTTACAGCAAGGGAGATGCGTTATAATGTTAGAGGGAGTAAAAATTTTAATCGGAGACGATTCTATTCTTGCAAGAAAGCAGTTAAAGGATTACATTTCACAGTGTGGTACACCTACTTTCTTGGAAGCTGCTAATGGTCAGGAGGCCATTGATCTTTACAAGAAGGAATCTCCAGACTTGGTATTTCTTGATATTGTTATGCCTATAAAGGATGGCAATGCTGCAGTTAGCGAGATTATCAACTATGATAAGGATGCTGATATCATCATCGTATCTTCAGTTGGTACACAGTCACAGTTGAAGACTGCAATTGAGGCTGGTGCTAAGGATTTCATTCAGAAGCCGTTGAATGAACATCAGATTCACCATGTCATTACTTCAAGATTTGAAGGGAGATAGCATATGTACGCTCAGTTTTTCGGAAACTACCTGTTAGCACAAAATGTTGTTACCAGTGAACAATTAATTCAGGCTATGCATAAAAAGTCTGTGACCCAGATCAAACTTGGTACACTGGCGATTCATGCTGGCTATATGACTGCAAGCGAAGTAGATCGTATTGTTATTTTACAGACCCATCAGGATAAGCGTTTTGGTGAACTCGCTATCAGCGAAGGATATCTGACTGAGATGCAGGTTACAGAGCTTCTTAAGTCACAGAAGCCAGATTTCCTGCTTTTAGGACAGGCACTCTTAGAGGATGGCGTTCTCAATAATCAACAGCTTCAGGATATGATTATCGGTTATGAATCACAGAATGAACTGAATGATTTTGATTATTCCAATGAGACTGTAGATTCCATCAATCATATGGTAGAGAATTTCTTCGTGCTGGCAGAGCGCTCTCTTTCACCATACGAGATATCATACTTCCATCTTCTACTTAACAATTTGATCCGTTTTATCGGAGATGACTTTACGTTGGTTCCACCAAGTTTATGCAAGGAATTTCCAACGAATTACTGCGTTTCACAGCATACTGTCGGAGACTTTTCCATTCGTACATATCTGGATATTCCAGAACCGACCTGTATTCCATTCGCTTCCAGATATGTCGGTGACACATTTACTGAATTCGACGAGTATGTACAGGCTTCTTTGGAAGATTTCTTGAATCTTCACAACGGATTATTTAATGTCAATATGTCCAATGATTATTCCATTGAGTTGGCATTAGATCCTCCAGAGACTCACGGAGAAGGTTTACTTACTTTTGAGGCTGAGACCTATATGCTTCCAATTGTATATCCATTTGGAACCATTCATTTCATCTTTGAAATGTTCAAGACTCATTAATACAGCAAAAGCCCCAGTCATTTGACTGGGGCTTTTGTTATGCTCATACCAACAAGCTACTCGTACTACGAGCAACTCATTGGTATACTTCTCTTCTACATTCCAAGGAACTTCTTCACTACGGAAGGCATCTCCTCTACTTCACATACAGTATCATGTAACACCTTGGCATTACGGATCTCTTCGATTGCCTGTGGTACCTTTACATTACCAATCTTGCTGAGCTCATCTACCAACTCGAAATCACCCATGCTGTCATACTTGCTGTCGATAGCATTCATGACGCTTCTGGTAAACTTGAATGGGCTGGCTGTGGATGCAATTACAGTCTTGGTCTCTGCATCCTTAGTATCGTTCTTATACTTTGCATATACACCTGCAGCAACTGCTGTATGGGTATCGATGACATATCCGGTCTTCTCATAAAGCTCGCGGATTACCTGTGCTGTCTCCTCTTCACTGGTATAATTACCATAGAAATCAGCCAGACGCTCCTTCATCTCTGCAGTAATCTCATACTTACCTTCAGATGTAAGGCTCTTCATAAGGGCTGCATTCTTCTCTGCATCATTACCTGCGATACGATAAATCAGACGCTCTAAGTTACTAGAGATCAAAATATCCATAGATGGAGAGCTTGTCAGCATGAACTCACGATTCTTATCATATGTTCCTGTGCTAAAGAAATCATAAAGTACCTTATTCTCATTGGATGCACATATCAACTTCGCAATTGGTACTCCCATATTCTTAGCATAGAAAGCTGCAAGGATATTACCAAAGTTACCAGTAGGTACGACCACGTTCATAGCCTCATCCTTTGCAAGCGCACCGTTTGCATATAACTTTGCATATGCATATACATAATATACGATCTGAGGAACCAGACGACCAATGTTGATGGAGTTAGCGGATGAGAACTGATATCCAGCAGCATCCATCTGCTTTGCCAGCTCCTTATCAGAGAACATCTGCTTAACGCCTGTCTGTGCCTGATCGAAGTTACCGTTGATACCAACCACGAAGGTATTTGCACCCTTCTGTGTTACCATCTGCTTCTCCTGAATTGGGCTTACACCATTCTTTGGATAAAATACGATAATCTTAGTACCCTCTACATCTGCAAATCCAGCTAATGCAGCCTTTCCTGTATCACCGGAAGTTGCTGTCAGGATTACGATCTCATTCTTTACCTGATTCTTCTTAGCTGCGGTTGTCAGTAAATATGGTAAAATGGAAAGTGCCATGTCCTTAAATGCAATGGTAGAACCATGGAACAGCTCCAGATAATATGCGCCATCTGCATCTACTAATGGTGCGATCTCCTCTGTATCGAACTTGCTATCATATGCAGAATTAATACAGTGCTTTAACTCCTCCTCTGTGAAGTCAGTCAGGAACTTCTTCATAACTTCATATGCGGTCTCCTGATAGCTCATCTTAGCCAATTCATCCATACTGACATCCAGTGCAGGAATCTCAGTTGGAACAAATAATCCACCATCATTTGCCAGACCTCTTAAGATCGCCTGTGAAGCGGTTACCTTTTCATTTGCATCTCTTGTGCTTGAATACATTAATTCCATTTCCACAATCCTCTTATCTTATTATTCTTTATTATTGACAAGACATTTCTCTTCTCACCATACGGCAATAAAAGAAAGTGCCGTCTTTTTCCGTTCTCAGTATATCAATTCTATTATTCTTCGTCAACAAATTACATGGATTTCTTGCCAGTACTTGCATCTATTTCCTTCTTTTGTTATCCTAAAACTAACACATAGATGTATAGTAACATTCATCTCATGTATATTCTATTGTAATTTAGGAGTGTCAATTATGTTATCAGGAGTCTCTATCGCCACCCAGAAGGACGGTACCACCTACTATCGTTCCAGCATTACTTATCGTAGCAAGCATATCAGCCTCGGCAGCTTTGCCACTGAGGAGGATGCCGGAACCGCATATCTGGATGCATTAAAGCTACTGACAGACACATCCATTGACATTATAAACCTTCCTTATCAGAAATTGACTCTCGCCTTTGACAAGGCAGTCATTTTGCTGAACTTCCGGGACAATCAGCTCTACTTCAAGAATCCCATCTATCTGCGCAAGGGATATTTCAGCTATTTTCTGTCTCCTACGCAGGAATTGAAGTTCGATATTGATGATCTATTTTACTATTCCAGCCATAAGATACAGAAACGGAGGGGGCATCTTTTTGTCAGTGACTACGGAATGCAATACTCCATTCTAGCACGATATGGCATCAAGCCATACGCTGTTGCCGGCAGAGACTATATCTTTTCCAATGGAGATAGCTCTGACTTCCGCTACTCCAACATCATTATCCTCAATCATTTTCATGGGGTGCAGCAGGTACAGAAGAATGGCATCACCAAGTATCAAGCCATCATTCATATCAATGGCAATTACAAGGTCGGCACCTACTCCACGGAGGAAAAAGCCGCCATCGCTTACAATAAAGCCGCTGACTTAGCAAAATCTGCAGGAATTCAAAAGAACTTTCCTGAAAACTATGTAGATGCCTATTCTCCAAAGGAGTATGCCGACATCTACACCAAGCTTAAGATCTCCAAGCGATATCTGTCCTATCTGGAACAGTTACAATCACAATAAAATATCTATTACAAAAGGTACTGGATTCTATCAGATTCCAGTACCTTTCTTATACCATTGTAATACGTCGTAACTCTTACTTCTGGTTGATATAATTTACAAGACCTTCGCAGTCGATAATCTTCTGCATGAACGGTGGGAATGCCTGCCCCTGGAAGGATTCTCCCGTTGTCTTATCTGTAATCACACCAGTATCAAAGTCTACCTCTACCTCATCACCAGCTGCAATCGCACATGCTGCCTGTGGACACTCAATAATTGGAAGTCCAATATTAATGGCATTGCGGTAGAAAATACGTGCAAATGTCTCAGCGATAACACAGCTCACACCTGCCGCTTTGATGGAAAGTGGTGCGTGCTCTCTGGAAGAACCACAACCAAAATTCTTATTGGCAACAATAATATCTCCCTCATTGACATTCTTAACAAAATCCTTATCGATGTCTTCCATACAGTGCATTGCCAGCTCTTTTGGATCTGATGAATTCAGATATCTTGCTGGAATGATGACATCGGTATCTACATTATCTCCATATTTGAATACACGACCTTTTGCTGCTTTCATGCTCTCTCTCCTTCTTAGTTGATCTCATCTGGACCGGACAGCTTTCCGGTAATTGCACTTGCAGCAGCGACTGCTGGGCTTGCAAGATAAATCTCGGATTCTACGTGTCCCATTCTTCCGACAAAGTTACGGTTGGTCGTAGACACACAGCGCTCATTCTCTGCCAAAATTCCCATATAACCACCAAGACAAGGTCCACAGGTCGGTGTGCTGACTACGGCACCAGCCTCGATAAATATCTTAAGCAGTCCCTCTGCCATAGCGTCCAGATATATCTGCTGAGTTGCAGGAATCACGATAACACGCATTCCCTTTGCAACCTTTCTACCCTTTAAGATAGATGCTGCGATTCTAAGATCATCCATTCTACCATTGGTACAGGAACCGATAACGACCTGATTGATCTTGATATCGCCCACTTCATCAATGGTTCTGGTGTTCTCTGGAAGATGTGGAAATGCTACAGTTGGCTTTAATGTGCTAAGGTCAATGGTATATTCCTCATCGTACTCTGCATCTTCGTCTGCCTCATATACAACATAAGGACGCTTAGAATGTTCCTCCATATACTTCTTTGCCAGATCATCTACTGGGAAGATTCCATTCTTACCGCCTGCCTCGATCGCCATGTTAGCAATGGTAAAACGATCATCCATGGTGAGATACTGAATACCGTCTCCCACGAACTCCATAGACTTATAAAGAGCACCATCCACACCAATCATACCGATGATGTGCAAGATGATATCCTTTCCACTGATCCACTTTGCAGGCTTACCTGTCAGATTAAACTTGATTGCAGATGGAACCTTGAACCAAGCCTTACCTGTCGCCATACCAGCTGCCATATCTGTACTTCCAACTCCGGTAGAAAATGCTCCAAGAGCACCGTAGGTACATGTATGGGAGTCTGCACCGATAATGACATCTCCTGCCACAGTCAATCCCTTTTCTGGCAGCAGTGCATGCTCGATTCCCATCTCTCCTACGTCAAAATAATTTGTAATATCATGCTTACAGGCGAATTCACGAACGCACTTACAATGCTGTGCGGACTTGATATCCTTGTTTGGTACAAAATGATCCAAAACAAGTGCAATCTTATCCTTATTAAAGACTCCGTCTACCTTCATCTTATCCATCTCGTGAATGGCTACTGGCGATGTAATATCATTGCCAAGAACCAGATCTAATTCTGCCTCGATGAGCTGTCCTGCGCTGACCGAAGAAAGCCCTGCATGTGCCGCAAGGATTTTCTGCGTCATTGTCATACCCATGCGTATCTCCTCCTATATAAAAAAATGTTGTGTGTGAATGTGTATTGAGATAAGTATTCTATTTCTCTCTTACTTATCTTAACAGATTTTATCATAGGAATGGATATAATGAAAATACATAATAAATATATTTACCATAACTCTTTTTCATGTTATAATAACCATAAATTTTTGTTATGAAAGGAATTTTGTCATGAACCAGAATCTGTCATCCTATCGGATTTTCTATACGGTCGCAAACACCGGAAATATCTCCAAGGCTGCCAAAGAGCTCTACATCAGCCAGCCTGCTATCAGCAAGTCCATTCAGAAGTTAGAGGAAAGCGTTGGTTGCCGACTCTTTTCCAGAAGCTCCAGAGGTGTGGTTCTTACCGATGAAGGAAAGCTGCTCTATGATCATGTTAGTTCCGCCTTTGAGACCCTTACCTTAGGCGAGGAAAAGCTAAAGCGTTCCATTGAATTAGGCATCGGGCATCTTAAGATCGGTGTCAGCTCCACCCTGTGCAAGTATCTGCTCCTTCCTTACTTAAAGGAATTTATCAAGCAGAATCCTCATATCTCAATCTCCATTACCTGCCAGTCTACCAATGAGACATTACGACTTATAGAGGATAATAAGATCGATATCGGACTGATTGGAAAGCCTTCCAATGTGAAGAATATTCATTTTGATTTCTTGGAGGAGATTGAAGATATTTTCGTTGCGACCAAGGATTACATACGCAATCTGCATGCCCGTGGCATCGGCAAGGATCAGATTCTCTCTAATGCGACCTTAATGCTGCTAGATAAGAATAATATGACCCGTCAGTACATTGACGACTATCTTCAGGATAATCAGATTCAAGTCAGAGACTCCATCGATATTTCCAACATGGATCTCCTCATTGACTTTGCTAGAATCGGTGTAGGTGTTGCCTGTGTAATCAAGAACTTCGTCAAGGAAGATCTGGCTGATGGCTCTCTGGTGGAGATTCCACTTGGTATTCCAATTCACAAGCGCGAGATAGGATTTGCTTACCGCACCAGTGCCAAGCCATCCAAGTCACTGGCAGAATTTATACATTTCTATAAGAACTTTGAGATATAAAGCAACAAACCTTTTTCATATAAGATTCTCATAAAAAGACTGGCGTAAATTACGCCAGTCTTTTGTTCTCATAGCTATGAATCCAATCAGCTTTTAAATAATAAATCAGGAATATCGCCGAACTGATAGACCATGTCAGCGGATATGCCCAGAATATCACTTCTATCTTTCCAATAAAATGTACCGCTATGGTAATATAGGTGATTCGTATGATACACCAGGACGCCAGCATAACGAACATCGGCACTGCAGACTTTCCCGCTCCACGAAGGATTCCCGCAATACAATGGGAAAATGCCAGAAAGCAATAAAATAATGCTTCCGTGTGCGCCTGTCTGGTAGCGATTGCCACCACATCCGGATTGCTGTCAAATGCTGCCGCAAAGTATGGGATGCAAAAGTATACCAGCACACCAACAAATTCCGCCAAAGTCACAGAACAGACAATGCCAAATGCTGCACCCTTTTTTGCCCTGTCATACTGTCTCGCGCCAAGATTCTGTCCAATGAATGTAGTCAAGGACATCGCAAAGCAGGTAATCGGCAAGAAAGCAAATCCCTCGATCTTGGAATAGACTCCACAGGCTGCCACTGCCATCACACCGAACTTATTGATATTCGACTGAACCACGATATTCGCAAGAGAAATAATTGAGTTCTGCAGACCAGAAGGCAGACCAATACTGATAATCTGCTTTAGCATCATTGGATGGAACCGAATCTCCCAAATACGCACCTGATAGATATCCTCTGTCCGAATCAGGCGGACAAAGCATAACAGTGCACTTGCTGCCTGAGAAATAATGGTCGCCAATGCAGCCGATCCAACACCCCAGTGAAATACACCTACAAAGAGCAGATCCAATACCACATTTATGATAGACGAAAAAATCAGATAATATAGTGGGTGCTTACTATCTCCCACTGCCTGTAAGATTCCCGTAGCAATGTTGTACAGTACAAATGCCAATGAGCCCGCAAAATAGGTTCTAAAATATATGATGGAATTCGGAAGTACCGACTCTGGGGTTCCCATCAGTACCAATATCTGTGGTGCCAAATACATTCCAAGCACGGTGAGAATTGCTCCCGCTGCCAAGCCAAATGCCACATCCGTATGCACTGCCTTTTTCAAGTTCTCATAATCTCTTGCACCAAAGTACTTGGAGATTACGACTCCGGCACCTATTGCAATGCCATTGAAAAACCCCACCAGAAGAAAAATCAGACTTCCCGATGAACTGACCGCTGCCAGTGCTTCACTGCCCAGAAAATTTCCCACGATCAGTGTGTCCACTGTATTATATAATTGTTGAAATAAATTTCCCAAAAAGATGGGGATTGCGAACGACACAATCCCCTTCCAAATGGGGCCTTCTAATAATTTTGTCCCCTTGTTATTCATCTTATCTCTTCCTAATCATAAATCAACTATTTCATTACGATATTGACAATTCTTCCCGGCACATAAATTTCTTTTACGATGTTACCTGTCAGCTTATCTGCAATCACTTCTTTTGCTCTTGCAATAACCTCATCCTTTGCATCATCTCTGCCGATCATCAATGTGCCCTTCGTCTTGCCGTTAATCTGAATTGCAATTTCTACTGTATTCTCTACTGTCTTTGCCTCATCATACTCTGGCCAGTTCTCATATGCAATCGTATTATCATGTCCCATCTGTTCCCAGATTTCCTCACCAACATGTGGGCAGATACAAGAGAACATCTTAATCAAGCCTTCCGCATATTCTCTTGGACACTTGCCAGCCTTATATACTTCGTTTACAAAAATCATCATCTGGCTGATCGCTGTATTGAATCCGAGCTGTTCGAAATCACTGGTTACCTTCTTAACGGTCTGGTGATATACCTTGGTAAGAGTATCATCGTTCTCCTCTGTGATATTATCTGGGTTGGCAAAGAATGTCCATACACGTGTGATAAACTTTCTTGCTCCCGCTACACCATTGGAATTCCATGGCTTTGATACCTCAAGTGGTCCCATGAACATCTCATAGAGTCTCAATGTATCTGCACCGAAATCCTCAACGATATCACTTGGATTTACTACAAATTCAGGGAAACGTTTTCCCATCTTGATGCCGTTCTCGCCTAAGATCATACCCTGATGAACCAATTTCTGGAATGGCTCTTTTACTGGTGATAAGCCGTTATCATATAAGAAACGATTCCAGATACGGGCATACATCAAATGTCCTACTGCATGCTCTGGTCCTCCGACATACAAATCAACTGGAAGCCAGTGCTTTAACAGTTCCTGATTTGCAAACTCTTTATCATTGTCTGGATCAATATATCTCATATAATACCATGAAGAACCTGCAGAACCCGGCATTGTAGATGTCTCACGAACTCCCTTAACGCCATTGTTATCATACTGCTTCCACTCGGCTGCATTCTCCAAAGGTGCCTTACCATTCTTGCCCTTGTAATCCTCAAGCTCTGGTAAAATCAGAGGAAGCTCCTCGTCTGGAAGGAAGTAGATTTCACCGTCTTCCTTGTATACACATGGAACTGGCTCGCCCCAGTATCTCTGGCGTGCAAAAATCCACTCACGGAAATGGTAGTTCACTTTTCTTCTGGCAACACCAAGCTTTTCCAGCTTGTCTGTGATTGCCTCTTTCGCTTCCTCAACTGTAAGACCTGTAAACTCTTCAGAATTGATTAACTTGCATCCTTTTCCAAGATAATCACCCTTCTCAAATGCATGCTCAGATACGTCTGCACCGTCAATGACCTGAATCATATCAATGTTATGCACCTGGGCATACTCGAAGTCACGCTGGTCATGGCTAGGAACCGCCATAACAGCACCTGTTCCATAGCTTGCAAGTACGAAATCTCCAATAAAAAGAGGTACTTCCTTGCCATTTACAGGATTGATCGCATACAAGCCCTTCAACATACATCCAGACTTTGTCTTGTTCAATTCTGTACGATCCATATCATTTTTCTTTAATGTCTCATCAATGTACGCCTGAACCTCTTCCCTATTCTCCACGCGATCCATAAGTCCCTTGACAATCTCTCCATCCGGAGCAAGTACCATAAAGGTGATACCGTAAATCGTCTCGATACATGTGGTGAAAATAGAGAATTCTCCACCGCCTACAATCTTGAAATCAACCTCAACACCGGTGCTCTTTCCGATCCAGTTTCTCTGGATTTCCTTGGTAGATTCCGGCCAATCAATCTCGTTAAGACCTTCCAACAGCTTCTCTGCAAATGCAGGCTGGTCGATAACCCACTGCTTCATATTCTTTCTGACAACTGGGTATCCGCCACGCTCTGACTTTCCATCGATAACCTCATCGTTGGAAAGAACCGTTCCTAACTCTTCACACCAGTTTACTGGCATATCGATATATTTTGCAAAACCTGCCTCGTACAGCTTCTTGAAAATCCACTGTGTCCATTTGTAGAAGGATGGATCTGATGTTGCGATCATCTTTGACCAGTCATAGTCAAAGCCTAACTCCTTCAACTGCTTGGAGAAAGTCTTGATATTCTCCTGTGTAAATCCATTTGGATGATTTCCGGTTGACACTGCATACTGCTCTGCAGGAAGACCAAAAGAATCATATCCCATTGGATGAAGGACATTGTAGCCCTGCATTCTCTTCATTCTGGACATAATATCGGTAGCTGTATATCCTTCTGGATGTCCGGCATGAAGACCGACTCCTGACGGATATGGGAACATATCAAGCGCATAATATTTTGGCTTACTAAAATCCCAGACATCTGTCTTAAATGTCTCATTCTCTTCCCAGTATTTCTGCCATTTTTTCTCAATGACTTTGTGGTTATAAAGTTCTGGCATCGTTTTTCTCCTCTATCTTTTAATATTTTACATAATGTAAAAAATCCCGCCTCTAATAATTAGAGACGGGAATATCTTCTCGTGGTACCACTCTACTTCGTACAAGCAATTCTCTGCCATACGCACTCAAAGTTCTTAACGCGAACGATACGCTCTTATCTACCCACAGTCAGAATCATATATATTCCTCCTGCTTCAACAAAAGGACTCAAAGGCGAGTTGGGAACTTCGGTTACTGCCTCGCACCATCCGGCAGCTCTCTGAAAACGTAAGATTCTTAATACTCCTTATCATCGTCTGTCTCATATATAAAACACAAATATGATGTATTTTATCCTGCAACATGATTTATTTTAACATATAAGAAGTATTTGTCAAGCACTGGCACCGCAATTTCCCCTTATAATCCAATATCCCATATCGTTGGGTCCACTTTCGGCCCTGACGCAAATACATCAGCTATTGCCATTAAGAGCTTCTCCTTCTCTACCGGCTTTAACAGATATCCCTGCGGATTCATACCAAGCACCGCTGCAATATGCTCTTTGTCAGCGACGCCTGTCAGGAAAATTACCGGAATATCACAGAGCAATTCATCCTCACGGATTTTTTCGAATGTCTCTCTGCCATCCCAGCCCGGCATCTCATAATCTAGCAGAATTAAATCCGGTTGTTCCCGATTAATCGATTTTAGTGCCTGCTCACCGGATGTTGCAACTGAGACAAGATATGTCTTGTCTAACATTGCCTTAACGCTGCGCAATGTCACTGGACTATCATCAACGATTAGAATGCGTTTCATTTTCTCCTCATCTTCCACTCCAATACTATCGCCTTCTAAAATCGTTCCCTTTGTGTCCAGTAACTGATAACATACTTTTAACAACTGCTCCTTGCTAATTGGACGAATCAGCTTTGTGAACTGGCTGCGCTCATAATATGTCTGATACTTGCCGCAACCATCCTGTGTTCCGACTACTAATACTGGAATCTCACGATACTCTTCGTCTAGGAAATCGAACAGCGCCTTTTCCACATCTTCCAGTTCCATGACACTGATCAGTACCATATCCGGCTTTATGATCGGCATCATTCCTCGTACAACATCTAAGGTTTCCGCCGACACCTGCACTTGAAATCTTCGTGAAAGGCTTTCATACATTTCTTGAACCGTATGGTTCAATTTCCCCACCAATAATATTTTCTTCATTCGTTATCCTCCCTTTTATCTATCTGTACCAGCAATTCTTCTGCCAGCCTTATTGCTTGATCACTGTCAAGGTTGACGACCGCACTTCCAAGTTCTTCTATGATATCTTGCATATGCTCTGGAAATTCATACTGACGCAACCTTTTCATCATCTCGTCAGAAACATCAATATCCATATCTTCCATTGCATATCGCAGGCGATCCAACACTTCCACAATTACCGAAACATCTTCTATCTGATGCTTTTCCTCTTCCGGTATACAGATCTTAAGTTTTTCTTTGTAGCTACGCCACTCTTCTAAAAAAACTGGCGTAACACTTCGTATCACATCGATTCGACCATCCCGTGCAGCATATTCCAACAGCTTTGCCACACCGCTTAATGACATCACTCCTATCAACGCAGCTGAGCTCTTCATGGCATGTACCTTAACACGATAGAGATTTAATGCCTCCTCCTTGGTATCGATTTCCTGATAACATTCCTCTAAATAATCTGCTTCGCTGTCTATCGTACGATAAAAATCAATGACCGTGTCAAGAAGCAACTCCCTCTCGCGCAAATGCATCAGTCCGTAATCCCAATCTATGCCTTCTATCATCGGAAGTGAATCTTCCACCGTATCTGTCATGTTGTCTGCCAACTCACCATGCCCCATTCCGCCTGTTTGCTGCATACCTGATTCATCCTGGCTTTCATCCGGTTCTTCCACATCAAATACTAACAAATCTCTCGGCAACATGAGCAGAATCATCTGCTCTAACTTCTCTGGATTAATTGGCTTAGACAAAAATGCATCAAATCCTTCTGCTAAATACATTTCCTTCGCTCCGGTAATCGCATTTGCCGTCAATGCAATGACTGGTGTATGAAGACACAATGAATTCTCAAGCTTTTTCATACGGTGCAATGTTTCCACACCATCAATATCCGGCATCATATGATCTAAGAAAATTAAATCATATCTCTTCCTACACACCATATCCAGACATGCGCGCCCTCCATCCGCCACATCGACCTGCACTTTAGTGGTCTTAAGTAGATTAATGAACACTTTTAGATTCGTTGCATTATCATCTACGACCAATATTTTAGCATCCGGTGCTGTGAACACCTCCAAATACGAATACTCCACGGATTGCTCTCGTATACGTTCTTCTAGATTTCCCACCGGCATAGAATCCACGATCTGCTGTTCTATCGAAAAATAGAACTTAGAGCCCTTTCCATACTCGCTCTCTACATTCAGCGTGCTTCCCATCAATGCAAGCAACTGCATCGTAATATTAATGCCAAGTCCAGTACCTTCAATATTACGATTACGCTTTTCTTCAATTCGCTCAAATTCTTTAAATAACTTAGAAATATCCTCTTCCTTAATTCCAATTCCCGTATCTTCGACCACAAAGTCTAACATAACTTTTCCATCCGACTTTGTACCCTGAATACTTAATGACACGCTGCCTTCATGGGTATATTTTACCGCATTATTCAATAGATTCACAAGAATCTGACGAATTCTGACATCATCACCAAATAACTTGGATGGCAACTGCTCATCAATGTGAATATGAAACTCTAGATTCTTATCCTTTACCTTAGAAAGAATCATATTCGAAATATCATGAATCATACTGCTCATATCATATTCGACGCAGATAATCTCTAGCTTTCCTGACTCTATTTTAGAAAAATCAAGAATATCATTAATCAGAGCAAGTAGATTGTGCCCGGCATTCTGGATATCCAATGCATACTCCTTAATCTGCATATCGGTTGCTTCTCTCAGAATCATGGTATTCATGCCAAGCACCGCATTGATTGGTGTTCGAATCTCATGAGACATATGCGCCAGAAACTTACCTTTGGCATCATCCGCTGCTAAAGCTGCTTTTCTCGCCTCTTCCGCAAGTGCATTTGCCTTTTCAAGCTGCGCATTCTTCTTCTCCATGAACTCCATCTCATTTTGGAGAAGTCTCGCATTCTCTTTAATGCTTTCCGAATAACCGACTAATACCTGCTTAAAATGCTTATATAGCATGATCGCACCGAATGCTGCTGTTCCCACGCGGCTATACTTACCCATATCGCCTACGCCAATGATATACATTCGTACAATGTCCACCATTCCCCCTGTCGTCATAAAGAACCATGCTGCCATCTCCATGCCAATCTCCCGCCACTGCTTCTGCCTGCAAAACTGCACATAAGATAGCCCCGTCACAATAATCGAAAGACTAAGCACTAGATGAGAGATAATCGACATTTCCAAAAAATCAAAAACATTACATATCTGCAGGACGAACTGTAAAAAAATGTTCGCACAGATGATACTGAGCAATGCAATCCATCTCTTCTTATATATTCCCAGTATTCCGTTGCCATAATAAAGCATTAGCCAGAATGGCATGAACATTAGGCACAGAAAAACCAACACAGAATACAAGGTCTGATTTCCATAAAAAATATTGGCCGTCTTTGTCTCGATAAAATAATATAGCGCAGAAACAATACAGTAACCACAAATATACTGTACGCCGCCAGTATCCTGTCTTGAAACCTTTCGTATCAAGAATAATAACGCAAAACCTATGCCACAGATGATGATTCCAACACTGCACACCATATTAAAGATATTATCCGTTAACAGCTTTAATATCAGCACATCCCGCTTACCTATAGTAATCACATTGATTCTTGCAGCATAATCATCATAGGGCGAGAACATCTCGATCTGAATATCGCCATGTTGAAGTTCTGCCGGAATATCAATAAAATTGACTACACTGCCCGGTGTCTGTCCAAAGCTTCTGTGATCATCCGTGCCAAATTCGTAAATACATGTTCCGTCTATCGTAACACGCAGTATCTTATCTGCCGATAGAAATGACATCGTAAGTCCCCAGTATTCTTGCGGAATCCTGTTAGACATTACAAGATGCTCATTGCCATTACTCTCTCCTAAATAAGGAAGTTCTTCAAGGGCTATCGTGTTGCCATCCTGCCACGTTAATGTCCACCCCTCATTAAAGTCGTAAACATCACCCTGAGACAACGTCATGTCGTCCACCTGAAACCCCTTTACGACATAGACAAGCATAACAATATTCAAAAGTAAAACGACCCAAACAATCTTTTTAAAATATTTCATAACTTTCTTCTCCGCTCATCGACTCTTTCAAGTCTTAAAATCAGAAACATCTAAAGAATGTAATAAGCATTTTTGCTTCTGTTCTTCGCAACATACAATGCTTTATCCGCACTGCTATACAACCGTTCAAAATCTCTTCCCACCGCATCCATCGTTCGCGTAATTCCAATGGATAATGTTGTAATATCGGCATATTTTTCACTGGCGATCTTTTCTTTGAATTCTTCCTTGATCCGGTCAGCCAGCTTTTCCAGTTCCCTGACGTCCATAACTTCTTTGTAGAAAATACAGAATTCATCGCCACCGATTCGACACGAGATAACATCATCACCTAACCCCAACAGTACCTGTCCAAATTTTTTCAGAACCTCATCACCCGTCTGATGTCCAAATCGGTCATTGACCATCTTAAAATTATTAATGTCTAGCATGAACAGTGCGCCATTTCCCATTTGCTGAAAATAATCCTCCAGCAGCTTCTGGAAACAATTTCTGTTATATACCCCTGTCAGTGAATCCTTGTTCGCCAGTTCATTTACCTGCATTAGAACATCATGATGTTCTGTAATGTCCAATACCCATAGCATGTAGCCCTGTAAATAACTGCCCTCCATAAGAGCTTCTACACGCATTTCATACATCCGATCGTCCAGTTCAATCGTCCGTATCTTTCCCTCAAAAATATCTGCCAGTGTTTGATTCTTATATGCATTTTCCTTAAGAGAAAGCTGTCCGAACATTTCTTCCATTCGCTTATTAAAGTAAGTAATCGTATGGTTCGTATTGATTACCATGATTCCTTCCTTGCCATGCTTTAAGGCGTTCTCCCCCGCCAGTGCAATCGAATCAAAGTAACCATATCTTGTCAGTGCAAGTCCTACCAATACAATAGCTCCAGCAGCACCTAAGCCCGGAACTTCATAACCTCCGGTGAGCCCCGCAGACCGGATAAAATTCGGAATCCACGGACAAACAATCGCACATGCCGTACATATGATTCGTTTCCGTTCCACTCCAGTAGACTTTTTGATACCAATACCACAGACTACCATACAGTTCACACATACAACTGCCATATATGCCACGAACGCCCAAAAGCCCCATCCATGCGCCAACACATATCGTGGAAATGGCCCGTCCGTTCCCACATCCATAGATGTATAGAAAATGTGGTTTGATTTTGTGGTAAGGAGCATCCACATCGTCAATCCACCGCACAAAATCTCCAATGCGTAGATAAATGCCGGTACCTCTCTGTGGCACATCTCAGCAACGAACATGGTAAATCCTACCATCAGAATACATTCCCCAAAATACTGTACCAGTGTCGCTGCATAGAAACCATTGACTTCATTGGATACGATCTCAACAACAAATCCAAATATGTAGATACATCCTGCCAAAACCAGCAGCAAGGTTCCCGTCTGACCGCGGGAAGGCTTTGCAAAAAGTACCAGAACTAAAATTCCCAGACTGACAATAAGTGCCACCATATGAATTCCCAGATATAGCTGATACACCGTCACCCCAGCTACCAAAGTCTTTATCGTTACAAGCACAAGAAAATGTGCCGGATAAAAGACATAGAAAAAGTATTTTCCGATATTCTTTCCCTTCTGACCGTTATAATGCCTTAATAATAAAAGCGGAATCATAAATCCAAGTAAATACAATTCCTCATACCATACCCAGTCATAGTGTGAAAAATGCCATATCTGATTCAGACTTGTCGCAACTACTAAAAAAAGGACCAACGTGATCGTAATCCCACAGACCAGTTTTTCCTTGGTCTTAAAATCCTTACCATAGTAAAAAGAAAGAATAAACAAAATCGGAACAATGACCCAGCCACCAATGGTCGCTGATACAGCAAAAATCAGAGCCGCCAGAATGACCTTCTGCCATACCTTAAATCCCTTATGCTCCAGAACCATGAGCATCAAAAGTCCTAGCATCAAGTCAAATATAATATTTTGTCTGTAATCATATTGTTCATGAAAAAATAGGTAGAATGGCACAATCGAAATAATCCAGAACAATGCCATACGCCCTAAATATCCCTTTTTACTAGATGTATGCCGAAATCCCTCCGCCACAAAAAAACACATCGTAGGTACCGTCAGTCTACCAATGACATGCATTACCTGTCCTAACGGAGTCATGGATTCCACGAATCCCCAAGCCGTATGATCACAGACCATTGCCATAATTGCAATGAGCTTTAACTGCGTCCGGTTCAAACCTTTCATAACAACATTCCTTCCCCCAAAATGCCTATATTCTTATCCTACCGCTTCTCGTAGTAAACATATTAATATTATACTTGAATAGTGATTATTTTTCAATTTCTTTGTGCAAAACATCTATAAAACACACAAAAAACACCCCGTATATCGGAATTATTCCTAATACACGGGGTGAAATATTTGTATTAATTAGTTATTGATGAACTTATCCTCTTCGTTGTTCCAGCTGTACAGCTTACGGATCTCCTCACCAACCTGCTCTGATGGATGCTCAGCAGCTAACTTTCTCATAGCCTTGAAGTGTACCTGCTTTCCTGCATCAGACATATCTAATAAGAACTCTTTTGCGAAAGAACCATCCTGAATGTCAGAAAGAACCTTCTTCATAGCCTTCTTAGTATCCTCTGTGATGATCTTAGGTCCTGTGATGTAATCACCGTACTCTGCTGTGTTAGAAATAGAATATCTCATTCCTGCGAAACCTGACTGGTAGATTAAGTCTACGATCAGCTTCATCTCGTGGATACACTCGAAATATGCATTTCTTGGGTCATATCCAGCTTCTACTAAAGTCTCGAAACCAGCCTGCATTAATGCGCAAACACCACCGCAAAGCACTGCCTGCTCACCGAAGAGGTCTGTCTCTGTCTCTGTTCTGAAGTTTGTCTCAAGAACACCAGCTCTTGCTCCACCGATACCAAGTGCATATGCTAATGCGATATCCTGAGCCTTACCTGTTGCATCCTGCTCAACAGCGATCAGACAAGGAACACCCTTACCAGCCTGGTACTCAGAACGTACTGTGTGTCCTGGTCCCTTTGGAGCGATCATAGTAACGTCTACGTTTGCTGGTGGAACGATACATCCGAAATGAATGTTGAATCCGTGAGCGAACATTAACATGTTGCCTTCCTCTAAGTTAGGCTCGATGTCGTTCTTGTAAAGAGCTGCCTGCTTCTCATCGTTGATTAAGATCATGATGATATCAGCCTTCTTTGCAGCCTCTGCAGCTGTGTATACCTCAAATCCCTGCTTTACAGCCTTATCCCAAGACTTGCTTCCCTCGTAAAGACCGATGATAACATTGCATCCAGACTCCTTTAAGTTCAATGCATGTGCATGTCCCTGGCTACCGTATCCGATAATAGCGATGGTCTTTCCATCTAACAGTGAAAGGTTACAGTCTTCCTGATAAAATATTTTTGCTGACATATTTTTTTCCTCCAAAAAAATTATTCTTTATGTATCACGGCTACTTACAGACTCTGTAAGTGTCCGTTTTCATCAAACATCTTCACATCGGCTGTTCCTCTGGACAGTCCTGTGATTCCCGTGCGCGCTAATTCTAAGATCTCATATCCCTGCAGCAGATCTAAAAATGCATTCAGCTTATCCTGCTGTCCAGTCAACTCAATGACCATAGAATCATGAGTTACATCTACGATCTTACCATGGAAAATCTCTGTTACATTAAGAATCGGCTGGCGCTCGGTATCCTTCGCACGAATCTTAACTAAAATCAATTCTCTTGTCACAGATGAGCCAGGCTCCAATGTCTTGATGTCTACGACATCCTCAAGCTTTGCAAGCTGCTTCTCGATCTGTTCTAATATCTGCTCATCTCCACTTGCCACGATAGTAATTCGTGTGTAGCGTGGGTCTGCTGTGACCCCAGAAGAAAAGCTATCGATATTATAACCTCTTCGGCTGAACAGTCCTGAAATATGGCTTGTAACACCTGGATTATTCTCGACTAAGAGTGATAATACCTGTCTTCTCATAAAAGAAAACCTTCCTTAATTACTTGCTTAACAATAGTTACACATCACACTTAACATTGATAATATCAATGTCCCATTTCTTTGTCAATATCAGAAATTAAAAAGGGTATGCCTATTAGGAATACCCAAAATAACTTGCTTAGCTCCGCAAAAGAAATCCTTTGCCATCACGGTCGATCTTACCACATAAGATCATGATGCCTTCAACCCAGCCCCAGATTGCCACTCCGAGCATTGTAATAAATCCAAGAAGCACTGCTATTCCATATCCTGGTGCATTATAGTATGAGCCTAACTCCAGTCCAAAGACACCGACCATATATAATACAAAGCTCAATACCGCTATACTCAACTGTATAATAGCTTTTGTAATATATCCAAGGTAGAAGTTATGTACACCAAACGCTCCCCACATAATACCGAAAACACCTGCCAATGCCTTAGACTTGCGACCAGTCGGACGACCATACTTCTCCACTTCAACACCACAGTTCATACAGACCTTCTGCTGAGGCTGTGTCGGAGTTCCACAACATGAACAGAACTGATTGCCCATGCCCCTTGGAGCACGGCATCGTACACACATTACTGCCTCATCCGTACTGTACTGTAATCCACAATTTCTACAAATATACATCTTGCGCTCCTATTAATCGTTCAAGAATTTTCCGTCAGCATCTGTATTGATACTTCCAGTCAGAATCATAATTCCTTCAACAAAAGCCCAGATGCCAGATACCACACTTCCCATGCCACAGGTCAACAAAGTAATCAGAAGCTGTGCCACTGCCTTACCTGTATATCCCAGATAGAAATTATGTACACCAAATGCTCCTAAGAAAATAGCTAACAATCCAGCAGCCACCTTAGACTTACCACTCTTTGCATTATACATCGGGGTATTAAGTGCAATACCACACTGCATACATATCTGATTCCCCACTGGTGTCGGCTGTCCGCAATTTGGACAATAGTTATTTCCCACACCCTTCTGTGCACCACACTTTACGCAGAGAACCGCCTCATCGGTTACATACTGCTGTCCACAATTCTTACAAAACATAACTAACTCCTCCATTTTCTTCTGTCATCCTATTTATTTTAACACAGTGCTGATAATTGTAAATATTTTTTTGATAATCAAACAATATTCGAACTGATAACCCAGATAAGACCAGCTAAAAAGAGCCACATTCCCATAGTTCTAGTTCTCTTCTCTGCTTCTATGTTTCCTCTGGCGTCCTTTCTTGTCGCTGCTCCTGGAAATGCAATCATAAATATTCCAGTCAGTAGCATCACCATCTGCAACAATAGCATAGTAATTCTATTCCTCTCTTTATAAAAAAAGAACTTATTCTGCGCCAGGTTGTCCCAGCACAAAATAAATTCTTTAAAATGTTCGCTCTTATTAAGCTACCTTGCTCTTTGCAAGCTCTGCTAAAGCTGCAAATCCCTCAGCGTCATTCACTGCCATCTCAGCTAACATCTTACGGTTGATGTCTACTCCAGCAACCTTTAATCCGTGCATCATCTGGCTATAAGAGATACCGTTCATTCTAGCTGCAGCGTTGATACGTGCGATCCATAACTGACGGAACTGTCTCTTTCTCTCTTTTCTACCTGCATAAGAACTTG
>CAZBFN010000029.1:0-17007 GCA_964491235.1 uncultured Roseburia sp.
GCACACGGTTCATACCCGTGGTGTCGAGAGTTCAAATCTCCCTTCCGCTACTAAGAAACTCGAAAACATATCGTTTTCGAGTTTTTTTGTGCAATAGGAAATCATCCTATTGCACAAAAAAAGGATGCGCACTCGCTTTTGTGGAAGAAATCCTCCCGTTGGTCGGATGCGCTCGGCGCGAAGAATCTCGCTTGCGAGATTCTATTTTATACCGAAATTATTTAAATAAAGAAAAGGAGGATTTTACATGCGAGTAGGAATGGGATATGATGTGCATAAATTAGTAGAGGGCAGAGACCTGATTATCGGAGGTGTCAAGATACCGCACACCTTGGGCTTGCTGGGACATTCTGATGCGGACGTGCTGTTGCACGCGATCATGGATGCGCTGTTAGGTGCGGCAGGACTTGGTGATATCGGTAAGCATTTCCCAGATACCGATCCTCAGTATAAGGGAATTTCCAGCATCAAGCTGTTAGAGCATGTGGCAAAGTTGATTGAGGAGAAGGGATATCTGGTGGAGAATATCGATGCGACCATTATTGCCCAGAAGCCGAAGATGCGTCCTCACATTGAGCAGATGGAGCAGAATATTGCAGAGGCACTTCATATCAGCGTAGATCAGATCAATGTCAAGGCGACCACGGAGGAGGGGCTTGGATTCACTGGAACAGAAGAGGGAATCTCATCCCAGGCAATCTGTGCGCTGACGACCATCTATGAGAGCAGTGTCATGGTGGCTGATTCAGAGGGGGGCTGTGCAGGCTGTTCGGGATGCAAGCGACAGAATGGGGAAGTATAATCAGAGAATTAGGGCATTTGAGTGGATCATATGATATGTGAACTGTCGATAGAAAAAGATTGACAAATCCCAATGAAGTGCATAAACTATACTAAGTAAATAGGAAAAAGCGTTGAACGGAAAGAGTAGGAAGTCAGGCGTCCATCAGAGAGAGACTGTCACCGGCTGTAAGCAGTCTTTGGAAAGAGATTTTTGAAGTGCCTCCGGGAGCTGGTTCGGTGAAAAGGGATTGTGTTGGCAGTCTGGTAGCTGAATTCGTATTGCACACGTTACGTGTATCGAGGGAAAATCATTGGATTTTTAATAGAGTGGAACCGCGGATTAATTCGTCTCTAATGGGATGAATTAATCCGCGGTTTTTTTCGCGAATATGCAGAGTCAGGTAACGAATCATGCATTCTTCTGCTTGCAGAAAAGAATGTGGGATTCGGTATCTGACGAGCAACGCGAGTTCCAGGCTTTGCCTGAAACCTGCATATTCGCGAAAATGTGCACTTTGTAAAGCCAACAAGTTGGTCAAAGAAAGAAGGAACAAAATGGGCATAATAAAGTATATCAAGGAAGAATTTGAAGTGATAAAAGAGCGAGACCCAGCCATTAAAACTCCTCTTGAGGTTTTGCTTTATCCTACGTTTCATGTTATGCTAAGTTACAGGCGGGCACATAAGCATTATCTTAAGGGACATTACTTTTGGGCGCGCATGATTTCACAGAGAGCGAGACGTAAGACTGGAATTGAGATTCATCCGGGAGCTACGATTGGCAAGGGATTTTTTATCGATCACGGAAGTGGTGTTATCATCGGAGAGACGGCTATCGTGGGAGACAATGTGACTCTGTATCAGGGTGTGACTCTGGGTGGTACTGGAAAGGAGACGGGCAAGCGTCATCCGACCATCGGGGATAATGTTATGATCAGTGCAGGTGCGAAGATCATCGGTTCTTTTACAGTGGGAGAGAACTCCAAGATTGGAGCTGGAAGCGTGGTGCTTGAGGAGGTACCGCCGAACTGTACCGTAGTAGGCGTGCCGGGACGCATCGTAAAGCGTGACAATGTGAAGATACCGCGCAGCGACATGGATCAGGTGCATTTGCCAGACCCGGTAAAGGAAGACATCACGGTATTGCAGCATGAAAATGCAGAGCTTGTGAACCGTGTACTTGATTTAGAACAGGCAGTGCGCGTGCTTACATCAGCGGATGAGACGAACTAGAGAATATTAAAAATAAAAGAATGGAGAATACGAAAGTGGAGAATAAGTTTAAGTTTTACAATACGTTGACAAGAAATGTGGAGACTGTCATTCCACACGAGGATGGAAAGATTGCAATGTACACCTGTGGACCAACTGTGTATCATTATGCACATATTGGTAACTTGAGAAGCTATATCATGGAGGATGTATTAGAGAAGGCACTGCGGTATGTGGGATATGATGTGAAGCGTGTCATGAATATCACAGACGTGGGACATCTTTCTTCTGATGCTGACACTGGAGAGGATAAGATGCTCAAGGGTGCAAAAAGAGAGCACAAGACTGTTATGGAGATTGCACAGTTTTACACAGATGCATTTTTTGATGACTGCAAGAAGTTGAATATCAAGACTCCAGACGTGGTGGAGCCTGCGACCAACTGTATTGATGAGTTTATCCATATGGTAGAGGTGCTACTGGAAAAGGGTTATGCTTATGTGGCAGGTGGAAATGTATACTTTGACACGTCCAAGTTAGATGATTACTATGTATTTTCTTCCCAGAGCGAAAAGGAGCTTCTTGTTGGAGTTCGTGACGATGTGGAGGAGGATGCGAACAAGAAGAATAAGAACGATTTCGTGCTTTGGTTCACAAAGTCCAAGTTCGAGGATCAGGCATTGAAATGGGATAGCCCATGGGGCGTAGGATATCCAGGATGGCACATTGAGTGCTCCTGCATCAGTATGAAGCATTTGGGCGAGTATATGGATATCCATTGTGGTGGTGTAGATAATATTTTCCCACATCATACCAATGAGATAGCACAGTCTGAGAGCTATTTGGGACATAAGTGGTGTAATTACTGGTTCCATGTAAATCATTTGAATGATAAGTCTGGTAAGATGAGTAAGTCTAAGGGCGATTTCCTGACGGTGTCTCTGTTACAGGAAAAGGGTTACGATCCAATCGTATACCGTATGTTCTGCTTACAGTCTCATTACAGAAAGCCATTGGAGTTCTCCTATGAGGTACTGGATAATGTGAGCGTAGCCTATGCAAAATTAGTGAAAAAGATTGCTGACTTTAAGGAAGAGGGAAGTGTGGATGAAGCTCGTTTTGCAGAATACAAGGAAAAGTTTGAGGATGCGATTGCAGGTGACTTAAATACTTCCATGGCAATCACCATCGTATATGATTTATTAAAAACAGATATGAATGATGCTACGAAGCTGGCATTGATCAAGGACTTTGATAAGGTGCTTTCCTTGAACCTCACCACAGCGCAGATAGCAAAGCCAGAGGAAAACAATAACGTGGATGCAGAGCTTGAGAGCTATATCCTTGCAAAGATCGAGGAGCGTAAAGAAGCGAAAAAAGCAAAGGATTTTGCAAAGGCAGATGCGATTCGTGACGAGCTTATGGCAAAGGGAATCGTGTTAAAGGATACCAGAGAGGGAGTCGTTTGGCACCTTCAGTAAGAAAGGAACATACATGAATAAGGGTATAGATTCTTATTTAAAGGAACAATTTCAAATCCCAGATGTAGATATTAGAACCTATTCGCCGCTGACATTGGCGTATATCGGTGACGGTATCTACGATCTGGTCATCCGGTCTGTGGTGGTGGCAAAGGGCAACACCAGAGCCGGAGAGTTACATAAGCGCACTAGCCAGATTGTAAAGGCACATACACAGGCGCAGATGATGGAGGTATTGCTTCCACTCCTGACGGAGGAGGAGGCAGATATCTATCGCCGTGGGCGCAATGCCAAGTCTCCAACGATGGCTAAGAATGCTACCATGTCCGATTATAGAAAGGCAACAGGCTTTGAGGCATTGATGGGATGGCTGTATCTAAAGGATGAGTTTGAGCGTCTGGTGGAACTGGTAAAAGCTGGTGTGGACGGATTGTCGCTGAAATTGTAAGGTGGTAAACTGGCAGAATGCCAGTAGAAAGGTATGGATAATAGCGTGGGATACGAAGAATTGAAGATTGAAGGACGTAATGCAGTACTTGAGGCATTTCGTTCTGGAAAACCAATTGACAAGTTATATGTGTTAGATGGATGTCAGGATGGACCAGTGCGTACCATCGTCAGAGAGGCGAGAAAGCATGATACCATCTTAAACTTTGTGGACAAGGAGCGTTTGGATCAGCTTTCCGAGACGAAGAAGCATCAGGGTGTTATCGCAATGGCAGCAGCCTACGAGTATGCAGAGGTCGAGGATATCCTTGCGGCAGCAGAGGCAAAGGGCGAGCCACCTTTTATTTTTCTCTTGGATAATATTGAAGATCCACACAATCTGGGAGCCATCATCCGTACTGCGAATCTGGCAGGTGCCCATGGCGTTATTATTCCAAAGAGACGTGCAGTGGGGCTGACTGCGACGGTGGCAAAGACCTCAGCAGGAGCTATCAATTATACTCCAGTTGCAAAGGTGACGAATTTAAGTACCACGATCAAGGAGTTAAAGGAGCGCGGCATCTGGTTCGTATGTGCAGATATGGGTGGAACAGAGATGTACAAGCTGGATCTGAAGGGACCAATCGGTCTTGTGGTCGGCAACGAGGGTGAAGGTGTCAGCAAGCTGGTGCGTGAAAATTGTGATTTCATAGCATCTATTCCGATGAAGGGCGATATTGATTCCTTGAATGCATCTGTGGCAGCAGGTGTGCTGGCATACGAGATCGTAAGACAGCGTATGTCATAAAACGAGGTGTTGTGACAGCAATCAGGAAAGGGAATGACAGACATCAAAGCTAACAAAAGTTAGCAAAGCTAATAACAGTTAGCAAAGCTAACAAAAGTTAGCATAGGAGATAAGAGACATGGCGGGGAGATCAGATGTGGATAAGTATCGGGACATGACAGATGAGCAGTTGATAGCGAATTTGCGTGCCGGTGATAAGAACATCATGGATTATATATTGAATAAGTACAAACCGTTGGTATTAAGTAAGGCAAATGCAATGTATTTGATCGGCGGTGACACGGATGACTTGATACAGGAGGGAATGATAGGACTGTTCAAGGCTATCCGGGATTATAGGGCGGACAAAGAGTCGTCCTTTTTCCATTTTGCAGAACTATGTATTACCAGACAGATTTATAGTGCGGTGGAGGCTTCAAATCGAAAAAAGCATGTGCCGTTAAATACCTATGTTTCTTTTTATTCCCAAAGTGGAGAGGAAGGGAAATCCTTGGCGGAGACATTGTCTGGGGATATTATGGACAATCCGGAACAACTGATTATCAATCAGGAGAATTTACAGCTATTTTGGGAAAAGCTTAGAGAGCGTTTAAGCGCTATGGAGCGACAGGTGTTAGACGAGTATCTTTCTGGTCTTAATTACAGGCAGATAGCAGAAAAAATGGGCAAGAGTCCAAAGGCAATCGACAATGCATTGTCAAGGATTAAATCCAAAATTCGTTAATGCTCGAAAAAAAGAGAAAAAAAGCGTAACCGGTTGCAATGTCAAAAAATGACAAAAATTAGAAAAGAAATTGTGCATAATTTTCTCGGATTTTGAAGAAATAGGAATAAAGTACTATACAAAATGTATAAATTTGCGATTTGATTTTTGGTAACTTTGTGAACACTTATCGAGACAATCATGATATTATAATACCTGTAAAAACCCCCCAATACATTATATATAGTTTTTGCTATACCCCATAGTAAAAATACCTTCTCCTAAAAAGGCAGCCGATCGACAGGCTGTCTTTTTTCATGCGATAAAAGCATTATTTGGGTTTTTCTTGACAGAATCGGGAAAGTGGAGTAAGGTTATACAGAAAAAAGAATATAAATCGCAGAGGGACTGTGAGCGCATAGCGCAAACGGTTGAGAAGGTTAAAACCTGACTCTTTGAACCTGTCAGTTAATACTGTCGTAGGGAGCGTAAAGGATTGATATATTTAGAGATCTAGCAACTACGGCTAGGTCTCTTTTTTTATCGAATATTTCTATTCGATAAAAAGCACTTCGTGCAGGCTGCGCACTCGCACATAAGGTAGATGGCAGCATAGCTGCCTGTGCTCGGCGCACAAAGTGTTCAAGCCCCTTATGAGTGAGAGAAAAGGGAGGCACAAGTGGGCTTGCCCACTTTGATCTGTAATAAGAGATTATCTAAAATAGACATGGATGTACATGTTAATAAGCCTGAGATCCTCTGCAGAATGGAGAGAATGATGAATCAGTACGCAACACAGATGGAAGCTGCCCGCAAGGGAATCGTAACCGAGGAATTAAAGAAAGTAGCAGAAAAGGAGCGGATGACCGTTGAGGAATTGATGCCGTTAGTAGCGGAGGGAAAGGTCGTTATCTGCGCAAATAAGAATCACAAATGCATTGATCCAGAGGGTGTAGGTTCTATGCTCCGCACTAAGATCAACGTAAATTTAGGTGTTTCCAGAGATTGTAAGGATTATGACATCGAGATGGAGAAGGTCATGGCTGCAGTGAATATGGGCGCCCATGCAATTATGGATCTGTCTTCTCATGGAAATACTATTCCATTTCGTAGAAAATTGACCGCAGAATGTCCAGCAATGATTGGAACCGTCCCGGTATATGATTCTGTTATTCATTATCAGAGAGATCTTGCGACTTTGACTGCAAAGGATTTTATCGATGTGGTACGTCTTCATGCTGAGGATGGTGTGGATTTCGTGACACTGCACTGTGGAATTACTAGAAAGACCATCGAGCAGATCAAGAAGCATAAGCGAAAAATGAATATTGTATCCCGCGGAGGTTCTCTGGTATTTGCATGGATGTGCATGACTGGGGAAGAAAATCCATTTTATGAGTATTATGATGAGATATTGGAAATCTGCCGTGAGCATGATGTGACCATTTCTCTCGGAGATGCATGTAGACCGGGATGTCTGGCGGATGCTTCTGATGTATGCCAGATCGAGGAGCTGGTACGTCTTGGAGAATTGACCAAGCGTGCGTGGGAGCGCGATGTACAGGTCATGGTAGAAGGACCGGGACATATGCCGATGGATCAGATTGCAGCAAATATGAAGATGCAGCAGACTATTTGTATGGGAGCGCCTTTCTATGTGTTAGGACCTCTTGTAACAGATATTGCGCCGGGTTATGACCATATCACTTCTGCAATCGGTGGTGCTATTGCAGCTCAGAACGGAGCGGCATTTTTGTGCTATGTAACACCAGCAGAGCATCTGGCACTTCCAAATGTGGAGGATGTAAAGCAGGGTATCATTGCATCCAAGATTGCAGCCCATGCTGCTGATATTGCAAAGGGTGTCAGAGGAGCAAGAGAGATCGACGACAAGATGGCGGATGCAAGACGTGCCCTAGACTGGGAAGCACAGTGGGCTTGTGCAATTGATCCAGAGACTGCAAAGCAGATTCGTGATGATAGAAAGCCAGAGCATGATGATACCTGCTCTATGTGTGGAAAGTTCTGTGCGGTGCGCAGTATGAATAAGGCATTATCCGGAGAATATATTGATATTCTGTAAGATATATGGGAAAATGTATGAGGCGCATCTTTTAAGGTGCGCCTAAAACATGGAAACGAGGAAAATTATGAAAATAAATACAAGAAAGCTGGCTGTCGCTGGCATGATGACTGCATTGGGCGTAGTATTATCCACATTTTATATTCCAGTTGGTATGTCAAAATGCTTTCCGGTGCAGCATCTTTTAAACGTGCTGGCAGGGATATTTTTAGGACCTGGGTATGCCCTTGGATTTTCATTTTGTACGGCATTGATTCGTAATCTGATGGGAACTGGTAGTCTGTTGGCATTTCCGGGAAGTATGGTGGGAGCATTCTGTTGTGGACTGCTGTATCAGCGTTTTAAAAAGCTTCCTGTGGCTGTGCTTGGTGAAGTTGTGGGAACAGGATTTCTGGGAGGAATGCTCTGCTATCCTGTGGCGAGGTTTCTGCTGGGAAATGCAGAGGCTGCATTATTTACTTATGTGATACCATTTTTTATCAGTACGCTCGGTGGAAGCGCACTGGCAGCATTGCTGTTGGTGGCATTGCATCAGTCTAAGGCGATTGGTGTGATAAGGGAGATATTGGAGTAGGCTTAGTCGAATTTATACGATTTTTGTAGAAAAGTCGCTTGTCGAATTATGTTGTATGTGCTATACTGACAAAATACAAACGTAGACAAGAGGATAAGAATGAAAATCGATTATGAAAAATTATCTGCAATAGCAATTGATCATACTTCCCGTGGGACGATGGCAAATGATACAAGTGATGTATTAGCTTCATATTTACAATTAATTTCTAACATGATTTATGCAAATGAGAAATTGACTGAGAGCGAGATGGCAATGATTGTCAGTAGCATGAATCGTTGGGTTACCAAGAAGGATATTTCCAATGGTAATACATATGGAATCGGAAAAATCGTACAGTTAGATTGGGGTATTAATTATTCCCCTGAGTTATCCTATAAGCATCCAGCGGTGATTGTTGAAGAATGGAAGAATTCCATGTTGGTAGTACCTACAACCAGTACAGCTGGAAAAGTGTCAGAAGCATACCATCCGATAGATAACCCAGAGGGAAAATGGTATTACCGCAAAGTTGGTGTAAACGAAGGATTTTTACATGAGTGTGCATTGGTTTTGGACAATGCGAAGATTATGGCAAAGTCTAGAATTATATCTGTTTCTGGAAATATCACAGGCAATATTAATGAAGAGGAAAATGTATTTCGTGAAATTCGCAGAACCATGATACAACATTTCTTCTCTAAGGAATGGATTCAGTACCAAAAACTAATTCAAAAATGTGAAGAGTTAGATAAGCAAAAGACAGAATTGCAGGAAAAATGTAATTGCTTGTTACAAGAGAATATGCAGTTGAAATCAGCCAATAATAGTATTGTAGGATAGAATAGAAAAAGAGATTGACATTTGTCTTTCTATAATATATTATAAAGTTGTAAAAGAGATGTACGCTGTAAGGGCAAGCATTTAATTTTTTATTGTACGCCGTAAGGGCAATTTTTTAAGATGAATTAGTCGCCGTAAGGGCAGAGAAAAAGGCACTCGTTTGAGTGCCTTTTTCGTATGAGATAAGAGTCGCCCGTGGGATGCACGAAGCGTTGTTTGTTGACAGATTTTGTTTTCTATTTTACAGTGGGAGGATAGAGGATATTTTTGCATGTGAAGGAGGAAAATCATGTCATATTTTCCTATGTTTATAGAGTTGCAGGATAAGCGTTGTCTGGTGGTAGGCGGCGGAAAAGTGGCATACCGCAAGGTGAAGGTGCTTCAGGATTTTGGGGCACAGGTGATGGTGATGGCAGAGCAGATCCTGCCAGAGATCAAGGGCGAAGCAAATGTGGTCTGGCAGGAGAAAAGGGTCGCGCCAGAGGACATAGAAGGATGGGATGTGGTGATTGCGGCTATGGACGACAAGGAGTGGAATCACCGTATTGCAGAAATGTGCAAGCAGCAGAAGATTCCAGTTAACGCAGTGGATCAAATCGAGGATTGTAGCTTTATCTTTCCGGCATATTTAAAGCAGGGCGAGGTGGTGGCTGCCTTTTCCAGTGGTGGGAAGAGTCCAGTTATCACCCAGTATCTAAAGCAGCAGACAAAGCCTGTCATGACAGAACATCTAGGTACAATAGCGGACTGTTTGGGAAATTTGCGGGAGCGTGTGAAGCAGTGTGTGGAGACGGAGGCAGAGCGCAAGCAGGTATATATGGAATTATTGGAGCTTGGACTTGAGCGTGACAGTGCTCCAACGGAAGAGGAAATCGAAGCGGTGATAAAGGCGCATGCCAAGGCGGAATAAAAAGCGTATGCTAAGACGGAATAAAAAGCGCATGCCAAGACGGAATCGAAAAATCAGTTGACAATAAAAAAGTTTGTGTCCACAATATCATATAGAAGGAAAGGTGAATAAAATGGATCGGACTAGAAGACTTAGAATGAGCGCAGCAATGCGTGATATGGTGAGAGAGAATCATGTCAGGGTAGATGAACTGATCTACCCTGTTTTTGTGATAGAAGGAGAGAATATCTGTAATCCAGTGGCATCCATGCCGGGAATCAACCAGTATTCTATCGACCGTCTGGCTGAGGAGCTGGATCGTGTGGTAGTGGCAGGGATCAAGGCGATTTTGCTTTTTGGTATTCCAGCACACAAGGATGAAGTGGGAAGTGGTGCTTATGATGAGAACGGCATTGTGCAGCAGGCAATCCGTTTTATTAAGTCGACAGAAACATATAAGGACTTGGTGGTAGTTGCAGATGTGTGTCTCTGCGAATATACTTCCCATGGACATTGTGGGCTGATTAAGGATGGCGAGATCTTAAATGATGAGACGCTGCCTCTTTTGGCAAAGGCATCCGTCAGCTATGCAAGGGCGGGAGCGGATATCATTGCGCCTAGTGATATGATGGATAAGCGCGTGGCGGTAATCCGGGAAGCATTGGATGAAAATGGATTTATCAATGTGCCGATTATGGCATATAGTGCCAAGTTTGCATCCTCTTTTTATGGACCATTTCGTGATGCAGCACATTCTGCACCGGGATTTGGCGACCGCAAGACCTACCAGATGGACCCTGCAAACGGCAGAGAAGCCATGCGGGAAGTGGAGGAGGATATCCTAGAGGGGGCTGATCTTATCATTGCCAAGCCAGCAATGGCGTATATGGATATCATTAAGGATATTTCGCTGAATTATAACATTCCGATTGTTGCCTATAATGTCAGTGGTGAGTACTCGATGGTAAAAGCGGCAGCAGCAAACGGCTGGATCGATGAGAAGAAGATTGTTATGGAGATTATGACGGGACTCAAGCGCGCAGGTGCCAAAATGATTATTACTTATCATGCGTTGGATGTGGCAGCATGGCTGAAGGAGGAAGCATAGCAAATGGCTAAGGATATGAGATCGAGAGAATTGTTTGCAGCAGCAAAGCAGCATATTCCGGGAGGAGTTAACAGTCCAGTCCGGGCATTTGGTTCTGTGGGATTGACACCACGATTTATTGCATCTGCCAAGGGAGACCGTATCACCGATGTGGATGGCAATGAGATGATAGATTATGTATGTTCCTGGGGGCCGGGGATATTAGGGCATGCGCATCCTCGCGTGATAAAGGCAGTGCAGGAGGCCTGTGAGAATGGTCTGACCTATGGTGCGCCGACGGAAAAGGAAGTGGAGATAGCAGAGCTGATAGCAGAGCTGATGCCGTCTATGGAAGTGAATCGTCTAGTCAGCTCTGGAACAGAGGCAGTAATGAGTGCGATCCGTACCGCCCGTGGCTATACAAAGCGGGATAAGATCATTAAGTTCAAGGGCTGCTATCATGGACATTCCGATGGATTGTTGGTGAAGGCAGGATCGGCAGCGCTGACCACATCCGTGCCAGACAGTGCAGGAGTTCCAGCGGACTATACAAAAAATACATTAGTGGCACTTTATAATGATAGAAAATCCGTGGAGGAATTGTTTGAGGCGAATCCTAAGGACATTGCAGCTGTAATTGTGGAGCCAGTGGCGGCAAATATGGGAGTGGTGCTGCCGGAACCGGGATTTTTGGAGTTCTTGCGTGAGATTACGACCCAGTATGGAGCACTTTTGATTTTTGATGAGGTCATCACAGGATTTCGTCTGTCCCTCGGTGGAGCACAGGAATATTTTGGAATTCGCCCAGATCTGACCACCCTAGGAAAAATCGTAGGTGGTGGAATGCCAATCGGTGCCTATGGTGGAAAGCGGGAGATCATGGATATGGTATCTCCGGTGGGTCCAGTGTATCAGGCAGGTACGCTTTCTGGTAATCCGATTGCTACCACGGCTGGAATCGAGACATTAAAGATGTTGAAGGAAGATTCAGCCATTTATCAGCGTTTAGAAGCAAAGGCAAAGAAGCTTGCAGATGCATTAAAGGCTGTGGCAGGAGATCAGGTATGCATTAATCAGATTGGTTCCTTGATCGGTGTATTTTTCACTCAGAAGGAAGTGCGGGATTATGAGAGCGCAGTTTCTTCCGATACAGCACGTTATGCGGAATATTTTGCGTATTTGCTGGAGCATGGTATTTATGTGGCACCGTCACAGTTCGAGGCAATGTTCGTATCGGATGTCCATACCGATGAGGATATTGAGAAGACTTGTAAGGTAATGAAAGATTATTTTAGGTTATAGTAGACAGGAGTAGCAGACCAAATGCAGTTTGGGTTCATTGGCATTAATTATAAAAAGGCACCGCTTGCAGTGCGGGATAAGATTTCCTTTACAGATGTGCGAAAAATAGAATTTTTTCAGAGGGCAGAGGCACTGGGAATAGATCAGTGTATGATTTTGGCTACCTGCAATCGGAGTGAGGTGTATTTTTTCTATGAGGAAGAAATGCAGCTTGCTAAGATACAGCAGATTTATGAAGAGATGTTTTCTGAGGTGGCAGTGGCTGACTATCTAATACAGTTGGTGGGAGAGGATGCAATTGCCTATCTGTTTCGCATTGCGGCGGGACTGGAATCGTTGGTGCTGGGAGAGGATCAGATTCTAGGACAGGTGAAGGATGCTCTTGATTTTGCCCGAACCATGGGACACAGTAAGAAGGAACTCAACAAGGTAGTACGGGATGCGGTGACCTGCGCAAAACGAATTAAGACAGAGCTTAGAATCAGTGAAAAGCCCCTGTCTGTCAGCTATATCGGGATTCAGAAGCTAAATGAGGCATGTGGTATAGCAGGAAAACGTGTGCTTGTCATTGGAAGCGGAAAGACGGCGGCATTGGCATTGATTTATCTCAATGAATATGGAGCGGGAGCAGTGACGCTGTGCAGCAGGACGCTGGGGCATGCAAGGGAGCTTGGAACAGAGTTTGAGAATATTTCCGTAGTCCCTTATGAGGAGAGATATGTGGCGATGGAGGATTGCGATATCGTAGTATCAGCCACCGCATCTCCGCATCTGGTGGTAAAAAGCGAAGAATTTACGCCGAAGCAAGCGATGGTGTTTTTGGATCTGGCAGCCCCGAGAGATGTTGATATGAGACTGGAAGCCTATGAGGGAGTTCGAGTGATTAATCTGGATACGTTGCAGGAGATCGTGAAGGAAAATCAGTTGGAACGTGAGCGTCTTGTGGAGGAGAGCCGGAGCATGATTGCAGAGGATGTGCAGGAGACCTGTAATTGGTTGCTTGCAAGTCGGATGGATTCCACGATAGAATCTTTGCAACAGAGGTGCAGCGATATTGTGGAGGATAGCTGTGCCTATCTGAACCGGAAAATGGATCTGGGACAGCGGGAGCAGAAGCTTTTGCGAAAGGTGTTAAATGCATCGTTGCAACGGCTTTTACGGGAACCGATTCAGGAACTGAAGCAGATAGACACGAAGGAAGAACAGGACGAATATAAGGAGCTTGTAAGAAAGCTTTTTCAGATAGAGTAGATAGAATGAATTAGTAGAGAAGTGATTCTATTAAGATAGAAGCGTTGACGGGGAATTGGGAAGGAATGGAAGGAACAATATGAAGTATGTGATTGGAACCCGGGGATCCAAGCTGGCGTTAGTACAGGCAAATTATGTCTGTGATATTTTGCAGAAGGCTTATCCGGAGCAGGAGTTTGAGATAAAGATTGTCAAGACAAAGGGAGATATGATACAGGATCGCCCGCTGAATCAGATCGGGGATAAGGGATTGTTTGTGAAGGAAATTGAAGAACAGCTTCTATCCGGCGAGGTGCAGATCGGGGTGCACAGTATGAAGGATATGCCCGCGGAGCTGCCAGAGGGTCTGACATTTACGAAGGCATGGAAAAGAGAAGATCCAAGAGATGTGCTTATCCTGCGTGAAAAAAGTTCCTTGGAGGAATTGCCACAGGGAGCAGTGATTGGAACGGGAAGTAAGCGCCGGGAGTTTCAGTTGAAAAAGCTGTGTCCAGATCTTAAGGTCGTGGATATCCGAGGAAATGTAGATACCAGATTGCGCAAGATGGAGGAGCAGCAGTTAGATGGAATCGTGCTCGCTGCGGCGGGATTGCACCGTCTTGGTATGGAGGAGCGAATTACTCAGTATTTGGAAGCGGAGCAAATGATTTCAGCACCAGCTCAGGGGATTTTGGCGTTGGAAATACGCGCCGATGATGCTGTGCTTAGAAAAATGCTAGATGCTTTAAGTGATGTCGATACAGAAATGATTGCACAGGCAGAGCGAGGCTTTTTACAGAAAATCGGTGGAGATTGTCACAGACCGATTGGTGCGGTCTGCCAGAAGGATGGAGCGGGATACCGGCTTAGAGCTATGTTTGGCAATGAGGATGGTTCTCAGATTGCATATGGAGATGTGACAGGGGAGAATCCCAAAGTGCTTGCGGATGTTGCGGTAAGTCAGATTAGACAGGCGCTGAACATAGGTGAAGACGTAGACTGAATGAAACGACTGGATGAGGCAGAGAATAGGAAAGCTAAGAAATCGGAAAAAGATTGGGCGAGACGTAGAGAAGAAAATAGATTTGGAATCGGATAAGAAAGGGACTGGCAAGGAGCGGATGAGAAAGACGGAGCAGGAAGAAATGAAGATGGGGACGGTATATCTCGTCGGTGGTGGTCCGGGAGATTCGGGATTAATTACGGTAAAGGGATTACAGGCAATCCGCGAGGCAGACTGTATCGTTTATGATCGTCTATCAGCCCCAGAATTGTTGCTAGAGGCAAAGCCGGAGTGTGAACTAATATATGTGGGCAAGGCAAGCCATAATCACACCATGAAACAGGAAGAGATCAATCAGCTTTTGGTGGATAAGGCAAGAGAATATGAAAATACGGTTCGACTTAAGGGCGGAGATGTGTACGTTTTTGGCCGTGGTGGTGAGGAAGCACTAGAGTTGGAGAGGAATCATGTTTCGTTTGAGGTTATTCCGGGTATCAGTTCTAGTATCGCAGGACTTGCCTATGCAGGAATTCCAGTTACCCATCGGGGACTTGCCACAGGATTTCATGTGGTGACAGCTCACAATAGACAGGATGAGCTGGCGGATATTGATTTTGAAGCCATGGCAAAGGGAAAAGATACCTGCGTGTTTTTGATGGGACTTAGCAAGGTGGAAGAGATTGCAACAAAGCTCATGGAAGCTGGTATGAAGAAGGGCACCATGGCAGCAGTCATTTCCTGTGCCACTACGCAGGAGCAACGAACGGTCACAGCGGAGCTTTCCAATATTGCGGATGAGGTAAAGAGGGCAGAGCTGCCATCCCCTGCATTGATTGTAGTGGGAGATGTGGTGAAACTGCGTGAAAAATTGAATTTTTTTGAACAAAAGAAACAGTTTGGAAAACGGTATCTTGTGCCTAAAATTGGAAACAAAACATCGAAGCTTACCATGCTTTTGCAGCAGCAGGGAGCAATGGTAGAGGAGATTCAGGTGGGAGAAATCGTAAGCGGTGATGTTTCTTTTGCGAAGGAAGAATTGCAGCAGGCAGACTGGCTACTCTTCACCAGTCGCAATGGAGCGGAATGCTTTTTTGAAGCACTTCAGAGGCAGGAAATCGATGTGAGAAGTCTTGCTCATTGCCGAATTGCGTCCATTGGTAGAAAGACCACAGAGGCACTGGGTTCTTATGGAATTTATGCGGATTTACAGCCACAGGAGTATCACAGCGATGCTCTGATTGAAGTATTGCGCGAACAGGTGAAGCAGTCGGAAACAGTGTGGTATTTGAAGGCAGAAAATGCGGATGGACATATCAGGGAAGCCTTGAAAGATGTATGTCAGTTCAGGGAAGTGGTCATGTATGAGAATAGAGCAGTAAAGCCTAGGATCAGAGAGGCAATGGATTGGAGTGCATATGACGGGATATGTGTAACCTGCGCTTCCTCCGCGGAACGGCTTTTATTCCATGTGCCAAAAGAGGTCGTGGCAGAGTGGGAAAAACAGAATAAGCTTTACAGTATCGGCCCCAAGACCACAGAGTATTTGAATAAAAATGGAATCATGCAGGTGATACAGGCAGAGCATGCCACCTACGAATCGCTGATATCAGCGATACTAGAAAAATGATAAAGAGTGCGGAACTTGATTTTTTAATCGAGCTCCGCTTTTTTAATTTTGAGTAATAGTTTTAATTGCCCAGAGTATAAGGGGAGAAGGTAATCTAGGAGAAACAAGGGAAAGGTGGAAAAAAGATGGGGCAGATGCAAGATAAGCCAAGGATGACGGCGGAGGAGCTGATTGAGGAAGATAAGCCAAGAATGACGGCGGAGGAGCTGATTGAATTTTATGACAGGCACTATGGGAAAGACGAAGTATTTTGGGAGATTTTCGGGGAGGAATATGAGTTTGATGAGTTGATTGGCAGGTTTGGCAGCCGTGGTATGGTGGATATGATATGTAAATGGAAAGAAGGACAGGAGTGAGCCTTAGGCTCCTCCTGGTCCGTCTTTTCGCGGGCGTGAAGATTCCGGCAAAGGTTCTACCTCATACTTGGAATCCTTGCAGTTGGAGGTTTTGTCCTTACCGCAGTCCTTGGGCAGATCCACATCTGGAATGTTGCCGTCGTCGTATAGGTTCGTAGTTTTTCTATCGGTCATAAGAGTACCGTCCTTTCGGGTCTAGTGTGTAGTGAAACTGGCATTATGCCTTGCTGTCGCGCTCTGCGACGAGGGAATCTACGAGATGTTGCACATCTTCAAGACATGCACCGCATGCAGTTCCAGCGCTGGTAGCATCCTGAACTTCCTCTAGTGTACTGGCACCCGCATCGATGGCATCTTTGATCATGCCGTTTGTAACGCTAAAACAGTTGCAGACAATTTTATCAAGATTCATATTTTACACCATCCTTTCGGGTCTAGTGTGTGCAAAAAACAAAAGATTATACGCTTGGAAAACGTTAGGGAAGGAAAGCAAATTTTTGAATTACTATCTTGACAATCAGTAATTCGTATAGTATAGTAGTACAAGTGTTAAGGATATAACACAGATGCTGCTATGGCTCAGTCGGTAGAGCGTCGCATTGGTAGTGCGGAGGTCACGGG
>CAZBFN010000030.1:0-16219 GCA_964491235.1 uncultured Roseburia sp.
CGCGCCCTTTCGGACAAACGGTTTTCAAGACCGCCTCGTTATGACCACTTCGATATCTCTCCGTGCGCTTACTTCAAATCAGTGCAGAACTTATATTACCATCCAAATTCGATGATGTCAACAACTTTTTTAACTTTTTACAAACGATTTTTTATGCCCCACAAGATGTTGTTTTTAGATAGGCTTCCGCCACCAAAATATCCTCTGGAGTCGTGATTTTTATATTCTGATAACTGCCCTCGATTACTTTTACCTTCTGTCCTGTAACCTGTTCAAGTACCATCGCATCGTCTGTGACCGCACTATCCCCCTCGGCAATCACTTTCTTATACGCTTCTAATATAAGCGGATAAGAAAAGGACTGTGGGGTCTGCACCTGCCACAAGCTGCTGCGGGCTGGAGTCTCCTTTGCAAATCCGTCCTCTCCCACCACTTTGATCGTATCCTTTACTGGCATACCTACCACACATGCATGATGCTCCCTTGCAGAAGCTATGGAACGCCTTATGATATCCTCTGTCACAAAAGGTCTTGCACCATCGTGAATCAGAACATAGTCTGACCCCGCTGCCGCCTTCAAGCCCTCATATACAGAATGATATCTTTCCTTGCCGCCCTCCACGATTCCACTCACCTTCTGAATGGCATACTTATCTATAATCTCGTTCTGGCAATATTCGATCTCTCCCGCTCCCACAACAAGAATTATATCCGTGACTGCACTTTGTTCAAATGTCTTTAGCGCATAATAGATTACAGGCTTTCCTTCAAGCAGCATATACTGCTTATGCACAGAACTGTTCATGCGCTTGCCAGCTCCCGCCGCAAGCACGATTGCTGTTATCTTTTCCATCTATAATTATCGTTCCCCTAACTTCAGGTTCGGAACCGCATTCAGATCCAAACCGTCACGCTTTCCATTCATAAAATCATAATAAGCCGCCACTCCGATCATCGCAGCATTATCCGTGCAAAAAATTGGAGATGGATGATAAAACTTCACTCCCTTTTTCTGGCAGGCTTCACGCATACCTTCCCGCAGTGTACCATTGGAGGCAACGCCTCCTGCAATCGCAAACTTATCGATACCATATTCATCAATTGCCTTCATGGCATTCCCAATCAGCACATCCGTCACCGCCTTCTGGAAAGAAGCTGCCACGTCCGCCTGCACAATAGGGATTCCCTTCATCTGGCATCCATTTAGGTAATTCAAGACCGCAGACTTCAAGCCACTAAAACTGAAATCATAAGGTCCATCCACGATCTTAGCACGTGGGAACTCCACTGCATGAGGATTTCCCTCATGGGACACCTTCTCTATCTTAGGCCCTCCCGGATATCCCAGACCGATAGCACGCGCCACCTTATCAAAGGCTTCACCTGCCGCATCATCCCTGGTCTTTCCCAGAATCTCATACTTTCCATAATCCAACACCTTTACCAGATGGGTATGACCACCCGATACCACCAGACATAAAAATGGTGGTTCCAAATCCGGATTCTCAATATAGTTCGCGCTGATATGACCCTCGATATGGTGCACTCCCACCAATGGTATATTTCTGGCATAGCTGATCGCCTTCGCTTCAGCCACGCCTACCAGCAACGCACCCACTAACCCCGGACCATAAGTAACGCCAATAGCATCTATCTCATCCAAGGTAGTCCCTGCCTCGTCCAATGCCTGTGTAATCACCTGATTAATCTTCTCTATATGCTTTCTTGATGCAATTTCCGGCACAACGCCACCATACAGAGTATGTAACGCAATCTGGGAAGAGATTACATTGGATCTGACCTCTCTTCCATTTACCACGACGGCCGCAGCGGTCTCGTCGCAGGAACTCTCTATTGCAAGTATCTTTACTTCTTTATCACTCATCTGAAGAATCTCCTTCAACCTGGTAGAACACCAGGATCTTCCAATTACCATTCTCGTCTTTTCTCAGAACATACATCTGATAGGTACGACTATATGATTTGCCCTCGCTCACAAAGTAGGAGGATGTCACATATGCGCACTCGTCCCCATCTATTGTCTGATAATTAACATCATTACTATCACACACGGTAGTGTTCATGATCGTCCTAGACTTATCATGATAGTTCTGAATATCCGCCTTCAATGCTGTAAAATACTCATCTCGCGGATTATTTGCCAACAGCTCCTCATCAAAGAGCATACGTGCCTGATCTCCCAATGCATACAGTTCATCTTCATTGTAGCTCTCATTATAGAAACAACAAAGAATACGGTTATAATACTTCACGACTTCCCTCGGTGTTGCAGGATAATTCGCCTCCAAATCCTTGGTAATTACCGTCTGCACCTCAGTAAGCTCCACAGCATCCTCGACAGTCGCACGCTTAGAAACCGTAAACCAATAATATACACCTACGATCACACTGATCAGCACAACCGCGACCACAATTCTTATAACGTTTTTCTTCATAAAAATCACCCTCCTCTTTGCTCATTACTCTTCCTCAAACAACAGTTCTACACTCTTGCCATCCTTCCCCAGATAAGCTTCCGAAAAAATCTCCCGCACCTGCGGCATATAATCCTCTGCCCTGACAAGAGATGGTGAAAAATGTGTCAACCACATCTCTCGCACCTTTGCACGCTTTGCCATGTCTGCAGCCTCATAAAATGTCATATGCTTGTACTGCTTCGCCTTGACAATCTTCTCCTTCTCCGCGTACATTCCCTCACAGATAAATAAGTCCGAACCTTCTGCTGACTTAACGATAGACTCCGTCGGTCTGGTATCCGTGCAATAGGTCACCTTAATTCCCTTTCGCGCCGGTCCTAATACCATATCCGGAGTATACACGTTACCATCCTCCCAAGTAATGGTCTCACCCTTTTGCAATCTGCTCCACAAACGCTGAGGTATACCATTTGCCTTTGCCTGTTCCACTTGGAATCTGCCTGCACGGCGAATCTCCACCGTATAGCCATAGCAAGCAATATTGTGATTCACACGAAATGCATGAATATGGTATCCATTCAATTCAAAATCCGCCTCTGGCTCTGACAACTCAATAAATCGAATCTCAAAAGGCAGCTCAGGTGCTATGGTACGCAGTGCATTCACCACCCGTTCAAGTCCCTTCGGTCCAATCATCGTCAAAGGCTCTGTACGTTCTGCATTGCCCATTGTAAGTAGTAATCCCGGCAGTCCACTGATATGGTCTGCATGGTAATGTGTAAAACATAAAATATCAATCGGCTTAAATGTCCATCCCTTTTCCTTGATTGCCACCTGAGTCCCTTCCCCACAATCAATCAAAAGATTGCTGCCATTATAGCGCATCATAGCCGCTGTCAGAAACCGGTATGGAAGTGGCATCATTCCTCCAGTTCCCAAAAGACATACATCTAACATGAATAACTCCTTTTATAAAAATTCCGTAATCTGCTCCACCTTTGGTGCAATTGAAAACGTCTGCACCAGCACGTCATAGCAGGCCTCACACAGATCCATACTGTGTACCTGCCCGTCCTTGCCCTGTGAAAAATATCCCCACTCTTTTCTTATGGTCAAAAAAGAGGTCTTATCCTGCTGCCCCTCGGCACAGATCTTTCTTCCACAGCAATTACAGTATACCACCTTTGCATTCCTACTCATTCTTATTCCTCCATCCATCAGCATAAAACTGTTCCGCTCCACACAAACAGTGCACGGCTTATACGGAGATTATATAAAGAACTTAAGGCTACACCTAGTGGGAATTACTGGCCATATATCATAATATAGGCATCTTCCTTCGGCAAGTCATAAAATCCCTTGCGCACACCCCAATTTACAAAGCCACTGCGCTCATACAAACGTATTGCACTCTGATTGGACACCCGAACCTCTAACACGATACGGGCAAGCGCACGTTGCTCTGCCTCTCTTTTCATGGCATCGATCAACATGCCTCCCACTCCATGGCATCTCTTTAGAGGATCTACCGCAACATTGGTGATCTCTCCCTCATCCATTGTAAAATACATACCGATATATCCTAGTATTCTATCTTCCTCTTCTGCTACCAGAAATATAGTATTTCCCAAATTGAGAGAATCGATAAATCCCTGTCTACTCCAAGGCTGAGAAAATATCTGGGCTTCCAGCCTTGCCACCGCATCGGCATCCTTCACCTGCATCTCTCTGATTAAAATCATGACTTACTTTCCTCTGCGGCAGACATCTGCTCCTCCTTGGCATTGCGCTCCCGCTCCGCCTGTGACAATCTCAAATACTCCGGCTTATGCTCCTCTGCTGATTCGTAACGTCCCTCTGCGAAATACTTCATTCCAAGAGCCGCCACTGCGCCAGCCCGCTGCTTATTCATATGAGCAGGGGCAAAGGTATACTCCACCTGCATATGCTCCTTGATATATTCTGTAAATACTGGCACGCCATCTCCCAAAAATACCACCGGCACGCCCCGCTCATTGATATCTGCAATAATCTCGTCGATTCCGACTGCACACTGCTCTCTTATCACTTCCAGTTCATTGCCCATAAAACGGTACAATCCTGTATATGTCTGATTCCTTCTTGCATCCATCAATGGACATATCATATCCCTATGTCCCACAAGATTATACGCCAAAGCATCCACTGTCGGCACATTAATAATCGGCTTATTCAAAGCTAATCCTAAGCCCTTTGCTGTCGCAGAGCCAATTCTAAGTCCGGTAAAGGACCCCGGTCCACCAGCAATGGCAATAGCATCTATGGTACTCATATCCAGCTCTATCATCCGCGCCACTTCATCCAGCATTGGCAAAAGTGTCTGGGAGTGTGTCTTTTTATAATTGACGGTATACTCTCCCAGCAGATTCTCATCCTCTATGATGGCAACACTTGCCACCAGCCCGGAGCTATCCAATCCTAATATTCTCATCCTATTCCTCCATCCGAATCCTACCATTAACACTCTCTAATGGTAATCTTCCGGTAATCGAATCCCTTTTCCAGATTCTTCTCAATCGTCACTTCATATCGCTTGTCCGGCAAAATCTCCTCAATCAGATTCGCCCACTCGATCATGCAAAGTCCATCTCCATAGAAATAGTCCTCATAACCGATCTCGTCCATCTCCTCGATGTCTCCAATGCGATATACATCAAAATGATAGAACGGCAACCGCCCCTCTTCATAGACCTGTACAATCGTAAAAGTCGGGCTGCAGACCGCCTCTGTAATTCCCAGTCCATCCGCTATCCCTTGGGTAAATACTGTCTTGCCCACACCAAGGTCACCCGTCAGTGTATATACGTCTCCCGGATTCGCCTGCTCTCCAATTCGCTTACCAAGAGCATGAGTCTCCTCTGGCGAAAACGTCTCATAAATCATCTCGCTCATATTGTCTCTCCGTTACTTCATCTTCACGCGGTACTTTTCCAGATTGCTTGTAGCCAACTCTGCCAATGCACCGTAATTCTCGCCAAGCTGCTCTCTTGGTATCACATAGGCATTGGTGCGGTTACTATATACCAGCACATTGCTCTTGGTCGCCACCATCTTATAGATCTGCTTCCAAGGAAGCTCTGCGCTTGCCTCTCCCTGTGTTACAGTAAAGCCCTTCTCATCCACCGCATAATGCAATGTATTGCGAAGCACCTCTGACATTAAAATCGCACGCTTTGATCTCAAGTACAGGCTCACTGGTGGATACACCAGAAAAATAACACCAAATACGATATAAAGAACTGTGTAGGTCATCTCAACATCTCCACAGGTCGCTCCCGCCACCGCAAAGATAAGGATTGACACAATCACAGAAAACCATCCGTGAAAACCAGAATAGGTCTGATACATATTAAAGCGGTACATATCCTTGGATGTCAACGTAATATCAAATTCTATCGGCATATTAAATCCTCCTGTTTGTATCGTTTAGTATAGCATTTTTTAGTTAAAAAGAAAAGACGCTATTCCACAGCGTCCTTTTCCTGACTGCACAGCCCTATCTCAGGGTGTGCAGATTCTTATTTTATCGGTATGTGCCCTTTAATATCGGGGAAATATGCTTATAGATAGCAAATGTAATTCCCACTGAAAGCAGTCCCTTCACGAAGGTAAATGGCATGTTAAAACAAATCAGACACTGTAACATATTCTGCATAGATGGCAGAATCACCTGATATGCTGCCAGCACCATCTCCTCCGGCATAAGACTATAATAAAATGGATATACCAGAAAATAGTTCGATGCAATACTAAAAACCGCCATAAATGCAGCTCCAGCCAGAGAACCTGCCAGAGCACCCTTACGACTCTTCTTATACTTATAGATCAGACCTGCTGGTAATACAAATGCCACTCCCAGTAAAAAGTTCGATAACTCGCCCACGCCACCGGTAGAAGATATCATAAGGTGCAGCAAGTTCTTAATCAGGCACACCAACACTCCACACATCGGTCCCATAGAAAATGCACCGATCAATGCCGGAAGCTCTGAGATATCCATCTCAATAAAGTCCGGAATCAAGAATGGAATCGGGAAATCCAGAAACATTAAAATAAATGCCACCGCAGACAGCATGGCTGTCACTGCCATATAGCGCACATTTACTGTTCCCTTTTTATATTCTTTTTTGGATGATATATTTCTTACTTTATTTGTGTCCATTGTCACTCGTCTCCTTTTGCATACTCATTGTATGCATCCATCCTATTACTGTCAATAAGTATCTTATCCATTCAGCTTCATTGTAAGCTGGATTCGCTGCTTTTTCAGATCGACACTCATGACCTTGACCTCCACGATGTCACCCACGCTGACTACCTCCAGAGGATGCTTGATATACTTGTCGCTCATCTGGGAAATGTGAACCAATCCATCCTGATGTACACCGATATCTACAAATGCACCAAAATCGATGACATTACGAACGGTTCCCTTTAACACCATACCCGGAGTCAGATCCTTCATATCGAGAACATCACTTCTTAAGATTGGCTTTGGCATGTCCTCTCGTGGGTCTCTCGCCGGCTTCTCTAATTCCTTTACAATATCCTGTAATGTGATCACACCGACGCCCAGTTCCTCTGCCAGCTTATCATAGCTAGAAATCTTCTTAGAGATTCCCTCCACATTACGGCTCTTTACATCTTCCAAAGTATACCCCAGCTTCTCCAAAAGCTTCTTGGTCGCATCATAGCTCTCAGGATGTACTCCTGTGGCATCCAACGGGTTCTTACCATCGTTGATACGCATAAATCCTGCACACTGCTCATACGCCTTCGGTCCTAACTTCGCCACCTTAAGAAGTCCCGCACGTGAGGTGAACTTACCATTCTCCTCGCGGTATGCCACGATATTCTTCGCAATGACCTTGCTGATACCAGAGATATACTCAAGTAAAGATGCAGACGCAGTATTCAAGTCTACACCGACCTTATTCACACAATCCTCTACGACACCGCCCAGAGCTTCGCTCAGCTTCTTCTGGTTCATATCATGCTGATACTGTCCGACACCGATAGACTTTGGATCGATCTTCACCAACTCAGCCAATGGGTCCTGTAAGCGGCGCGCCATGGAAGTCGCACTTCTCTGTCCCACATCAAAATTCGGGAACTCCTCCGTAGCAAGCTTACTTGCAGAGTATACGGACGCTCCTGCCTCATTTACGATAATATACTGTACCTTGACCGGAATCTCTTTTAACAGGTCTACGATCACCTGCTCTGACTCTCTGGATGCAGTTCCGTTACCAAGGGAAATTAAAGTAATATGATACTTAGAAATCAGCTTCTTTAATACCACCTTAGCTTCCTCCACCTTGTTCTGTGGAGCAGTCGGATAAATAACTGTCGTGTCTAACACTTTTCCTGTCGGGTCTACCACCGCAAGCTTGCATCCAGTACGGAATGCAGGGTCCCATCCAAGTACGACCTGTCCCGCGATTGGAGGCTGCATCAATAGCTGTTCTAAGTTCTTACCAAAGACCTTGATAGCACCATCCTCAGCCCGCTCTGTCAAGTCACTTCGGATCTCACGCTCAATTGCTGGTGCAATCAGACGATCATAGGCATCTGCAATGACCTCCTTTAACACCGGTGTGGTCTCCTTATTGTCCTTCACAATGACCTGCTTCTCCAGATAACGAAGGATGTCCTCCACTGGAGCCTCCACCTTCACAGTAAGGAACTTCTCACTCTCGCCACGGTTGATGGCAAGAATACGATGACCTGCAAGCTTTGCCACTGGCTCATCAAATTCATAATACATCTCGTAAACAGACTCTGCTTCTGGATCCTTTGCCGTAGAGAGGATACGTCCCTTTTTCACCGTCAGATCACGAATACGACTTCTGTAATCCGCCCCATCAGAAATAGATTCTGCTATAATGTCCTTCGCTCCTGCGATGGCATCCTCCGCACTCTCTACACCCTTTTCTGAATCTACGAACTTCGCCGCCTCACCCAAAAGTGATGTACTTAACATCTGCAGTGAAATAATATTTGCAAGAGGCTCTAACCCCTTTTCCTTTGCGATTGTGGCACGTGTTCTACGCTTTGGCTTGTACGGACGATATAAGTCCTCCACCACTACCATAGTCTCTGCTGCCAGAATCTGTGCCTTTAACTCCTCTGTCAGCTTACCCTGCTCTTCAATACTAGAAAGTACCGTCTCCTTACGCTCCTCTAAGTTACGCAGGTAATTCAGACGATCAAACAAATTACGAAGCACTTCATCATTTAATGCCCCCGTTGCTTCCTTACGATAACGGGCGATAAAAGGAATGGTATTGCCCTCGTCAATCAGCTTGACTGCCGCCTCCGTCTGGTGGCGCTTAATACCGAGTTCCTCTGAAATCTTTGCAATAATGTCCATTTTATAACCTCTTTCTTTCACAAGTGCTTCTATTATAACGAAATCTACGTCGAATCACAAGCACCCTCATAAAAATTCACTTGCATCTTCCGTCAGAATGTGTCATAACAAATAATAGCACTGTGATGCAGCAATGCCCTCACATGTGCCATTCAGATTTTATGTATTAGAAAGGTATATCGCACTTATGGATTATCAATATTACACCAGACCTTCCCAGCAGAATAAAAGACGCTCCACCAAGATGGAGAACGCCTCTTTTATTCTCGGCATCATAGCCATCACGACACCTTGCTTAGTATACCCAGCCCTTATCTGCGGTGCTCTCGGCATCGTATTCGCCTTGCTTTCAAGAGGTGGTGAGAACACCCTCTCTGGCCGCGCTAAAGTCGGGCTGACCTTAAGTGCCATCGGACTTGGTATCGTAGTCTTTTTACTGCTCTACACGGTAATGTACGCTTACCTCTATTACGGTGGCATTGAAAATATGGCACGGGACGTATACGGCAGCATGGGAATCGACTTCGACATGCTGATGCAATCTCTGTATGAAAATTAAAGCAAATCCACATTCCAGATCAACAATGCCAGATTTTTAACCAGACAGTTGATGATGATAATCGCAAGCGCTAGCCACATATAGATTTCACGGAAATGTAATCCGATCCGAATCTTTCCCCGTGATACACGCTCTATGGTCTGGCTTATCATGAACCAACCACCAAGCACTACTGCATACAGCACGATCGGATGATAACAAAATGATTTTAATAGCTGTCCCTGCAATAAGAACTTTACCGCTCTTGTCCCACCGCAGCCCGGACAATAATATCCTGACAACGCATGCAGTAGGCATGGTCCTAATAACTGCAATGGGTTAAACCCTGTCACTTTTACGAACGTTCCCAAAAGCAGCACCACAGCTATGGCACACCAACCAAACACAAAAAACTGTCCATCCACACGTTTATCTATCTTAAACATCTCTATCCCTCATCTATTCGTATACTCATTGTCAAAGTATAACCCGTTTCCTTTCCATTTGTAAAGCTTTTATAAAGTCGTGGCACATTCTGACATTGTGTGCTATCATATAAAAATCATAGGCAACTTTAAGGAGTATTTTTATTATGAAGCGAACATCTAAGGAATTAAAGCGCATTGCGCGTGATATATTGAATAATCGCTACACCATACCGATGGGGGCTTTTGTTACTGCCGGTCTCATTCCAGCAGTGATAGAAATCCCTTTTTCCATGTTCACTGGCGACAATCCTACTACCAAACAATTAATCATCACCGGGCTTGCCGAGTTTCTTATTATGTTGATCGGGCAAGTATTGACTATCGGCGTATATCAGGTGCATCTGAATATGACTCGTTCCAAGGAATTCCGTCTATCTCAGATTTTTGACCCCTTCCGTTCCAGCGCGGAGCGTCACTTTGGTGCCTCCCTTTTGTATTTCATATTTTCGATACTGGCATGTGTTCCCGGAATTCTTGGAACGGTGTATTTTTATTTTACCGATATCACAGCAACATCCATTGGCATCCTGTGCGTAGGTCTTGTGCTTTCTATGATTCTGGCAATTATCATTACATTAAATTATCAAATGATATTTTTCCTATTGCTGGATCATCCCCTGATGAAGGTTCGAGACGCCTTCAAGGAGAGCCGCCTGTTGATGCGCGGCAATAAAATGCGGCTCTTTTATATCATGCTCAGCTTCATCGGATGGGATCTGCTCAATCTATGTTCCCTCGGCATCGCCGCCCTCTGGATCACTCCTTATCAGACAGAGACACTGATCGTCTTCTATCTGGATTGTAAAGCGGAGTTAGATCAGCTTCCAGTACGTGATTACAGCAAAGAGACTTCTTTTTCCGGTTTATTTTTCTAATATTTATTACTCGTTTACTCAAAATAAAACAGCAGGTCAAAGGCCTGCTGTTTTATTAAATTCCATTATGCAATTCTTATCATTACTTTTCCCAATCCACAGGCGACTTTGATTCGCCCCTTTGCCTCTGTATAATACTGCTGCTGGCTACCGCCCATTCCATTTACGCTATTTCCATTTACGCCGACCTTTCCGATACCGCAGGAGATGTCATAGCTGTAATCACTCTCCTGCCCCTCCAGATTCAATTCACACTTGCCAACACCGCAGTTCACGTTCAGCTCTGCTTCCACTTTTCCATTCATAACAAGCTGGCCTACGCCACAGTCCACGTCCGCCATCTTAGTCTTCACGTTCCCAAGCATCGCATTTCCTGCGCCGACTTCGATCTTTATCGCTTCACTGGCGGTAATGCTTCCCGTCTTAAAGTTTCCAGCTCCTGTCTCAATGTGCATTCTGTCGCAACAGATCTCCACCTCCCGCAGGTCTGCATTTCCAGCTCCAAGCTCCATCGTAAATTCCCCAAAGACATGATCTCTCGGAATCTCGATTATAATGCGCGGTGCTTTCTGGTTCCAATGAAGATGCTTCTTGCCATGATTCAGTTCATAATAGATTTCCAATCTGCCATTTACGTTTTCACACTGGAATTCCGTAACTGACTCTTCCACTTCTGCCTCTATCTTAACTTCGGGACCATCAGTCATTCTCATCGCAAGATCTGCACAGTCTATCTCAATATAGATACACTCCGCCTGATCTGCCGCAAATTGTTCTCTTCTAAGCTCCATACCGATTCCCCCTCTTATCACATCTTAGATGTAGTGAATATTGATTGCGCCAAAGTTTGCTGATCCGTTGATATAAAGCAGGGTATTGCTAGTACCAATACTGCTTCCAATCTCATTAATCGCGCCAAAGGATCGGTCAAGGTTGTTCTGAACTTTCCATTCCTTCGGAATATACAGATTCGTCTCACCAAAGTTGTTCTCCACATTTACAAATGCGGATTCACTCTGCACGATAGCATTATCAAAATATACGGAAAGTGCGCCAAAATTATTCTCTACTACTGCGTTTTTAAAGTTATCGGAGTTGATATAACGAATCGCAGAACCAAAGTTGTTCTCACAGCGAATCTGCTCTCCCGTGCACTGCTCTGAACCACTTCCCACATAGCTCTGTGAGCAACTCTGTCCAGTAGCTATCTTTCTCTTCTTCTTAACGCCGCTAAAGATCATCGTCAGTCCAATGCTTCCCAATAACGCTGCTCCTAGCACTGTCCATGGTGTCAAGGCTGTGATTCCCAACTGCTCATCATAGACAATACAGATAAAAGCGACAGAAAATAGCATTTCATAGAAATTAAAATTGCGGACACCCTCTACAAATACCCAGATCAAAAATACTGTTAACAAAATACTGAACACACCGATATCTGGCAGGATTCCAAATTTACTTATAACGACATACACTGCTGCGAGGATAAAGAAGATTCCCCAAAATACTTTACTACTTTTCATGATGTAACCTCTTTTCTTCTAATTTGCTGATTAATGGTTTGTAATAATTTCTCGACACATACACCTGCTTGTGTGTTCCCTGAAACGCCACCACACTGGAGGATGTCAGGTTACGACTGATCGAGTAAATATGATTGGTATTGAGTATCGTAGACTTCGCCACTCTCATAAAGACACCCGGCAGGATATCTTCCAATTCATAAAGCTTGTAGCGGGTCTGATACATATCTGTTCTGGTGTGGGCACTGATTCCATTCTCATCCGTCTCAAAGAATAATATCTCATCCAATGTCAGATAGTACTCCGTGTTCCCCTTGTAAAACGGGAACTTCTGGGATACGTTCACAACATCGCTGACGGCCTTTTGAACTGCTGCCACCTGTTCGGTCAACCCACGGCAGCGGATGACGACCTCATCTTCCGTGACACTCTCGTCAATTTCGATTCGTATCTTCATTGCTAAACTCCTTATACATATCTCTTCTATGATATGCTCTTGTCTCATTAGAGGAATTCCTTAACTTGTGTTTAGTATAAAAAAGAAACCCCTTGATGTAAATAGCTTTACACCAAGAGGTAATTTTTCGAAGGTAAGTGGTAAACTTTTTACCGCTTCAAATCTATTAGATTGTCTTTAAAGTCTCTACACCCTTCTCTAAATATGGGTTCTCCAGCTCTGCAAATTCTCCCATATCTGCCTTTTCCGCGTAGGATGGATCAAGTGGTAGCTTGCCAAATACAGGAACGCCAAGCTCTGCTGCCACAGCGTCGATGTTGCTCTCACCAAAGAGCTTGATCTCCTTGCCGCAGTCTGGACATTTCAGATAACTGAAGTTCTCTACCAGACCAAGGACTGGAACATTCATCATGTTCGCCATGTTGTATGCCTTCTTAACGATCATCTGTACCAGTTCCTGTGGAGACGTCACGATTACGATTCCATCTACCGGAAGTGACTGGAATACAGTAAGTGGCACATCGCCTGTTCCCGGTGGCATATCTACGAATAAGTAATCAATGTCACCCCATACAGTCTCGTTCCAGAACTGCTTTACTACGCCTGCGATAACTGGACCTCTCCAGATAACTGGAGCTTCCTCGTCCTCAAGCAACAGATTGATGGACATGATCTTCATGCCTTCTTCTGTCTCCATCGGCATCATTCCATCCTCTGTGCCGTATACCTGACCATGAACACCGAACATCTTAGGAATAGATGGACCTGTAATATCAGCATCCATGATACCCACTTTGTATCCTGCCCTATTCATGGCGGATGCCAAAGATGCAGTAACGAAGGACTTACCAACGCCACCCTTTCCGCTGACAACACCGATCACTTTCTTGATATTAGATGCCGCATTCATCGGCTCTTTTGCAATTCCATTGCCCTTCTTATTACTTGGACATCCTTCACAACTTTCCTTACTGCAGCTAGATGCTCCGCTGCAACTGCTATTCTCTGGCATTTGTTCATCCTCCTTTGTCTTCATGAAGTATAGCACCTTGCGATTTTTTTATCAATAGGCGCAGTCAAAAAGCCGCCGTGATCAATCGACCACGACGGCTTCTACGTCAATGTAAGTGACGGGTTATTATTTACCCATCTCAGCCTTTAATGCTGCTGTTAAAGCAGGAACGATCTTATTTAAGTCGCCTACTAAACCGTAATCAGCTACATCAAAGATTGGAGCATCCTCATCCTTGTTGATAGCGATGATAAGATCGGAATCCTCCATACCTGCTGTATGCTGGATTGCTCCAGAAATACCGATTGCGAAGTAGATCTGAGGACGAACTGTCTTACCTGTCTGTCCAACCTGTAAATCTACTGGTAACCAACCATTCTCTACAACGGCACGAGAACAGCTTACAGTACCACCGATAACCTCTGCTAACTCCTCTAAGATAGCGAAGTTCTCTTTGGAACCTACTCCACGTCCACCAGATACTAAGATCTTAGCGTCCATGATGTTAGCTGTGTTCTTAACAGCCTTAACGATGTTAAGAATCTCAACATATCTGTTGTCTGGTGTGAATCCAGGATTGAACTCAACAACGTTAGCCTTTGCACCAGCGATTGGAGCAATCTTCTGCATAACGCCTGGACGTACAGTTGCCATCTGAGGACGGTTGTATGGGCAAGCGATTGTAGCGATTGTGTTACCACCGAATGCAGGACGTGTCATTAATAACTGGTTGTGTAACTGCTCCTGACCTGCTGCTGGATTGAGTGGGAAATCACCAATCTCAAGAACGGTACAGTCAGCGGTAAGACCTGTCTTAACACGAGCTGAAACTGTTGGGCCTAAGTCACGTCCGATTGCAGTAGCACCAACTAACATGATCTCTGGCTTGAACTCATTGATTACAGATGCTAATGCATGTGCATATGGCTCTGTTCTGTACTCTTTTAATTCTGGATCGTCTACAACGATAACTTTGTCAGCACCGTATTCTGCTAACTGGTCAGCAAGACCCTTTACGTCAGAACCGATTAATACTGCTGTTACTTCTGTATTCAAATCTTTTGCTAAGTCTTTACCTTTTCCAAGTAATTCGAAAGCAACGCCGTCTAATACATTGTCTACCTGCTGAGCATAGACAAATACTCCCTTATATTCTTCTAATGCCATTTTATTCACCACTTTTCCTTATTTTAAATTAGATAATGTGTTTCTCTTTGAACTTACCGATTAAGTAAGCAACTGCTTCATCTGTGTCAAGTGTAACCTTTTCACCAGCACCCTTACGAACTTTGTCAGATGCCTTAGCGATCTTAGTAGGAGATCCCTTTAATCCAAGATCAGAATCATCTACATCCTTAAGGTCAGCTCTTCCCCATACAGTTACTTCCTTCTCGTAAGCGTCGAAGATTCCGCCTGGAGTCATGTAACGTGGATCGTTCAACTCTGAAAGTGCTGTAACTAAGCAAGGCATCTTTGCCTTTAACTCATGATATCTGTCCTCGTACTGACGCTGTACAACAACGCAGTCACCATCAACCTTGATATCCTGTGCATAAGAGATTACTGGAAGTCCAAGATGCTCTGCGATCTGTGGTCCAACCTGTGCTGTATCTCCATCGATAGCCTGACGACCTGTGATGATGAGATCATACTCTAAGTTACGGATAGCACCAGCGATAGTAGTAGAAGTAGCCCAAGTATCAGCTCCTCCTAATACACGGTCTGTTACAAGGATTCCCTTGTCAGCGCCCATAGCTAAAGCCTCACGTAATACTTCGTCAGCCTTTGGAAGTCCCATGGTAAGAACTGTTACCTCTGCTCCATACTGCTCTTTTAATCTAAGTGCTGCCTCAAGACCTGCTTTATCATCTGGATTCATGATAGTAAGCATTGCAGCTCTGTCTAATGTACCGTCTGGGTTAAATTTAACGCCGCCTTTTGTATCAGGTACCTGTTTAATACATACAACTATCTTCACGGTATTGTCACTCCTTATTTTATATTTTTGTCACGCGGATTGACTTAGAATCGCGTCTTACTTTAATAATGCTCCAGAGATAACCATTCTCTGAACTTCGCTTGTTCCTTCGTAGATCTCTGTGATCTTAGCATCACGCATCATACGCTCTACATCGTACTCTCTGATGTATCCGTATCCACCGAATAACTGAACAACCTCTGTTGTAACTGCCATAGCAGTCTCAGCTGCGAATAACTTAGCCTTAGCTGCCTCTACGGAATATACCTTCTGAGTAGCCTTTGCCATAGCTGCCTTATATACTAATAACTGAGCAGCTTCGATTCTTGCTGCCATATCAGCAAGCTTGAACTGTGTATTCTGCTGCTGTGCGATAGAACGTCCGAACTGCTTTCTCTCCTTGGTGTAAGCGATAGCTCTCTCTAAAGCTCCCTCAGCGATACCAAGTGCCTGAGCAGCGATACCGATACGTCCACCATCAAGTGTATGCATAGCGAT
>CAZBFN010000031.1:0-12170 GCA_964491235.1 uncultured Roseburia sp.
CAGCTGGATAGAGCACTTGGCTACGGACCAAGGTGTCGGGGGTTCGAATCCTCTCTCGCACGTACTAGACCTCAGGAGATGTTCCTGAGGTCTTTTTTTATATGTTTTTCAGAGAATCAGGGGGAAAATAAGCAAAGATTTAGCGAGATTTACTATTGAAAATAGAGCCAAAAGTGTTTAATATACAGGATTGTGTGAGAGTGAATGTCTGTTATGAGGAAACAGGCAGGAGCTTAGAATGCTGTTAGAGGACAGCAGAATGAAAAAGTGTATGAAAAAGAGTGTGTGAAAAAGAGGTCTGAAAAATGAATGAGGAGAACAAGGTAGAGAAGAGTGTATCGAAGCGGATTGAATTCTTGGATTATTTGAAGGCAATCTGCGTGATCATGGTAATTGTAACTCACTATGACTGGGCAGATAAGACATCACCGTTTTTTACAATGCTGATTAATATGGCAGTTCCGGTGTTCATGATTGTCAGTGGTTATAATTTTGCAATGTCAAATTGTAAAAAGGCGGAGGGAAAACTAGGAAAGATGTACGGTTGGAGTATGATCAAGCCCAAATTGATACGATTCCTTGTGCCATTTTTCTCAATTTGTTTGATTGAGATGGTATTGCTGGCATGGGAGGACAGAGAGATCAATCCACTTCGTATTTTCCTGTTGGGAGCATATGGTCCGGGAAGCTATTATGTGCCGGTCATGTTACAGTTGCTTGTAATATTTCCTATTATATATGTGCTGGTAGATAGAAATGCGAAGCTCGGTATTACATTGGCAGTAATTGCAAACCTTCTGTTTGAGATCGCAGTGAAAGTCTTCGAGATTGATAAGTATTATTATCGTCTTAGTGTTGGAAGATATATTTTATTGATTGCCTTTGGATGTTACCTGTATTTGCATCCAGAGCATCGTGTAAAGCGTTATCAGATGTGGACGATGTTCTTGGCTGGATTGGCGTATATTGTAGCTGTGTTTGGATTTGAGAAGGAATTGGTACTGTTTGGCTATTGGAAGACAACAGCGATGCCAGTAGCATTTTACATTTTCCCAATTGTGATATTGTTATTTAGAAAGTTCTATCACAGTACCATACCAGGTGTACTGGGAAGACTGCTGACTTGGATTGGAAAGGCATCCTATCATATTTTCTTAGTTCAGATGGTCTATTACCATTTTGAACTCGGTGGTGCTATCATGAGTGCAGCATGGTATATTGCCGTGCCATTTAACATATTGATATCTGTGCCAGTTGGTCTGGCATTCTACGAATTGGATAACCAGTTCATCTGCAAGATGAGACAGGCAAAGCGCTATGTAAAGGCTATGGTATAATGTCGAAAGACATTATACCGCCGAATGGCATGGGTCGCCCACGCGACAGCATGTGCGAAGCGCATGGTATAATACGGTTAGAGCTGATAAAAAGTTGTGAAGAGAGAAACTTCACAACTTTTTTTGCGTCAAAAGGCATTGTTCGACACGGATTGGCAGGAAAACATTGATAAATGTTAAAAAAGAGTATACAATAATTTTGATAATATAAGCATCGTATCCAAAGGGAGACGTTACCCAAGTGAACGAGAGCAGGAGGTTATTATGAGAAATAAAAAAACGTATGAGATGGTATTGACCGCGTTATTTGCGGCAATAATCGTTATCATGGCATTTGTGCCATATCTGGGTTATATCAACCTTGTTGTTATTAAGGCGACACTTATCCATGTACCGGTAATTATCGGATCTATCATGTTAGGACCGAAAAAGGGCGGCTTTCTTGGATTTATATTCGGATGTACGAGTTTGATTAATAATACATTTAATCCGAGCTTGTTATCCTTTGCCTTTTCCCCATTTTATTCAGTGGGAGAGATTGGCGGAAATTTCTGGAGTATCGTTATCTGTTTTGTACCGAGAATTCTCGTGGGCGTGGTTCCATATTTTGTATATGTGGGCGTGCGCAAGCTACTTAAGGAGAAAAAGGGCAGTGACTGGCTGGCGCTTCCAGTGGCTGGTGTTGTAGGTGCCTTTACGAATACATTACTGGTCATGAATTTGATTTATTTTTGCTTTAGCGAGCAGTTCGCAGCAGCAAAGGGAATCACTATGGATGCTGTCTATGGTGCGATTATGGCAATTATTGCGGCAAATGGTGTGCCAGAGGCGATTGTGGCGGCTGCGCTTACTACGGTAGTGTGCAAGGCATTGAAGCGCTATCTGCACTAGAAGGATAGATAAGAGATAGACAAGATGGAGGATGACAGAATGCTTAAGGGCAAGACTGTGCTTTTGGGAGTTACAGGTGGAATTGCTGCCTATAAGATGCCAAATGTGGCACGTATGTTAAAAAAGATGCACTGTAATGTGCATGTTCTGATGACGCAGAACGCGACAAATTTCATCACACCGACGACATTTGAGACGTTGACTGCAAATAAGTGTCTGATTGACACCTTTGATCGTAATTTTGAATTTTCCGTTGAGCATGTGGCTCTGGCGAAGCAGGCGGATCTGGTGCTCATCGCACCGGCAACTGCCAATGTAATCGGTAAGATTGCGAATGGAATTGCGGATGATATGCTGACGACTACCGTGATGGCGTGTACCTGTAAGTGTCTCGTGGCACCTGCGATGAATCATAATATGTATCACAATTCTATCGTGCAGGAGAATATTGAGAAGCTTAAGAGACATGGTTATGAGATCATTGATCCAGTCTGTGGTATGCTGGCAAATGGAGATACCGGTGATGGTAAGATGCCGTCAGAGGAGACTTTGGTAGAGTATGTGGTAAAGGAGTTGGCATACCCGAAGGATATGCAGGGCATGAAGGTGCTGGTGACGGCAGGTCCGACACAGGAGGCAATCGATCCAGTGCGCTATATCACAAATCATTCTACGGGCAAGATGGGATATGCGATTGCTAAGATGGCAATGTATCGAGGCGCAGACGTGACCTTGGTCAGTGGACCAACAGCGTTAGAAGCACCGATGTTTATAGATACGGTTCCAATCGTGTCTGCACAGGAGATGTATGATGCTGTCATGGAACGTGCCAAGGAGCAGGATATTATTATTAAGGCTGCCGCTGTGGCGGACTATCGTCCTGCAAATGTGGCAGATGAGAAGATCAAGAAGTCTGGGGATAGCACAGAACTTGCGTTAGAACGCACGAAGGATATTCTGGCAGCGTTAGGAGAGCAGAAGGGGAACACGATCCTCTGCGGCTTTTCCATGGAGACAGAGCATATGCTTGAGAATTCCAGACGGAAGCTGGAGAAGAAGAATCTGGATATGATTGCAGCCAACAACCTCAAGGAAGAGGGAGCTGGTTTTGGTACAGATACGAATGTACTTACGCTGATTACCAGAGATGGGGAGAAGCAGCTTAAGTTAATGAGCAAGGAGGCAGCCGCCAACGAATTGCTGAGTGAACTGTTGTTAATGAAAAGATAATACAAGAAAGTAATTATGTTTTAAAATATGACACAGAGGAAAAGGAGCATGGCTATCGTATGGGGAATATGACAACGGTAAAAGTACAGAAGAACCAAGTTATTGCAAAGCAGAAGGAAAAAGTAAAAAAGTGGTATATCGTGTTAGAGGGTGCAGTGATTCAGCGCAATTCTTATGCACGTGTGGTGCTGGGAAAGGACTCTGTAATCGGTATCTCAGAGAGTGATAGATATCTCTGTGACTATATCGCTGGAGCAGATTCGGTTCTTGCATCTTTTCCATATGAGTCACCGGATGATCTGAAGGCTGCGATGCAGGGGCAGGCAAGTATTCGAGGCACATTGCTTCGAGCAGCTGTGAATCAGAGACAGATGCTGCTTAAGACATACGCAGGTTTCCAGAACCTGGTAAGACAGTTCCATTCTTTTGTGGAGAATGAGTATAGTGAATATACGACATTCTGTACGAAGTATCGTCTGGAAGGACAGAACTTCAACAGAATTGACAATTTTAAGCCACTTGAGATGGTACATAAGGCTGAAAACTGGGAAGTGAATAACAGTGTCAGTCTGACACAGGGATATTTGGAGGAATATGTACGTCTGATGCAGAAGGATGACAGCCTTTGTATCGGAGCGATCATGGAGGCATGTTATCAGACCAGACGAGTGACTCAGGGTATCATAGAGATGGTGGAGTATTTAAAATACAATCAGGATATCCTATTGTCAGAGTCCGAGAATGATATTTTTGGATTATATATGGATCTGATACGTGATGCTATTGCAAAGAATTATGACGTAGCTCCTTTGACGGAGAATATGGATCGTATGGCGGAGGTCATCAAGAAGCTCAGTATTTATGAGGATCGGTTGGTGACAAGTCGTATCGGTGCTTATCAGAAGCTTGACTTTTCGGGAGCTGGCGATGGATATGCCACACCGGATGGTGAGGATGAATGGGATGAAGAAGGTGGAGAGGGAGAAGATTGTCTGGTACATATCCTCACTTACGCAGGTATGGACGAGAATGACATTGAAGAGTTCCGCGGACTCATTCAGCAGTATATGAATCTGCCAGATATTCTTTCCACAGATAGTGAGGCACATAGATTGCGTAAGCGCCTGACACAGATTTATTATGAGGTCTATCAGAAGGTATTTATGCATGCCATGAAGGATAAAGAGGAATTGACACCAATCGTGGAGATGTTCCTGAATTTTGGATTTATGGATGTGCAGATGGCAGGTGAGGAGAATGCCAATGTTCTCTATGACTTGACGGAGCATCTGGATGTATGTCGATCAGAGCATGTATATACAATATATGACTGGTTAAAGAGTGTCTATGAGGGACGTAACGAGCCATCTAAGAATGAGTTTGACATGGATTATCCTGCATATTTGGCTGATATGCGTAGAAATGGTAAGATTACGGCGGATCAGCAGAAGAAGTACATGGATAACCGGGATCTTAAGTTAAAGTTCGAGATTCAGAACATGTTTACCAGCGGTAATAGAACCACCTATGGTAAGATTTCTACATTCTGTCCAATTCTGGGAGAGTATGATCTTATCAACTCTATTGAGAAGATGCTGGTAACTGCACAGAAGTTAGAGGAAGCCATTGACAAGATCCGTCAGATTGATTTCTCTGTATTTTATCGTGAGGTTCAGTTCTCAGATCCAGATAAGGGAATCAATCGTGAGATGATCATGAAGGAAATCCTTCCAGATATTATATTGATGCCGAATGCCGGAACCAGAGCTATGATGTGGCAGGAGACTGCAGGCGTGAGAAGAGATACATCTGCAAGATTTATGTTCCCGATTTTTACGGCGGTAGATATTGATGATATGATGGTAGAGACCGTTGCAAGATATCGTTGGGAGATTTGTAGAAAGATTCAGGGTGTTCACTGGAATGATATCCGTGAGAAGTCATTGACGGCTGAATATTGCGATTATCTCCAGTTCTACCGTAAGAATCATGATCTTTCCAATGAGGCAAAGGAGAAGATCAAGACGGCATTACAGCGTGGTAGAAATAATTACAGAGAGGTATTCGTAAAGGATTATCAGAGCTGGATCAAGTATGAGGCAAAGGGAAGCTATCGTCTGAATAAGGTATCCAGAGAGATCTTACTCAGCTATTGTCCGTTTGCCAAGGCGATTCGAGAGGAGTTGAAGTCCAATCCGATGTATCAGATGTCAATTCAGAGATTGACCATCACCAATGCCAAGGCGGCACAGCGTATTCAGGGTGTATACGATAAGTATCAGAAGGCTGGTGGAAAGCTTACTGTGGAGCTTATCGAAAATCTGGAATATTATGATCTGTAAAAGTAAAGGAATAGCGAGAGCGTAAAAAGTCGGGTATGCGTACCCGGCTTTTTTTTCGAATAGGAGAATCCTATTCAAGAAAAGCATTCAATTGCGTGTATATTTTTGCTATGAATTTCAAATAATATTTTTGCAATAAGCAAAAAGGGTCATGGGACGCCAATGGCGTCGGAATGGAGGACGAAATGGCAAGAAACGCGGATACACAGAGCAGCTCTTCTAGTGCAAGGGACAGTTATGGCAGCAGTGTAGGACAGAACAGAGGCGGACAGAACAGAGGTGGTCAGAATACTACTGGCACCAATAGAGGTGGCCAGAACGGTACAGGTAGCAATGGTACAGGTAGCAATGGTACAGGTAGCAACAGTACAGGTACCAATAGAACTGGTCAGAACAAGGCTACTGATAAGGCATCCAATGCATCTGGTCAGGATACCACTGGTTCAAACAACTATTAGCAATACACGCACAGGTAAAAAAATAACTGCATAAGATGTAGAAAAGAAGAACAGATTACAGGGCGGAGCTTTGTAGTCTGTTTTTCATACATAATCTATTGTGAAAAATAGGTTGTGGGAAAGGATTGATATGACATTTTCTTTGATACGCCCAGAAGAAATAGATGGCATACTTAAGAGAAGACGTGGAATGGTGATTGACGTGCGGGAACGGGATGCATATCAGGAACAGCACTATCCGCAGGCAAGAAATCTGCCCTATGAAGATATAGATGCCTGGATGCGGCGGCTACCAAGAAATCGGGTCCTGATCCTGTACTGCAATTATGGAAGTACCAGTTTGATGGCGGCACGCTGCCTTAGCAATGAGGGGTATGAGGTGTATACTGTTATTGGAGGAATGGATGCAATAAAGAAATTGTGGTAAGTGTTTGGAAAATATTAGGATGCCTGTCAGCTAACTTGTTGGTTGACAGGCAATTTTAGAACAGATAATATACTATTAGGAAATTAGACTTAAAAATAGAGGAGATTGGATGAAAACATTTGAATTAGTGGCGCCATGTCATTTTGGACTAGAGACGGTATTGAAAAGAGAGATTTATGATCTGGGCTATGAGATCAGTCAGGTAGAGGATGGTAGAGTATCATTTTTAGGTGACGCGGAGGCAATCTGTCGTGCTAACATTTTTTTACGGACAGCGGAGCGAGTGCTGATACAGGTCGGCAGATTTAAGGCAACTACCTTCGAGGAGCTGTTTCAGGGTATTAAGAGCTTGCCGTGGGAGGAATATATTCCGGTGGATGGAAAGTTCTGGGTGAAGAAGGCATCTTCTATCAAGAGTAAGCTGTTCAGTCCGTCTGATATCCAATCGATTGCAAAAAAGGCGATGGTAGAGCGCATGAAGCAGCACTATGATGTGGATTGGTTCGCAGAGGATGGAGCTGCCTATCCAATTCGAATTTTCTTATTGAAGGATGAGGTGACGGTGACATTGGATACCTCTGGTGAGTCCCTTCACAAGAGAGGATACCGAACCATGACAAGTAAGGCTCCATTGACGGAGACTTTGGCGGCGGCACTGCTGTTGCTGACACCATGGCGTCCGGATCGTATTCTGGTGGACCCGTTCTGTGGAAGTGGAACATTCCCAATTGAGGCAGCTATGATCGCGGCAGGAATCGCCCCTGGAATGAACAGGGAATTCACAGCGGAGCAATGGACGAACTTAATCCCTAGAAAGCTGTGGTATGAGTGCGTGAAGGAAGCTGAGGATATGGTACATACAGATGTGGAAGTGGACATCCAGGGTTATGATATTGATGGAGATGTGGTGAAGGCAGCAAGGGAGAACGCCAAGCGTGCCGGAGTGGAGCATTTGATCCATTTTCAGCAGCGCCCAGTGGCAGAATTGCGCCATCCAAAGAAGTATGGCTTTATTATTACCAATCCGCCTTACGGCGAGCGTCTGGAGGACAAGGCTGATCTGCCAGAATTGTATACCCAGATTGGAGAGGCGTATAGAGGATTGGATTCCTGGTCTATGTACATGATTACCAGTTATGAGGATACGGAGCGATATATCGGACGAAAGGCGGACAAGAACCGCAAGATATACAATGGTATGTTAAAGACTTATTTTTATCAGTTTATGGGGCCAAAACCACCTAAGAGAAAGTAAGATGTTCGTGACGACTCTGGCGGAGGCATGAATGAGATATTCAAAGAGATATGTGATTTTTGGTGCGCTGTTGGTAGCTGCATTATTGCTTAAATTTAATACAATTCCAGAGGGATTTACGGAGATTCGTAATTTTCGCGGTGCCAATCTGGAGTCAGAGACATGGAATCCTTTGATTGCAGCCAGCGTAAATGATAATTTATTGTCGCTGGTCATCGATAACAAGGAGTACACAAATGAGGATTACTCCTTTTACATGGACGAGAACCTTAATATTATGGTTCCAGTGACGATACTGCGGGAGGCGTTAAATTGTAGTGCCCATGTGTATAATGAAGAGGAGCTTCTGGTGGAGAAGCATTCCAGTGAGGTTCTATTTCCTCTTAATTCCTATACAGCGGAAGTGAATGGGGAGGAGGCGGAGATTGTATCGCCTTTTACGAAGACTGAGGACGAGTATTATGTCAGCCTGAATGATCTGTCCAATTATCTGGATTATTCTTATACATGGAATATGCAGGAGAATCAGGCATCTGCTATTGATACCTCCGGTAATGCCACGACGATTCCGACCAGATATGATCTGCGTGATAAGGAGCGTGTGGCGCAGGTGCGCGATCAGGGCTCCTATGGAACCTGTTGGGCATTTGCTGCTTTGGGGGCATTGGAGTCTTCCCTGCGTCCAGAAGAGGATGTACAGTACTCTGTGGATCATATGACATTGAGTAATGGTTTTAATCTGACCCAACATGACGGTGGTGAGTATACCATGGGAATGGCATATCTGGCAGCATGGAAGGGACCAGTATATGAGACGGATGATCCTTATGGGGATGACGAGACGGATGAATCACTGACGGCGGTGAAGCATGTACAGGAAATGCAGGTCATCGATGGAAAGGATTATGAGATGATCAAGGAGGCAGTATTCCAGTATGGTGGAGTACAGACTTCAATCTATAATGCTTTGAGGAGTTCCCAGTCGAAATCTCCTTATTATAACAGAAGTACGAATGCCTACTGTTATATTGGTACAGAGAAGCCAAATCATGATGTGGTCATCATAGGATGGGATGACAGCTACCCGAAAGAGAATTTCAGTATGGATCTGGAGGGAGATGGAGCATTTATCTGCCAGAATAGCTGGGGAGATGAATTTGGTGAGGACGGAGTATTCTATATTTCTTATTATGACACTAACATCGGTACCCACAATGTGGTCTATACACAGGTAGAAGAAGTGGATAATTACGATAACATTTATCAGAGCGATCTGTGTGGCTGGATCGGACAGTTGGGATATAATAAGGACAGTATTTATGGTGCGAATGTATATACCACGACTAATGCAGAGGAGCTTGTGGCGGCTAGTTTTTATGCGACAGGAAAAGATTCGCAGTATGAATTATATGTGGTGAGAAATTTTGAAGGAACAGAGTCGCTGGAAGAGAGAATTCCGGTGGCGTCAGGAAAACTGAGTAATGCTGGATATTATACGATAGAGTTCAATGAGGGCATTTTACTGGATGCGGGAGAACGTTATGCAGTGGTGCTTCATATCATTACACCGGGATCGGTTCATCCAATGGCGATTGAGTATGCGGCGGATGAGGCGACCAAGAATGTGATCCTTGATGATGGTGAGAGTTATATCAGCGCCAATGGAAATAGTTGGGAGAGCGCGAATTCGGTGGAGGATTGTAATCTTTGTATCAAGGCGTTCAGCAATAATCGGTAAAAGGAATTGTTACAATGGAAGAAAAGTCGTTAAAGGTTGCGGCAGTCTTTCTTGCTGTGCTGACGATATTGGTATGCATCGCGCTCCCTTATCTTCCGGGAGTGCATACCAGAGCGGTGGAGGCACGGGAAGATCGGCTGGCAGAGGAGGAATATGCTGCAAATCAGGTAGAAATGCAGGATCTTGAGATTAGGGAAGCAAATGGGGCTGATTCACAGAGAGGACAGCTAAGTATACGACTTCCAGAAGGAGTCGATGGCAGTCTTGTGGAAATCAGCAATGATTATGTGACCCAGACAGTCCGAGTGGAGATACCGGGTACGGATCTGACGTATTTTGATAGTTATCCGATTGCGGGCAGCAGTAGCTATGTGGATATGTTATCCTACGCTAGACATCAGGATGAGGGTATTATAGAGATCGTGACAGATCAGGTCTATGAATTGGAGACCTCTTATGATGAGAATTTCTATTATTTTAATTTTTTGACACCACAGGAAGTCTATGATAAAGTAGTCGTAATTGATGCGGGACACGGCGGAAGAGCGCCGGGAGCCACGAAGCAGGGCATAAACGAGAAGGATATTGACCTTGCGATTCTGTTACAGCTTCAGGAGATTTTTGAGGAGAGCGACGAGAATATCGGTGTATACTATACGAGAACGGATGACAGTAATCCGACCTTCGATCAGAGAGTGCAGTTGGCGAACAAGTCCAATGCAGATCTTTTTATTAGTATACATAATAACTCCACAGCCAGTGGCAGAATGTCAGGCATTCAGGGTACGCAGGTCATGTATAGCGAGTCTTCTGAGGCGAGTCAGCGGTTCGCACAGATTTGTCTGGAAGAGGTCACTTCTGAGCTAGGAAGTAAGAATAAGGGGCTTGTGAAGGGTGATAGTATCTATATCATAAGAACCAGTGAGGTGCCGGTGGCACTGATCGAGGTAGGTTTTATGACGAATCAGGAGGAGCTTGACCTGTTGCGGTCAGAGGAATACCAGAGACAGGCGGCACAGGGAATTTATGACGCGATTATGCGTGCATTTGAAGAGGGATATTAGAACTGTCAGGCAGAGTAGATGTGCTGGGCAGATTGCAGGAAAGGCAGGATATATAGAGTGAAGAGAATTATTTTTGCAACCGGAAATGCCGGAAAGATGCGAGAAATCAGAGAAATCATGGCGGATATGGACGTAGAGATCCTCTCTATGAAGGAGGCTGGAATTACAGCGGATATCGTGGAGGATGGAGCTACTTTTGAGGAAAATGCGGTAATTAAGGCAAAGGCTATCGCAGCCTATACGGATGACATTGTTCTTGCGGATGATTCAGGACTGGAAGTGGATTATCTGAATAAGGAACCAGGCGTATATTCTGCCCGCTATATGGGGGAAGATACCTCATATGACATCAAGAATCAGGCTATTTTGGATCGTTTGGCTGGCGTGCCGAAGGAGCAACGCACGGCGCGTTTCGTGTGCGCAATTGCAGCAGTATTGCCGAATAAGGAGGCTCTTGTGACAAGAGAGACGATTGAGGGATATATCGGTGATAAGCCTGCGGGAGCCAATGGATTTGGCTATGACCCGATTTTTTATGTGGATGAGTATGGATGTTCCACGGCAGAACTCAGTGAGGAAGCGAAGAATGCCATCAGTCATCGCGGAAAAGCCCTGCGTGCTATGAAGGCGTTGTTACATCAGAATGGCTTCTAAATTGAGTGAGAAACGGAATATTTCGAGTTCAAAGGGTGGTATATGAAGATACTGATTGTGAGTGATACACATAGAAAGCATGAAAATCTAATAGAGGTATTGGAGCGTGTGAGACCGATTGATCTGTTGATTCATCTGGGAGACGCAGAGGGAGAGGAAGATATTATTCGAGATCTGGCAGACTGCCCGATAGAGGTGGTCGCTGGTAATAATGACTTCTTCTCAATGCTTCCACGTGAAAAGGATATCATTCTGGGTAAATATCGCATCTGGCTTACCCATGGACACTATTATTGTGTCAATGCAGGAATTGCTGAGATTGAAAAGGAGGCGTCTGCTCGTAACTATGATATCGTAATGTTTGGGCATACCCATAGACCGGTCATAGATTATAACAAAGATGTGATCGCTCTCAATCCGGGTAGCATTTCTTACCCAAGACAGGACGGAAAAAGACCATCCTATATCCTCATGGATATTGATAAAATGGGCGATGCGCACTTCGAAATCAACTATCTTTAAAAAAAATAAAAAAGTTTTAAAAAAAGTGTTGACTTTTTTGTAGACGTCCTATATAATAACTCTTGCGTCACGGGTGAGGCGGTTGAAACGAAACACCGGATGCAAGATAATTTAATCCTTCGGGGTGTGGCTCAGCTTGGCTAGAGCGCCTGGTTTGGGACCAGGAGGTCGCAGGTTCGAATCCTGTCACCCCGACTTTATGCGGGTGTAGTTCAATGGTAGAACACCAGCCTTCCAAGCTGGATACGTGGG
>CAZBFN010000032.1:0-12018 GCA_964491235.1 uncultured Roseburia sp.
CTCCACCGGACGTTATCCGGCATCCTGCCCTATGAAGCCCGGACTTTCCTCACCCCGGTATGCACCGGGCCGCGATCATTTGCTCTACTTACTCACGATTACTAACTATACACTAATTCAAAGATTCCGGCAAGCACTTCTTCGAAAAGTCATGCTGCCAGCGTCTTCCTTCTATACATGGAAGCAGGATCCACCAATGAACTCACGTAAAATAGAATTCTGACTGATTCCATCGCTTGGCATTGGAAGGAAATAATCCAAGAACTTCAGCAGTCGCTTTGCCTCCAGATACTCTGGGCACTCCTTGTCAATTGCAAAAAGTAATGGCTCTGCATACAGCTTAAGCACTGCCAATTCATAGATCAATGCAGAATTGAACATTGCATCTGCGCCTTCTTGGAATGGGAAGATATACTTCTCCTCACCTCTTCTGACAGAATCCCACATAGCAATGGTCTCCTTGGCAGAAGTACCTCTGGTTCTGGCATCCCGGACGATACGGCGGATCATTCTTCCGTCTGTGGTCGGCAGACAATTATGCTCATCAATATTCAACTGGGTCAATGCACTGATATAGATCTTGTACTTGCTCTCCACCGGCAGTGAGTGGGATAGCCTGTCGTTCAGACCATGGATACCCTCAATGACTAATACATCATCCGCTCCCAACTGCATGATCTTATCCTTGTATTCTCTTCTTCCTGTCTTGAAGTTAAAAATCGGAAGATTTACACGCTTTCCTGCCAAAAGCTCATTCATGTCATGGTTGAACAGCTCCACATCCAGTGCTTCCAAACATTCCAGATCGTAATTGCCATTCTCATCCTTTGGACACTTGTTGCGATCCACATAGTAGTCATCCAATGGGAATGGGTGTGGCTTTAAACCTCTTGCCGCCAACTGAATGGACAGACGATGTGAAAAAGTGGTCTTACCAGAGGAGGATGGTCCTGCAATCATAACGAACTTCTTGCCCTGAGATGCTACGATATCATTGGCAAGCTGTCCGATGCGCTCCTCAAACAGTGCTTCCTGTGTCAGGATCATCTCCTGCATACGTCCTGCTGCAATGGCATCATTCAATGCTCCGATGGTGTCAATTTCCAACATCCTGCCCCAATCTCTGGAAGCCTTTAAGGTATTGAACAGCTTTACAGATGGATTGAACTCTGCCACTACCTTGGTATCCTCATTTGGGAACAGCAATACAAAGCCATCCACATACTTTGTCACATCATAATATCTCAAATAGCCGGTGGATGGCACCATAAAGCCATAGAAGTAGTCCTTATAATGGTCGATCACATAGATATTGACTCTGGAGCTACGGCGATAACGGAACAGCTTCTCCTTATCCGTCATGCCTAATTCTCCAAATAAAGCAATGGCATCATCCGTATTCATGCTGCGTTTCTCGATCTCATGATCTGCCATCACAAGGTGGTACATCTCGTTTTTCAGATCTGATACCTTTCCGTCATCTACATCAATACGCTTCTCGCCCTCAGGACTTCTCTGCCACAACTCGCAATAATAGCCCTGTCCAATGGAGTACTTGACGCGAACCATGATGCTGTCCTCTCCCCAGAGGTTATGCACCGCCTTCTGCATCAACAAGGTAACGCTTCTGCGGTACGCTTTCTTTCCTGTCTTATCGGCGGTAGTGATGAACTCTAAAATTCCATCCTTCTCCACCTTCTTGTTAAGTTCTCTCAGTCGATTATTGTACACCACCAGCACAATATCGTCCTTGTACTTCTCCTGATACTCCTGTGCGATCACCAAAAAACTAGTACCATGTGGATACTGTCTCTCTTCCCCTTCAATCGACAGTGTAATCATCTTATCACTCATAAAAATCCCCCTCTCCGGCTAAATGCCTTCATAGATTTCTATTTATAGTATGCTCTTGCCTGTGCATTTAACTTCAATACATATTCCACTTCACGCATCCGGTTCTGAATCGGTTCTGTCGCCGGCTGTTCCTGCAATCGATTTAATATCTCTCTCTGGATTCCTTCTTCCTTATTCAGATAGTCAAGGAGTACTGGATGCTTCTTATTCAACAATATCTCACCATATTGATAGAATACCTCACATTCCTCACCATAGCTTTTTCTCGCGTCCGGCTCGTAATGCACCCGCATCATCGGATAATACTTACCCTCTTCCTTTACCATCTCTTCTGCATCCAGAACATAACCGCTCTCATTCAGAAATCTACGCACGCGCTCCAGTTCCGACTGCGGCTGTAAAATAAGCTCCTTTGCCGCCTCACAGACCGCCTCGCCAGCAGTCAGGATATGGATGACAAGACCGCCTCCCATCCCTGCAATCAGGATAGAATCTGCCTCGCCAAGGCAAAGTGCCTCCACTCCATCCGACAATCGTGTCTCTATGTAATCCGTCATTCCATACAGCTTGATATGCTCATCCGCCCGCTCCAATGGTCCACGATTGATATCCATGGCAATTGCCCGGGAAATCCGCTGTTGCTGCAACAGATAAATCGGTACATATCCATGATCTGTACCGACATCTGCCAGTACATTTCCATCACTGACAAGAGATGCCGCCATCATTAGACGTTCTGATATCTTTACCATATCTTACTCCAGATAATCCTTTAGCTTACGGCTTCTGCTTGGATGACGAAGCTTACGCAGTGCCTTTGCCTCGATCTGACGGATACGCTCACGGGTTACGTTGAACTCCTTACCTACCTCTTCCAGTGTTCTTGCTCTTCCATCCTCAAGTCCGAAACGAAGTGTAAGTACCTTCTGCTCACGCTCGGTCAATGTACCAAGTACTTCCTCAAGCTGCTCCTTCAACAAGGTAAATGCTGCCGCATCTGCTGGTACTGGCACGTTATCATCCTGAATGAAATCTCCAAGATGGCTATCTTCCTCCTCACCGATTGGGGTCTCTAAGGAAACCGGCTCCTGAGAGATCTTAAGGATCTCACGTACACGCTCCACCGGCATATTCATCTCAGCTGCAATCTCCTCTGGACTCGGCTCGCGTCCTAACTCCTGCAAAAGCTGTCTGCTGACACGGATCAGCTTGTTGATGGTCTCTACCATATGAACTGGAATACGAATCGTTCTCGCCTGATCTGCAATCGCTCTTGTGATAGCCTGACGAATCCACCATGTTGCATAGGTGGAGAACTTATATCCCTTACGGTAATCGAACTTCTCTACTGCCTTGATCAGACCGAGATTACCCTCCTGAATCAGATCCAGAAACAGCATTCCACGTCCCACATATCTCTTTGCGATACTTACTACCAGACGAAGGTTTGCCTCAGCAAGACGCTTTTTCGCCTCCTGATCACCAAGCTCCATACGCTTTGCAAGTTCGATTTCCTCCTCAGCAGAAAGCAGAGGTACCTTACCGATTTCCTTTAAGTACATACGAACTGGATCCTCGATAGATACACCATCTGGTACAGAAAGATCGATCTTCTCGACCTCGATCTCCTCCTCTTCCTCTACCTCTAAGAGCATTTCATCATCCACATCGTCCTCTGTAATTCTGAGAACATCGATATTATTTGCCTCAAGGAAGTCAAGAATCTTCTCGAACTGCTCTGCATCCAACTGCAACTCTGCAAAGAAATCATTGATCTCCTGATACTCTAACATATTCTTCTTTTTCTTTGCCAAAGCAAGAAGATCCCGCAGTTTCTCCTGAAAACGTGCCTGAACAGTTTCATTCTCAGAAGCCTTGTCCATTGCATCTGTCGTCTTCTTTTCTACGCTCTCTTCCACAACTCCGTTATTCTCGATGTTTTCCTTCTTTTTTGCCATTTTGCTTCATCCTCTCATAGTTCGTTACTATTTTGTCCTTAATTGTTGGATTTAATCCATTGAAATATGCATTTTCTCCAACTGTTCCAATGCTTTTTTATCCTGTACCAGCTTCATCAGCCCCTCCATATCAGTTGGAGCAAGTGCCTTTGAACGGTAATTGATACTATTTTCCTTAATCCTAACAATGGTCTCCTTCAGTGCTTTTTCCCTGTCTCCTTTTGTCGTGGTTGCAGGGATTCTGGCATTAAAAAGCCCTGCGATCTCGCGCTGTTCCTCTTCATTTTCGAACATGCTGACAATCTTTGCCGGATTGACAGTACCGCTCTCTTCATACTGTGCAAAGAGCAGTTCTGCTACCTTGCGGTATATCTCCTCGGTAAAATCCTCTGGAGTGATATATTTATTTATCTTCTGGAATAGCCCTGTATTCTCGATCAGCCAGGTGAGCAACAATTTCTGGGACTGTTTCATGCCGTCCTCCTTCTTCTTGCCCTTGTTCTTCTCGCTCTCACGCATACCGCCGGAATATCCCTCCGAATCCTCTCTATGCTTTGTGGCAGATGCACCGCCAGCCAGATCCATCTTAAGCCCGTACTGATTCACTAGCCTTCGCAGATCCTCCACAGCGATCATATACTTCTGCGCCACCGCTTCAATATAATTGTCCCGCTCCAGCTTCTCACTAAATCCGCAGAGTTTCTTTGCCACCTCGTTATAAAAGGCTGTCTTGCTCTCTGGATCATGCATATCATATTGCTGCTCTAAAATACGAATCTCGAACATAAAACTGTTCTCCGCCTGATCGATACGCTCCTGATATGCCTCCGCTCCCAGAGCCTTGATAAACTCATCCGGGTCCTTATAGGGCTTCATATTAATGACCTTGGTGGTGATTCCCACTTCCTTTAAAATCGGAATGGCTCGAAGTGCCGCCTTCACACCAGCCCCATCACTGTCGTAGGTCAAGTATACATCCTTGGTATACCTCTTCAATAGATTGGCATGTCCACTGGTAAGAGCTGTTCCCAAAGATGCCACCGCATTATCAAAGCCTGCCTGATGCAGGGAAATGACATCCATATAACCCTCACACAACAGTAGCTGTGGCTTCCTGGTACTTCTCGCTAGATTCAGTCCATATAGGTTACGACTCTTATCAAAAATCTTTGTCTCCGGCGAGTTGAGGTACTTCGGCTCTCCATCCCCCATAACTCGTCCACCAAAGCCTATGACCTTATTATGCACATCCATGATCGGGAACATCGCCCGATTCCAGAACTTGTCATAGCCGCCCCGGCGCTCGTCTATGGTGACCAGACCAGATTCCTTTAGAATCTCATCCTCATATCCCTTTGACCGTAGATACCGGTAAAGATCATCACTGTACTGATCCGAATATCCCAGTCCAAACTTCTTAATCGTCTCATCGGAAAGCTCACGCTTCTTAAAATATCCCATGGCGTGCTTTCCGCGCTCACCTCGCAACAACATAAAAAAGTACTTTGCTGCTTCCTTGTTGATCTCCAGCAGTCTTGCCCTCTTATCCGCTTCCTTCCGCTGCGTCTGAGTCATCTCCTGCTTAGGTAGCTGTATGCCAGCCCGTTCTGCCAGCGCATCCATTGCTTCCCCAAAGGTAAAATTCTCATACTGCATCAGGAATGTAAATACATTACCGCCTGCTCCGCATCCAAAGCAATAATACATCTGCTTATTGGGCGACACGGAAAAGGAACCGGTCTTCTCATTGTGAAACGGACAGAGACCAAAATACGTGCTGCCCTTCTTGGTGAGACGCACATATTGTGATATCACATCCACAATATCGTTCCGAGAGCGCACTTCTTCAATCATCTCGTCTGAAAAAAATGGCATGTTGCGCTCCTTTCTCTAAAATCAATATCCATCCACCTGCCATGCCTGTGGCAAGAAGAATTCGCTGAACTTCGTAATCGCATACTGGTCTGTCATTCCTGCGATATAATCGCAGACGATTCGCTCCTCACTCTCGCCTGCATCCAACATACGAAGATACTTATCTGGCATAAGCTCGATATGTTCCCGATAGTAATAGAATAACTGCTCGATCATCGCCTTCGCCTTAACTTCTTCTCCCTTGGCAACTGGGTTCTTGTAGACATTTTCAAACATGAACTTACGCAGATCCACCATAGCCTCCTCGACCTCTGTGGACATGATGATATCATCCTGATCTCTGCTGTTCATAATAATGTTGTGTATCAGCGTATTCAAACGCTGCTTTGTGGTAAATCCCAGCGTCTTCTTAAATTCAAGAGGAATGTCCTCCTCCCTTAATACCTGTGCTCGAATCGCATCATCAATATCATGATTGATATACGCGATCTTATCCGAAAGACGCACGATCTTACCTTCCAACGTATGCGGTGTCAACCGGGACTGATGATTCATAATACCATCCCGCACTTCCCATGTCAGATTCAGACCCTTTCCGTCCTTCTCCAACTTCTCCACGGTACGGACACTCTGCTCGTTGTGACGGAATCCCTCCGAACTCAGTTCATTTAACACGAACTCTCCCGCATGTCCAAACGGGGTATGCCCTAAGTCATGCCCCAGCGCAATCGCCTCCACCAGATCCTCATTCAGTCTAAGCGCCTTGGCAATTGTTCTGGCATTCTGGGAAACCTCCAAAGTATGGGACAATCTGGTTCGATAATGATCCCCCTTCGGAGTCAGAAAGACCTGCGTCTTATTCTTCAGTCTTCGAAATGCCTTACTATGTAAGATACGATCTCGATCCCTCTGAAAAACAGGTCTAATATCACATGGGGTCTCCGGGATATCTCTACCCTTGGAGTTCACACTGAGTGTCGCATAAGGACTTAGTGTCTCCCGCTCCATCCGCTCTATTTCTTCACGTATCGACATGTATTTTCTCCTCTTTTCGCTAAAAGGTCACACAACGACCACATATATAATATTCGATACAATTCTTTTATTTCCTTTATTTTTTTAAAATTTCTAATTTTTTATAAAATTTTGTCAGTATGACTACAAAAAACTGGCTTATCTGCAAAAGCATGTAAGCCAGTTTTTCTTAATCTTATTCTAATATTAGTATTCCAGATAAATAGGATTGGTATAATAGGTATTTCCCTGTGTATCCGTCACATTGAACAGGCAGCAATATTCGCTGAACTCCTCCGGCTCCATCAAAACTACTTGCAGATCGCCGGATAACTCAAATCCATAACCAGTATCTGCATACGATATCCATTCTTCAAACGGTGCCACAGAACCATCTTCATTATATGTAATCTCACGTTCATACAGGAACTGGTAAATCGTATCCCCTTCTTCCAAGGTATAAAAAGGCTTTTCCGGGAACAAGCTCTCATCCTCATCCACTTCACTATAAATACCCGCGATCTGTCCGTCCGGGTGCTCCGCATCCACGCGCACACGAATATCGAAGCTTTCAAACATAACGTCATTCGCATTGTCAGATGCCTCACGTGAAGCTATCACCGAAATCGAATACATACTATACTCATCATTGCGCTCAATTTCCATCGCAATGCATGGCACTAACTCGCCAGAATCATCTGTCAAGAAAAACCGTTTCTCTTGAATGGGACTACTCAGCTTGCCATCTTCAGACAAAGTAACATCTGAGGATAACAGCCAACAAACATATGTATCTTCCTCATACTTCTCCCACAAACTGAATTTTGCTCTGGAATAGTTTTCTGCCTGTTCCTCTGTCAACTGCACATAGTATTCACCGGCTTCCTCCTCACTCTCTTCCGGCTCAACTTCTGTCATATCCCACTCAGCAATCTGTTCTCCAGATAATGTAGCAGTAAAGGTCTCCAAGAAACTTACATATTCCTCACTAAAACCAATGGTCTCGTATTCTTCCATCCACTCTTTGGTATATTCCTTATTCTCATATGGGAAATAAACTGCTACACCATGTGCATCCACCACATTTGATTTCTCATATACCACCAGCTCATCCAAAGACTCCTGAAGCGCTGCTGCCTCCTCTGGATAAAGCTTCATCAGATTCATCGCCAGATCATACATATCAATGGTATCATAAAAGCTGTTGCTATCCACCTTACCAAAGGTCTTGGTCTCATCTCGCTGTCTTGCAATTCTAGAATAACCGCCCTGTTTTACCTCTTGTTCTGCCTCCATGATCAAAGCCTCAAAGCTCTCGACCGCATTATCTACCATGCCAAGGTCCAAGCAGGACAGGGTATAATCATAACTGTAAGCACTTGAGCTCTCACTGCTCTTACTGAATGCGTCAATAATCTCCTGTGCTGCAGACACACCATCAAAGTGTTCTCCATCGCTCAGTTCCTTCAGGCAGGAATACTGCCAGCCGCTTCCAGCTTCCACTTCCTCCGATGCGATCATGTAATTCGAGTACTCTGATAACACATCTGCCACTTCGATCATTCCCATCAGACATGCATCAAATCCAATCCACTCGAACTTATTACCGTCTGCAATAAACTTGGTCTTCTCTAATCCATGACTGATCTCAGACATTGACAGCGCGTCATACTTATAATTTTCATCAGCTCCGAATCCAAGGACGGCTCCACCACCATGATCCCACATAATAAGATCATAATATTCGCCCTCGTAATTTGCATATGTAAAATTGATGAATTCCTTTAGTGTGTTCTCATCGCCCATGTTGGCATTCTTAAGGCGATACACTTGGTTCAAACTGCCATCCGATATCTCATAGACGTCGCAGGCATCATTGTCCACGTCTTCAATCCACCATTCCTCTGCACCACCTGCACAAATCAAAACAGTCATATTTTCTTCATCGAAATTACTGTCTATCATCTCACGAATATCCTTGGTGGCAAGTCCCGCCTCCGACTCCAAGTTAGAGCCTACCATATACACCATGACGACCGCATTTTCATCTTCTCCCGAAGTCTCACGTCCCTGTTGGGATGGTTCCTGCTGTGGCTTTTCCTGTTGCATCTCATCCTGCTGCGCCACATTCTCCTGTGGCGCTTCTTGTACATCGTCAGAGGCTTCTCGTCCCGTGATTTCTCTTTCTGTTCCACAGCCGCTCACGAACATTGACATGCACACTGTAACAGCGATCCATTTCTTCCAGAACTGCTTTACCATCTATTCTCTCCAAATCTATACTATGATTAATATTCCAAATAAACTGGATTTGTATAGTAAGAATTTCCCTGTGTATCTGTTACACTGAACAGACAGCAATACTCACTAGCCTCTTCCGGCTCCATCAATACTACCTGTAAGTCACCAGACAACTCAAATCCTCCACCAGTTCCTGATGTTGATTCCCACTCATCAAATGGTGCTACACTGCCATCTTCGTTAAACACGATATCTCTTGCAAATAAGAACTGGTAAATCGCATCTCCCTCTTCCAGCGTGTAGTATGTCTTTTCTGGGAACAGTGACTCTTCTTCTGGGTCCTGAGTTATATAAATACCTGCAATTTCTCCATCTGGATGCTCCTCATCCACACGCACATGAACCTCAACTGCCTCAAACTCAAAGTCCGCATCCCCGATTTCCCCACGGGCTACCATAATGGAAATGGAATACATACTGTATTCATCATTACGCTCAATTTCTAATGCTGTACAAGGAACCAGCACACCAGAATCATCTGTCAAAAAGAATCTCTCACCCTGGAATGGACTGCTCAATTTACCGTCGTCTGATAAAGTAACATCAGAGGACAGCAACCAACAAATATAAGAATTTTCGCCATCCTTCTCCCATACAGAGAATTTTGCTCTAGCATAGTTCTCTGCCTGCTCGTCGGTCAACTGCACATAATATTCGCCAGCCTGATCCACGCTCTCCTCCGGCTCAAGTTCTGTAATAGCATCCCACTCAGCGATCTGCTCTCCAGATAATGTTGCAGTAAATGCCTCTAAGAATCTTACATATTCTTCACTAAAACCGATGTTCTCGTATTCTTCCATCCACTCATCCAGATATTCTTGGTTCTCATATGGGAAATAAACTGCTACACCATGTGCATCAATTACGTTCGATTTCTCGTAAGCTACCAGATCATCCAAGGATTCCTGAAGTGCCTGTGCCTCCTCCGGATAAAGCTTCATGAGATTCATCGCAAGGTCATACATATCGATGGTATCATAAAAACTTTCGCTGCTGACTTTACCGAAGGTCTTAGTCTCATCTCGCTGTCTTGCAATTCGAGAATAACCACCCTGTCTTACCTCTTCCTCCGCTTCCATGATCAAAGCTTCAAAGCTCTCAACAGCTTCATCTACCATACTTAAATCCAAGCAAGCCAATGTATAATCATAATGATAACCCTTGGCACTCTCGTTGGTATTGCTAAATGCATCAATGATCTCCTGTGCAGCAGACACACCATCAAAATGTTCTCCGTCACTTAATGTTTTTAAACAGGAGTACTCCCAACCAGTTCCTGCTTCCACTTCCTCTGATGCAATCAAATAATCAGAGTACTCTGACAACATATCTGCGACCTCGATCATTCCCATCAGACATGCATCAAATCCGATCCACTCGAACTTATTGCCATCTGCAATGAACTTGGTCTTCTCTAATCCACGGCTGATTTCTGTCATAGACAATGCGTCATACTCATAGTTCTCATCTGCACCGAATCCAAGAACAGCTCCACCGCCATGATCCCACATGATAAGATCATAATATCCACCCTCATAATTATCATATGTAAAGTTGATGAATTCCTTTAATGTATTCTCATCACCCATGTTGGCATTCTTTAAACAATACACTTTGTCCAGACCATCCGCAGTCACCTCATAGACCTCACAGGCATCGCTGTCCACTCCGTCTATCCACCATTCATTGGCACCACCTGTGCAGACTAAGACATCCATATTTTCCTCATCGAAATCACTTTCTATCATCTCACAGATATCCTGAGTCGCAAGTCCTGCCTCTGACTCTAGGTTAGAGCCTACCATATATACCATGACGACCGCATGTTCGTCCTCTCCCCCACGAGATCGCTCCTGCTGTGCTCCTTCCTGCTGTATCACATCCTGCTGTGACTCATTCTGCTGCGATTCGGCCTGTGCTACCTCTTCTTGTACTTCATTAGAAGTTCCTCGGCCTGTGGTTTCCATCTCTGATCCACAACCGCTGACGAACATTGACATGCACACCGTAGCGGCAATCCATTTTCTCCAAAACTTCTTCACCATCGTTTCATCTCTCCTCTTTGTTATTCATAGGTCTTTAAGCTTATAAAGGTCACACCATACTTTTCATGAATATCCATTTTTAAATAGTAGGTGTAATTCACCTGATATGAATATGTCACATAATTATATTCCGAGACCTCTCTCACATCTTCGCATGGTCCACAGACTGCTTCCACGTCATCTCTGCTGCTTCCCATCATGATGCCATTTGAGAGTGCGAATTCCGGATGAGTCTCCCCCTCTTCCACAACTCTGCTAATGTCTACTGTCAATGACCAGATATTACACTCCAAAATATCCTTTTCCATATCAGAATCATTGTAAAAGCCGACCTGAACTCTAATTTTATCACTATACTGCGGATTTTCCAAATCCATTGTGCCATATGTCATCTCACCAGGCTCCATCGTATAGCCATCTTCATAACCATAGTCTGCCAAATCAATTGTCCAGCCACTCTCTGCCAGCTCCTGATAAGAACATGGAAGCGTATAATTTATTCCCCCGAAAATCAGCTCCATGTCCGTCCAGCTTATCGAAAGCTTCTTCATCAATGTAGCCTCTATTAGCTCACTTTTCTGCTTTTCCGCTTCCATTTCCTGCTTGACTTCTGAGGCTGGGACAGCATCACCCGGGTCACATCCAGCACATGCAGCCGCTATTAGGAGTGTTACGGCTAGCATAATTATTTTTTTGTTTCTCACCCTTGATTTCTCCCTTAACAGATTTGCCATTTTGTGACCTCTCACAACAAATACTTCCCTAAGGAGTAAAAGGTTTCAAAAAAATAAATTTTTTTGAAAAACTTGAGCAAAAAAATAAGAAACCTTTCGGTTTCCCAACAACGGCTGTCACGCTCCGCAATCCAACCTTATGTATAAAAAAGATGCAGGAGATGGGACTTGAACCCACACGATATTGCTACCACAGGCACCTGAAGCCTGCGCGTCTGCCAATTCCGCCACTCCTGC
>CAZBFN010000033.1:0-11867 GCA_964491235.1 uncultured Roseburia sp.
TTCTCTTTAATTTTCCTGTTCCTGTTACTTTGAAACGTTTTGCAGCTGCTCTGCTGGTTTTCATTTTTGGCATGATATATTCCTCCTTAAAAAAATTATTTTTTCTCTGCCAACACCATGCTGATGCTTCTACCTTCAACCTTTGGTGCTTTTTCCACTACTGCTATTTCGCCGAGGTTTGCGGCAAAATCGTCCAAAATGTGCTTGCTTGCGTTCATATGAGCCATCTCACGTCCGCGGAATCTCAAAGTGATCTTCACCTTGTCTCCCTTGGAAAGGAACTTCTTAGCAGCATTCATCTTGGTGTTCAAATCATTTGAATCAATATTTGGGGACAAGCGAATCTCTTTAAGCTCAACCACTTTCTGCTTCTTTCTGGCCTCTTTTTCCTTTCTAGCCATCTCATAACGATACTTACCGTAATCGATAATCTTACACACTGGTGGCTTTGCTGTTGGAGCAATCTTCACTAAGTCCAGTTCTGCTTCCTCAGCCAACTTCATAGCTTCTCTCGCTGACATAATGCCAAGCTGCTCTCCATTTTCTCCGATCAGACGTATTTCCTTATCTCTGATCTGTTCATTAATCATTAACTCGCTAATGGTATTGTACCTCCCAAATAAAAAAAGTGGATAGGCAGACTATCCACTAATCATTCAAATTCGCAACACGAAATGTTCGCAATACTTTGAAATATGAACCATGAGTCACGTGCTTGTGCTCCGGTGAGAGTGGATACTCTACTTTGTTTTCTAACAACCATTAGACTATAACACGCGAACATATCAATGTCAAGCATTTTTTATTAATTTCCATTAGAACTATCTTGAATCAACTTGCGAAGCTGTTGCTGTTCCTCTAAGGAAACGAGGCTCTTCACATCTAACATAACGATCAGCTCCTGCTGGCAGGATGCCACATCATTAAAGCAATTCTGCACACTGCTCATGAGCATAGGCATCGGAAGCACACGGGAATTCTCAACGTCTACAATCTCCCTTACCTTCTCTACCTCCAACGCAAGCTTCATACCATCCACGTTCGCAACAATCATATTTTCAACCGGAAGTTCCTGCAATCCAAATCTAGCTGCCAAGGACAACACAGGCACAATATTACCATGTAATCTTATGATTCCCTTAATATACTTTGGAGCAGTTGGAACATTCACACAGTTGATTCTACCCTCGATTGATTCCACGTCCTTAAGTGGAATACCATAATCAACTCCGTTCAATGAAAATGACAATAATTGCATAAAGACCTCCATATAAGCTGTATCATTTTATAGTAATATTATAGTCCTTTTGACCGATTTAAGCAACAAATTACTTTGACAATTTAGTACATTTGCCTTATTATTTCTGTATTATGAATTTAGAAAAGGAATAATATCTATGGAACGACGTATTGTTGACCTACACGTGCATTCTACCGAGTCAGACGGCACATTTACTCCTGAGGAAGTTGTCCTTGCTGCCAAGGAAGCTGGACTAAGTGCAATTGCCCTGACCGATCATGATACCGCCTCCGGTGTCGCCAAGGCTGCTTCTACCGCAGAGGCTTGTAATATTGAATTAATTCCCGGAATTGAACTCTCCACCGAATATACCCTTCCCACTAAAAAGGCTGAAGGCAAGGAAGTTCATATTGTCGGTCTCTATATCGACCCAAACAATTCCATATTACAGCAAAGGACAAAGGAGTTCCGTGATTGCAGAGATGCCAGAAACGAACTGATGGTAGAAGCCCTTAGAAAGGAAGGTCTCTCCATTACCATGGAGGATCTGTTGGCAGAAAACCCGGATTGCGTTATTACCCGTGCAAATATTGCCCGTTATCTATACAATCATGGTCAGATCAAGAGTGTTGCAGAAGCCTTTGACAAGTACATCGGAGATGGATGCAAATGCTATGTAGGACGATTTAAGGTCACACCGATGGACGCCGTGAAGCTGATTCATGAGGCAGGAGGTCTTGCAATTCTTGCCCATCCACTACTCTATCATTTAAGCTCGGTTACTTTACAGCATTTGATCGATGATCTAAAGGAAGTGGGCTTAGACGGTATCGAAGCCATCTACTCCACCTATACCACTGGGGAAGAACAACTGGTAAAGAAAATCGCAGCAGAGAATCAGCTTCTCATCAGCGGAGGTTCTGATTTCCATGGCGAAAACAAGCCTACAATCAAGCTCGGCACAGGACGCGGGCATCTCTACATTCCGTATTCTGTTCTGGAAAATATCAAAAAGGCAGCCGGCCGATAACGCCGCTGCCCTTTTTTCTATTGTTTATAAAATAAACTTCTCGATTACCTCTGCAATCGCATCATGATTATTATCATTTTCAGTGACATAATCTGCCACCTTCTTTAATTCATCAATACCATTTTTCATAGCAACACCCACATGTGCGGTCTGTATCATGCTGATATCATTCTGCTCATCTCCCACTGCAACAGTACAATCTGGTGGCATATTTAAAACTCGTGTCAAATACTCCACACCTGTTCCCTTACTGGTATTCAGAGGACAATATTCCAAATATTCCTTGCAGGAGAAAAAGCTATTACACTTTCCCTTCTCCCACTTAAGATTATCCTTCTGAAACTTCACAAGCCGCTCCTGTCGCTCCAATGCAATAAGCAGTACCTTCTGTGGTTCTTCCTCCAAAGCGTCCAACACATTTGGTGAGAGCTTGTAGGAAATATGTGATTTGCTTATGTAGTAGTCCAATTCCTTACTGTGCTTTGAAGTAAGGACATCTGTATTATTATAAGTCTGGATATAAAGTCCTGCTTTCTTTGCTCGCTCAAACAATTCCTGCACTACCTCAATCGGAATGGTTCTCTTCAGTAGAACCCGGTCAGCAGAACAATCATACAATACTGCTCCATTAAATGCCACCATATAGCATCCCGGCATCGTAAGCCCAAGTTCTCTGGCAACGATCCTTGCGCTCTCCACTGGTCTTCCAGTGGCTAACGCAAGGTAATGTCCCTGATCCAGCATCCGTTGAATCGCTTCCCTGTTGCGTGCTGATATCGTCTTATCATCACACAATAATGTTGCATCCAAATCCACAAATAATATCTTGTTATTCATAACGTTCCTCTCCCCTTTAGTCATTCATATTCTGTCACGCGTTATTATTAACCACTATTATTCAACAGGTTCTGCCGGTATAAACACACGCTCTCTATATACATTGTCCTGCTTTGGTACTGCCGCAACTGCTTCCTCGCAAAACTGATCCTGTGAGTTCACCAGCACCTTGCCTCTTTTATCTATCTTTTCATAGTTGCCGTCTGGCATAAGCACATGAGCCTTCATGTTATCCGCCAGCTCCACATCCAGAATATGCTTTACTTTTCTCTTAATCTCATCATCCAATACTGGGAATAATATCTCCACCCGTCGGTCTAGATTACGTGGCATCCAGTCAGCACTTCCCATGAACACCTCTTCTTCCCCTTCATTCAGGAAATAGAAGATACGGCTATGCTCCAAGAAATTGCCTACGATAGAGCGAACTCTAATGTGTTCGCTGACACCTGGTATTCCAACTTTAAGACAGCAGATACCTCGTACCACCAGATCGATCTCAACGCCCGCCGCAGATGCCTCATACAGTGCAGCGATAATTCCTTCATCACACAAGGAATTCATCTTTGCCATGATCTTTGCTGGCTTTCCTGCTCTCGCATGTCTTGTCTCCCGCTCAATCAACTTAAGGAAACGGGAACGCAGCCAGATTGGTGCCACCACAAGTTCATTCCAGGATAACGGCTCAGAATAACCAGACAGCATATTAAATACTGCCGTCGCATCCTCACCGATAGACTCTTGACAAGTAAATACGCCACAGTCTGTATACAACTTAGCCGTAGAATCATTATAATTACCAGTACCAAGATGCACATAGCGTCTGATACCGTCTTCTTCCCGACGTACCACCAGTGCTATCTTGCTGTGTGTCTTTAATCCTACCAGTCCATAGATAACATGACAGCCCGCCTTTTCCAGCTTCTTTGCCCAGACAATATTATTCTCCTCATCAAATCGCGCCTTCAGCTCCACCAGTACGGATACCTGCTTGCCATTCTCCGCAGCCTTAGCCAAAGCCGCAATGATTGGTGAATTGCCGCTGACACGATACAGCGTCTGCTTGATAGCAAGTACGTCTGGATCTACTGCCGCCTGTCTAATAAAATCAACCACAGGATCAAAGGTCTGATACGGATGATGTAATAAAATATCTCCCTTACGGATCGCATCAAAAATGCTCTCTCCCGGTTCGATTCCCGGTACCTTCTGTGGCTTATATGGTGCATAGCGCAGGTGATCACATCCCGGCAGACCATACATCTTCATCAGGAATGTCAAATCGATTGGTCCTGATATCTTAAAGATATCCTCCTCTGCCACCTTAAGTTCATCCTTAAGGAATCGAAGTAACTTCTTGTCAATAGAGGATTCCACTTCCAATCGGATGACCTCTCCCCACTGACGCATCTTAAGCTGTTTCTGAATCTCCTTTAATAGATCCGCTGCTTCATCCTCATCAATCGTAAGATCTGCATTACGCATAATTCGATAAGGATGTGCGCACAACACCTTATAATTTAAGAATAGCTTATCAATATTCTTCTCTATGATCTGCTCTAACAGAATAAAGGTCTGATCCTCTTCTGCCTCCTCTGCCGGAATCTGCACAAGACGTGGCAGAACGCTCGGCACCTGAACGGTGGCAAACTCCACCCCCTCTTTATCATGCTTTTCATTCTTATCATTCTTTCCAGATAACAGAGCTGCGATATTGAGTGTCTTATTTCGAATCAACGGAAATGGTCTGGAAGCATCCACCGCCATTGGAGTCAATACTGGATACACATTCTCCTCAAAATAACGGTCTACAAACTTCTGTTGACGCTCATTCAGATCCTCAAACTTCTCTACAATATGGATATGATTGTTCTCCATCAACGGCACTAAAGAACGATTATAGGTATTATACTGGCTGTCTACCAATTCCCTTGTCTTGATATTGATTTGAGCAAGCTGCTCCGATGCCGTCATTCCCGCAATATCGCGCTTTCTATAATCTGCATGTACCATGTCCTTAAGAGAAGCCACACGCACCATAAAAAACTCATCCAGATTTGATGATGTAATGCTGACGAACTTTAATCGCTCCAACAGCGGAATCGTCTTATCCTTTGCTTCATTTAATACTCTGCCGTCAAACTTCAACCAGCTAAGCTCTCGATTTTCGTAATATTCCGGCAGATGAAAATCTCTCTTTTTATCCATAAGAAAACCCTCCATGCCTTTTCGATTAGTTATATACCCGCTTTTCCTTTATCACTGGCTTAATGGAAAAGATACGCTCAAAGTACGCTGTCTTAGCATCGAACAATGCCTTTTCCAGTGCGATATCTTCCTCTGTCTCAATGGTGATGACAAGCTCCTTTCCACGTACCTGAGCCTTTACATTCTTGAACTTCTGTCTATGACTTCGATCCATGGCATTAGACACACGCAGAATCGCCGATAACTTTGCCACGATCAGATAACTATCATGATCCAATCGATCGGCCACCTCTTCATATGCTGCCAACGGATGTGTATTATAAAGCACTACGTTCGCTACAATTTCACGCTCTATATGAGTCAATCCCATGATCTCTGATGCCATGATGATGTCATAGGCACTGGTCGCAGCATTCGCAAAGCTGATATACTTACCACAATCATGTAAGATGGCTGCCACACGCAACAGAAGACGCTCTCTCTTTCCAAGTCCATGCTCCTTTTTCATCGTATCAAAAATCAAAGTTGCCATCTGACTTAATGCATCAATATGAGGTGAATAACTCATATAACGTTCAGACAAACTGTTTGCCGCTGAAATAATATCCTCTTCAAAATCATGACTTGGCTTATATATCTTATTGCGCTCTGCGTAATCACAGGCAATTCCATCGCTGATAATCACTCCCGGTGCCCATAAGGAATCTGCACCTAAGTCCTGTGCCATACACTTACAGATCATCATGTAAGGAACAATCAGAGCATCACTCTCATTAGAAAGACCCAATTCCTCTGAAATCTGCTCCAAGCTCTTCTTACCAAGCTTATCTAAGTAACGCACGAACTTCTGAATATCCACCGTTCGGGCATCGTGATTCTTCTCCACTCGGCGCACCAGCTCCACAAGATAATCTCCCATAACAATCAGATACTCTATCTTCTTGTTCTTTAGGTACATCGCCTTAAATACTTCTAATTCCTTTACGACCATCTCTTCAATCTGAAGCTCATACTGTGCCAGATTATTACTCTTCTTTGCAAGCTGCTCACGCATACGCATCGTACCAAGTCCAAGGTGCTGAGTGGTAACTACCTTCCCCTTAGAAAATACAGTAATCTGAAGTCCAGCGCCTCCTACGTCTACCACGGCCGCGCTCTTTCCAATCATCTCCTCAAGTTCTTCCCGCATCGCTACTGCCTTGTAGCTGACAAAACGATGTTCAGAATTACTGAGGACACGCACCTGCAAGCCAGTGCGAAGCCTAATCTGATCTATAATGAACAGTTCATTGTCCACCTCACGCAACACAGCCGCTGCATATGCTTCATAGTCATCCACACGGTATTCCTTCATGATCCCGGTGAATTCCTTTAAAGTCTCGCAGAGTGCCTCCACCATCTCATAACCGATATTCCCTTTCGAGTAAGCATCTCTTCCTAATTCGATTCTTCTTCTCACATAATCGATACCGCGTATCTTCTTTTTTGCCGACAATTCAAAAATCTTAAGACTTACCTCATAAGATCCAATGTAAATAGCCGCAAAAGTATGAATTGCCATAGCAGCCGCCCCCTTTTCTCCTTATTGCTTTCCTAACAGATAGTTGATGAACTGTTGTGCTGTACGTCCTGATAATCCACCATGAGAAAGTTCCCATTTATTTGCTTCTAAGAGCAATTCATCTGTATCCATCTGTATCTGATACTTCTCTGCCAGTGTCGTCACAATATTCTGGAATTCCTTCTTATTCGGTGCACCATAATAAATCGTCACACCAAAACGTGCATATAGTGACAACTTCTCCTGTACGGTATCAGAGGTATGCATATCCTCACGTACCTCTTCCTTATCAGAGAACTTCTCACGGATCAGATGCCTACGGTTAGAAGTAGCATAAATCAATACATTATCTGGCTTCTTCTCAAGTCCGCCCTCAATTACAGCCTTCAGATACTTATATTCAATTTCAAACTCTTCAAAAGACAGATCATCCATATATATAATGAACTTGTAATTGCGATTCTTAATCTGCGTGATCACATCATTCAGATCACAGAACTGATGCTTGTATACCTCGATCAGACGAAGTCCTCTATCATAATACTGGTTGGCAATTGCCTTGATACTGGTAGACTTACCTGTTCCAGCATCTCCATATAACAGACAATTATTCGCCTCCTTGCCATTCACAAATGCCTCTGTGTTATCCACCAACTTCTGCTTTGCAAGTTCATATCCCACCAGATCCTCTAAACGGACATGGGCAATATTCGTAATCGGAACAATGTCTGCTCCATCCTCCTTATGCGCAACACGGAATGCCTTGTGCAATCCCAACTTGCCCACACCAAACTCACCATAGAATCTTGTGACAGCTTCCTTGAATGTGGCAACATCCCCAGCCTGCTCCAAGTTATCACAAAGTTCCTTGATACGGTTGCGGATTCTTCGATTAAATACTGCACCGCTGTCTACGGTTCCTTGATAGTTCATGACATCCTTCATACAGTCAACTTCAAAGTAGTCTCCCAACAGGGAAAGATCAAAATCAAAGAACTCCTTGATAATACCAAAATCATGGCTTGCAATCGCATTGATAGATCCATCGATCTCTCCCCGGATCTCACAGGCTCTGCTGTATGCATTCTCATTATTTACCAGCAAAAATGCGATAAAGCTATGCCACAGATTTCCCTCCAGTCCATGACTCTCAGCCAGCTCCATCAAGCGCTTCAAGCACTCATAGAACAAGCCCTCAATATCTTCCTTGTTGTAATATTCATTCTGGTAATTCTCCATGATCCATGTAAAATCATAAAACAACTTACCATTTTCAAATTCCTTATATAAGATTAAATTCTTTGTGCTCTTCATTCTACTACTTCTCTACTTAGTATAGAGTTCTTCCTTTCCACACTGCAACTGTTTCTAATAATTACCAAGTATCTTTAATCGAATTGTCTCCTCAGACAGTCCACGAAGTGCATTCTGCACTGCGGCATCATTGAGATTGCCATCGAAGTCAACAAAGAAACGGTACTCCCAGTTCTTACCCTGCATCGGTCTTGACTCAATGTGATTCATATTGATGCCATTGTAAATAAAATGAGACAGCATATGATACAGCGAACCACTCTCATGCGGTATCTCAAAACAGATACTGATCTTCTTGGCATCCTTTACGAACATATGCTTACCTGTAACAATGATGAAACGTGTCGCATTGGTCTTATTGTCCTGAATTGCCTCGTCCAACACCTTAAGTCCATAAATATCAGCATTTAATTTGCTGGCAATGGCAGCCTTGTGAATCATTCCATCTTCCTTCACCTTCAAAGCTGCAAATGCATTATTCTTCATGGTGTGTCGTTCCCAGTCCCTATGTGTATCCAAATATCCGCTACACTGCATAATGGACTGTGGATGGGTATAAATATCTGTGATATCAGAAAGCTCTGCCTCAGGTAATCCAAGTAATGCATGATTAATCTTAAGAATCTGTTCTCCGACGATACAGTGATCATATTCCACCATCAGATCATAATTCTCAGACACGATACCTGCGGATGAATTCTCGATTGGAAGCACTGCAAAATCTGCTTCTCCGTTGGCAATTACCTCCATAGCATCCCGCCATGTCTCCACGTTGTAGCTATTGGCATCATCACCAAAATATTCCTTCAATGCAAGCTGGGTATAAGCTCCTTCTGCTCCCTGAAATACGATACGTGCCTTCTTATAATCCAGTGTCTCGACTTCTTCAAAATCTGGCTTCTCATACATTCCATGCTCTGTCAGAAGCTGATACTGACGCTTTCTGCTCATGGACATGATCTGCTCGAACAATTCACGAATCCCATGCTTATTAAATGCAGTATCACCCAGTGCGGTAAGTGTATCAAGCTTTGAATTCTCTCTCTCCTTATCAAATACCTTCTTACCAGTCTCTATCTTGTACTCTGCCACCTGTGCGGCAATCACCATTCTCTGCTGGTACAGATCCACGATCTGCTTATCAATTACATCAATCTCGTCTCTTAATTCTAATAAATCCCTCATGTAGCTCCTCATATCTGCGCAACCGTTGCGCTTTTAATCCTTTTTGTATATCTTCTATTATAACACTCTTTTCAAAAAGATGCCATTGCTTATACTATATTACATTAACGTGCTAATGACAAGTGACCCTTGCAACATAATATGTGAAAATGTTATAATTTAAGCTAGAGATTTTTATAGATAATTTCTATACGAAAGAGGGGCTTTTATTATGAAGAAACGACTTCCACTTATTATTTTTCTGGTGCTTCTGATTGCAGCCATCGCCGGAGGAATTTGCTTGTATTTATCAGGCAGAACCAAGTTCAATGATGACTATGTCAGCGGCAATACTGCTGGCAACCTATACAATGGCGGACTGTTCTGTGAGTATGATGGCATTATTTATTTTGCTAATCCATCCGACCGTGATAAGCTCTACTCCATGAATCCTGATGGCAGTAATTTAACAAAGATCTGTGATGATTATGTGTCTTATATCAACGTAGATGAGAACTATATTTACTATGTGCGCAACAACCCAGGTACCAGCGGAGATTTTTCTTTCCTGACCATCAACACCAACAGCTTGTGTCGTATCGAACGTGACGGAGATGAGAATTCTCTCCTGATTCTGGATACGGAGCCATCCATGTATGCCTCATTGATTGGTAATTATGTCTATTATATGCATTATAGTGACTCAAATGGTACCGTCCTTTACAAGGTCAAGATCGATGGTTCTGAGCAGGCAGAGGTCTTAGGCAATTCCTACTTCACTGCTTCTACACTTGGACAGTATATGTACTATAATGGTGTTGAAGCTGAGCATTATATCTGGCGTCTCAACACCGAGGATGATACCTTCGGAATGCTCTACGGTGGCAACTGCTGGATGCCTACTGTCGTGGATGAGAACACTGCTTACTTTATGGATTGTGATAACAATTATGCGATTGCGAAGGTCGATCTCTCCACTGGTGAAAAGACGATTATTTGTGAAGACCGTGTAGACTGCTACAACGTATATGGCGACTATATCTACTTCCAGCGCAACGATGCAGAGAATCCTGCACTTTGCCGGGTTCGTACCGATGGAAGTGGCTATGAAGAGATTGAGCCAGGTAATCACACCAATATTAATGTCACTGACAACTATGTATATTTCCGAGATTTTAATTCTGAGCTGACCTACCGTGTAGCTAAGACTTCTGGTGCTACCGTAGAATTTTTTGATCCAGGAATGGTGGAAGAATAATATTTTATAGAACAAAGAATCAGCTCCGCTGATTCTTCGCGCCCGAGCGGTGCTGCTTGCAGCTAATTTCTTATCCGCGAGGTGCGCATCCCGCACGGAGTGCTTTTATTCTCTAGGAAATTAGAACTTTCGCACATTAACGTAACAAGGTTTTTCCTAGAGAATAAAAAGAACCGTGTAATATGAAGTCATAACTTACATATTACACGGTTCTTTTTTATGCAAAATCAAACAATGATAACTGGTTCGACTCTGGCATATCTCCAAGGAGTCCTAAGTCTCCCATCAAGTCGATTACCGTCTTGGTCGCCTTGGTACGCTGTCTGAAATCATCCTTCGACAAGAACTTACCATCCTTTGCTGCTTCTGCCACTGCGATCGCCGCATTGTCACCCATACCTTCGATAGTATTGAGGGCTGGCATCAGCTTTCCATCAATGATCTGGAATCGATCTGGCTTCGCACGGTAGATATCAATTGGCATGAAATCAAATCCTCTTGCATACATCTCCTGTACGATCTTCATATCTCGGTACACATCCTGCTCCTTCTTCGACAAGGAGTCCTTCCGTCTGGTGTAATCCTTGTAGAAATATTCCAATCGTTCCTTTCCCTGACACATGATCTCATAATCAAATCCAGTTGCTCGAATCGAGAAATATGCTGCGTAGTAAGCCAACGGATAAAATACCTTACAGTAGGCGATACGCCATGCCATCATAACATATGCCGCCGCATGTGCCTTCGGGAACATGTACTTGATCTTCTTACAGGACCAGATATACCAATCCGGCACACCATGCTCTTCCATGTCCGCGATCCAATTATCCTTCAGTCCCTTACCCTTTCGCACGGACTCCATGATTGTAAAGGATTCCTCACTATCAAGTCCCTGCTGAATCAGGTAGATCATGATATCATCACGGGTACAAATCGCGGTAGAAATCGTTGCCTTTCCTTCCTGAATCAAGGTCTGGGCATTGCCAAGCCATACGTCCGTACCATGGGACAGACCAGAAATTCGAATCAGATCCGAAAACTCCTGTGGCTTCGCATCGATAACCATCTGCATCGCAAACTCAGTTCCAAACTCCGGAATACCTAAGCATCCCAGTGGAATGCCATGGATATCCTCCGGTTCCACACCCAATGCCTTCGTATTTTTAAACAGTGACATGACCGACTCATCATCCAGTGGAATCGTGGTCGGATCAATTCCTGTCAAATCCTGTAACATACGAATCATGGTCGGATC
>CAZBFN010000034.1:0-10905 GCA_964491235.1 uncultured Roseburia sp.
TCTTACCAAGGTTACCATGTCCTAAACCTACTTTTCTATGGTCAGCAACAGAACCTGGGATACAGAAAGCCTGAAGACCTTCACCGATTGCTGCAGCAGCATCAGCAGCTCTAACAGCGCCCTTCTTGATTGCGATTGCAGCACCTACGATGTAAGCCCAGCAAGCGTTCTCGAAACAGATCGGCTGGATATTCTTGATCTGTGTGTAAACGTCAAGTCCAGCATCTTTTGTAATTTTCTCAGCTTCTTCGATAGAGCTGATACCATAACTATTCAACACAGCGTTAATCTGTGGAATTCTTCTCTCATATGATTCAAATAATGCCATTGTATTCGTTCTCCTTCCTTAATCCTACTCGTGACGTGGGTCGATGATCTTAGCAGCATCTGCTACGCGACCATACTGTCCCTTTGCCTTCTCCCAAGCTGTGTTAGGATCATCACCCTTTTTGATGAAGTCAGTCATTTTTCCAAGAGAAACGAACTGGTATCCGATCACTTCGTTGTCCTCGTCAAGTGCGATACCTGTTACATAGCCTTCTGCCATCTCAAGGTAACGAACACCCTTTTCTCTTGTTGCGTACATTGTACCAACCTGAGAACGAAGTCCCTTTCCTAAATCTTCAAGACCAGCACCGATTGCTAATCCGTCATCAGAGAAAGCACTCTGTGTACGACCGTAAACGATCTGTAAGAATAACTCTCTCATAGCTGTATTGATAGCATCACAAACTAAGTCTGTGTTTAATGCCTCAAGAATGGTCTTACCCTGTAAAATCTCAGCTGCCATAGCTGCGGAGTGTGTCATACCTGAACATCCGATTGTCTCAACTAATGCCTCTTCGATCACACCGTTCTTTACGTTTAATGAAAGCTTGCAAGCACCCTGCTGAGGAGCACACCAGCCTACACCATGTGTAAAACCTGAAATATCTTCAATTTTTTTTGAATGAACCCATTTGCCTTCTTCTGGAATTGGAGCTGGTTCATGTTTTGCGCCTTTTGCTACTGGGCACATGTTTTCAACTTCCTTAGTGTAAATCATTTTAAGACTCCTTTCACTTAAATAGAACTCTGTTGTTAAAGTTTGTTACACATTTAACATACTGCAAACATTTTCGCACATTTTTCTCAATAACTCAAGAGGAAAATCAACATTTCGTCAAATTACTGCTTCTCCACTACCTCGTTGCGATTCTTATAAATAGAATTCGCAGGAACAACACCACGTACAGAGGATAACGGATATACATTGCTATGACTGCCAATCACGGTTCCCGGATTTAATACAGAATTACATCCTACCTCTACATAATCTCCCAGCATAGCACCAAATTTCTTTAATCCTGTTTCAATTTTCTCGTCACCATCTTTTACCACGACCAATGTCTTATCTGACTTTACGTTAGAAGTGATAGAGCCCGCTCCCATGTGAGACTTGTATCCGAGAATAGAATCTCCTACATAATTATAATGTGGCACCTGTACTGAATTAAAAATAACTACATTTTTTAACTCCGTAGAATTACCGACCACAGATCCTTTTCCCACAATTGCGCTACCTCTAACGAATGCACAGTGACGAACCTCCGCCTCCTCATCAATAATTAAAGGTCCATTTAAGAAAGCTGTCGGTGCCACTGTTGCACTTTTTGCCACCCAGATATTCTCGCCACGCTGCTCAAACTTTTCTGGATCAAGGGTAGGTCCGATCTTTTTGATAAAGTCACTGATCTTGGCAAGTGCCTCCCAAGGGTAGGTCAGCCCTTCAAATAAATCCTTGGCGATGGTCTGGTCTAAGTCATATAAGTTACTGATCTTTGCATTTTCCATTTTCTCATTTCCTCTCTTCCGTTACCACTTCAGTATCTACATCCACATTTTAATTAACGCTAAAATCAACAGGTGTGCTGGATAAAAGATGTAGAAAAACCATTTTGAAATATTTCTGCCATGCTCCGCACGCTTTCCGTTGTACAGAAATTGTATCACAAGTCCTGATGCACTGACACCCATCATGGAGCCCAATGCACATAATATTGCTTTTGGCACCTCATACATCATCAATCCCTGCATCAGATTCATTGCACCAAACACAATCGCTGCAATTCCATAGGCTCTCCAGATCTTCTTGCTGTCACCTTTCCACGCATCAAACATGATGATGAACATTGGTGCAAAAAATGGCCAGTCTCCCATTCCTGTCAATAAGAATAGAAGAATCACTAAGATAGTCTGAGCCACCTTGTTTGTCACCTTTTCCCTTACTACCAGAATTAAAAAGCAAAGGAACAGGGTATATATCATATTCAGAGCCCCAAATTCAAATGCCATAGAAAATGGTATCTGGGATATGATTGCAAATAGCAACAATCGGATTCCGTATCTCTTCTTTGAACGAGTATACTGATAGCCTTCTACCATGAAGTAGCACATGGTTATCGCTGTAAAATAGCCGATATCCAGAAATACTTCCGCCAGCAGTGTTCCATGTGTCAAGAAAACATTTGCTATATGATTGAGCAGCATTGCTGCCATAGCAATATACTTTATTACATCTCGATTTAATACTCTATACTTTGCTTCCTTCTGCATCATTTCTTCTTGCATCTTAATCTCCCGTTATATTACATTCCGTCTTTTCTTTTGTTAATGATATCGCTTCTTGTTCTTATGGCATGAACTCATCTAAGAAGTTCATTCCTGCAGTCTGTTCTGACTCTTCCTCTGCCTGATAAGCTGCTATCTCATCTGCCATGGCATCATAGAATGCAGGTACGTCCTCATCGATGTATTGAGCCATCGCTGACTCGTTGTCTGGCACACCCTCATCCTGCCCAGATGCTGGCGATTGCACATCCTCTGCGACCTCGCTCACCCCAGCCGGAGTCTCCACGTTGGCACCTTCTGCGACCTCACTCACCCCAGCCGGAGTCTCCACATTGGCACCCTCTGGAATTTCTTCATAGAATGGTCGCTCATCCTGCTCTCCTCTGCTTCCACCTGAACCAGCTCCGCTTCCGTCACCAGAAGTCGAACCGCTTCTCGGATTATCAAAGTCAAACTGAATTCTATCATCCTCGAACTTCAGACAAGTATCAAAAGCATTGCCTGCCTTGGATACAAAGCCTGTCACCTTGTCCTTTGTCTTGCCAGTCTCTAAAAGCTCGCGCATGACATCTTCTGTCAATGCCACCTTTGCCACTGTGTGGGACACCTTAAAACCACACTCACATTCATAATACCACTGACTCTTCATGAGCAACTTCTCACACTTTGGACACTTGACCGTGGTCTCCACTGGCTTTGGCTTCTCAGGAAAGTCAAATGCTACCTGTCCCTCCGGGGTCAGCTTTAGCGGTGCATCAAACTTTGTACCTGTCTTTGCCACAAAGCCCTTAATTACATCCGTTTTCTTACGCAGTAGCAGTTCCTTGACCTGCGCTTCCTTTAATGTCACTCCTGCTATCTTTCCAATGGAGAATCGGCAACTATCTGGATTATCCTTGGAATAATTTGCACAGCCAAAGCCAAACATGGTCTTTACGATATCGCCACCACACATTGGGCACTTCACATCCTTGACCCTCGGTGCTTCTAGGTCTGTAAAATCGAATTTCAGTCCGGTCACTTTTCCTGTCTCGTCCTTGCTCAAAGCTACTCTGGCATCGAACTTCTTGCCAGCCTTAGACTTAAATCCACGAATCGTACCCGTTCTTCCATTGGTGAGAAGCTCCTTGACATTGGCTTCCGTCAAAGCCTTCTCTGCCATCTTTCCCACTGAGAAACGACAGCTATTCGGATCATCCTTGGAATAATTCGCACAGCCGAAGCCAAATGGCGTCTGAACAATGTCTCCACCACAGATCGGACATACCACATCCTTGACCTTTTTTGCCTCCACGTGCTCGAAATCGAACTTCATGCTGACTCTTCCATCTTCATCCTTAGAAAGTGCCACACAGGCATCGAACTTCTTACCAGTTTTTGATTTAAATCCTCGAATCGTACTGGTTCTTCCATTGGTCAAAAGTTCCTTGACCTGTGCCATATTTAAGTCCTTACCTGCCAGCGTACCGATCGCGAATCGGCAGCTCGCTGCATTCTGAGGATCATAGTTGGCACATCCAAAGCCAAAGGATTTGACTAAAATCGCACCGCCACACATCGGACAGGCTACATCCTCCACAATCTCAGCCTCGTTCTGCGAGAAGTCGAAGGTCACATTTTTCTTTCCATCCTCTCCTGTCTCAAGTACCAGACAGGCATTGAATTTCTTTTTATTCTTCGCAGTAAAGCCCTTAATCAGCCCTGTTCTTCCATTTGCCAGAAGCTCTGTCAAATCATCCACACTGATCGCCTTTCCCGCAATCTTTCCGATGGCGAAGTAGCACTCGTCTGGATTCTCATGATGCTTTACACAGCTATATCCAAATGGTGTGATCTCCATGTCTGCTCCACAGACTGGACACTTCACACCCTCAAGGATCTCTGGCTGATTCTTTGAAAAATCAAAATTGATGCTAGGCTTGCCCTCCTCATCCTTCTCCAACATAAGACTTGCTGAGAACTTCTTTTTGGATTTGGAGACAAAACCACTCAACACCTCGGTCTGACCCTCGGTAAGAAGAGCCTTTACCTCTTCCTCGCTTAAATCTCTGCCCGCAATGGTTCCAATGGAAAAACGACAGCCTGTACCATCCTTATTATAATTGCTGCATCCGTAGCCAAAAGGTGTGGTCTCTATGGTACCTCCACATGCCGGACAAGGAATTCCAAGACTTCGCTTTGCCGCCAGACCTCTGCCGCCCTTTCCCACCAGTGGGTTGATTCGCGTTGCAATCTGACTCGTCAGATCATGATCGATCATGGCAACAGTTTCCTTGCGGATAAAGTCCTCCAACTTCTCCCGATAGTCGTCCATGATGACCGTTCCTCTGGTAATTCCATCCAATCCCTTCTCCCAAGACGCTGTCATCTTTGGATTTAAGAGTGCCGGAACTGTCATAGATACCACTTCAAAAATCATCTCACCAAGTCGCTCCGGTGTCAGCACCTGTGTACGCTTATTGAGATTCAAATATCCAATACGAATCAGCTTTTTGATGATTTCTGCTCGCGTCGCAGAGGTTCCGATACCAGACCCCTTAATCTGCTCACGCAGTTCCTCCTCCTCGATCAGCTGTCCCGCATTCTCCATGGCAAGCACCATAGAACCTGACGTATATCGCTTTGGCGGAGAAGTCTTACCTTCCCGGATCGCAAATCCATTCACGATCAGTTCATCACCATTTTGCATCTGGTCTGCCAATAGAAGCAGACTTGCATTCTCTGGCTCTCCATCCTCTGCCTCTGCATTTTCCTTATTTTCCGGCTTTTTCGGAATACCTGCAATCTCCATATATCCCGGTGCAACAAGAGTCTTGGCAGAAGTAAATAACTTCTCACCCTCAATCTCTACCACCAGCTTTACGGTCTGATATTCTGCCGGAGGATAGAAAATACTTAAAAATCTCCGCACGATTAAGTCATAGACTTTACGCTGTAATTCGTTTAAGGACTCTAACTCTGTCAGCTGTCCTGTCGGTATGATAGCATAGTGATCCGTGATCTTCGTATCATCCGTATACTGGGTGTTAGCAATATTTCGGTATCTGCCCTCCTGCATGATGCGCTCCACAAAGCCACGAGCCGGCTCATAATTCTTCAAACGGCTGACATTTTTGCTAATTTCCTTTGCCACTGCGGATGATAATACTCTCGCATCGGTTCTCGGATAAGTTGTAAGCTTCTTCTCATAGAGATCCTGTGCCACCTGCAAGGTCTCATCTGGGCTGATCTTAAATCGCTTAGAACACTCTGCCTGTAATTCTGCAAGGTTGAATAGAAGTGGCGCTCTCTTTTTTTGTATGCCCTTCTCAATGGAATGGATAACCGCTTTTTTCCCAGTCAGTTCCCCGATCAATTGCTCGGCGCTCTCCTGCTTTTTAAATCCATTTTCCTTATATAATAGTGGGGATTCAAAATAACGTGACCCCTCCACAGACTTCCACTCTGCCTCAATGCCGGATTTTGATGCACCCTGTTCGCCAGCTTCAGCTCCCATAGGTAAAAAGCTTCCCGCCACACGATAGAACGGTGTCTCCACAAAGTTACGGATCTCTCGCTCACGGATGACCACCATGCCAAGGACACAGGTCATAACACGACCTACGGCAATAGCGGTATAGCTCTGGGTTCCCGCTGCATCATTTAACAGCTTTCCGTACTTGACGGACATAGCACGGGAAAAGTTAATTCCCATGGCATAATCCTCAATGGTACGCATCACGCCAGATTTTGCCAGATTATCATACTCTGACATATCCTTCGCTTCACGGATTCCACGCAGAATCTCCTCCTCTGTCTGGGAGTCGATCCACACACGAAGCTCCTTCATGCCCTCACGCACACCGCCGAACTTACGGATATTCTCCTCGATGGTCTGTCCTTCCTTTCCAGCATCTCCTGCCCAATAGACCGTATCGATATCCTCACGGTGCAACATTTTATGTACCACATCATACTGCTTGCTCACGCTCGGTATGACATTATATTTATAATCCTTCGGCAAAAATGGCAGGTCTTCCAACCGCCATTTTTTGTACTTCTCGTCATATTCCTCCGGGTACACCATCTCCACCAGATGTCCCACGCACCATGTAATAACATAGCTGTCATTTTCAATATACCCGTCATTACGCCCAGACACGCCTAAGATTCTGGCAAACTCCTGTGCCACGCTGGGTTTCTCCGTTATAATCAACGACTTTGCCAAAATTCATTCCTCCAAGTTCTATAATTCATTCATATCCACCAAGATAAATCGCTTGTCACGCTCTGCCATGGCTGTCACCTCGGCAGCAAATCCCTTCGCTGAAAACAGGAAATAATACTCCGCTCCTATCTTCGCCTTCTTCATATTCTCAAATAATTCCTGACACATCGCCATGGTAAGCTCTGGTTTTTCCCAGTTGCAAAGTCCTACCATGTTCTGACGCACCTCATTCTGTGCAATGATGTCGATGGTTCCCTCTTTACCGATCCAGGTTCCCATCTTTGTCACTTTAAGCGGCAGCTTGCCTACCACACCGAGCAGTCCAAGGTACTCCATGCACACCTCGGTAAAATAACGGTTCAGATATGCATCCAGCCCCGATGCGATATAACGCTCGTAAAAATCCTCAGCTCCCATCATATACAAGTCAGAAAGATGTGGATATATAAAATGGAACCAGAAATTCACATAGTTATCCTTGATCCGGTAAATTCCCTTCTTCGCATTATCCCAGCCACCAGTCTCAAAGGACACTACCTTCTCAATAATATCAAAAGCAGCCAAGTTCTTCATATATACACTGATCTTTGCCCGTGAGAATCCTGTCTGCTGATAGAGATCATTTAGCTTGTCATGTCCCGCCGCAATATGAGCGAGAATCGTCTCATACACGGAAAGCTCTCGTAAGCTGGCACCGATCAATGCTTCCGCCGCACCAAACATATAACCATTTTTTGATAAAATCAGCCGGCAGATATTCGTCTTTAGATCCTGCTTTGCATTCCATCGGTTGATATATCCCGGCACACCACCGATAATGCCATATACCTTGATACACTCCGCAACTGGATACTCCGGCAGTGCACGAACCACCTCAAGGAAATTAAGGCTGGAAATCTTGATACTGCGGTCAATCTTCTTCGTTGCTGCCTCTCCAATGCAGAGTTCCATCTCCTTTTCTACCCATGCCACCGCGGAGCTACACAAGATGACCATCACTGGTCCCGGATACAGCCGCTTTGCCTTTAGCTTTATGATTGCCTCTATAAAGGACAGATCCTTTTTGGCAATATACTGGAACTCGTCAATTACGATGACTAACTTGCTAGGATCGCCTGTCTTTACACGATTAAAATATTCCTCATAGGTGTACTTCTGTAATGCCACGCCAAAGCGCTCCAGATGTTCCTTTCCCATCTGGCTCCGCTGCTCCTGCTCAGAGACCTGTCTCCCACGATAATAAAAATACTTCTTATTCTGTACAAATGCTTTTATCAGCAGTTCTTTTTCCGAATCTTCCCTGCCATACAATACAAACAACTGATTGCCAGACTGTCCATATGCTGTCTCTAATTCCTTTAAGATTGACGACTTTACAACCATTTTTCCCCTCCATAAAATGTCATATCCTATTGAATATCATAAGTATTAGGAATTATATCATATTTTAACTTTTGCTTCAAGAAATTAGAAAAAACTGATATACTATCTCCATATAGAAGGAAAGGACGATGCCCATGAACATTTTATTTTTAGAATATCCAAAATGTAGCACCTGTCAGAAGGCAAAGAAATGGCTGGATGCACATAATATTTCCTATGAAGATCGTCATATCAAGGAACAGAATCCCACCGCAGAGGAATTGAAGGAATGGCACGAAAAAAGTGGTATGGAACTCAAGAAATTTTTTAATACTAGCGGTATGCTGTATAAGGAAATGGCGTTAAAAGACAAGCTTCCTAATATGACGCCAGAAGAACAATACGACCTACTTGCCACGGACGGAATGCTGGTAAAGCGACCACTCATAGTAACCGATCAGACAGTACTGACCGGATTTAAGGAAGCAGATTGGGAAAAAATGTTGTTAAATGAAATATAAATAATATTTTTACTATCAAAAAAAAGAACTGTCACACGATTCGTGTGACAGTTCTTTTTTTATTTACGCTATATGATTACTCTGTAATCTCAACGCCGTTTGCTTCCTGTGCAGAAGTCCAATTAGCGTTCCACTCAGTCATAATCTCATCGTATGTCATAGCACCAGTAGATGCGTTCTCGATGATCTCCTGAACCTTTGTCTGACCACCAGATGTAATCATCAGATCAGAATCAGAATTTAATGCGTTCAGTAAGTCTTCCTCACCTGCTACTGCTGGCTCATTTGATACAAGTACTACATCCTTGAATGCATCATATACTTCTGGATAATTTGTATCGTCTGCTGCGATTGGCATACCACCCTCGTTAAATGCGAATCCAGATTCCTCTGTCATCCACTTAACAAATACCATAGAAGCTGCCTGATTCTCCTCAGAAGCGTTTACATTGATACCAAAGCTATAATTTGCACCAGCGGAAGCATACTGCTGTCCATCAACAGTAATTGGGAATGACATGTAACCGATATCCTCGCCATGCTCATCTGCCTCTACCATCTGGGAATATGCCCAAGAACCAAGTACCATACATGCGATCTCACCACGGTTGATCATACCCTTAGAATCTTCCCAAGAAGTTGTGGAGTAATCTTCCTCGATCAATCCGTTTGCTACTGCATCATAAAGAACCTTATATAATGCATATGGATGTGTACCATCGCCGTAATCCTGGAATGGATCCTGTGTATGAAGTAATTTCTGGTTCATGTATGTAGGATCACCTGTTGTTGATCCTGCGATCAGGTTATCCCACTGCTCCATTGGCCAACCATCTGCATAGTTGGTGTACAGAGGAATGATAGAAGAATCATAATCCTTGATTGCCTGTAATGCTGCAATGAACTCGTCTGGAGTCTTTGGAAGCTCTGTAATACCAGCCTCTTCAAATACTCTCTTATTGTAAACAACTCCATTTGCATCTCCTGAAGTAGGAACACCGTAAACCAGACCATCATACTCCCAAGCGTCTGCGAATCTGATCTCGCCTTCCATCTCCTCTAATGTTCCATATGGAAGGAAGTATGTGCTTACATCTGCCTTCTCTACTGCTGGGATCAACATAACATCGCCCCAGTCACCACTCTGTAAACGAAGAAGTGCATCTTCTGCATAGTTAGTATCTGTCTCAACCTCAACAGTGATGTTTGGATATAATGCATTGAAATCTGCAATATATGCATCCCAGTTCTTTCCACTGTAATCAGCCTCAGACATATCTGTTCTATTATTGAACACGTGAATTGTTGTTGTAATGTCTGTGTAATCCTCTCCTAATGTGATGTCTGCATAGGATAATGTTCCATCTGTTGCCTCTACATCAGAAGCTCCGCTCTCTGTTCCGGCTGTCTCTACTGTACCGTTTGTCTCTGCAGTTGTATTTCCTGCATCATCGCTGCCGCCACATGCTGCCATGCTCATTGTCATAGCTGCTACTAATGTGACTGCTAAAACCCTTTTCAATTTCATGTTAATATTTCCTCCCTTATTGCTTTTGTTACTTTGTTTTGTAACTTAAATTAAGTATATACCTTCTTTCTTTTTAACTCATCATTTAATCTTGTATTTTTTCATAATTCCTTGTTTTTGTCCGTCATTTCCACGAAACACACAATTTTCGCATCCCGTTTTTGTCTATTTTGCACGACGTTTTTGCATGTTTTTAATACTTTTTACCTTAATTTTGTTTTATTTTTAATCAACGCAAAAACCTCCCACATCAACATTTCTGCTGATGCAGGAGGTTTTCTCTATACATTACCTTCCCCTAAAAATAACGTATCACCCAATATCATTATATATCACTTGCTATTTCATAGCATTTGCTTATTTGTTAGCGATAGCTGCCTGTGCTGCTGCTAATCTAGCGATTGGCACACGGAATGGTGAGCAGGATACATAATCCAGACCAATCTTGTGGCAGAACTCTACGGAAGATGGATCTCCACCGTGCTCTCCACAGATACCAACGTGAAGCTTGTTGTTTACTGGCTTACCAAGCTTGATAGCTGTCTCCATTAACTTACCAACACCAGTCTGATCTAACTTAGCGAATGGATCGTTCTCGAAGATCTTTGTATCATAGTAAGCGTCTAAGAACTTACCAGCGTCATCACGAGAGAATCCGAATGTCATCTGTGTTAAGT
>CAZBFN010000035.1:0-8531 GCA_964491235.1 uncultured Roseburia sp.
AACAGTACAAAGTATCCGAAGGCGATATCATTACCATTGAAAAACTTGGTGTTGAAGCTGGTGAGAAAGTAACTTTTGATCAGGTTTTAGCTGTATCAGACAACGGAATGAAGGTTGGAGCTGATGTAGCAAACGCATCTGTAGAAGCTTCTGTAGTTAAAGAAGGCAGAGGTAAGAAGGTTATCGTTTACAAGTACAAGAGAAAGACTGGCTATCACAAGAAAAACGGTCACAGACAGGCGTTTACACAGGTTAAGATTGAGAAGATCAATGCGTAATCAAATCTTTTTTAGAAAAGATGGGAAATTGTTATGACTAAGATAACGGTTTTCAGGAACCGTGGCGGTGAGTATCTCGGCTTTGATTGTCTTGGACATGCCGGATATGCAGAAGAGGGTGAGGATATTGTATGTGCAGGGATTTCTGCATTGACAATTAATACCATTAACTCCCTTGGAATGTATACGACGGAGAAGTTTGAGACAGAGGCTGATGAGGAGAGTGGAGAGGTTCGCTTACGGTTTGCAAGCCCAGCAGGGCATGATGCGGATTTACTCATGAAGTCATTGGTTTTAGGCTTACAAGGAATACAAAACACTTATGGGAACGAGTACATCGTTTTAAATTTCAGGGAGGTGTAAGACATGTTGAATATGAACCTTCAGTTTTTTGCTCATAAAAAGGGAGTTGGTTCTACAAAGAACGGTCGTGATTCCGAGTCTAAGAGATTAGGAGCAAAAAGAGCAGACGGACAGTTCGTTAAAGCTGGTAACATTTTATACAGACAGCGTGGAACTAAGATTCATCCAGGCGTTAACGTAGGCATCGGTGGAGATGATACATTATTCGCTTTAACAGATGGTATCTTAAGATTCGAGAGAAAAGGAAGAGATAAGAAGCAGGCTTCCGTATATCCAGTAGCTGAATAAGATGCAGGCTAGACCCGACTATAAACGCAATCACCGTTGGTGCTTGCCTGAAATAGTCGGGTTTGTTTTTTATCGAATAGGAATTTCCTATTCGATAAAAGCACTTCGTGCACAGATGCGCAGCTATCGCGCGCGGAACAAAAGGTTCTCATAGTTTATGAATTGAGGTAGAAATTAATGTTTGCAGATAGAGCAACGATTATCATAAAGTCAGGAAAAGGCGGCGATGGTCATGTGAGCTTTCGCCGTGAGAAATATGTGCCGGATGGAGGTCCAGACGGTGGTGACGGCGGTAAGGGTGGAGATATCATTTTCGAAGTGGATGATGGATTAAATACTTTGACCGATTATCGTCACAAGAGAAAATTTGCAGCTCGTCCAGGTGAGGAAGGGGGCAAGAAGAATTGCCATGGTAAGAATGGTGCAGATCTTATCTTAAAGGTACCAGCAGGAACGGTCATCAAGGATGCGGAATCAGGAAAGGTCATTGCGGATATGTCCGGTGACAATCGTAGACAGACGATTCTTTACGGTGGTAGAGGTGGTCTTGGAAACCAGCATTTTGCTACTTCCACAATGCAGGCACCAAAGTATGCGCAGCCGGGCGGTGAAGCGATTGAGCTTGAGGTAAAGCTGGAGCTTAAGGTGATTGCTGACGTGGGATTAGTTGGATTCCCAAATGTTGGTAAATCAACACTGTTATCCCGTGTGACCAATGCACAGCCTAAGATTGCTAATTACCATTTCACCACGTTGCAGCCAAACTTGGGCGTGGTTGACTTAGACGGAGCTAAAGGATTTGTTATCGCGGATATCCCGGGATTGATCGAGGGTGCATCTGAGGGCATCGGTCTTGGTCTCGAGTTTCTGCGTCATATTGATCGTACCAAGGTTATGATTCATATGGTGGATGCTGCTGGAACTGAGGGGCGTGACCCGATTGCGGATATCAAAGCGATCAATAAGGAGTTGGAGGCATATGATCCTGAGCTTTTAAAGAAGCCACAGGTGATTGCTGCCAATAAGATAGATGCGATCTATGGTGATGAGAACGAGATAATTCAAGCTCTTAGAGCGGAATTTGAGAAGGATGGAATCAAGGTATTCCCTATCTCGGCAGTCAGCGGAAAGGGTTTAAAGGAGCTTCTCTATCACGTTAATAACCTGTTAGAGACCTGCAGCAAAGAACCTGTTGTCTATGAGCAGGAGTTCGATCCAGCACTTCGCTTCTTTAAGGATGAGCCATACACTATCACGAGAGCGGATGACGCAGCCTTTGTGGTGGAAGGACCAAAGATTGACAAGATGCTTGGTTATACCAATATCGAGTCTGAGAAGGGATTCCTCTTCTTCCAGAAGTTCATGAAGGAGCAGGGCATCTTAAAGGAATTAGAAAAGATGGGCATTAAAGATGGCGACACAGTTCGTATGTATGGACATGAATTTGATTATTATAAGTAAATGATACTATGTGGCATATGGCGATTTTGTTGTGTGCCGTGGGATTAGAAAGGAAAGAATATGGCATTAACAAGTAAGCAGCGCGCATATTTAGGCGGTGAGGCAAGTACATTAGATCCGATTTTCCAAATCGGAAAGGCTAGTTTGACACCAGAGCTTATCACTGCACTGGATGAGGCGTTAGAAAAGAGAGAGATGATCAAGGTTTCTGTATTGAAGAACTGTATTGATGATCCAAAGGAAATTGCCAGTGTGATTGCAGAGCGTACACGTTCTGATGTGGTAAAGGTAATCGGTAAGAAGATTATCCTGTTCCGTCAGGCAAAGAAGAACTCTAAGTTTGATCTGCCAAAGTAATAGAAGGTCAGGTTACAGAAATGGAACATACAACAGGATGTAAGAAGATAGGGATTTTTGGTGGGTCTTTTGATCCAATTCATCAGGGGCATATAAACATTGCAAAATGTGCCTATGATGAGTTTGCATTGGATGAGGTGTGGTTTATTCCAGCAGGACATTCTCCCAATAAGGATGAGCGGGGCATGACCTCTGCCGAAATGCGAGCAGACATGGTAGCTCTTGCGATTGCACCGTATCCATATTTTAAGCTTTCACGGATGGAAATTGAAGCGGAGCAGACCAGTTATACCTATCTTACCCTTACCAAATTAAAGGATCAATATCCTGATTATGAGCTGTATTTTATTATGGGGGCAGATTCACTGGATTATTTTGAACGGTGGCGTCACCCAGAGATTATTTGTGAAAAGGCGACGATTCTTGCTGCGGTCAGGGATGATATGGATATCGCAGAGATCGAGGAAAAGATAGCTGCATTACAGAACTTATTTCCTGCAGAGATTTATCCGATCAAAGGCGGACGTACTGAGGTCTCATCAACGAGCCTACGTCAAATGATACAGAATGGACAGATGGATAAAGGGATGATTCCGGAGGCTGTGGCAGCATATATCATAGAAAATGATATCTATGGTGGTGATAGATAGAATGATATTTAAAGTGGCAGGAAGGACATAGTAAGTATGGAATTACAAGAGATTCGCAAGAAGTTAAAAAAGACCTTGGAAAAGGGACGTTATGAACATACGAAGGGAGTTATGTACACAGCGGGCTGCCTTGCGATGGCACATGGTTATTCTATTGAAAAGGCGATGCTGGCTGGACTTTTGCATGATTGCGCTAAGTGTATTCCAGATGATGAGAAGATAAAGATCTGTGAGAAGAACGATATCCCAATCACTCCAGTAGAGTATGAAGCGCCGGACAAGCTACTACATGCCAAACTGGGTGCGTATCTGGCTGAGACAGAGTATGAAGTGAGCAATCCAGAAATACTGCATGCAATCAAGGTACACACCACAGGAGAGCCAGATATGAGCATTCTGGACAAGATTATCTATATTGCAGACTATATTGAGCCGGGAAGAGATAAGGCTCCAAATCTGGAATATGTTAGAATGCTGGCATATAAGAATCTGGACGCTTGTATGGCGGAGATTCTTTGTGATTCCCTGAAGTATCTTTCCAGCCGTGGCGGTTCTATCGATCCAACCACAAAAATGACCTATGATTTTTATAGACAATATCAAGAAAGGAATTAAGAAAATGACTTCAAATGAATACTGTAAATTAGCGGTAGCAGCATTGGAAGACCGCAAGGCAGAAGATGTAAAAGTAATTGATATCCGTGAGGTATCACCGGTTGCAGATTTCTTTATTATTGCAAACGGAACGAATCAGAATCAGATTCAGGCAATGCGTGATGCATGTGATGAGGCACTGTACAAAGCAGGGCTTAATACAAAGCAGATAGAGGGTAATTCAAACTCTACATGGATTCTGATGGATTATGGCGATATCATCGTCCATATTTTCTCTAAGGAAGATCGATTATTCTATGATCTGGAGAGAGTCTGGAGCGATGGAAAAGTTATCGATGTAAATGAATTATAAGAAAACGAATGATAAAAAGAGGTATTGATGGGAAACCAGAGATACCTCTTTTTTAATGGAACAAAAAATGCCGTAAAACCTAAAATATAGGCTTTTACGGCATTTAAAGTCTAAGAGAAAAGACGGAACACACCAAATACCTTGCCAAGGATCTGGCAATTCTCTACGATAATCGGATCCATAGTGTCATTCTCCGGCTGTAAACGGAAATGACCGTTCTCCTTGTAGAAGGTCTTGACAGTAGCGGAATCCTCCACCAAAGCTACTACAATATCTCCGTTGCGGGCGTCAGACTGCTTCTGAACTAATATCTGGTCGCCATCATAGATGCCGGCGTTGATCATGCTTTCCCCCTTGACGTTAAGCATGAAAGTCTCTGCATTCGGCAGTAACTCCACTGGAATAGGGAAGTAACTCTCGATATTCTCAACTGCTAAAAGTGGCTGACCTGCAGCAACATTACCAAGGATAGGTACATTCGTAACTTCACGTCTGGTGAGATTAAAATTATCATCAATAATCTCAATTGCACGAGGCTTGGTAGGGTCTCTACGGATATAGCCATTCTTCTCAAGGGTCTCCAAATGAGAGTGAACAGAGGACGTGGACTTCAAATCAACTGCCTCACAAATCTCACGAACTGCTGGTGGGTAACCCTTATTCAGAATCTCCTGCTTGATGTATTCTAAGATCTCCCGCTGCTTAGTGCTGATCTTACCATATGCCATACAACTACCTCCTATATGTAAAAGTGTCATCTGATTTATTTCTATATGTAGTGTATCATAGGGCAAACAAAAATGCAAACATATATTCCGAAAATTTGTTCGAAAAAGTTATTGACAAACGAATGTTCTGGTATTATTATGATGACATAAACAAATGTTCGCAACAAATGTTCGATATAGTATCTTATAGGAGGTTCATTATGAGAAGCAGAAGAGTAGCAGTGAGAAATCAGAGAGTCACATTTATTTCCATTTTATTTGTAACCATGTTCATTATTATTGGTTCTGTTTTATTTGGCGCGACTAAGGCGCAGGCGGCTCCGGCAGAACCGTCCTATAAGTATTACACCAGTATTCAGCTTGAGCAGGGGGATACACTCTGGAATATTGCACATGAATATATGACCGATGAATATGCAAGCACAGATGAGTACATTGCAGAATTATGTGCACTGAACAGTATCTCTGCCAGCGATCCAATTCATGCTGGCCAGTATCTGACTGTTCCATATTATTCGAACGAATATTTCGACTAATATCATCCAGCTCCGTTTGGTTGTCTTTTCTTGCAAAGTACGCTATAATAGTTAAGAACGATTTTACGGAGGATATGTGTTTAGTATGTTAAAGTTTATTTATGTTATATTAATGAATCTTTTCAGAGCACCTTATCTGATTCCGAAGATGCGACATGAAGCAGATCATCCGGAGAAGTATTCAGAGGAAGAGAGGTATGAGCTTGCCAGATATGTAGTTCATCTGATGAAGCTGACAGGTGGAATACGCACTAAGGCATACGGTATAGAGAATTTGCCTGAGGAAGGCGGATATATGATGTATCCGAACCATCAGGGAAAGTATGATGCATTAGGAATTGTTCATACCCATAAGAAGCCGTGTTCCATAGTCATGGACAAGGCGAAGTCCAATACCATATTGGTGAAGGAGTTTATTGATCTGTTACAGGGCAAGCGCTTGGATAAGCAGGATGTCCGTCAAGCAATAACGATTATCAATGAGGTTTCAGAGGAAGTGAAGAAGGGAAGACGTTATATTCTTTTCCCAGAAGGTGGTTACGAGTTTAATAACCGTAATAACGTATGTGATTTTAAGGCGGGCAGCTTTAAGATTGCATTGAAAACCAAGGCACCAATTGTTCCTGTTGCATTGATTGATTCTTATAGAGTGTTTAACAGCTTTACATTAGGACCAGTTACCACACAGGTACATTATTTAAAGCCGATTCTTTTTGAGGAGTATGGCAGCCTAAAGACACAGGAGATTGCGAATTTAGTCAAGACCCGTATTCAAGAGAGAATTGATGAGATGTTGCATACAGAAGGAGCACCAGCGTAAGCGGTGCTCTTTTTGCGTTCCATAGCTTTATATATTTACTTATTATACGTCCCGAAGCTTCACGTATTTAGCTGCACTACGGCGTCTATCATCATCGATGGCAGCATAGTGTTTACGAGTAGTATTAACGTCTTTATGCCCCAGTACATCAGCAACAAGGTAGATGTCACCGGTCTCACGGTATAGTGAAGTACCATAGGTGCTACGCAACTTATGAGGTGTGATGTGCTTTAAGCTGGTCACTAACTTGGAGTATTTCTTGACCAGATTTTCTACGGAACGAACACTGATGCGCTTATTCTGTAAAGATAGGAATAGCGCATTGATACTGCCGTCCTCAGCAGTAATTTTCTGCCGCTCTACCATATAGCTTAAAAGTGCTTCTCGAACCTCTTCGCCAAAGTATACAACAACTTCAGCGCCACCCTTACGGTGAATCTTGATCCCGTTATTGCGGAAATCTACATCCTCCATATCCAGTCCTACGCATTCAGACACTCGGATACCAGTTCCAAGAAGCAGAGTCATCATTGCAAGATCTCTAGTCTTTGTCTTCTCATGGTATTTGCGTTGGCGTTCTGTAAGACTGTCTCCAGATTCTACTTCATCCAGGAGCCGTGCCACTTCATCAACATCCAATCGTACAATGTTTTTTTCATGAATCTTTGGCATATCAACTTTGACAGCAGGATCATTTTGAATGAGTTCATTTTTGAAAAAATATCGGTAGAGCGTGCGTAAAGAAGCCAGCTTGCGCTTGATACCGCGCTCGTCATTCGTGTGTTCTACGCCGTCTTTTTCATAATATTTCAAATAAGATAAGTATTCTTCAATATCCATCGGTGTGATCTGATCTAAGATGGAAAGTGGAAATTCCCGAATTTCCATTCTCTGACAGATTGGATTAACTGTATGTAAATAATCAAAAAAGCAACCGATATCGTAGGCATACGCGATACGTGTACGGGAAGATGTGGTAGGTTCAATACCGATGAAAAACTGCTTGCAGAATGGTGGTAGTTCCTCCAACATCTTACGGAGCTTTACTTCATTTTTTACATTTACATTTTCATAATAAGCTTTTTCTTTCATATGGAAGCCTTTCTAATTAAGCGATTTCCAGCCAGGAATATTCCCTTGTTGAATTGCATGGAATAGTCTCGGTTTTACGCCTGGATGATCCAGATTCATTTGACGAATCAGATTCTTTACATATTCTCGCTTCGTATTGCCATCCACTGGACAGGGATTTTTTACAATAGGAAGCGTGTATTTGTTCTGGAAGCCTTTTACTTCTGCCTCCGTCACATAAATCATAGGTCTTATTACTGTAATATCCGTATCTTCTAAATAGGTTTTGGGAGGAAAAGAGTAGAAGCGCCCCTCAAATATCATAGACAGAAAAGCTGTCTCAATTACATCATCCATATGGTGCGCATAAGCGACTTTGGTACATCCAAGCTCCTTGATAGCCTGATTAAGCGCTCCCTTGCGCATTTTGGCGCATAAGGAACATGGGGAGCTTTCCTGACGTTCCTCGAAGATGATTTTGGCTATCTCTGTGTGTATCACATGATAAGGGACGTCCAATGACTGACATAGATCTGAAATGGCGGATGTGTCAAAGGAATCATATCCTAAATCAACCGTAACGGCAATCACTTCAAAGTGCTTAGGGTAAAAGCGACGGAGCCCGGCTAGGGCATAGAGTAGAGTAAGGGAATCCTTTCCACCGGATATGCCGATAGCAATCTTGTCGCCGTTCTCTATTAAATCGTAGTCGTCAATTGCCTTTCTGGTATAACTATATAGCTGCTGTAATTTCATTTCATAAGCCTCCAAAACTGCTTTTATTATACTATATCCGGAAATGAAAATCTATATTAGGGCAATTTCTATTAAGACGATGTATCGTTACTTGTGCTATAATTTTTTGAGTGAGAGAGGAGTGTACAAAATGAATCATTCAGTGGTAGAAAAAGTAGTAACATATATTGAAATGCACTTAGAGGAAGATTTGTCATTAGATCAAATGTAAGCGTCAAATCACTCGCCTTAACAAATCGTTAGTTTTGTGCCACAC
>CAZBFN010000036.1:0-7498 GCA_964491235.1 uncultured Roseburia sp.
AACGAAAGTAGGAAAAAGTAATTTCGTTAAGGTACAAGAGTTCTCAATAGATTTAAGTCAAGCCAAGACTTATCTCTACGCATACTCTACAAGGCACAGAATTTATAATTGGTTAGACCTGAATATTTCGGTATTCATTTAATCACACAGTTAAGGGCTATGAGACTTCGGTCTTGTAGCCCTTTCTTTTTGCCCTAATGATAATGTCAATAATTATGAACAAAAACCGACTTTTTGTCTATAATTATAAACATTATTCAAAGTGTCATTTTTGCACTTTGGAACCTTTGTAAATGTGCAAGAATTGCACTTTAAAACATTAGAAAATGTGCAAATAATAACACCCCGCAGAACGCGTTTTAAGGCTGTTTTTAGAGGTTTTCTGATTAGCCTACAACTTACCTGCCTAAGCCCGAAACTCGCGTCAGAAACGAACTGTGTGGGCGTGGCGTAGGTTTAAAAGGTCGTCGCGCAAAAAAATGGAGACCAACCAATAAAGGTCAATCTCCATCTTAATTTTTATTCTTCACCAATATCAATAACCTTAAGCAACTTCATTGCAGGCACGACATCCGTGTGCATATATCCGTTGCCGCCTGCGGCTTCGTATTCCGAATAAAGTTCCCAGAATGTTTCTGACTCTACTCGTGTCCAAGAACCAGAGGGGTTTGTTTTTGGATTGGTGTAGTAGCGATGACTTTGCAATAAAGTGTCTCTCATTTTATTACGCTCTCTGCGAGTTTCTGTTTCTTCCATACGATGTACGGTTTCGCTCATAGTATTGAGTTGTGTAACGGTGTCTTTGTGTAAATCTTTCAGCTCTTGAATTTGACTTTCAAGTTTATGCTGAATTTCAATACTCTGTTGACGATACTGAGGATACTTATGTACGGCATCAAGTGCTTCTTTGATATTCGCATCTCTTACCTTTTCAGCCTCGGCTTTTTCTAAAGCCTCTTTCGCTTTATTATCAAAGTGCTTTTTCACTTGCTTATAAATGCCCCATAAGAACACGATTGCAAGAATAAGCTCAACTACTTGTAGTACGGTGATATCACCGAAAATATTTAAAAATTCGTCAAGTCCTTTCAATCATATCACCTCCAATCAATAATAGGGTGCCACCGCTAAGTAGCACCCTTGCAACTTCTAATTATGCCTCTGTGGGAGCGTCGGCGTTGTCAGTAGTTGTAGTCTTGTTGAAGGCATCATTGAATTCGGCTACAGCAGCCTCAATAAGCATCCTGAGTTCGATGTCGGTAACAGCAATATTTTCAGACTGTAACATCTCGGATGCGGCTTTCAGCGCTTCCTGTAACTTCTCTTCGCCGTGTAAATCCTTATAGATTTGCTCAACAGCCTTCACGCAAGTTTTTGCAATATCCTGCTTTGTTTTGTTATCAAGCCACTTGGTGATAACTTTCTTCAAGTAAGCACCGAGATATGTAGCAACAAAAGTAATAATTGCCATCATAATCTCAACGCCATAAGCAGAAATAAAATCAGTAATTAACTTCATAAACCTACCTCCTTATTTTGTTCCTTTGCGGAAAATTTCAATCAAAGACTCAAGTAATTTCTTAATAACCTCAATAATGATGTTCACAATCTTACTTGTGTCTTGTGTGTTTTCTGGTGTGTCAACAATATCTGTAGGCGGTGTAACGACAGGTTCCTTATCAGGTGTTTCCTGAGGCAATTCTGTCGGGAAATATTTTTCAATATCCGCATCTGTTACAGCCATACTTACAATCTGATTGTAAATCGCACGGATTTTCTGACCGTAAGTATTATTAGCAGCCATAGCCTTAGCAGGAGTATCGTATGTCTTTGTATCATATCCCGGGCAAGCCCATCTGCCTGCTAACTGTTGCCAGTAAGGTGCGATACCTCTCGTTACATATTTGAAGCGAGGGTCAATAATGGTCTCATTCAAAGCATCTTTAGAGCCATAGGCAAACAGATGCTGTAATTGTGCAGTAACGCCGTCTTCGATGGTATCGAACTTACCACCTTCAACACCGTTGCTCGTAACACCAAGACCACAGTAGTTATGCTGTTCTGCCTTAACAGCAGAGCCTGCGTATTTAAACCAACCAGTCTCAAGGATGGACTGTGCAATAGCCATCATAGGGTCAATATTGTATTTGGGAGCCAGCTTCCAAAATGCTTTTGCAATCTCAATATCGAAACCACTGTTGTTGGACAATATCTTGGTAATTGCTTTTACACAATCTGCGTCTGTGCGAGCAATACTCTTATCGACGATTAAATTTTTCTCAGGATAATCCAAATCATATACGGCTACTACTTTGGGTTCTTCCTTCGGCTGTTCAACCTCAGGTGTTGGTTGTGTCGGCTGAGTGGGTTGAGTGGGCTGAGTCTCAGGCTTAGTTTCGGGCTTTGTTTCAACAGGTGCCGTATATTCATATACGACTTTGTAATCCCAGTCAAAAACTTTGTATCCTGCGCCAGCCTTATCACACGCCTCCTTAGCATTATCCAAAATGCTATATGCACCTACTTGAGATTTCGCATCATCCTTAGACTTGCGTACACGATATAATTTCTGAGTAGTGCTTGTGGAAGTTGTAGGTTTCTGAACCACATTCTCGGCAGGGTTAATCCAACTGCCAGCACTTGCTCCTGTTTTGTCGGTGGAAATGTTATACATACCGTTATACCCATTCGGATATTTAGAGTAGATATAATATGTTCCTGCTTCGTATGTGCCCTTGCTGTTTTTCTGGCTCTGTGCGTCAGAAGCAGTGGCATATTTGTTGATTTTAGTTACAACAGAATAAGTCTTTCCAGTTGTAGAAGCAGGTTTGGAAGTCGTGGTCTTATCTGCCGCGAGTAATGCCGCAACATCCTGTCTCGCTGTAGCCATCGACTTACCGTGTTTTGGGAACCAGTGAGTAACATCGCTATGATTACTACCCATTCCGAGTTTGTAACTGTCTTGATGACAAAGAATAGTGGGAACCTTAACACCGTTCACTGTTACAGTACCGTTGGGGTCGATGTTATACATTTTGCAGAGGTATGCTGTGATTTCACACGCCTCTTTATATACTGCATTGAAGTATGTTTTATCGGTTAAACCATCTTCGCAAATCTCAAACTGTATCCAGCCAGAGTTGCAAGAACCTTTAGAACCGCTACCACAACCCCGAGGACGATAGTCCCAAGGCATAGTTTGTATTGTAGTGACAGTACCATCGGCAAGTTTACCAATCCAACAGTTCAAGCCAGCCTGACGCTCAATGTGGTTCCAGTCATTTCCATAGGCATTTTTGCCAATTTGAGCAAGTGTAACAGTATCTCTCTTATCGGGTGTATTGCTTGGTTGAACATAGCGTTTTAATGAGGGGTTATTCGCGCCGGTGCTATGCCAAAGAACACCTTTCACCGTCATTGTGCTTGTGCCTTTATAGCAAGTGCTATTAGTTTGCATACAAACCAATGGCTTATTGGATGTACTATACTTCATATATACCTCCTTACATACAAAAAGCCCTTTATGTCGGCGAGACATAAAAGACCAGTTTTATATACAAAAAGGAGCCTCTATGTCAAGGCTCCAATTTGTAACCTATTGAATTGTTGCGATTATATTATTATCTTGATATAGGGAAGATAATTATATAATCATAAAGACCATTTATAATGCGGCTTCTCCTCTTTAAAAAGCCAATATCGTAAATAGTCATCAAGGACAATAGCAACGCCAACCAAGAATAGCCAAGCCACAGCAAATGGTAGACATACTTGTCCAAGAATATTAAACGGTTCATTTGAGTAATCCCAAACTCCGAGACCAAGCCACAGGTTAAGGATACACCCAAATATAAATTCCAGTATCAATACGATACTTGTTCCTATAAATGCTTGTATGACGAACGGAGTTTCCCACGAAAGATATTCGTTAATTGCCCCGATAGCAAGGAAACACAGACCGCCGAGAATAAACATAGTCCAATGCGTAGGTGTGCTACCTCTCAATGCTCTCCATAGAACTTCGATGAGTAAATACACCGTCCCGCCAACACCAAATAATATGGTAGGCTTAAGAACCTTCTTCATATTACTCACCACCATTCGTAGCGAGCATAGTCTTTAATACTTCGGACTGATGTTCTTCTGGGATAGTCATACCGTAATATACGGATGCAACAGATTTCTTTCTTTTAAGATTGCTAATATACATTTTTAAAGCATTAAAATAAGAAACCTGAAATGTCTTAAATTGTGTTGCGGTTGTGATGATTGTGTTAATATCTTCAGCGGAATAAAATCTACACAACTCATCGTCGGCGTGATACGGAATTTGTGTCTCGCCGTTAGCAACCATCGAAGATAAAGTTATGAGGTTGAGTTGGTCTTGTGTGGTTAAAGAGAAATGGTATGTATTATCATCGCTTAAAACTACATCAAAACCACTTAACTTTTGTGCTTCATTTGTCAAGAAACCCGCAAACAACTCTTTGGCTTTCATTGTTGCTTCGTCATCGGTATCCGCCACAATATGAGTTTTTAATGAATAGATACCACCGTACTTACCACACTGAACCTTGCCAATAGTATCTTTTTGAACGACAAATCGTTCTAATGGTTTGGTCTGTTGGTGATTGGTAAACACATCACCGCGAAAAGTTTTAGGCGTTTCTGTGCGAACAACAAGGATATAAAAACCAGACATCTTGAAGTATCGCAAGTCATAATCGAGGTTTTAAATGAGACGATTATTTATTATGCGTAAAGACCTAAATATGTCGGCGGGGAAACTCGCCGCACAGGTCGGACATTGTGCAGAAGCATATTGGACAAGAGGACTTCGTGCTGGGCTTAAAGTGTATGACGACTTTAAGGGTTACGACTGTGAAGTTATCATCCCTAAAGAAATCTACGAAGGCTATGTGAACGGCTCTTTTGTTAAAACAATATGCGAAGCACGAAATAAGAACCATCTCCTTAAAGCCAAAACAATGGCTGATGAATTAGGTTTGGTTCAAGATGAAGACTATGGTTTAATCTATGACCGTTGTTTTACCGAACTTACACCAGAAGAAGAGGACGGCACGACATTAACTGGTATATGGTTTAAACCGTTAGATGACGATACTGCTCACTCAATCAGTATAAAAATGTAAATCTGACTCTCAGCATAAATAAAAAAGCACCTCGTGTGAGGTGCTTTTTTTATTCATCATCTTTCGGCGGAGAATCATAATTTCCGCTGCCGAAAGCATAAAACCGCATAAGTCCATAGGTCAGCGGCACGCCCGCCAACGCCGCAAACACAGTTGCCCAAAACGGGGGCCAATTCCAAGAACTTATGGCTATTGTGGTTATAAGTGCGTATATCAAAAAATTGGGTATATATGACACCATAAAACGCAGATAATCCCTCGCCGACACGCGTCTGTGAAAATTTATTTTCGCATTATAGATATATCCTATCGACAGCGACAGTATATATCCGAGATAACCCGCTACATTATCTTCTAAAACGAGTGCAAGCAGTGCGGAAAGAGCCGCTGTGTTAAAAGTGTTTATCGCGCCTATCAACGAATAAATAAGAAAATTTTTGTTGAAAAACTTTTTCAAAACAGCAAAAATCTTTTTCAAACCGCCACCTGCCCTTCCGTTTTGTTTTAAATAATTATACCAAATCTGCATTATATTTACAAGTTCATAATTTCCCCTTTATTTTTGCATACGTATTTGATATAATGAATCTATATTATCTTTGTGAGGTTATAAATATATGGGATTTCTTAAAAAACTTTTCGGAAATTACAGCGAAAAAGAAATTAAAAGAATTATGCCCTTACAGCAAAAGGTTTTAACGCTGGAGGAAGAATACAAAACACTTACAGATGAACAACTTCGTGCAAAGACGGATGAATTCAAAAACCGCCTTTCCTGCGGAGAAACATTGGATGACCTGTTGCCAGAGGCTTTCGCCGCCTGTCGCGAAGCGTCTGACCGCGTGCTTTCAATGCGCCACTTCCCTGTTCAAATTCTCGGCGGAATAATACTACACCAGGGTCGCATAAGTGAAATGCGTACCGGTGAGGGTAAAACACTCGTTGCCACCCTTCCCGCATATTTAAATGCGCTCACCGGCAGGGGTGTTCATATCGTAACGGTCAATGACTATCTTGCCAAGCGCGACTCCGAATGGATGGGAAAGGTTTACCGCTTTATGGGTCTCTCCGTCGGCCTTATTATCCACGGTATGTCCGGCGAGGAAAAGCGCGAGGCATACAACGCCGATATAACCTACTGCACCAACAACGAACTCGGCTTTGATTATCTGCGCGACAATATGGTAATTTACAAAGAGCAAAAGGTTCAGCGTGCGCCATATTTTGCCATTGTCGACGAGGTTGACTCCATACTCATAGACGAGGCACGTACACCGCTTATCATTTCCGGCAAGGGCGATGAATCTTCCGACCTTTATCGTAAAGCCGACCGCTTTGCACGTTCGCTCAAAATGGTCAAGGTTGCGGAAACCGACAACAAAATGTCGGACGAAGAGCAGCAGTTTGACGGCGACTATGTTGTCGATGAAAAGGCAAAAACCTGCACCCTCACACCCGACGGTGTTAAAAAAGCAGAAGAATATTTTGGCATCGACAATCTTTCTGATGCCGAGAATATCACAATATCGCACCACATAACTCAGGCCATACGCGCACACGGAATAATGCACCGCGATATCGACTATGTTGTTAAGGACGGCGAGGTTATTATCGTCGATGAATTCACAGGACGTCTTATGTTCGGTCGCCGCTATAACGAAGGTCTTCATCAAGCCATTGAAGCCAAAGAGGGCGTAAAGGTAGCAAGCGAGTCCAAAACACTCGCCACAATAACATTCCAAAACCTTTTCCGCCTTTATGACAAACTTGCCGGTATGACCGGTACAGCACAGACAGAGGCGGCTGAATTCGGACAGATTTACAAACTCGACGTTGTTGAAATTCCGACTAACAAGCCGGTTGTTCGTGTCGACCACACCGATGTTGTCTATAAAACCGAAAAAGCGAAATTTGCCGCAGTCATCGACCTTATCGCGCAATGTCACGAAAAGGGTCAGCCTGTGCTTGTCGGTACTATCACGATTGAAAAAAGCGAACAGTTAAGCAATATGCTGAAACACAGGGGCATTAAGCACAACGTTCTCAACGCCAAGCACCACGAGCGCGAGGCTGAGATTATCGCACAGGCGGGAAAATTCGGTGCCGTTACCATTGCAACAAACATGGCGGGACGCGGAACCGATATTATGCTCGGCGGTAATGCCGAATATCTTGCCAAGGCGGAACTCAAAAAACAGGGCTACGCCGACGAACTTATCGCCGAGGCTACAGGTTTTGCCGAAACCGATGACGAAGAAATCAAGAAGGCACGCGAACTTTACTCCGACTACTATCAAAAGTTCCGTGATGAGATTGCGCCCGAGGCGGCACGTGTACGTGAAGCA
>CAZBFN010000037.1:0-7134 GCA_964491235.1 uncultured Roseburia sp.
TTAGGTCCTGATACCGGTTATGACTGTATCAACAACTACGCTCCATCCTCCGATCTTGCAGATTACTTAAATGCACTTCGTATCAATGACAGCTTACCTAAGACCATTATTTACAGCTTGAATCCAAATGATAATCAGGCAATTGGTACGATTTTGGGATGCTTCCAGGATTCCTCCGCTGTGTCAAAGATTCAGCAGGGTTCCGCTTGGTGGTTCAATGATAATAAGGTCGGCATGGAGGATCAGATGATTTCCCTTGCAAATCTCGGAAACCTCTCCGGCTTTGTGGGAATGCTGACAGACTCCAGAAGCTTCTTATCCTATACTCGTCACGATTATTTCAGAAGAATTCTCTGTAATCTGATCGGCAACTGGGTAGAGAACGGAGAATTTCCAGCAGATTATGATATCTTAGAGGAAATCGTAAGAGGTATCTGCTACAACAATGCAGTAAAATACTTCGGCTTCAATTTATAATGTATATTCAAAAATCCCGGCAGATACAAACTGCCGGGATTTTTCTTTTCATGCAATAGAAAACTGCATACCATTTTACGCATTAATAAATCAATCACAACAAAACAGATAATATCCTACCAACATACAACCAATCAGTATGATAAATCCAAAGAAACGGTTATGAATGACCAGCATCACCAGCATTCCCATTGAAAAACAAAATAGTGCAAATCCAATCATCCGTTTCATGTCGCCACCAAAAAAAGCATATATTACGATAATATATGCTTTCCTCGTCACCTCTATACAACTTCTTATTCTTAATCCTCGTCCTTATTGACTGAGTCCTGTAAGATTTCTTCCATCTCCTTGCCAGCAGCCGCCTTCGCCTCTGCATCTGACGAATCAGCACCGCTTCCTGCAACCGCATCATTCTTAGAAGTAAACTTATTGACAAAATCCGGTACCATATCCAGAATCTTTGTCACGCCATCCTGATTCTTGATATTGACAAGCTTGGTCGTACCATTCTGAATGACCAGCACAGCACTTGGTGTGATCTTACCACCCATACCACCACCAGCATTATTCTTCTTGTCCTGTGAAAATGCACCCGCACCTACACCAAAAGACACATCCACTAATGGTAATAAAATCGTATCTCCAATATGAACTGCATCTCCGACCACTGTCTTTGTGGTCATAAAGCTATCCATCCCCTTGAATAAAGACTGTACTGTCTCATTAAAATTATTCTCTGCCATGTCAAAAACCTTCCTTTCTCATCTTCCTCTTATTATCTGTTTAACAGCTTTGCCATCAATGTACGGAACTCTCTCTGCTTTATCAAACGTACTGCTGATACAAGAACATGCACGATTCGTACCCTTCCCTGTATGCAAAAGGTTCCCTTCACATAGGTCTCCTCCGACTCAAAATCCGGATATATCTTAAAATTATACTGATATAAAAACGGAAACATCGCCAACACTCCCAGTGCCTGTCCTGTCCCAGCCGGATCTCCCAGTGAAAAACGTAAGTCCGTATCAATCCTTCGGAACTTAAAATGTCTAAGCAGATACTTTAGCTCCGCCCACACCATTCCGACAACTCTGCGGTTCGTCTCATCATCGATCAGTTCCTTCACCGCCACTGCCTTGTCCTTTGCCTGGCAAAGCATCTTCCATATTTGGACTAACTTTCGCTTGATACCAAGAATTATTTCCTTAATCTTAGAAAAAATACTCTGCTTTTTCTTTGATTCTACAAGCTTGTCACTGTCCTTAAAATCCCTTGGCTGTGATAGTCGATTCTCTGCCGAATTCTTCTCATTTGCAACTGTATCATTCGAGGAATTTCCTTCATCCTTTGTGTCAGGAATCTCATCCTTTGTGTCAGGAATCTCATCCTCTGTATCAGGAATCTCATCCTCTGTCCTATCTTCCTCGTATTCCTCATCCTCCAAGTCCTCAAAGCTGGTCTTGGGCTTGTCCTTTTTTAATATTCCAAGGATGCGCAAGGAAGTATCAAATTCCTTATTCTGGTAATCTGCCCGCCATGATATCAGATGCAACAGCCAGGTCACTCTTGCATGAATCGTGACCTCCTCCTCTATCTCTCCCGATATCTTATATCGTATCGGTACAAACAGAACCAACGCTATCGCCAACAAAATCAATCCTAACAAGGCAAGCAGAATAATCCCTATTATCTTTAATATGAACAATGTGACCTCCCTGCCAAGTAGCTTCGAACGTCAAATGCCCCTGTATTGTGGTATACCTCATCCACGATAGATGCTGCTACCTCCACCGCCTCATCATAGCCCTTGGCAAGTCCTACCACATGCATTTCCTGCTTCGGATATCCCCGCTGTAATAATTCCTTTGCTGGTATGATATCCAAAAGATTGCGCTCGTTCGATGCGAGTGTAATGACATAGATGTTTAACTGTCCTGCATTATGACGAATCTTCCATTTAATTTTACTTGTCTTATGTACGATACTTGCTCCTACATACAAATCATCCTGCCAAGTCATGTAAACCTTCCATGTCACTCCCATCTCAAACAACAGAACTTCTCTGTTGTTACATTAAAAGTATTTGTGATTTCCCCACAAATTACTCTTTCTCAACTCCAAATATTCATTATAAGCCTTTTCGAGAATCTGCTTCTCATTCGGAAACTTCAGCAGATGATATGCCTCATGAAACTTATAATATCCGGAATCTACAAAATACTCTTCCCGCTGTGGTTTGCTGTAATAACTATCTGCCATCATAAGATACCAGTGAACTTCCTTCTCCACAGTATCTTCCGGCACGGAAAAAGAATACTGGCTCTTTCCCACGTACTTGATGATTCCTGCCTTAACGCCGGTCTCTTCCTGCACTTCTCTAACCGCCGTATCCTTATATTCCTCTCCCGCCTCCACGGTTCCCTTCGGCAGAACCCAGCCCTCGTACTTGTTCTTATAATTCTTGTACAAAAGCAATATCTTACCACGGAATATTACCACACCACCACAACTCGTTGCTTCTATCATTGCAATACCTCCTGATGTGGTCTTTGTACCCAATGAGAAATCTTCTACTCTCCCATTGTCAATTTAGATTCAGTATAATACTTTTTCAGGCATCGTGCAACTGCATGTTTCCCCTATTCTTCACTACTATAATATGCGTCAAAGATCTCCTTTGCGATTGGCACTGCATATTCGCTTCCAATTCCAGAATCCTCCACGATGATCGCCACCGCGATATCTGGCTTGCCATCTTGATGGGCATAACCTACGAACCATGAATGACTGGAGTTAGAACTGGATGAGAATTCAGCAGAACCTGTCTTTCCTGCCACCTCATAGCTATCGTTCTTAAGCTTACTTGCTGTGCCACTTTCTACGACATAACTCATATATTCTTGTAAGACCGCTGCATCTTCCGCAGAAAGCAATCTCTGATATTCCTCTGGCTCATACTGCTCTACAATACCACCCATATCATCCTCTATACGGTCGATGACATAAGGCTGCATCAGCATACCATCATTGGCAATAGCACAGGTCACAAGTGCCATATGAAATGGTGTCACAAGTGTCTTTCCCTGACCGATCGAAGTCTCCATCACAGTAGAATCACTATCTTCCTCCGAAAGTACGAAACTGCTCTTAGAAGATTCCAATGCGATTGGCATACTGGTATTAAAAAGCATGTCATCACACAGGCTGGCAAACTGATTCAAATCCAGCTCTAATCCCAAGGATGCATAGGCTGAATTACAGGAATTCGCAAAGGCCTCCTTCAAAGTCTGGGTGCCATGGCTCTTATTACTATGACAGTGAATTGTCTTATTGCCCACCGTAAACTTACCAGTACAATTATAAGTATAATCCTCATAATTAGCATTCTCGTGCATGTATTCCAAGGTAGTAAATATCTTAAAGGTAGATCCCGGTGGATAAAGTCCCTGAGTAGCACGGTTTAAAAGAATCGAGCTCTCACTGTCATCCTCCACCAATTCGTTCCACTCATCTGCAATGGTGTTCGGATCAAAGTCTGGCTTTGATACCATAGCAAGAATCTTTCCTGTCTCTGGCTCCATTACTACCACCGCTCCGTCATAGCTGCTTAATGCATCAAAGGCACGAAGCTGCAGGTCATAGTCCAATGTTGTGATCACACTGTCTCCCGGACTTTTCTCTCCCTGCAGATCATTGACCGCCTTATCCCCATAGAAAATATTGGAGCGAAGCAGGCTAAAATTTGCCAAAGACTCAATTCCTGTATTACCATGAGTGGAATATCCCACCACATGGGCAAAAATTCTACCGTAAGGATATTTTCGGGTCTCATTTCCCTCATCATCCACAATTGTCTCTGCCAAGGTCACACCATCCGCGGTATATATCTCTCCACGGACAACACTCTGGGTAAAAAGCTCCTGTCTCTTGTTATATGGGTTATTGATGAACTGCTCGCTCTCTTCGAACTGAAAGTATGCAAAATATCCCATTAAGCACAAGAACATTGCTAAGAAAGAATATGTAATCACCGCAAATTCACGGTTCTGGCTTCTTTTCTTCTTGGCTGTTGTATCTCTATGAAAGATCCTCGATTTCTTCGTCGAATCCTGTCTTTTTTCTCCTTGCTTTTGTTCCTTCTTTTTGCTTTCTGCCATTCGAATCTCCCTCGTCCTGTCTTAACATATACAGTCCCTGTACCACTGCAAACATCATCATCGTCGCCAACAGGGAGCTGCCTCCGTAACTTACCAATGGCAATGTAACTCCAGTAGATGGAATGAACTTTGTAACACCGCCCACCGTCAAAAATATCTGAAATCCATAAACGGTTCCAAGACCTAATGCGACCAGCTTGTAGAACTGCTCCTTCATCTGCATTGCCATATTAAGGAACATGAGAAAACAACTCACACACACCATAAGCAGGCACAATGCAAAGATTCCGCCCAACTCCTCCGATATTGCAGAGAAGATAAAGTCCTGCTCCACCACCGGAATCTTATCAGGCATTCCCTGATACAAACCCGTTCCGAACCATCCGCCTGTACCAATGGCAAACAGTGATTGACTGATCTGATATCCCTCATTATCAATTACACTCAACGGGTCCTGCCAAGCCAGTACACGCACCCTAACATGAGAAAAGATATTATATGCGATGACCGCCGCGATCGATCCCACCAGAAGCCCTCCTGCAAAATAGAAAAGCTTGCGCGTCGCCACATACAGCATTACCAGATAGGTAATAAAGAAAATCAATGCACCACCTAAGTCCTTAGATGCCACCAAGATCAGGACATGCACCGCCGCAAATGCTGTGGTGATACATACCTGCTTAAAATCCGTACTCTCATACAGCATACCAGCCACAAAGAACACAAATAGTATCTTAATGAATTCGCTAGGCTGCACAGCTATTCCCGCTATCGTGATAGAAAGCTTTGCTCCATAGCTTATTCCTCCCAAAACTGCCACCACAAGCAACCCTAATATACCAACCAAACCATAGAGCCATGTCAGTTTTCGCAAACTTTTCCCTTTGCGAATGATAAACGGTATGATCAGCGTAACCACCATGGATGCTGCAGCAATCAAATACTGACGTATCGCCTTATCCACAGAAAGTCTCGTCAACATAATAAATCCAATCAACAACAGCATACACATGTTATTGATCAACAATCTGGATGCCTTTTCGTAAATCAGCTGATAACAGGATATCGTGATTGCCACAAAAATGACCTGAAATCCATAGAACAAGATCATGGTCTCATCCTCTGTCACCGCATAAATCGCCAAAAACGCAGCCAGATGAATCATATACATCAAAAAAATCTGCCGTTTGAATATTCTATTTTTCTTTTCTTCGCTCAGCTTACTCTTAAATGACGCAAAGCACTCATAAGTATAAAGCGCAAATAAAAATATCATCGCATACTTTGATATTTCTACGATCAGATTCGTCATACAGCTATTCTACTCCTCGCTTGTAATGTCCATTGGTGTACTCACCGGAATACATTTCCTTGATATGCCGTCTTCCTGTAAGGAATGTTTCCTCACAGATATCTAAGACCTGTCTTACCTCATCCCTTGACTCTATGGTAAAGGATAATCGATATCCACTCATTCCCATGCTGCTCAATTCATCACTGTAACCAAACAGCAACAATGGTGTTGTATTATATATTGTATTATAACACTCCGAGCAATTATTTTTTACAGGAAAATACTTACCATATCGATCCTTTAGATACGTCACGGTCTTATGGGCATCGCACCTTCCTGTATTGGCATGTACGCACTGTGCCGATGTCATAAGCGGCAGATACCCATAGATCAACATCTCACTATTGTGATTATCTCTTGCTGCCAATTCTCTACGATTCAGTTCCAACGGTGCTGTATCCCTTAATGGCTTCATGCCGCCAAGAAGCTCCTTGGCTCTCTGATTCCAAGTATAGACACTGTGATCTAAGATAATATCCATCTTTTCACTAAGATTCTTTACTGCAAAAGAAAGTGCATCGTAGCTCTTTACTACCACTCCATCCAGATTCAGTTCCATAAAACGCTCTATATTCTGCATGTAAAACTCTGTTGTTCTGCTCCTGAATACTGCTGGCAAAATATAATATGCCTTTTTTCCAGCCTTATGTGTACGCTCCACATCTTGCTTTAAATCCGTTAAAAGACTCTTCCTATCATAGCAAAGGCTATCATAATAAATATCGGTAACAAATTCCTTTGCCAATACTTCCTCTGCCACTCGTCTATCCTCGATGGATACAGATACATTTCCCTTAGCAACATTTTCCTTGTAGTCAGAAGTATTTGCTTTGAGTGACTCAGACTTATGTCCAGCACTTCTTCTATAATCTGCGGTCAATGCATCCTCCAAGGATTCCAATGCATCCCTGCGGAGCTGATTTAATGCCTGTACTGGCATAAAGATGTTATCATCCATCTCTATGGTAAGCTCTGCAAAGGTAAAAGGTGTATTTCCAGTCTTACGCATGCAGGTCTCCACCTTTTCTCTGGTCAGAGGCTGCTTTTGCGCTGGCTGTACCATGTCCCCACTTTTGCTTACCCTGTGTGCTCCACAAGTTAACTCTATTATAGCAGGAACATCTTGCTTTAATCTTAAGATTC
>CAZBFN010000038.1:0-6934 GCA_964491235.1 uncultured Roseburia sp.
GTATCAAGACAAGCACACGCCCCACACTCACTAGGGAAACTTTAGAGAAAGTTTACGGAAAGGAAATCTTATTGCTTAATCAAATAGATTTTTTATTTATCTCAATAATAGGCAACAAAAGCACTTGAAATGTTTATAAAAATATGATATACTATTATTCGTCCCGTAGAACAAATAAAGGAGATAGAATGAAAAATCAATTTATGACAGCAAGTCAAGCTGCTGAAAAATGGAACATCTCGCAAAGAAGGGTTCAAATTCTTTGTTCACAAGGAAGAATACATGGTGTATTTAAGCTTGGAGATAACTGGGCAATTCCTATTTCTGCGACAAAACCAACTGATGATAGACTAAAGAAGGATATTAAAAATGAGTTATAAATTTTTTGATTTATTTTGCGGATGTGGAGGATTTACTCAAGGTTTTGAACAAGCAGGGCTTGTTTCTTGCTTAGGAATTGACATGTGGGAAGATGCAACTACTACATATCATTATAACTTTCCTAATAGCACAATACTTAATAAAGATATTACTAGTATAACAACTGAAGAGTTATTGGAAACGGCTAATGTTGTTGCTAATGATGTTGACGTCATAATAGGCGGACCGCCATGTCAAGGATTTTCCATCTCAGGGAAACGAATGATAGATGATCCTAGAAATATACTTTATAAGTCATTCGTTCAAATTGTTGGAGATATTCAGCCTAAGATTTTCGTTATGGAAAACGTTCCCGGTCTTGTTAGTATGGCGAAAGGTGCTGTTAAAGACTCCGTAATTGAGGATTTTGCTAGCCGTGGATATAATGTTACTTGGAAAATACTTTCTGCTGATGATTATGGAGTTCCTCAACATCGTCGTAGGGTGTTTTTTGTGGGATTGAATAAGAAATATTTTGGAAACAAAATGTTTGATTTTCCCATTCCAAGCACGACACATAAAAAGGTCACGTGTTTTGATGCAATTTCTGATTTGGATTTTATTCCCGATGATGTTGCCTTACCAGAACAAATAGATTATAGTTTGCCACCTCAAAATGAGTATCAAGACTTAATGAGATGCAACTCAACGCATATTTGGAATCACGTAGCGACCCTACATAATGAAAAAACAAAGCAGATTATTTCAATGGTTCCAGATGGCGGAAACTATCTTGATTTACCTAAAGAATTATGGAGTACAAGAAAAGTTCATATCGCATGGACGAGAATGGACAGTAAAAAACCTTGTTTCACTATAGATACTGGTCATAACCATCATTTTCACTATTCTGCCAATAGGGTTCCTACAGTAAGAGAATCTGCAAGAATCCAATCGTTTCCTGATACATTCAGATTTATTGGCATTAAAACCAGTCAATTAAAACAGGTTGGCAACGCGGTTCCTCCGCTGCTAGCGCAATCAATTGCCACTCAAATTAAAAAATATTTGGAGAAATAATTATTATGTACGATCACAGAAAACAATATCGGGCAGCAATAATTCGAGGAAAAGCAAAGGGTAAACTTGATGATTTACTTCCAGCCTATGCTATGGTTATTGATGAAATATGTCCCTGTAATAAAGATGAATTTGAGCAAAGGTTTAATACTAGCCTTACGTCTATACTAAAATTAAAAGCAAAAGAATCAAACTCTGCTGCCATAAAAAAGACATTGGACAATCATAGAACTGAAATAGCTGGGAAATTGTTCGGAATGTACTATTTGTCAAGAGATGATGTTTATTATGCATCCGAGAGAACAAATAAGTATTTGGCTGATAACGATCAGCCTGCATTTTTCAAGGATATGTGTTTTAAACTGCAATTTCCTAATGGAATGAATAAAATTCAATTTGTTGAACAGTTCGTCAATGAAAAATTAAGTATACGACAGTATCCTTTTATAATAAAAGTTCTTCATTTGGCAGAACAGAATCAATTACGTTTGACTGTAGCAGATATTGGATATTATGTACTCAATTCTCTTGATGTCTTACAAGGAAATGCAACTCCAGAAGAAGTAATTTCACAAATTATTGACGACAAACGGAATGGTATTAGTAGAAAAATATATGTTCCAGACAAAGCGTCCTCTTATACAATGCAACATATCACAGAGCAAATGAATTATCTTCAGCTTGCAAACCTTATTTATCTAAATGAAGATAAAGAAATTATGCTCAATCATAAGGAAGATGAGTGCTTAAATTTGTTTATGAGTCAATGTGGTGTTGCTCCAAGCTTCAACACTTATACATATGATTTAGATACTCAAGATGGTAGAAATGATTTCTATTATGATTGGGATTTATATTTCTCAAAAACGAGTGTATTTGCCGATAAATTTGAAACAGCGGTTGATTCTTTAATTGTAAATGAACCATCAACCGATGGAAAAGAAAAACAACATTCTTCTTCTGGAAATCTCACCGAACTTGGGGATGCTGGAGAATTATTCGTATATCAATATGAAAGGAATAGAGTTTCTGCATTTAACCCTCGTTTAGTCAATAAAGTTCTTCCCTTAGGGAAAACAAAAGGACTTGGATACGATATTCAGTCTGTTGTTGCTGAAAAGGGGGAATACGCAGAATTTGTAAAATATATTGAAGTCAAATCAACAAAAAGAGTAACGGCTCCCAACTTAAATGATGGGGAATGGCTTGACACACTTAATATTACAAGAAATGAATATATCGCTGCCATGCAACATAAGGAGTCATATTCGATATATCGAGTGTATTTTGTTAGAGATGGAGTTGTTGTTTTTATTCTTAACAACATCCATAAGAAAAATGAAGATGGCATAATTTCTATGGTCCCAACTGTTTATCGCTTGGATTTTTCAAAGAGTGCTATTGATAATCATATAGAGGTAAGAAATGTATAAGGTAGTATCACTTTTTTCTGGATGTGGCGGAGCAGATTGCGGACTGCTTGGTGGATTTGAATTTAATAAAAAGCGGTATAAAAAATTGCCTTTTAAGTTAGTTTATGCTACAGATATAGATCCAAAGGCTCTTGCAACCCACAAACTAAATTTTGAGTGCGATAATGTCATTTGCGGTGATATTTGCGATACTCCTTCATCAAGTATTCCCGATCACGACGTTCTTGTGGGTGGTTTTCCTTGTCAATCGTTTAGTACGGTCAATCCAACAAAAGATCCGTTTGATGATCGAGCTAACTTATATAAACAGATGGTTCGAATTGCTAAAGATAAACAGCCGAAAGTATGCATAGCTGAAAATGTAAAAGGTCTAATGACTTTGCATAACGGAGCCATTTTTGCAAAGGTAAAAAATGCGTTTGAAAATGCTGGCTACAATGTGTTTTACAAGTTGGTTATGGCTGCTGATTATGGTGTGCCACAAAAAAGAGAAAGAATGATTATGGTATGCGTAAGAAAAGATATATCTCAAAAATATTTTTTCCCAAATCCAACAAATGCAAACAATTGGGTCCCTTTATCTGTATGCATTCCACAATTAGAAATAGCGGATTCTAAGTATTACTTCTCAGAAAAAGCAGTTCAGGGAATGAAAAATGCAAAAAATAACATGAAACGTGGTTTAGCACAGGACTTAAATTCTCCTTGCCTAACGGTTACTAGTCATTTAGCCAAAGTGAGTCTGAACTCTCGAGATCCCGTTCTGCTGGTGGACCCTGAAAAAGAGCGTTATCGTCGTTTTACGCCTCGTGAGGCGGCGCGGATACAATCATTTCCTGATTCATTTCAGTTTGCGGGCACCGAAACTGATGCATATCGCCAAATTGGCAACGCAATTCCGCCCATTATGTTTTGGTATATCGCAAAAGAGGTCGCTAATTTATTGAGTAAGAACTAAAGGAGATAAAATGAATTATTCAAGAGGTTCAGAGTGGCGAAGATGGGATTTTCATCTACATACACCATTTACTAAAAAAAATGATTTATTTAGTGGTAATGGGGATGAAAAGTGGAAGTTGTTTTATGACGATATAAAAAACTATATTGGCGATGGTTCTGACAAACAGAAAAGGATTGCCGCAGTTGGAATAACTGATTATTTCTCTATTGAAAACTATAAAAAGATAAAGGCTGATGGAATACTCGACCAATATATTGATTTTATATTTCCGAATATAGAATTAAGATGTCTGCCCTTGAAAGATGGTGTTATGATGAACGTGCACCTTCTTATTAATCCTTCTTTTGTAGATAAGGTTGATACTATTATTTTAAGTAATTTAAAATATAAGTTTTCCAATAGTGAATATTGTGCTCGAAAAGAAGATTTGATTCGGTATGGTAAGGACTTGGATCCAAATTTGGATGATTACCACGCATATATAAAAGGCGTGGATAACTTTCATATTAATTTCGATTCCATTACTTCATTATTTGCAGACCATCCTGAATGTAAAGAAAATGTGTTAGTGTTAATGCCCAATAGGAGTACCGATGGAGCATCTGCAGTTGGTAATCCCACAAGCCCTTCGCAAGATTTGGCAGATTTGTTCGAATATAGAAAAGATTTATATAGAGCTACGAGTTTGATTCTTTCAGCCACCCCTAACGATATTTCATTTTTTTCCGGGCACCGAAATACTAAACCGGAAAAGCTCCTTCCTTGCGTTTGGGGTTGTGATGCGCATACAAATAAAGCAATATTTGAACCTCTTGGTAACGATGGAAAATCTACTAAAAGATATTGTTGGATTAAGGCTGATCCGAGCTGGGAGGGACTTAAACAAACATTATTTGAGCCCTTAGAACGCGTAAAGATTCAAGAGTTTTGTCCGGCTGATCGAATTGACACCTATAGGATAATAGATAAAATAGTGATTGAAGATGATGTTATTCCACATAGATTTTCGAATGAAGCTATTCAAATTAATGAGAACTTAACTTGTATTATAGGGCTAAAATCGACTGGGAAATCAATACTGCTTCAAAATATTGCGAATGCAATAGATTCTATTGAAGTTTCTAATCGCATTGACACAATTTACCAAAATAGAAAAAGGCCTATGTCTTTCCCTGTTAAAGTTTATTGGAAAGATGGAACAATATCATATAATGGTTCAAGTGACGAGAAGAAGATTGTATATATACCACAATCCTACTTAAATAAATTAATGGATGCTAATTCCGAGAAAACAGAAATAGATACCATTATAGAGAATATTATTTCTCAAAACAAGTCTTTTGGTCAAATGCAAAAAGACTTTTCTGCTAAATTGATTGAAATTAAAAAGCAAATAGAGTCTCAAATATTAGAATTGGTTTATAAAAAACAAGCGATCAATTCTCAACTTGCAACAATTAAGGATCTCGGCAATAAAGATTCCGTTGAGAAAAATATATGTGAACTAAAACAAAAAAAAGAATCTTTGGCAAAATCTTTGAATATTTCTCAAGACGATATTCGTAAATACGATGAAGTTGTTAGTAAAAATCGCTTATTAAATGCCGAATTAAATGACTTGCTTTCTGATAAAGACGTGCTTAATAACAGTTCTGCCATTGTAATAAAAACGGAATGCGAAGAATTTAGAGATACACAAGTGTCCCAATCATTAAATGAGATTGTTCAAACAATAAATAATAAAGCAAATGAGATGTGGAATAGTGGGGTTTCACGATTAATTAAAGAAATAGAAAAAAGGATTGTTTCTTTAACTACTGAAATCAAAAATAATACTTTAATAATCGATTCTTTGCAACCCATAATCGATAATAATGCTGAAATAAAAAAAGTTGAAGCTAGTTTACGTATAGAAGAGTCAAATTTAGAAACAATTAACAGAGAATATGCGATATTATCTGACCTTGAAAAAGACATGGAGGATATAATAAACTCACTTTTATCTCTAACTACTAAACGTGAAGCTGAATATGATTCTTTTGCAGAAAGATTTAAGTCGATATCATTTAAAGATACAGATGAAAATTTCAAAATAATAGCCCTAAAACGTAGGAGAAGATTGTTTTTTGCAGAAATATTATCTAAAATCTTTACACAAAATGCGCTAAAGTCTCTTCATAATGGAGTTTTTAATAATTTAAATAATGAAAACTTAATTTTGGAATCTGAATTTGATGAATCCTGTAAAAAAGATTGTATTAAAGCAATTCTATCTAATGACATACAGAAAGTTCTGTTAAGCAAATACGATAAAGAACATGCACTACAAGATCTTCTTGCGGATTTTGACAATATCATTTATACAGTAGAAATGGATGGCGACTTAATTGAAAATATGTCTCCCGGCAAAAAAGCTTTAGTTTTGTTAAAATTGTTAATAAGTCACGATGAATCAAAATGTCCTATTCTGTTGGATCAACCAGAAGACGATTTGGATAACCTTTCTATTGTATCGGATTTGGTAAGTTTTATAAAAACAAGGAAACAAGATCGACAAATAATTCTTGTGACGCATAACGCAAATTTGGTTCTTGGCTGTGACGCAGAAGAAATTATTGTAGCAAATCAGCAAATAATAGGAAACCCTCAAACACAAAACGAATCTTTTAGATTTGAATATAGATCTGGTGCTATAGAAAACGTTTCAACGATTAATAATACATTCCTCGGTTCAAAGGGAATACAGAACCATATTTGTAATATCTTAGAAGGTGGCAAAGAGGCTTTTATCGCAAGAAAAAATAAATACACAAATTTATAAAAACCTATAAATATTATATTCCTTGAAATCCTTATGAAAGGTATTGACCACTCTTATTATTACGAACAGGTAGACGAATAACTTGTAGACAACACAAAAATAGCCGAGATTGAGGTGCGATCTTCAATCCCGGCTATAATTTCTTTATTCAGTTGCTTTCGGTATGTAGGACTTGTCGCCAACCGTCACAATCTTTCTCGAAACTCCGCCTATTATTCTTTCTCCGTAAATAGGTTGTCCGTGTGCATTGGCACGTAAAATCATATGTTCTTTATCTTC
>CAZBFN010000039.1:0-6192 GCA_964491235.1 uncultured Roseburia sp.
TCAAAGACAAACGAGTGGAATTCCATAATTTCATCAATTAAAACCATTTTAGAAGCAAAAAAGCAAACATATAATTTATAATCACCCACCCAACACCTCTGACTTGAAGTTCTCTTTTCCGAGAACATACACCAGATCCCGACCCTTGGCAGTCAATTGACCGCCGAGTGTTATTCGTAGGTTCTGCGCGCTGCCGCCCGTCGGGAGCATCGCCTGCAATTTCGACAGCGGTGCGATGACTTCGGGATCCGTACCGGCATTGGGATTGTCGCCGACCATCGCATAGGTAGGACCGTATGCCAAACCGCCGTTGGCCAGCGCCGGCATGCTCTTCTCTGCATTCTTGTTGACGAGTGCCGTCATCACGGCTGCCGCTGCGACCATCGCGGCACCGATGGCGATCGCCGCCCACGGATTGGCGAGGACGGATTTCAGCGCCGACTTGAAGGCGATGATCATCACGCCGAACTCGATGAGTTGCGAGCCGATATTTTTCAGAAAGGAGGCGAACTGCGTCAGGATCGCTTTCATCAACCCTCCGAATCCCAAATCGCCGGCGATGATCTGCCCGATAGCCTCCGCCGCTGCGACGATGCTGTTGGCCATAAACTTCGACACCTGCTGATCGAAGCGCGTCATCACCTCCGCAATCGTGGCGTGTACATGCTCCAATGCTGCTGAGAACGACCAGCCTTTCGCCGTCAGCGCCGTCGTGTAGTTCTCGACCATCGAGACCGTGTCGGCGAGGTTCTCGCGCAAATATGCGCTGTTGTCGTCCGCCCAGCCGTACAACCCTTCGCGCACCGCACCGAATATCGCCTGCATCTGCTGCGCGTATTGCGATGTTACGGGTTTCAGATCGCCCATTTTGAGTCTCGGCGCCGGCAGTTCCAACTCAAAGTCCTCGGGCAGGATGCCGTCCATCTTGACGACGGGTTTCAGGTCTTCGGGCTTGATATTCTTGATGCGCTCCAGCTCTTTTTGTAACTTCTCGATCTCGGCGTTCGCCGCGGCGATATCCTCGACGGTCGATTCGGGCAGCAGTTTCTTCTTTTCGAGGGCCTCGATCCGCGCCTGCAATTTACCGATGATGCCCGTACTCTGCTCCGTCTGCGCGTTGGTTCCGGCGATGGACTTCATCAGCTCCTCGGTCTGCTTGCGAGCCTCGTCCGTTACCTTGTCCAGTTCGGCTTGCGCTTCGGCCGCCTTCTTCTCCGTTTCGCGTTTCTTTTCGATCGCTGCCGTCAGCAGGTCGTACTCCTTACGCAGGGGTGCGAGTTTCGATTCGTCGGGTACTTTCTGCAAGGTAAAACCGGCGACCAATCCCCCGAAATTCGGAACCATCCGCGTCTTGGTCGTCGTGGCGATGATCTCTTTCTGCTCGGCGATATTTTCCTGCAACTTGCGTTCGAGCTCGTCGAGCGATTCGGTTTCGGCCATCTCGTCGATCATCTTCTGCTTTTGGATGCGGGCATAGGCGAATGCCGCACCGAGCGCGAGGACCGCTGCCATAATCAATCCGACGGGCGATAGCAATGCCGTAAATCCCGCTGCCAGCATCGGCAGCACCTTGATCACGGCGCCGATTCCGAGCGAAAGGGGACCGACCGCTGCGACCAGCCCCGCCACGACGACGATCGTCTGCATCATCGCCGGCGACATCGATTGCAGCATCTGCACGACCGTCGAGAGCGCACCCGCTATCTTCGTCGCGAAAGGCATGATGGCCGCACCGAGTCGTTCGAGGAAGTCGCCCCACGCATTTTTGAGCTGCTGCACGGCTCCGAGTCCCGTCCGTGCGGCGGCTTCGGCCTGCCCGCCGAACTTGTGCTCCAATTCGTCGAGGATCATCGCCTGCGCTTTGGCTATGTCGCCCGTCTCGGCGAGTTTCTTGATTACCTCCGTCTGCTCCTTGGAAAAAGCGATGCCGGCACGCGACAGCGACGAGAGCTTCGTCGCAGGATCGGAGAGCGCTTTGCCCAACTGCAACGACGCCGAACCCAAATCCATCTCCAACGCCGTGGCGAGGTCCAATGCCAACGCCTGCGTGCGCTTGAAGTTCTCGCCCGTGATGTTGGTAAAAGCCAACAGGCGGGCGGTGGATTTGTCGAGAATCGTCTCGTCGCCGAAAATCGTCTTGCCCTGCAACTCCGAAGCGTAGTCGGCCAACTGCCGGAAGTTGTAATCGACGGCCTGATTCGTAACCTTGAGCGCCTGCTGCACCTTCGCCTCGGCTTTGGCCTGCACATCGGCCAAGTGCAGCGACACGCCGCCCAATGCCGCAAGGGGTGCGGTGAGCTTAAGCGAGAGCGACTTGCCGACGGAGGTCAGCTTCTTTTCGAGCGAACCGAGCCCTTTCTCGACCTGCTGCGCCTTCTGCTGGAACTCATACGAGTCGGCTCCGATCTTTATAAGCAAGTCGGCGATTCTCCGGGACATGGCTGTTTAGGGTTTGTGTTGCAGATAAAGCGTCCAGCCTGCCTCGACGTCCGATAGTACCGCCGGCCGCCCGTTCTCCACACGCGACATAGCCGCCACGATAGGGATCATCGGTTCGCCCGCCTGCGTATCCAATGGCTCGTCGGCGCCGATGCCTGACCACTCGGCCACGCAATGGATATAGTTTTCGGTATGGTTCTCGATGGGCGGAGCGTAGCGCGAGATCATCTGCCGGATTGTCCGGTAACCCTTGCGGGAGTAGGAGTCCAGCAGCACGAACATCGCGCGGTAGCCCCACGCCATCGTCTCGAGTTGCTTGAATGCCGTATCGCGCGAGGGCGCAACCTCGCCCAGATACTTCGTTGCCGATCGGCGGATATTGCCGGGATTACGATTGCGCATCCCTCTCGGCAAAGTTTTCTCGTTCATAATATCTGTGTTATTCGTTTTGGAATGTCATTGTAGCAATCGTTTCCTCCTTGCGGCTCGGCAGAGCCCGTAAGCGGGTTCTGCTCTTTCCGCGGCGTCGGTTACAATTACTCAATCCTCTGCTCATTGCTTTATGATTTTCGGTTATTCTCGTCGTTCTCTTTGCGCCTGCGCTCCAACTCGGCTCTTTTGAGCAAAACCGGGCAATGTTCGGGCGGCGTTTCGCACTTGTAGGCCTGCCGGATGACGATGCGGCTGCGATCGATCTCCACGTCCTTGTGTTCGATGATGATTTCGAGTTTGCCGACCTTCTCTTCGAGTTTCTCCACGCGCCCGTCCAGCCGCGTGATCTGCTCGGACTGGATCGCTACGACCTTCTCCGTGTTTGCTAATTCGGCGGAGTCGGCGGCCGCATTCTCCTTGCGCTTCTTCGCATTGAAAAAAAGGATTGTTCCCGCCAGTCCGCTGGCGAGAATGAAGTTCAGAATGATGGATAGTGTTTCCATAGTTTCGCACTTATTCAGGAATGAATTTGTAAATCGCTCGTTCGCGCACGATATAGAGGTCGCCATAGATGAAGAACAATCCCATGATGTTCTCGCCCCAGCCGGCGGCGTTCCGGACGTCGGTCGTCGTGTCGTCGCGGAAGTTCCGGATGAAGATGCCGTCGTCGTAGGAGTGCACGACCTCGCTCATCGTATGGTCGGCATGATCCGCCCAGCGTCCCAACCGCCGGAGCAGCGTCCGCTCGGTAATCGAATCCCGCCGGTAGAACCACAGCATATCGTCGGCGTTGATGCCGATATAGTTGTCGGAGACGGTGACGATCTGTTCGCCCGCAGCGAATTGCAGCATCTTGCAGGGCTGATGGAACCGCTTGTCGTGCAAATAGGCGCCATGCGAGGTGTTCACGACGATCGTATTTTCCGTGCGCCGCAGGACGAGGATCGCACCCGACATCGGCGTGCCCTCGTAGGCATATCCCCGTCCGCGATAGCCGGTCGAGGCGTCGGGCGAAACGTACTTGCACTCCGGACGCGAGAGGTAGCGATAGGTGCGGTAGTTCGGATCCTCGTCCTCCGCCGTGGCGGCGCTGCGTCCGCCGGCATTGCCGCCGCGCGGACCGATATACTGCCGGTAGGATTTCAGGATATGGATATACCCGTCCATATAGGTCGCGACGTTGCGGTACTCCTCCGGCGGGACATATATCCGTTCGACCGTGCCGCGATAGTCGAGGTAGCGGACCTTTTTCCCGTCCACCGCGACGAATCCCTCGTCCGCCTCGTACATCTCGAAGGACGTCGTGCTGCGGTAGATCTCCCGTACCTGCCGCGTGGCGGTGTCGAAGGCATAGACCGTCTTTTTATCGGCGGACTGGAGCAGCAGCCGGTTCAGGCAGCGGATCGCCTTGCCGACCGTAAAGGACAGTGTCGCGACCGCTATGCAGTCGTCGCCCTCCGGCGGTCTCTCCGTTGCGAGCAGATGCGGCATCTCCGTGAGTTCGCTGTTGTAGGAGTCGTCGAGGGCATTCAGTTCGACGGAGTTCAGGTAATAAGCGGCGTTCAAGAACTTGTCATCCCGAACCACCGTATTCATATCGATATGCTGTCCCGTGAAGATCTCGCCCGTGATGCGCCGGCTCGGCAGCTGCTTGTACCGCAATGCTCCCTGCACGATATGGTCGACGAGCGTGTCGTAATCGTTCCGACCTTTCGTATGCCAGATGCGCGTGGGATTGCCGCCGGCATCGAGGTAGTAGAGTGCATAGAGCAGCCGGTCGTTCGGAATGGCGGGAATATCGCTCACGGGAAGTGTTACGGACATATCGACATTGTTCGCGGGATCGACGAGCGACTCGTAGCGCAATCCCTTGTCGTAGCTGTCGCCCGCATCGATCGAGAGCGTCATCTTGCGGAACGCGGCGCTCTCCAGATAGCCCGAAGTGCGGCCGCTCGGATTGCCGAAGCGGTCGGTATAGGTCGTGATCTTGCCGATGAGCGTCTGCCGGATGAAGAACCGCCACTCGCCGTCGCAGGGGATGCCGTCGATCTCGATCTTCATATTCTGCTCGTTGCCGGTCTTGACCGTACTCGCGATCTCCCCATTGGAAGACTGCACCCACGAACCGCTCTCGGCGAGGCTGTATGTCGCCTTTTCGCCGACGATGCGGACGCCGTAATGCACCGCGACATCGACGCTTTCGTTCGGGCGGTAAATACCCAGTCCCCACTCCCGATGGTAGGTCTGCAACCCGAACTCCCATACGAGCGGGAAGTTGCACTGCTCGACGGGCAAGCCCCGAGTTACGACCTCCGCACCCCGATAGGCATCCTCGCCGCTGAAATAGAGTTCCTCTCCGCTCTTCACGGAGACGAAACCGTGCGGATCCGTCCAAGCGTCGGGATCGTAGAACCCGATGCGGGCGATCAGGTTGTCGAGGCTCTTGTTCTTTACGTCGACCGAGACCTTGCGCAGCGCAGGGACGATGTCGAGCGTCGAACTTCCCTCGATGTGCAGGTCGCCCGTCCACATCCCGTCGATGCGCTCGCGGGCCGCCGACGTGACGACCTGCGCACCGGTATGGATCACGAGCCGCAGTCCGTTGCCCGTAACGATCCGCCCGACGGGATGTTCCGTGCCGACGCGGTAGAAATTCACGGGACGGGCAGTTCGGTAGAGCGACACGGCGCGGCGGATATGCAGGGCGCCGTTCGACTGGAAGATTTGCCCGGCGAACGGACGCAGGCACAGTTCGAGGATGTCGCGATAGGTAGGCTCCTCGTAGACATAGTATAGCCGTTCGAGATCGATATAGGTTTGACGGAGCGGAGAGGAGTTCTCGTCCATCCCGTCGGCATACAGGTCCATCCAGTCCGCCGTATCGAGGTCCAACTCCAACAGGTCGATGCAGGAGGAGAGCAGTTCCCACAGCGACCGTCTGCCCGCGGTGCCGATATGTACGAGGTCGCGGAACGGAATGCTCGACAAGAGGTTGAAGCCGTCCACGGCCTTGATCGTGACGGTATAGGGCGGAGCGGTGAAGTTCTCGGAGTAGAGGTCGGAGGTGACGTAACCCCGCCAATAGAGCTGCCGATTGCGGAAAATCGAGACGCGAAAATAACGGGGATCGGAGGTAAACAGAGCCAGATAATGGAAATTCTCCTTGCAGAGGATATTGATGGTCGCCTCCGACGCCTTGACCGGCACGTAGAACTCGTCGCCCCGTTTTTCCCACGTGATCTGCAACGGTGTACCGCCGTCGAAGGCCATCTCCTCCGACGGACCTGCATACCCCCGCTCCGAAATCTCCACGCGCCACAA
>CAZBFN010000040.1:0-5356 GCA_964491235.1 uncultured Roseburia sp.
GTTGTCGGGAAGTTGGAAATGGCTGATGTGGTAGGCGAAAAAGCCGGTGACAGCGGCAGGCAGGTTCAGCGCTACATTCGCCTCACCGAGCTAATTCCCGAACTGCTGGATATGGTGGATGAAAAGAAAATCGCCTTTAATCCAGCCTATGAGCTGTCGTTCCTGAAAAAAGAGGAACAGGTACAGCTTTTGGACGCGATGGAGAGCGAACAGGCCACCCCTTCGCTCTCCCAAGCCCAGCGGCTCAAGAAATTCAGCCAGGAGGGGCATTTATCCATTGATGTGATGCGGGCCATTATGGGAGAGGAAAAGAAAAGCGATCTGGACAAGGTGACATTCACCTCGGACACCCTGCGGAGGTATTTTCCCAAGAGCTACACACCCCAGCGGATGCAGGAAACCATTATCAAGCTGCTGGAACAGTGGCAGAAAAAACGCCAACAGCAACATGAACGCTGAGAAAGGAGCAGCCTATGAGAGATATTTCAGCCCGTGAGCTGAAAGGACACAACATTCTTGCCGTGGAGCGTTTTCAGGATAATACCCGCCGGATGATTGAGTTTTCTGTCCTGCGTTCCTGTGCCTACGGCAGTCCCGGTGATGAAATGCGGCTGTTTTTGACCGAGGACGGCTATCAGGCCGCCCTCCTGAGCCAGCAGCGCCGGGAAATCAAAATCAAGCGGTACGCCCGTGTGATTGAGGGACATATCCTCGATTTTAAGCCGGACAGGCGCCGCCGCCACTCATAAACAAATCATTACTGCGAAAGGAAAGGATTGAAATGTGTACTGTAAAGGAAATCCGGGAAGCAATCCGGGAGGATTGCCATTCCCAGCATGGCATGGAATCCGGCGAGATTGACTGTGTTCTGCAAACTCTGCCATTCTCTCAGGGAGATGACCTGTTGGATAAACCGCCCATTCCCAAACGCCCCTACCGGCGCAGAAAAAGTGAACAAAACAGCTGACTGCCACAATTCTTTTTACAGGATTGTGGCTTTTTTCATACCCTGAGAAATTTGGAAGGAGTGAGGTCAATGGCCGTATTTCGCATTGAACGAACCAGAGATTATACCGTGATGAGCAATCACCATTTACGCAACGGGAAACTGTCCCTGAAAGCCAAGGGGCTGCTTTCCATGATGCTGTCCTTACCGGAGGACTGGAACTATACCACCAGAGGGCTTGCCGCCATCTGCAAAGAGGGCGTGGACGCTATCGGCGGCGCGCTGCGGGAGCTGGAAACTGCCGGGTACATTGTCCGCCATCAGCTGCGAGACAAGCAGGGGCGGATCAGTGATACCGAGTATGTTATCTACGAGCAACCACAGCCGAAGAACCCGGATACGCCCCAGCCGGATACGGCTTCACCAGATACGGGAAACCCGGATATGGAGAAACCGGATACGGAAAAGCCCGCAGAATTAAATATAGAGAAATCAAATACTCAAAAATCAATTACTCATGGATCAAGTACCGATTCCATTCCCTTCCGGGAAACAGCGGCGGCAAGACCGCCGGAACGGAAAGGAAGGGATGCGATGTCTGTCTCCGAGATAGAAAATTATCGGGAATTGATTTTAGAGAACATCGAGTATGACTACCTGTGCAGGGAGTTTGCTACCTATCGGGAGGATTTGGATGAGATCGTGGAGCTGATGGTGGAAACCGTCTGTGCCAGACGCAAAACCACCCGGATTGCAGGCAGCGACTTCCCCCATGAGGTGGTGCGCTCCCGGTTTTTGAAGCTGGACAGCGAACATATCCGGTTTGTCATGGACAGCTTGCAGAAAAATACCACCGAGGTCCGCAACATGAAGCAGTACCTGCTGACAGTGCTGTTTAACGCTCCCACCACCATCAGCAACCACTACACTTCACAGGTCAATCACGATATGAACGCAGGCGGCTGGTAAGGCCGTCTTTTTTCATCCCACAACAACGACTTTTACAGGAGGTTACGCTATGAACCAAATGGAAATTTTCAAAAACCCGGAGTTTGGCAGTATCCGCACTTTTGAGCAGGACGACAAGGTATTGTTTTGCGGTACAGATATAGCTGCTGCGCTGGGATATACCAATCCCCGAAAGGCTGTCCGCGACCATACAAGGGGTGGAACAAAACGTTCCATAGGGGTCCAGACAGGAAAAAAGGCCGATGGAACCCCCGCAGTACAGATGGTGGAAATGCTTTTTATCCCAGAAGGCGATGTGTACCGCCTGATCGTTCACAGCAAGCTGCCCTCTGCGGAACGATTTGAACGCTGGGTGTTTGATGAAGTGCTGCCCTCTATCCGAAAGCACGGGGCTTACATCACCAGAGAAAAGCTGTGGGAAGTTGCCACTTTCCCGGAAGCCATGATGAAGCTCTGCTCCGACCTGCTGGCCGAGCGCGAGAAAAATGCGGCACTTCGTGAGGAAAACGCCATGCTGGAGGGCAAGGCAGCCTTTTATGACCTGTTTATCGACCTCAAGCACAGCACCAATCTCCGTACCACCGCCAAGGAACTGGTTGTGCCGGAGCGTCGGTTTGTCCGCTTCCTGCTGGAACAGCGGTTTGTGTACCGCGCCCCATCCGGGAATGTACTGCCTTATGCAAAACCCGCCAACGACGGCCTGTTCTGCGTCAAGGACTACTGCAACCATGGGCATACCGGCTCCTATACGCTGGTAACGCCCCAGGGCAAGCTGTATTTTGCCCAGCTGCGGGACAGCATCCTGCTGATGATATGATGACCCGCTATCTTCTGCGGCGGCTGGTGGTCCCGCCTTAGTTTTTGAACCATCCCTGCAAAATTCGTGGAAAGGAGGCGTTATCCCATGCAGGAAGAAGTGGAAAACAGGACTTTGACGCTGGTAGTCAACGGCACAAAGTTCACCGGGCGGCTGTTTAAGGCCGCCATTTGTAAATACCTTGCCCATCGCAAGGAAAAGAAGCTGAATAAGCAGAGAAGCCGGGACGCGCCTGTGAAGCCCCAGGGTAAGCAGACGGTCAAGCAGCTCATTGGTCAGAACCAGGGCGTTTCCAATATCGAGATCACCGATCCCTCCATCAAAGAGTTTGAGAAGATCGCCCGGAAATACGGTGTGGATTATGCAGTGAAGAAAGACCGCAGCAGCTCCCCACCCAAGTACCTGATCTTTTTCAAAGGTCGTGATGCGGATGCGCTGACAGCAGCCTTTACCGAGTACACCGGCAAAAAGGTCAAAAAAGCAGAGAAAACAGAGCGTCCGTCTGTGCTGGCAAAGCTGAACCAGTTCAAAGAGCTGGTCAAAAATGCCGTGGTGGACCGCACCAAGCGAAAGGAGCTGGAACGATGAAAAAGCAGCTTGACATCAAAAAGCTCCTGATTTTGAACCTGCCGTATCTCCTGATGGGCTTGTTTGCCACCAACTTCGGGGAGGCATGGCGCATGGCACAGGGCGCGGACGCTTCAGCAAAAATGCGCTCCTTCTTCTCCACGCTGCCGGTGGCGCTGGCAAGCTGGTGGCCCAGCCTGCACCCGCTGGATTTACTGGTGGGCCTGTGCTGTGGCGCTGGTCTGCGGCTGGCGGTGTATCTGAAAAGCAAAAATGCAAAGAAATACCGCCACGGCATGGAGTATGGTTCTGCCCGATGGGGAACCCACGAGGACATTGCCCCTTATGTGGACCCGGTATTCCAGAACAATGTGATTCTGACGAAAACCGAGAGCCTGACCATGAACAGCCGCCCGAAAGACCCCAAGACTGCCAGAAACAAAAATGTGCTGGTCATCGGCGGCTCCGGTTCCGGTAAGACCCGGTTCTGGCTAAAGCCGAACCTGATGCAGATGCACAGTTCCTATGTGGTGACAGACCCGAAAGGTACGATTTTGGTGGAGTGCGGCAAAATGCTCCAGCGCGGTACACCGAAAATGCGTCCCAAGCTGGGCAAGGATCATCAGCCGGTAAAGGACCGGCATGGCAATCCGGTCTATGAGACCGTAAAGGACAAAAATGGCAAAGTGGTCTATGAGCCTTATCGTATTAAGGTTCTCAATACCATCAACTTCAAAAAGTCCATGCACTACAATCCTTTTGCCTATCTGCACAGCGAAAAGGACATTTTGAAGCTGGTTACGACTTTAATAGCGAATACCAAGGGAGAAGGCAAGGCTGGAGATGATTTCTGGGTCAAGGCGGAAACGCTTTTGTACTGCGCCCTCATCGGGTATATCCATTATGAGGCTCCGGTGGAGGAACAGAACTTCTCCACCCTCATTGAGTTCATCAACGCCATGGAAGTCCGGGAGGACGACGAGGAGTTCAAGAACCCGGTGGACCTGATGTTTGATGCACTGGAAGCAGAAAAGCCTAATCATTTTGCCGTCCGCCAATATAAAAAATACAAGCTGGCCGCCGGCAAAACAGCTAAAAGCATACTGATTAGCTGCGGTGCGCGCCTTGCTGTGTTCGATATTGCGGAGCTGAGGGAGGTCACTTCCTACGATGAGCTGGAGCTGGATACGCTGGGAGACCGGAAAACTGCCCTGTTCCTCATTATGAGCGACACGGATGACTCCTTTAACTTCCTGATCTCCATGTGCTACACCCAGCTGTTCAACCTCCTCTGCGAAAAAGCCGACGATGTGTACGGCGGGCGGCTGCCGATCCATGTGCGCTGCCTTATCGACGAGTGCGCCAACATCGGCCAGATTCCCAAACTGGAAAAGCTGGTGGCTACCATCCGAAGCCGTGAGATCTCCGCCTGTCTGGTCTTGCAGGCGCAAAGCCAGCTGAAAGCCATCTACAAGGACAACGCCGATACCATCATCGGCAATATGGATACCTCCATTTTCCTGGGCGGTAAAGAGCCGACTACCCTCAAAGAGCTGGCTGCCGTGCTGGGCAAGGAAACCATCGACACCTACAACACCGGAGAGAGCCGTGGCCGGGAAACTTCCCACTCTCTCAACTATCAAAAATTGGGGAAAGAGCTGATGAGCCAGGACGAGTTGGCTGTCATGGACGGCGGCAAGTGTATCCTCCAGCTGCGCGGTGTGCGGCCTTTCCTTTCGGATAAGTACGACATCACCAAGCACCCCAATTTCAAATACACAGCCGACGCAAGCGACAAGAACACTTTTGACATTGAAGCGTTCCTGTCCACCCGGCTGAAACTCAAGCCCAATGAGGTCTGCGATGTATATGAAGTAGATACTCAGGGCGCTTAAATCTGTTCCGCTATGAAAGGAGTGGTCTTATCTATTCGCCGCAACTGCCCTTTTGGGGCCATTGGCGTACAAGGCGGACAATCGCAAGAAAAATAATGAAAAAGGAGGACAGCCGGAATCATGCCCCCTGAAACCGGGCGGCAGATTGTTCCGGCTTTTGTA
>CAZBFN010000041.1:0-5102 GCA_964491235.1 uncultured Roseburia sp.
AGGAGGTGTCGGTAATGGACTTATCAAATTTACAGGCAGCAGCAGGTTCTGCACACAGTGATAATTTCAGAAGAGGACGCGGACACGGATCAGGAAATGGTAAGACCGCTGGTAAGGGACATAAGGGACAGAAAGCTCGTTCCGGAGCACCAAGACCAGGTTTTGAAGGTGGTCAGATGCCATTATATAGAAGATTGCCTAAGAGAGGTTTCAAGTGCAGAAACTCTAAGACAATCATCGGTATTAACCTTTCAGCTCTTGAAGTATTCGAGAACGATGCAGTAGTTTCTGTTGAGACATTAATGGAAGCTGGAATCGTTAAGAATCCAAGAGATGGCGTTAAGATCCTTGGTAATGGCGAACTTACTAAGAAACTCACAGTTCAGGCAAATGCATTCAGCGCAAGCGCAAAAGAAAAAATTGAGGCTCTTGGTGGAAAAGCAGAGGTGATCTAATGCTAGAGACACTCCGTAATGCATTTAAGATTAAAGATATTCGGAATAGAATTATTTTTACATTTTTAATGTTGATCGTCATCAGAATCGGAAGTTGCCTTCCGATTCCTGGTGTGAAAAGTGAAGTATTTGCAAGCTGGTATGCAAGTCAGACCGCAGATGGACTGGGATTTTTTGATGCAATTACTGGTGGATCATTCAACAGAATGGCGATTTTCGCTTTGAATATTACACCGTACATCACATCATCCATTATTATGCAGCTTCTCACAATCGCGATTCCTAAGCTGGAAGAAATGCAGCGTGACGGAGAGGAAGGTCGTAAAAAGATCGCCGAGATTACCAGATATCTGACAGTTGCTTTGGCATTGATCGAAGCAACAGCCATGACAATCGGATTTAAGCGCGGCGGATACTTAGAGGTCAATGAAGGAGCTAGAGGTGTTCTCGATATCCTTATGATTATCTTCACATTGACTGCTGGTTCTGCAGTGTTAATGTGGATTGGTGAGAGAATTACTGAGAAGGGCGTTGGAAATGGTATTTCTATCGTACTTACCATCAACATCATCTCACGTATCCCAAGTGATATCGGTACATTATATCAGCGTTTTATTGTTGGTAAAGATGTGCCAAAGGCAATTCTTGCGGCAGTTATCATTGTTGCAATTATTGTTGGTATGGTATTGTTCGTTGTGCTCTTGCAGGGCGGCGAGCGTAGAATCCCAGTACAGTATTCCAAGAAGATACAGGGTAGAAAGCAGGTTGGCGGTCAGTCAACACACATTCCACTTAAGGTAAATACCAGTGGTGTTGTTCCTGTTATTTTTGCACAGTCCCTGTTACAGACTCCGATTATTATTGCGGGTCTCCTTAAAAAAGGTGAGGGTACAGGAGTTGGAAGCCAGATTTTAAAGGGCATGAATCAGGCAAACTGGTGTAATCCAGACGAACCGATTTATACAATCGGACTTTTGGTATACATCCTTTTGATCGTTGCATTCGCTTACTTCTATACATCTATTACCTTCAACCCATTAGAGGTTGCAAATAATATGAAGAAGGCAGGCGGTTTTATCCCAGGTATTAGACCAGGAAAGCCGACCAGCGATTATCTGAACCGGATTCTGAACTATATTGTCTTTATAGGTGCAGTAGCATTGGCGTTTATCGCATTCGTTCCAATTCTCTTTAACGGTGTGTTTGGAGCAGATGTTTCCTTCGGTGGAACATCCATCATCATCATCGTAGGTGTCATTATTGAGACCTTAAAGCAGATTGAATCACAGATGCGTGTACGTTACTATAAAGGATTTTTAAATGATTAATTCAGTAGAATGCTGAATTTTGGGAAGGAACGCTGGACTTGGCATAAGTTCAGCGTTACTTTCGATTTTACGCAAATGATGAAAACCTGAAAACAGGAGTTTTGTTTGAAAAAAGGAGAGTATCTTATGAAAATCATAATGTTAGGGGCTCCGGGAGCCGGAAAAGGAACACAGGCAAAGCAGATTGCGGATAAATACAGCATCCCACACATCTCTACGGGAGATATTTTCCGTGCCAACATTAAGAATGGAACAGAGTTAGGCCAGAAGGCAAAGCAGTATATGGATCAGGGATTATTAGTTCCAGATGAACTGACATGTGATCTTGTAATGGATAGAATACAGCAGGATGACTGCGTAAAGGGCTTCGTACTGGATGGATTCCCAAGAACCATTCCACAGGCTGAAGCACTTACAGCAGCACTTGAGAAAATAAACCAGAAAATGGATTATGCGATTGATGTTGATGTTCCAGATGAGAACATTGTAAACCGTATGAGTGGCAGACGTGCTTGCCTCAACTGCGGAGCTACATACCACATCGTATCCATCCCTACTAAGGTAGAGGGAATCTGTGACAGATGTGGCAATGAGGTTGTATTAAGAGATGATGACAAGCCAGAGACCGTACAGAAGCGTCTTACTGTATATCATGAGCAGACACAGCCGCTGATTGACTACTATAAGAATGAGAATATCTTAAAGACCGTAGATGGTACACAGCCAATGGAAAAGGTATTTGAAGATATCGTGGCAATTTTAGGAGAATAAGGATGCCTGTTACAATTAAATCTGCCCGTGAGATTGAACTGATGCGTGAAGCTGGAAAGATTCTTGCTAAGGTTCATGAACAACTGGGGAAGGAATTAAGACCTGGAATGTCGACTTATGAGATTGACAGACTGGGCGAGGAAATGATTCGTAGTTTTGGATGTGAGCCATCTTTTAAAAATTATCAGGGCTATCCTGCATCCATCTGTGTATCTGTAAACGAGGAAGTCGTACATGGAATCCCGTCAAAGAAGCGCATCATCGAGGAGGGCGATATCGTCAGCCTCGATGCGGGCGTTATTTATAAAGGCTATCACTCAGATGCAGCAAGAACTCATGGTGTCGGAGAGATTTCAGAAGAGGCTAAGCTTCTGATCGAGCGAACCAGACAGAGCTTCTTCGAGGGCATCAAGTATGCCAAGGCAGGAAATCATCTTCATGAGATATCAAGGGCAATCGGCGATTATGCAGAGAGCTTTGGATATGGAGTGGTAAGAGATCTGTGTGGACATGGAATTGGTTCCCATCTACATGAGGATCCTGAGATTCCGAACTTCAAGCAGTTCCGCAGAGGTATCAAGTTAAGACCGGGAATGACATTGGCGATAGAGCCGATGATCAATCTTGGAACACCAGAGGTTGTCTGGATGGATGATGATTGGACTGTCATTGCAGAGGATATGTCCCTTTCGGCACATTATGAGAACACCATTCTTATCACTGAGGATGGAGATCCAGAGATTCTGACACTGACTGAGTCTGAGAAATCATAGGAATTGAGAGATGAATATAGAATTTGCAAAGTCCCTGTCGGGACATGATAAGAATCAGATTTATCTGGTTCACCAAAAAGATGAGGGTTTTGTGTATCTGGTAAATGGAACCACGAAGACACTTAAGACGCCGAAGAAGAAAAGTGAGAAGCACATTCAACCGATAAAAAAGCTTCCGGCAGAAGTGACAGAGTGTCTGGCAGAAGGTCTGACCGATATTACAATAAAAAGAGCAATCAAAACATATCAGCGCTTGATAGAACGCGCTTAGAATCATTAACAGGAGGATTTATTTTATGTCTAAAGCAGATGTTATCGAAGTAGAAGGAACCGTGGTAGAGAAGTTACCAAACGCTTTCTTTAAGGTGGAGCTTGAGAATGGTCATCAGATCTTAGCAACCATCAGCGGAAAGCTTCGTATGAACTTTATCCGTATTCTTCCAGGAGACAAGGTAACCATCGAGATGTCACCATATGACCTGACAAAGGGCAGAATCATCTGGAGAGATAAGTAAGATTATTTCAAATAAATAAAACATTATAAAATTGTTGACTTCTAATTAGTGTTCATGCTATAATGCTAAACGGACACTTTTGGATAGTGCCTTTTTGTGTGTTCAAAACACGAAAAGAGCTCTAAATAGTAACCATTGCGTGGTTACATGAGAAAGGAGGATTTGCTGTGAAGGTAAGATCATCAGTTAAGCCTATTTGCGAAAAATGCAAAGTCATTAAGAGAAAAGGAAGCATCAGAATTATCTGTGAGAATCCGAAACACAAGCAGAGACAGGGCTAATTAGGTTCTTGTCTTTTTGTGCTGTAACAGGAGACTGTTACTAATTCATTATGTGCGGCTGCAGTGGAACGCCAGGCTAGGTTGTTCACACTGTTATCATATGAGACAGCAGGGATAGCTGCTTTTCTGTGTTTACATACCGAGAGCGCAGGAGAGATTCATCCAAATACGAGAAAACAGCGATAGCACACATTTCAGGCCGGAGGACAACGGAGCTGCTAGAGTGGGTTTTCGGGCGATCCTAAGGGAGTGCCGTAAAGTCATGATGTCAAGTGACTTGAAGTGAAGCGCCAATATGGTGCACAGTAGAATTTAGAAAATAACAAGGTGCATGGGTCAACAGACCTGGCATTACATGAATTAATGGAGGTTCAAAACACATGGCTCGTATCGCAGGTGTAGATTTACCAAGAGAAAAACGTGTTGAGATCGGTTTGACTTATATCTACGGAATTGGTAGAACAAGTGCTAGCCGTATCCTTGCAGATGCAAAAGTAGATCCTAATACTCGTGTTAGGGACTTAACAGACGAAGAGGTTAAGAGAATCAGCGCAGTTATCGATGAGACTCAGACCGTAGAAGGTGATTTAAGAAGAGAAATCGCCATGAACATCAAGAGACTTCAGGAGATCGGATGCTATCGCGGAATCCGTCATAGAAAGGGTCTTCCAGTTCGTGGACAGAAGACAAAGACTAACGCTAGAACACGTAAGGGCCCAAAGCGTACAGTTGCTAATAAGAAGAAATAAGTTCTTCTTACAGTTAAGAGACAGTTTCAAATCAATTATTTATATTTAGAGAAAGTAGGTTAGTTTAGATATGGCTAAAGTTACAAAGAAAGTGACAAAAAAGCGCGTAAAGAAAAACGTTGAACGCGGACAGGCACATATTCAGTCATCTTTTAACAATACAATCGTAACAATTACAGATGCTGAGGGTAATGCTTTATCATGGGCAAGTGCCGGTGGTCTTGGATTTA
>CAZBFN010000042.1:0-4940 GCA_964491235.1 uncultured Roseburia sp.
CGTATTTTCTCCTCGATCTCCCGTTCCGACGCGTAATCCATGTTTTGCGCGGATACTACCTGCATTTCACCCAATCCCCACAGCCACGACAAGGCCTTGATGTAGGGCGTGGCCTGCTCCAGCGGATCGCCCGTGGAGATATCCATTCCGCGGGTGGTTATGTACATCACCTTTTCGGCCTTGCACAGCCCCACGCAGCGGCTGCCATTGTCGGCGAAAGTGATGTTGAACAGCGATATGTTCTCGAAAAAGACCTTCAGCGCGCTCGGGAAGCTCATGTCCCAGAACGGCGCGGCTATCACTATTCGGTCGGCCTCGGCCACGGCGCGGGCCATGCGGACGAACTCTTCGGGGACGTAGCCGTCGGCACGCTCGCCGAGCATCTTTTCGCCCACCGCGGGGTAGCCCTTGTCGTTGAGCGGGAAGATCTCGACCTCGTATCTCTTTCCGAGACTCTCCAGAACGGGAGTCAGTATCCTTTTGGTGCGCGATTCGGGACGCATGCAGGCGTCTATTACGATAAGTTTCTTCATATTGCGAAATGTTGGTTTCTATTCGGCATATTCGGGAACGGCATCGAGAGTACTTTTAACGGCCTCCCGCCACAAACGCCCGCCGTCGAATTCCACGTCGGGATTCTTGCGTTTCATATCCTTTATGAAGCGGTTCATATCTTTCAGACTGTTTTTAGCCTCCTTATAGTACGACGCAGGCAGACCGCTATCGGTAAACTCTTTCTTCGTGAGATTGAGTACGAATTCGCCGTTTTCGAATGCGATATTCTCCGTCAGGACCTTGAACAGCGTCATCTTCACGTTCCATTGTTCCGAGGTCAGTTCGGTTTTCGATTTGGTTATAAGCTCCTTCAAGGGCAGCGGGTCGTTCGCCTTGTCGGCATTCGCGCATCCGACGAGCGCGGACAGAGCGATGATAATAAACAGTCGTTTCATGCGGGGCGTTTTGTTATATGTTGTTTTGCAAATATATACAATCGCGGCAAGAAATGCAACTGCGGGAAAATCAAAAAACCGAAATTATCGCGGCTCGGCGGAGGGGGCGACTCTTCAGAGTCGCGCGGGCCGCAGCTTCGTCTGCGGCTCGGCGGCATGACGTTATCTTGTATTCGGGCAGCAGCCTGCGGAGAACGCAACGAGGCGAATGCGTTGCGGGCCTCCGCGGGGCGAAGGCTGCGGCCCGCGCAGTCCTGACGAACTGCAAAAAGCATCACGTCATTCCACATTTTTCTTTTGCAGAAAGAAAAATGATTGAAATCTCTACCGAGGTTTTCAGTTAGCGATGCCAATCCTCACCTGACGGTTCGGTGGCATGACGAGTCAATGTACTGCGGTTCTTCAGAACCGCGCAGTTCGCCGCCGCCCCTCGCGGCGGACTGCTAAAGCATTCCTGCCGCCGTCGGCGAACAGCCCTCCCCGAGCCGCCGAAGACAAATGCCACACACACTCCGCTCGTCGGCCCCTCCCAAAAAAACGGGACGGGCCCGAAGGTCCGCCCCGCCGTTATTCCACATTGCGTGCTTTAGTCCATATCCACTTTCGGCGAGTCTATTATCTCCGAAGCGTCGGTGCCGGGCTGTATCAGTTCGTCGTCGGTATAACCGAAGGTGCGATAGTAGTCGTTGAAGAAACGCACCAGATCGTCCCTCTGCGCGTATGCCGCCAGATAGTACAGCTCCGACAAGCTGTCCATCCTCTCGGTTATGAGGTCGCCCACGATCTTGGCCTGCACGCCGTCGAACTGGAGGTAGTACTCTATGTACTGGATTATGGTGTCGGCGTATGCCTTCAGCAGCGCGTCGCCCTTCTCGTACTCCTTCAGAGCGTAGTAGCTCTCGATGAAGGGATAAGTGTTGGCGTCGGTGTAGCGGATCTTGGGCGAGGGGAACACCTCCAGACCGCGGTCGAGCGCAGCCAGCGCCTTGTCGTTCTTGCCCTCGCGGATGAGCTGCTTCGCCAGTCGCGCGAACGCCTCGCGGGCCCTCGACGCGCCGAGATTGTACTGTATGAAGTAGTCGGCATTCACCTTCGGGTCGGCCAGATTGCCGTAGCGGAACTTCTCCATAAGCAGAGGATATGTCGTATCGGTATCCATGCGCCCTATCTCCCATGCCGAGCGGTAGGGCGTCAGGATGGGCACCAGACGGTAAGAGTAGCCGTCGAACTGCAAGTAGTCGAGCAGGCCGAAATCCTGCAATATGTAGACCTGCGTGAACGATATGGGACGCTTCCAGTCGAAATTGGCCAGCAGATCGAGCAGCATCATTTCGCTCTTGTCGATCGAACGCTTCTTCGGCGCGATGTTGATGTACACCGTGTCGACCATCAGGTCGCGGTCTTCCTCCCGTACTATGCCCGATGCCACGGCGTTGTCCTTGTCGACGGGTATGGCTATGCGCCGCGCGGGGATGTAATCGAGCAGCGTACCGTCGGTCAGGGCGAGTTTGGTCTTCTCGTCCTCCGAGGCTATGAAGTCCATCAGCTCGCCGATCTCCACCACGCGGTCCACGCGCTCGCGGACGGGCAGATAGTCGTTCACGAAGGCATATTTGCTGCGCGGCAGCGAGAAGGGCACGGGGGCCGATTCGTTGGCGCGGGTCTTCATCTCGTCGATGTACCATTCGCCGCCCAGGTAGCTGGAGTTCATGATCCTCACGTCGGTGCGCACGCCGTCGACCTCCTGGTTGAACCAGAGGGGGAAGGTGTCGTTGTCGCCGTAGTTTATCACTATGCCGTTCTCGGGCACCGATTGCAGGTAGTTCCAGCCTATGTCGCGCGCCATGGTGCGTCCCGAGCGGTCGTGGTCGTCCCAGTTCTGCGCGGCGAGCACGGCGGGAACCGTGAGGCACACCGCGGTGGCGGCGGCAGCCACGGCCGTGTTGTCGCGACGCGTCACGGCGGCAAGCAGATCACGCACGGCGAGCACGCCCAGACCGATCCAGATGCAGAAGGCGTAGAACGATCCCGCGTACACGTAGTCGCGTTCGCGCGGCTCCGAGGGGCACGTGTTGAAGTATACCACCAGCGCTATGCCCATCATGATGAAGAGCCACATCACCACAGTGAAATTGCGCTGGTCGCGGTTGAGCTGGTAGATCAGGCCTATGATTCCCAGCAGGAACGGCAGGAAGAAATAGGTGTTGCGCGCGGGGTTGTCCTTCATCTCGTCGGGCAGGTCGGTCTGCGGACCCACGTAGAGTTCGTCGAGCGCCTTGATGCCCGAGAGCCAGTTGCCGTGCACGATGGTCTCCTTCGATGCCTGTATGTCGTCCTGACGTCCCACGAAATTCCAGAGGAAGTAACGCCAGTACATGTAGTTGAGCTGGTAGGTGAAGAAGAAGTAGAGGTTTTCGGCGAAGGTCGGCTCGGTGAAGTTCTCGCCCGTGGCCTCGTCGTAGACGGTGCGGCCGAAGTCTAACACCTCGCCCGTCAGGGCGCGTCCCTGCTCGTCGCGCATCACCTCGCCGTTCTCGTCGCGCATCACGTCGGTCTTGGTGCGGTATGCGGCCCACGGCTTGTACTCGGCCTCGCCCTTGTGGGCGTTCCACAGACGCGGGAAGAAGTGCATGAACTGCGACGGATAGACATACCCCGAGAGGGTGGTGACGCGTTCGTAGCGGCCCGTGTCCTTATTGAAATAGTAGGAGGTACTCTCTTCGGTGGAGTCGACGGGCGACGAATAGTAGGGACCGTACAGCAGCGGACGGTTGCCGTACTGGTCGCGGTTGAGCACCGACAGCAGCGCGTGCGGGTTGTCGGGATTGTTGCTGTTCATCGGCGGATTGGCCACGGCGCGTATTGTCACCGTAGCGTACGACGAGAATCCGATGAGGATCATCGTGGTGCAGAGCAGCAGCAGGTTCCATATCCTGTGCCCCGCGCGGTGGGTGCGGAAGATGCCGTAAAAGAGCGCCGCGAACAATGCCAGCGCGAATACGGTTATGCCCACGTTGACGGGCAGCCCCAGGGTGTTCACGAAAAAGACGTCGGCCATAGCGCCCACGTAGACCGTGTAGGGGATGATTATGCCGTTTATGAATCCGAGTATGGCGAGCGCTATGAGCGTAGCCAGCGCCACACCCTTGAGGGTTATGCGGTCGTACTTGCGGAAATAGTAGATGAACACCAGCGCGGGGATGGTGAGCAGGTTGAGTATGTGCACGCCGATCGACAGCCCCATAAGGTAGGCTATGAGCACTATCCAGCGCGTCGAATGCGGCTGGTCGGCCTGTTCCTCCCACTTCAGCATGAGCCACACCACCAGCGCGGTGAACATCGACGAAAGGGCGTACACCTCGCCCTCCACGGCCGAGAACCAGAAGGTGTCGGTGAACGTGTAGGCCAAGGCTCCGACGGCTCCCGCACCCAGCACGGCGACGGAATCGGCGACGCTCATCGAACGGCCCGCGGCCGAGAATATGCGGCGCGCTATGTGCGTGATGGTCCAGAACAGGAACAGTATGCAGAATGCGCTTGCCAGACAGTTCATGGCGTTGACCATGTGAGGTACGTAGTGGGTCGAGGGCGCGAACATGGTGGCTATGCGGGCCATGAGCATGAACAGCGGAGCACCGGGCGGATGCCCCACTTCGAGTTTGTACGACGTGGCGATGAACTCGGCGCAGTCCCAAAGACTCGACGAAGGCTCCATCGTCAGCAGATATGTCAAGGCCGCCACGGCGAATACCGCCCAGCCCGTGATTCTGTTCCAGCGTTTGAAATTCATAAACGTTACATTGTAAATATTTGCAAAGGTACAAATTTTTCATTCGGAATCATCCGATTCCGACCCACAATATGTTTTGCGACTCGGCGCAGTAGTGCTTTAGCAGTCCGCAGGACTGCGCGGGCCGCAGCCTCCCGCCGGCGGAGGCCCGCTATTCGCTCATCGCTCATTCACGCGGTCCCCGCAGGCTGCTGCCCGAG
>CAZBFN010000043.1:0-4320 GCA_964491235.1 uncultured Roseburia sp.
CGTCAAGTTACCGTTACCGCCCAGCACCGCATTTCCTGCCATGGACAAGTTGAATCGGTCTATTGTCCAACCTTTGCTCGTTGTAGTAGTGTTTGCAAACTTATAGTTTGTTGCATTGATCGCAACCGACACACTATAATTGCCCGCATTTTTGCAACAAGTGGTATTCGCCCACTTATACCGCTTTGAATTGCTGGCGTCTATGACGTAACTTGCGTCATTCGCAGTCGTGACCGTAATACTATCCTTTATTGTGTTCAGATTTTCCGAACCCGCAAAATTTCCAAATTCAAAATAATCAACACCCTGTTGGGCTTGATTGTACGTATATTTATTATCTATTTTTGTTGTCTCATGCCAAGTTATAGACAACTCTCGTTTGTTGATCGTCCAAGAATACGTTTTGGTTCCGTTCGTCATACCGCTCACGGTATAGTTGTTTGACGAAACCGTGATTGTCACACTATAATTAGCGGCATTTTTCACGTTTGCACCGCTATTCAAAGTATACTTAAACTCGTTCTTTGTATAATTTTCGCTTGGATTGACCGTTATTGTCAAATCACTCACAGTATTGCCATTGCCATCTTTCTTAAAGCCAGCAAACTCAAAAGCCGTCAAACCTTGATTGCTCGCATTGTACGTGAAAGTACGGCTATCTCCCTCTCCGCTTGCCCCCGTAGACCAAGTCGGTGTCAACGTCAATTCCGCCTTTGTGATACGCCAAATCTTATTATCGTCATTGCTTACGTATCTGCCGATAACCTTTGACACACCGTTCACGTTGATTTTGATATCTGTGACGACGTCATAACCGTTTGCCGTGTACACCGTTCTGCTATACCAAGCCACGTCATCATCTTTTCCGTGGATATAATACGCATTTTGGAAAGACGTTCCCGTCGGCAAGCCCGATCTCCAACCTGTGCTATAACATTGTTGTCCGCTTCCGCTATACACCTTATCCACGATTTCCATGTTGATGTCTGCAATTTTAACGTGGACGTTTTGCTTGCTATTTGCCGCAAACGTACAAGACAAATCACCGTTGAATGCGCTTGTGTCTTCTGTATTTCTCTTGTTTGTATTTTGAGCAATCGGCGTTTTCGCACCGCTGACACTGCTCACCACAGCCGCAGCCGTACCATCCGCATTCGAGGCAATCCACATATACTTGCCGTTGGTAAGCTTGCCCGTCACAACCAACTGATTTATATTATTTGCCGTGATTTTAGCCCAATCCGCCGTATCCACGCCATTGTCCGTGTATGTAAACGTTGTTCCGTCTTTTGCCGGCACAACACTAAGGCCGTTATACACAAAATAACTGCCTCCGTTCGTCACACTACCATTCGATGTACTGCTGACAATAATATAGTTATTGCCGTTCACGGTGCCGGTCGCCGTGCCCGCAATTTGCTTATCTTGTGTGGTGTAACAATACGACACAACCGCCTTATTTGCACCGCCCGCAGGGTTTCCGACTATTCCGCCCTGATTTTTTTCACCATCTCCAGACACGACGTCACCGCTTGAGAAACAGTATTCCAAAACCGCCGCATTGTCTGTTGAAGAGTTGGCAAACAAATACCCTGCAATACCCCCCACGGTGTTGCCTGATGACGTTGAAATCTTGCCTGTATTGTAGTTGTTATGGAAATAAAGTGCTTTTTCTTCGCCTTTTGTGCTTTCTATTCTTCCGCCGATACCACCTGCATTGACTTTACCTTGTATTTCACCTGCATTTTTGCACCCATAAATCTCAATTTTGTTTGCAGCACTTTCCGAACGTCCCAAAATACCGGCAACGCCATTTGCATTTGTTGCCGTTACAGGTGCATTGTTTTCGCAGTTTGCTATTGTGATTGTAACACCGCTTGCAATACCGCCGACGATACCGCCAACACCGTTTGCACCAACGCCTTTTACGGTGCCGTTGTTTATTGCTCCCTTAATCGTACAACCGGTAGTAAATCCCACAATACCACCGACATACTGATTGCCGTAAATGTTTGCCGAATCGTATGTCAACTCTGTTGCCAATTGTTTGAACGTACCAGAAAGCGTACCGCCGTTATTATAACCGACGATACCGCCGACGTAATCGTGATTGCTCGGGGCAAGAACATCCCCTCCTTTCTTTGAAAAGGTTCCTGAAAGTGTACCGCCGTTGTTGACACCGACAATACCGCCCGCAAACGCACCTGTGACTTTATTGCTATCTGAAAAAGAAAACTCTCCGGCACTACGTACAATAACACGCACCGAACATGTGACTTCCGCACTGATGGTGCCCGTGTTGTAGCCAACAACGCCACCCATCACATATACGCCACCGCTTTCTTTATCGACTTCATCACCACTTACTGTAACAGTGCCCGAAATCGTGCCACCATTATTTGAGCCAACCATACCGCCTGCAAACGTTCCGTATACACCGTCACCGCTAGACTTGCCAACAAGTTTTATATCCGTTTTGCCGGATATGGTGCCTTTATCCATTTGCGCAACCAATAATCCCGCAAACATACCACTTGCATACGCATATCCTGACACAGATATATCCTTTATCTCTGCCCCGCTCGTATATCCAAACAAGCCCGCGTAATTGTCAACTTCAACTTTCAAATTTGAAACAGTGCAGTTATTTCCGTTGACAATCCCCTTAAACGGATTTGTATTATTACCAATCGGTGTGAAATTATTGCTACCCATATCGATGGTTTTTCCATCCGATTGTCCCGCTACACTTGTGTCCGGTTGAACTTTGAATTTGTCACCATCAAAAGAGTATCCAAAATTGACAGCCGATGCCAATGAGTCAAAATCATCGCGATCTGTCAAAAGATAATTTCCCTCTGTATCTTGGCTGAAAATTGTATTCGCGCTGTTAATTGCTACTTTGAAGTTGCCGGTTTGTTCGTTGCCGGTTGTACCTTTTCCAAATGAAAATGTTATATGATACTCTGCTCCGGGTGACAACACCGCCGTTGCTGATGCTTGTGTCGTGACCGAGGTTTTTTTGGTATTTATTATAAGCGATTCCGTTGCATTCGTTAGATTGGCACTCTTGAAACTATTTGCATTATCAACACTTTCAGGCGTTGAATATGTACGACTACTAGCACTACCACTCTCTCCATTAAATGCTGCAACAAACATAGAATAATACGAACCGTTATCATTGCTCGTTCTGTCAAGTGAGAGCGTATAATCGATTTGAATTAACAATGTTTTGCTAGCGTTTGTGTTTTTAAACTTGTAGTCAAACGCGCCAATCATTGCATATTCTGTTGACGTGGTATAGCCAATCTCAAAGCCGCGATTGTTATATGTATGGGTATCAAGAGCCTTGGTTTTTGTACCCCAATTTGAATATTTGTAATTCCAATTTCCTTTGCCAACCTCTTTTGAATCTCCATTTTTATCAATTTCTACTTGAGCATCATCCAATTGAGACCATGTTCTACTTATCGCGTTTTCCGAATAAAAATAATGCCCCACAGCAGTTATCTCAATATCTGAATGGAAACCACTTGCCGCATCCGCCACATTATTTTCAATCACACCGCTATTTTGGAGAGCATTTTCCACGCCGAAAGCACCGGAGAGTGTGCCGGCAAAGACCATCGCAAACAACAGTGCAAGCATCACTCCGCTTGCCACCCATTTCAATATCCTTTTGTTTGCCATCTTTCCGTTTTTCATAATCATTACTCTCCGTTTTTTTTATTTTTCTCTCGCACGCTAGGTGTGCTTGCGTGACACAAGTGTTTATATATTTTATAATATATATACAATCATCGCAAGTCTTTTATTGGATATTTTGTAAAATATTTTACTGTAGAACAAAATGTAAAATTGATTTTGCATTACAATCGCAATACAATGTATACCTATCGTAACAAAATTGATTGACAAATCAATGCAAAATTAGTTATAATGTGCTCAAATTCTGAGAGAGAAGGAAAAAAATAATGGCTAGCAAATCAATTTGTATTAGAACAGATGAACAAGTCAAGAATGATGCGGAAGCATTGTTTGAGAGCATGGGAATGACCTTGTCAACGGCAATCAACATATTTTTAAGACAAGCAATTAGAGCAAACGGGATGCCTTTTGAACTCAAAGGTAATCTCCACAAAACCGACAATTGAATCCCCTTTAGGTGTCCCACCCTTCCGTCATCCTGAGCTTGCCGTAAGGATCCAGCGTAGCGAAAATCTTTCAGGTGTGGGTGTCCCACCCTTCCGTCATCCTGAGCCTGCCGTAAGGATCCAGCGTAGCGAAAATCTTTCAGGTGTGGGTGTCCCACCCTTC
>CAZBFN010000044.1:0-3214 GCA_964491235.1 uncultured Roseburia sp.
TGGATAGTGCCAATCCAACCGAAAATGACTTCACGCCCTTTTTGAATATCATGAAGAACAAGGGGTGTTCGGGAAAGGTAATCTGCTGTTTCTCTCTTTTTCGGCATATCAGCGCGGGTCAACCGCATCGTTTGTGCGTCCCTGTATGGGAAAGTTGTGTTGCCTGACTAAAGGATATACTGTTTGAAGCTCGGAGTAAAGAGCAAGTCTGTAGCAGAGGCATGGAGCTGGAGGTCACGCTTGTCCAGCTCAGTAAACGCTTCGGTCAGCAGGAGCATCTCTCGCGCCACACGGTCAAGCTCCGTTACCATGATGGCATCGGCCTTCTGTTCGGCGGCAAGGCACAGGACTTTGTGCCAGCCTGGACGGTCAAGGGTGATGCCCTTTTCATAAGCCCGGATTTCACCGACGACCTCCAGTCCGTTGCGCTCGGCTTGCTGATGCAGCCGGGCGCTTTGTGCGCCCAGAGCAAAATCGTCGCTCTGCGTCTGTGTGGCGACGCGGCAGTAGAGCACTACACGCTTTCTTGTGTTTCGATTGTTGTCCATGCTGTCCTCCTTAAATCTGCCCGACAAAGCGGTAGAAGATTTTGATGTCCCGGTGCGTATGTCCATCTGTGACAAAACGCTCACCGACTTCGATGTGGTCGATCAGCTCATCTACCATCATGCGGTCAAGCTCATGCGTGTGCAGGTGCTTTCGGACGATATCTGCCCAGTTCTGGATACTGGCGGCCTCCTGTTCGCTTTGTCTGACTTCTGCAAGTAGCGTTTGCAGTCGCTCCGCTTTCTCCAGTCTTTCCAGCTCACTCTTTTGCATCAGCGCCGTAAAGGTCGCTTCAGAAATAGTGCCGCAGACTTTATCCTCATAGAGTTTTGCGGTTATGTGTTCCAGCTCGTCTACGCGGCGGCGCAGTTTGGTGATCTCCTTACGGGCATCCTCGCAGCGGCCTAAGTCCATAGAGATATACTGCCTTTGCAGCTTGTCCAATACGGCGGCCTCATCCAGCTCCAGTGCCTCGGCCTGCGCCTGGATTTCTCCCAGCAGCAGTTCCTTCAGCGTTCCCTCATAGATGACATGGCGAGTGCATGAGCTACGCCCTGAGTTGGCATGGCGGGAACAGTAGTAGGATGTATAGGTCTTGACCGTACCGTTTTTACGTTGGTGCCTTTCCCGGTTTGCCACAAGAGGGGCTTTACAATCAGCACACACCAGCTTGCCGGTGAACAGGCAGGGCGTCGGAGGGGTGTTTCCCTCCGCGATCCGGCTGGCCCTGCGGTTGACTTCCTGCGCCGCCTCCCACAGTTCCTTTGTGATGATGGCCTCGTGGCTGACTTCATGGCATATCCATTCGCTCTCCGGCTTATAGATCATGGTACTGTCCTTGTAGGAACGGGAGCCAGTGCGGTTTTGGATCAGGCTACCGAGGTAGACCTCGCTGTTTAGAATATTCTTTACAGTGGCATACATCCAGAGCTTGGAATACTTGCAGCCTCCGTCGCCGTAGTGGACGGCCCAATGCCAGCGCGGGGTAAGGATACCCTTATTGTTCAGGGCGGCGGCAATCTTGCCATAGGCCATGCCGCCTGCCCGCATCTCAAACATCTGGCGTACTACAGTGGCGGCCTCCTCGTCGATGACCAGCCTGTGCTTATCCTCATCACTCTTGCGATATCCGTAGGGGGCATAGGCGGCGATATACTGTCCGCTGCGCATTTTGGCGTGAAGTACGGATTTGATCTTGCCGCTCAGGTCTTTCAGGTGGTAGTCGTTCATCAGACTGCGGAAGTGCAGCATATCTGTATTGTCGCCGTCCGTGTCCAGACAGTCCAGGACGGAGACGAAGCGGCAGCCGAGGGATGGGAATACTACATCGGTATAGCGCCCTACCTCCACAAAATCTCTCCCCAGTCGGGAAAGGTCTTTGACGAGGATCAGATTGATAAGCCCATTCCTTGCGTCCTCCAGCATCTCCAAAAATCCGGGGCGCTGAAAGTTACCCCCGCTGTACCCGTCGTCACGGTAGGTCTTTACCTCTGTCCATCCATTGAGCATGGTGAACTTGGAGAGGATTTCGTACTGGTTCTCAATGCTCACTGACTCGTCGGAGGGGATGTAGTTTGCCTTTGCGGAGTTGCTGGCATCATCCACACTCAGGCGGCAGTAGATACCCACTTTATACAGCTTCGTCATACCGCATCTGCCTTTCCTCCGCCAGTGCTTCGTCCACGTTACCAACATAGCGGTAATATACCTTGATGTCACAGATGCGCTGTCCGTTGATAACCTGTGTGTCGCCAACCTCGATGCGGTCTACCAGCTCGAACAGGATGGTCTCATCCAGTTCGGTGATCTCAGTGTAGCGTCGTATGATATGCGTCCAGCGGGTTGCGTCCTGCCGATTCTCCCGGTTGGATTTGACCTTGTGTTCCAGCTCCGGAATAGCCTCGGCCTTTTCCACCCGTTCCGCCTCATACTTGCGCATGAGGGTTTGGAACACAGTCTGTGGGATGGTGCCGTTATATTTGTCCTCATAGAGATTTTGCATCAGCTTTTCCAACTCTGCGAGGCGGGCGATGGATAAGCGCAACTCCTTTTCACAGGAGGCCAGCAGGCTGTGTGCCTCTCTGTCCTTGATCCGGACGATCTGCTGAGCCACACGCTCCGGGTCACAGTCGGCATACCTCGCCTTTTCCCGGATGTCCATGAGGACGAGCTGTGTCAGAACATTCTCATAAACGGTATGGATGGTACATGCGCCCCTGCCGCTGCGGGCATAGTTGCCGCAGATAAAGGAACTGTATCTGCCCGGTGTGCCGTCCTTATAGGTGAATTTCTCGGTGTGGTTGCGCATCTTAAAGCCGCAGTCGGCGCAGTAGACAAGACCGGTGAAAATGCTTTTGATGTTGTCTGCCGTTGGTGACTTGCGCACCTTCTTCTGGTCGATGCTGACCACCGTATCCCACATCTCGCGGGTGATGATCGGCTCATGCGTACCCTCTACTCTGATCCATTCTTCCTCCGGTTTTTCCACCAATCTGCGGTTTTTGTAGGACATGGTGCCGGTCTTGCCCTGCACCATGTTTCCAATGTAGACCTCGCTGCGGATGAGTTTCTTCACCGTTTGGTCGGCCCACTTGCCGTTGACGTTGCGGGGATCGCTCTTTCCCTTGCGTTGATAGTAGAGTGTTCCGGGGGAGGGGATGCCCTCCTC
>CAZBFN010000045.1:0-3206 GCA_964491235.1 uncultured Roseburia sp.
CTATAACTATAATAAATCCATTAAAATTAGATTTTATAAATAAACTGTATTATAATTTTTATGAACAAGTAGTAAGGTTTTATAAAGAGCCAAGAGAAAAACTATATAAAAGTTTTTTTATTCCTAACAGGATATTAGGAATGCGAGCCGATACGGATTTTAGAGAAAACTTTTTAACAGCTATTAGAGAATCGGATATTTTATATATATACCATTTTGATAATAGTGCTGTGGATATAGAGTTATTAAGTTATCGGGAAAAGTTTGGATATTTAACAAAGATAATAACATTAAAAGATAACTTAAATAATTATTCCACAATTCCATTTTTAAGAATTTTTTTGGACGAATAAATGTTAGAAGAACTACACTTAATAAATAAAGCTATAAATGAAAATAATTATAATCTTTTATTATACGATAATATAGATGAAACTTATTTTTTCGATTATAAAGATATTTACCAATTCTTATTAGAATACTATAGAGAATATCGGAACTTGCCAGACACATATACTATAGCACAGCGATTTGAGAGTTTTGAGAGTTTCGATGTTAAGACGGATATAGATTATATTGTCACTTCTTTAAGAAACTATAAGCGATATATAGATTTTAAAGATATATTAATATCGACATCGGAAGCGATACAGGGAAACGAGGAATTAGGAAGCGAACTTGAAATTGGAAATTTTCTTTTAAGAGTTAAGGATATATTAAATAATAATTCTATAAAGTATTACGATGCGAATAAGGAAGCATTAAAGCGATATAAAGAAGAAAAAGAAAAAGTAGAATTATTAAAAACAGGTATAGAAAAATTAGATAATTTAATTTACGGATTAAGGAAAGGAGAAGAACTATTTACTATATACGCAAGAACAGGTGTAGGTAAAACTTATTTAATACTCCACATTCTAAATAATATAAATTTGAATGTAGGAAATGTAGGATTTATTACGAGCGAAATGCAACCTGAAACACTTTCATATAGATTAGATACGATAAACTTTGGAGTGAGAAACAGCGATTTAATGCGACAGAATTATCCACATGGATATAAAGAGTTTTTAGAAAATCTACAGAATAGGAATTCTTTTTTAATATCTATGGTAAAAGATTTCGGTAAAAAACTAACTACAACGAAACTCGAAAATTATATTACACAGAATAAATTAGAATGTTTAGCAATAGACGGAATAAGATATATAACGAACGAGCGAGGAACGAAATACCAAGCTGAACACGAACGACTTGCGCAGATAAGCGAGGATTTAATGCAGTTATCTATAAATTGTAAAATTCCAATTATCGTTGCCGTGCAAGCTAATAGAATGACTTACGATAAAAATGAGAGTAATGTGGATTTACGAGCGATAAGGGACAGCGATGCTATAAGCCATAACTCCACACGAACACTCGCATTATCACAATCTATTGACGATATAGATTTAAAAAATTATAACATCGAAGAAAATAAAGTAATATTAAGAATGCAGTTAACTAAAAATAGATACGGCAGATTATCCGATAATGAAGTTTTTTCTGCGGATTTTAATAACGGTAAAATAGAGTGGATAGCAACCGAAAAAGGAAATAAGAAAAAAGGAAATGTCGAGGAAAAAAGAAGTCCAAAAAGAATAGCACAAGGTGTAATAGATGGAAATAACGAAACGGCATATTAATAGTTATATATTATCCGAATATAATATTCTAAAAGTTTTTGAGGAATTAAGAAGAGAATTATCTTTTGATAACAAAAATTATTTTAGTTATATCGGATTAAAGAATAATAGATTAGTATTAACATGTCCTTACCATAAAGATGGGCAGGAAAAAAGACCGTCTGCAAATATTTTATTAGAGGATAAGGGAAAATTATCCGCAGGATTTTTTCATTGTTATACTTGTGGTAAAAGCACAGACTTATATACTTTAATATCGGAAATTCTTTATAATAAAAACGACTTCGGATTTTCTGGCGAGAAATGGATTTATAGAAAATTAGGAATAAATCAAATAGTAAATGTAGAACAAGATATGCAAGCGATAATAGATACTTTAAGTATAGATAAGTATAAGAAAATAAAAAAAGATTATATCACAGAACAGGAATTAGATAGTTATAGATATACGCATCCATATTTATACGAGCGGGGTATATCGGATGAGGTTATAGAAAAATTCGATATAGGATATCAAAAAGATTATCTTCATAATAATAGAAAATACGAAGTTATCACAATTCCAATTAAAGATAAGTTAGGGCGTGTGGAAACTATATTAAGAAGAACTATATTAGGTAAAAGATATTTTATTGAAAAAAATACTATAAAAGGTTTATTCGGGCGATACGAATTAAAAAATAAAATTGGCGGAGTGGTAATAATAACGGAAGGAATTTTTGACGCTTTAAGTTTGTGGAGTTGGGGTTACGAAGCGATAGCTTTACAAGGATTAGGAACATCCGAACAAATAAAAGAATTAGAAAAAATTCCAAGAATATTCGCAGTATGTTTCGATGGCGATAGTGCGGGTAGAGAAGCGTCAAAGAAAATAATGAAGCAGTGTAAAAGCATCTTTTATAATATCGAAATGTGGAAAGGATACGATATAAACGATATTACAAAAGACGATTTTTATAGATTATATAAATTTTATGTGGAGGAAAAACATGGAAACAAAATTGAACGAAGTTTCAACCGATACGCAAAAAAGCAATTCGGAATGTAGGTTTCATATACCTAAAGAGCGTTGGTATATGTCTGACGAGCAGTATAAGGAATTCTGCAAGGAAGTGAGAAAAGTTTATAAAGCTGTTATGTTAGGAAAAAATAAAGTAATGGCAAGAGAAGACTTTCAAAAGAATTCGAAACTATACTATATTAAGCTAATATCGGATGAAAAAGAAAAACTTATACTATTATCTTTGCGCAGAGCAAAGATTTATAAAAAAGTCGGTATGTTTATGTATTATCATTTACGAGGGCAGAAACCTAATGAGATTAAAGTTGTTAAATTCGAAAAACCGATTAAAGCAAAAAAATTTGTGAAAGGTAAAAAATTTGTGAAAGGAAAAAAGAATGGACAAAAATCTTTTGAGAGAAACTACAAAGGAAATCGAAAACCTATTAATATTAAAAAACAGTAAATATGGCGATAGTTTTTATAAATCTTTGGATAAGTATAACGAAGCTGCTTTAATA
>CAZBFN010000046.1:0-3133 GCA_964491235.1 uncultured Roseburia sp.
AGATGCGCACGACGTTTGTGCGCATCGGGCTGTGTTGCCGCTCCAAGCGACAGCGAATCACCCGACCCTCATCCCAAACTTTGCCACATTATCTATTTTAAACATGGTGAGGTTCTGTATAAAAATTTTTTCAATGAACAAAAACACAAGGATCTGAAGGAGCGTATTGTTAACGACATAACCATTCCTTGGATTGTATCCTATGATGATGTGCCGGAAATACGGGAGATTTACAACGGAGTGCCGTCAAAATCGTTTTCGTTGAATTACAGTCTGGCGAACAATGGGAAAGGACGGGAGATAATGTTTTTCTCAAAAAGTTTAGTGCCTACAGCGCAAGAGTTGCAAAGCATAGGTATGGAATCTATGTTTGGTGCAGAGGATCAACAGAGGCAATGAAGTGTAATCATTCAACTGGAGATAGGAAATGTCTCTAAAAAGACAATGTGCCGCTCCTAAACCGCGTTGTGTCGACCTCTTCTGCGGTTGTGGCGGAATGTCGCTCGGTATTGAGAAGGCAGGGTTCAATGTAGTGGCAGGGTTTGAACTTTGGGAACCGGCGATGCGTGTGTATGCCGCTAACTTCAAACATCCTGTTCTCAAGCAAGATCTCTCGAATGTCGAGGAGTCTGTCGCGAAGATCGCACAGTTCAAGCCCGAACTCATCGTTGGAGGTCCTCCATGTCAGGACTTTTCTACTGCTGGGCATCAGGACGAAAGTCTCGGTCGAGCGATTCTGTCCGTGCATTATTCTGAAATAGTCGCAACACTCCATCCAAAATATTTTGTGATGGAGAATGTTGCCAACATCAGAAAGTCACAGGCTTTCAAGAAAGTCATCCGTAATTTCAAGAGTGCGGGATATGGGGTGACACAACGAATCCTAGATGCCGCCTACTGCGGTGTTCCGCAGTCTCGAAAACGTATGTTTTTGGTTGGTGCGCTGGGGGAGGAAGACGAGTTCATTGGAGAAGAACTGGATAAAGCATTGGCTGACAAACCGATGAGCATATACGACTATCTTGGCGACAAGTTGGGGACGGAATACTACTTCCGCGTTCCGACGAATTACACGCGGCGAGGGGTCTTTAGCATATACGAGCCGTCGATGACTATACGCGCCGTAGATCGCCCGATTCCCAAGGGGTACAAAGGCAATGCCAATGATTCAGCCCCGTTGCACATGGCAAGATGCCTTACGCCTAAAGAAAGAAGTTATATACAGACTTTCCCAAACACCTTCAGATTTGAAGGGAGTAAAACTGACCAACAGACGATGATCGGCAATGCCGTTCCTGTCAATTTGGCGAAGTTTGTTGGAACGGCGTTGATGAGGTACATAAAGAACAAGCAGAAGGAATGCGGCAATGCGCGTCGTTGATCTTTTCTCGGGTTGCGGCGGAATGTCGCTTGGACTTGAGCAGGCTGGATTTAATGTTGTCGGGGCGTTTGACAATTGGGATCCGGCTATTGCCATTTACAGCGAGAACTTCAAGCATCCAATCTTCAAGGTGGACTTGAATTCTGAAGAGGCAAGTATGGCGGTCAAAAATCTCAATCCCGATTTAATCGCCGGCGGACCGCCATGCCAAGACTATTCGATCGCAGGAAAACGCACCCTTGGCAAACGGGCGAATCTAACTATTCGTTTTGCGGAGATTGTAACGTCGGTCAGACCAACATGGGTCATATTTGAAAATGTCTACAACATTGAGCGATTCAGTACACTTCCGAAGATGAAGAAGCTTCTTTCTGACGCTGGATATGGGCTTTCTTCAATGGTTCTGGATGCAAGCCATTGTGGTGTCCCTCAAAAACGCAAACGATTCTTCTTGATAGGATGCTTGACCGAAAGGGATGGTTTTTTAGATTCCATCATGAAGAATGGGTTGTCTGAAACACCGATGACCGTTCGCGACTACTTCGGGGATTCGCTGCACACGCAATTCTATTATATGCATCCCAGAAGCTACAATCGCCGTGCTGTTTTTTCGATTGACGAGCCAGCGGCAACCGTTCGGGGGATAAATCGTCCCATTCCCGACAATTATAGGAAGCATCCGGCAGACAAGGCCGAAATCAAAGACGGAGTAAGAGCTTTGACCACAAGGGAACGAGGTTGCTTACAGACATTCCCTGAAAGTTTTGTGTTTCCCGGTGCAAAAACAGATGTTGAACTCGCAATTGGGAATGCAGTTCCCCCAGTTTTGGCGCATTATGTGGCGAACTGTGTTAAGCAGTGGACTAAGAAAAATTCGTAATGAATGAGGTGGATATGTCTTATTTTACAGAAGTTGGTGATTACAAAACGTACGCTGGGCATGAGGACGATTTTCACTTCATATACAACGCCAACACTGGCGGCGGGCAGTCGTTTCTTGGCGGAAAGTATCGCGACATAAACGGTAATCTTACGCCATCGGCGTTACTGAACGGGCGAATAGGGATGTTCCGATTTGTAGTAGAGAGTACAACGGAAAGACACGATGTATTGTTGGAGGATGATGCTACTACTTATGAAATCAAGCCTCGTGCCGAAGGCGATAACAATATGAAGTTAAGTGTGGGTGGGAAACCCACACCAAGTCTTGCCGTCTCTGCTTTTCTTATGCTCCCCGAACCTTGTGGCGTCAAGAGATCCATTGACATCAAAACTTCAGTCCTTAATGGTAATAATTACTGGTTGCAGTCAATGTGGCTTGCGGTAGATACAGCCGTAGAGGGCAAGGCTATTTTCACGCCGAAAGATTGCATTATTTGTGGAGGCGTCGACAAACAGGGGCAGGGGATTGCGAGATATTTTGCTGTTGATTTCAACCAGCGTATTTCTGATATAATGCAACTCGCTGGAAATAACGGATTGGCAGAGGATGTTCTTTCTTGTGTGAGGCATTTTGCCGATATATACAGCGGCAAGAAGCTTTTCGTGTATGAAGAGGCGTCCGCCGCTATTAAAGCGGTAATGAAGTTTATGGCTTCAAAATATCCAGAGCAATATTCCGGCACTCTTGACCCACTTCCATTTATTAAGAGACTGCCCCATGCTTGCCAGCTTCATGTGAAACCGCTTGTTTCCCGTCAACGCATCATCTACGGTTCGCCGGGGACGGGGAAAAGCCACGGGATAGAAGAT
>CAZBFN010000047.1:0-2860 GCA_964491235.1 uncultured Roseburia sp.
CAAGTGCCTGAGCAGCGATACCGATACGTCCACCATCAAGTGTATGCATAGCGATAGGGAATCCCTTACCCTCTGCTCCTAACAGGTTCTCCTTTGGAATTCTGCAATCCTCGAAGATCAACTCGTATGTAGATGATCCACGGATACCCATCTTCTTCTCCTTGGTTCCGAAGGAGAATCCAGGTGCTCCCTTATCTACGATAAATGCAGAGAAGTTCTTCTTCTTTCTGCCTCTCTTATCCTCTGTTACGCTTGTGATAGCGATTACGATATAAACGTCTGCAACCTTACCATTTGTGATAAAGCACTTAGATCCGTTCAATACCCACTCATCACCATCTAATACAGCCTTTGTTACAGCACCCTGTGCGTCTGTACCAGCGCCTGGCTCTGTTAAAGCGAATGCGCCAAGCTTCTCGCCAGTAGCAAGTGGCTTAACGTACTTCTGCTTCTGCTCTTCTGTACCATATGTTAAGATAGGATCTACACAAAGAGATGTATGTGCGGATACAACAACACCTGTGGTACCACATACCTTTGATAACTCTTCTACACACATAATGTATGTAAGAGGATCACATCCCTGTCCGCCGTACTCCTTTGGTACTGGAATTCCCATGAAACCTAACTTCTGCATCTTCTTAACAGTCTCCATTGGGAATTCTTCTGTCTCGTCTACTTCCTGAGCCAGTGGCTTTACTTCATTCTCAGCGAATTCTCTGAAAAGAGAGCGCGCCATTTCATGTTTTTTATCTAAAGAGAAATCCATGATTTTTACTCCTTCTTTCTTGTTCTATTATTTATTTGCTTATACAGCAAGTAGGCAAAGCCTACTTACTGTAATCGTAAAATCCGATACCAGTCTTACGTCCTAACTTACCAGCACGTACCATCTTCTTAAGAAGTGGATGTGGACGATACTTAGGATCACCTGTCTCATCATATAATACGTTCATGATTGCAAGACAGATATCAAGACCAACTAAGTCACCTAACTCTAATGGTCCCATTGGATGGTTAGCACCAAGCTTCATAGCTGTGTCAACACCCTCAACAGATGCAACGCCATCAGCATAGATACCGATACCCTCGTTGATCATTGGGATTAAGATTCTGTTTACAACGAATCCAGCTGCCTCGTTAACCTCTACTGGAGTCTTACCGATTTCCTTAGAAATCTCAACGATCTTGTCCTTCATCTCGTCTGGTGTGTTCTCACCCTTGATAACCTCGATCAGCTTCATAACTGGAGCTGGATTGAAGAAATGCATACCGATAACTGGTCTGTCAAGACCTGCACCGATCTCTGTGATAGACAGAGAAGATGTATTAGTAGCGAACATACATGTAGAAGGAACGATCTCCTGTAACTCCTTGAATGTCTGCTTCTTAACTTCCATAACCTCAAGAGCTGCCTCTACTACTAAGTCAGCATCTGTACAGATATCCTTAACGCCTGTTGTGATCTTAGCAAGGATCTTGTCAGCGTCTTCCTGAGCCATCTTGCCCTTCTCTACTCTCTTAGCGAAGCCCTTAGCGATTCTGCTCTTACCATTTGCAGCGAACTCTTCATTGATATCGCATAAGTATACTTCGTAACCTTCTGTCTGCGCGAATGCCTGCGCGATTCCGGAACCCATGGTTCCTGCACCAATAACACCAACTTTCATGTTAGTACCTCCTAAAATATTATGTATGCTTCATATAAACGCTCGTCAAGTGAATGAACAGCTTTGTACGCTCTTCATCCACTCGACTCACTTATATTACCTAGTACTTATTCTTAGTACTTCTCAACGATGGTAGAGCATCCCATACCACCACCGATACACAGTGTAGCAAGACCTCTGTTAGCTCCGCTCTTCTGCATCTCGTGTAATAATGTAACAAGGATACGGCATCCGGAAGCTCCTACTGGATGTCCTAATGCGATAGCACCACCGTTAACATTAACCTTAGACATATCGAAGTTCAAGTCTCTTGCTACTGCGATAGACTGAGCAGCAAATGCCTCGTTAGCCTCGATTAAGTCGATATCATCAATTGTAAGTCCTGTTCTATCTAATACCTTTCTGGTAGAAGCAACTGGCCCAACACCCATGATCTCTGGCTCTACACCGCCAAGTGCTCCAGCTACCCATGTAGCCATTGGAGTTACACCAAGCTCTTTAGCCTTCTCTTCGCTCATAACAACGATTGCTGCTGCACCATCGTTGATACCAGAAGCGTTACCAGCTGTGATAAGTCCACCCTCTTTACCAGAGCAGCACTTTAAGCTAGAAAGAGACTCTGCTGTCACGCCAGCACGTGGGCCTTCGTCTGTTACGAAGTCAACCATCTCTCTCTTAACCTTAACTGGAACTGGAACGATCTCATCCTTGAACTTGCCATCAGCGATAGCCTTCTCGCACTTCTGCTGGCTGTTTGCTGAGAACTCATCTAACTCTTCACGAGTGATGCCATATTTATCACATACGTTCTCTGCTGTGATCATCATGTGGTAATGATTGAATGCATCTGTTAATGCATCGTTAACCATTGTATCGATGATAGTTGCATTGTTCATACGATATCCAAAACGAGCCTTTGTCATAGCATAAGGAGCCATAGACATGTTCTCCATACCGCCGGCAACGACGATATCTGCCTGACCTGCCAAAATCATAGTAGCTGCTTCATTTACACACTTTAATCCAGAACCACAAACTACGTTCAGGGTTACTGCTGGTACCTCGATTGGTAAGCCTGCCTTGATAGAAGCCTGACGTGCAACGTTCTGTCCCTGTGCTGCCTGGATTACACAACCCATCATTACTTCATCAACCTGCTCTGGCTTAACACCAGCTCTGTTTAATGCTTC
>CAZBFN010000048.1:0-2587 GCA_964491235.1 uncultured Roseburia sp.
ATATTATAATAAATAAAAACATTAAGGAGTTAAACAATGACAAAGTATAATTGTAAGTATTGTAAATATGCGTTATTTACGGACAATAAGAACGGGGAAGCTATATGCACAAAGGATAAGGTAATAGTAAATACTATAGACGATAAAAATTTACTATTTTCTTTTAATAAAGAAGAACCCCTTTGCAGGGAATACGAATTAGTATTACATACGAGTTTATTAAAGTATATTCCTGCCGAACAGTATTACACAAGAGAAGTTGATAGTGGAGTAGGGGGTATATAATGAAAGGATATAAAGGTATTTATTTAGATAGTAAAGGAAATTACTATACAGAAACGGATAAGCGATACTATTTTGAAATCGGTAAAACTTATAGAATACCCGAGAATAAGGAAATAATATTATGCAATACAGGTTTTCACTTTTGTGAGAATATAATCGAAATATATAATTATATGCGTAATGTTACTAACTTAAAAATTGCTGAAATAGAAACGGAAGGGGAATTAGTATCGGACGGTATTAGAAAATATTCCACACGAGCTTTTAAGATAATTCGGATATTAACAGAAAACGAAATAAACGATATTCTTAAAAAAGAAACGGATAATAAAGATATAATATATAAGTCCAAAGTTGTGGATACGGATACTTGCGAGAGAGTATTCGATTCAAGAGCTATAGCTTATTCGCTTCACATAAATAATTGTTCGGCAGTAAGCAGGGGAAACTATATACAAGATAGTTGCGGAATATCGGACGGAGCTGAAATAATATCTTCATACGGAACATATAAAACAGATAAGGCAAGATTATCTAATGGAGTAGTATATAGTGAGAATATTATAACATCGGATGCTGTGAGTGGAAGCGAATATATTATTAATAGTAAATGTGTAATAGATAGTAAAAATATTGCGAGTAGTTCAGCGATACGAAATAGCTATGGAGTTATCCATTCGGATAATGTGGAGTATTCTTTTGGAATATCGGCATCTACAAATATTAAAAGAAGCTATTATTTAGATAATTGTTATAATGTTAGTAATGCTTTATTCTGCAGTAAAATAGAAAACTGTGAGAATATAGTCTTTAATAAAAAGGTATCGGAAGAACGCTTTACGGAAATTTATAGGAATATACACCATTTACATATTCGTATAAAGGGTTATCCGCATTATATAAACGAAGCGAACTTACTAACAGATATAGAAAGGAATTATATAAAGAATAGTTATAGTTTTATAAAGAATAGTATTTGGGAATATATCTTTTCATTAGAAGAATTCGATGAGAATATATTTTTCGATGTGACAGGTTTATCTTCAAACGAAATAAAAGAAAAACTTGAAAAGGAGTTAGTAAAATGACAAACTTAAATAACGGGGAAAAAGCTATAGTAAAAGTATTATCTACTATAGCAACATTAAGTAAAAAAGAATATGAGCAATTATCCGCAGATGAGTATAATAAATTATTCGGACAGTGGAAATTAAAAGAATTAAGAATGTTATATAGAATGTATAACGATTTAGAAGGAGTAGGAAAATGAAAGGTATAAAAGGAGTATATATAGATAAAGATAATAATCTTTTTTCGAAACCTTATGGCGGGAAAAAATTTATAATAAAAGTTGGGGAAACTTATAAATTAGAAAACGAAAACGAAATTGAAATATGCTATAAAGGTTTTCATTTTTGTAAATCGTATATAGATTTATTAGACTTTTATCCTCCAATGGATAATGTTCGATATGTGGAAATAGAAGCGAAAGGAAAAATTGAAGAACATACTAATATGGGAGTGACAAAGTATGTGGCATCGGAAATCGAAATATTACGATTAATAGATATGCAGGAGTATAAAGAGAATTTTAGATTAGAGTTAGAACAAAAAAATAAGTATACGAAATTCGATGGAAATGCCGATTGTTCTTCAATAGAACAAGGTAAAGATAATTATAAAACCGATGGAGCGATAGGAGCTAATTATACTTATAAAAGTGTAGCTGTGGCACATTCAAAGAATATTATTAAATCGGAAGCTATAGCTTATAGTAATAATATCTGTGAAAGTAATACTGTAATACATGGAAGTATGTTAGAGAATGTAGTGGCAGCTAATAATTGCGACTATGTTATCGGAGCGTCCGCAATAAAAGATAGTTCATATATAATAAACGGTTGTGGAATAATAAAGAGCCACTCGGTATGGAATAGTGAGAATATTTTGCGGAGTTATACGGTAAAAGATAGTAATAATATAATGGATAGTTATTGTATAGAATACTGTAATAATATAACTAATAGCTTTTTTATTAAAGACTGTGATAATATAAAGAATAGTTTATTCTGTGTAGATATAGATAATAAAGAAAATTATCTTTTTAATAAAGAAGTCGATGAGGATACTATAACCGAGATACAATACGATTTAAGATTTATGCTAAATGAGTTATCTAAAAAAGAAACTATAGATTACTCGCATCGGTTATTAGAATATCCAAAAATAATAGACTATAACGGAAAATTATTTACTATGGATACATCGACAGCTTATAGTAATTTACCCGATATTATTATAG
>CAZBFN010000049.1:0-2485 GCA_964491235.1 uncultured Roseburia sp.
TTTAATCTACGTAGTTATTTGAAAAGTAAAATTACATTTATAAAAACGGAGATGTATTATGAAAAAGAAGATTTTAACAATTGTTCTTTTCATTCTTGCCGTGTGTTTGTTTACGGCGGCTTGCGACGGAAATATTTGGGTAGAGGACTCTATTCCGGAACACGACCATAGTCAATTCGTGACTAAGGTCGAAGCAAAAGACAGCACTTGCACCGAAGTGGGTAATATCGAATTTTATCTTTGCATTTGCCGAAAAGCGTTTGCGGACGAAACCGCACAAACCGAAATATTGGACGAAAGCGAAATAATCGTTCCCAAAAAGCCGCACGTCTTTGATCGGCAGAGCACCGCTGAAAAATATTTAAAAGCTGCGGCGACTTGCACCACAAAGGCTACATATTATTATTCTTGCACTTGCGGCGAAAAGGGAACCGAAACGTTTGAGTATGGCGAAATTAATGAAATCACTCATGTTTACGGCACTTGGGTGTCTAACGGTGACGGCACGCATACCAAAACTTGCTCGCAAAATAGTTTGCATATCGTAACAGAAGACTGCACCTTGAGCCCTGCTACTTGCACTCATAAAGCAACTTGTAAGGACTGTGGCGCACAGTACGGCGAACTTAAAGAGCACGAATACAATCAACAAAATACCGATAGCAAGTTTATTAAATCCGAAGCGACTTGCACCACAAAGGCTACATATTATTATTCTTGCACTTGCGGCGAAAAGGGAACCGAAACGTTTGAGTATGGCGAAATTAATGAAATCACTCATGTTTACGGCACTTGGGTGTCTAACGGTGACGGCACGCATACCAAAACTTGCTCGCAAAATAGTTTGCATATCGTAACAGAAGGCTGCACCTTGAGCCCTGCTACTTGCACTCAAAAAGCAACTTGTAAGGACTGTGGCGCACAGTACGGCGAACTTAAAGAGCATGAGTATAATCAACAAAATACCGATAGCAAGTTTATTAAATCCGAAGCGACCTGCACCGCGAAAGCCGTATACTACTATTCTTGCGGATGCGGCGAAAAAGGGACAGATATGTTTAGTTATGGTGAATTTTCCGCCCATACTTATGCTACTGATTGGAGCTATAACGGTAGTTACCATTGGCTTGACTCTTCCTGTGGGTGTGATATTATTTCAAATTACGCTCCACATGACGAAAATAGTGATGGTGTATGCGCGGTTTGCAAAGGCACCGTAACCTCTACTGTGGGCATTACGTACACTCTTTCAGCAGATAAAACATATTATATCGTTAGTAACTATACCGGTAGCGCAAAGAGGGTACACATAGCCGAAATCTATAATGGTTTACCGGTAAAAAAAATTGGTAATAGCGCTTTCTATGATGTTTGGCCTCTCGAGATAACGAGTATAATAATTCCAAAGACTGTAACTTCGTTTGGGGAGAATGCGTTCTATTTGTCTTCAAAATTAACAAGCGTTTATTATACCGGTACGATAGATGATTGGGTGCAAATTGATTTTAGTGGTTATTTTTCAAATCCGTTATATTATGTAAAGAAGTTATATATAAATAACGAATTGGTAACAGAAGCCAATATAACTACCGCTACTAAAATATCGGCTTATGCGTTCTATAATTGTTCGTCGTTAACAAGCGTAACAATCGGCAACAGCGTAACTTCGATTGACTCCTACGTATTCTCCGGGTGTACGTCAATAACAAACGTAAACGTTGCAACTGGCAATGCTAGGTATCATAGCACGAATAATTGTATTATAGAAACCAAGAAAAAAACTTTAATTCTCGGATGTAAAAATAGCATAATACCGGATGATGGTAGCGTAACTTCGATTGGTGAGAGTGCGTTCGAATATTGCTCGAAGTTAACAAGCGTAACGATACCCGACAGCGTAACTTCGATTGGTTATAGAGCGTTCTATTATTGCACTTCGTTAACAAGCGTAACAATACCCGACAGTGTGACTTCGATTGAAAGTGGTGCGTTCGAATATTGCTCGAAGTTAACAAGCGTAACAATACCCGACAGCGTGACTTCGATTGGTGGTTCTGCGTTCAGTGGTTGCTCGAAATTAACAATCGTAACAATCGGTAGCGGCGTGACTTCGATTGGTGATTATGCGTTCAGTGGTTGCTCGAAATTAACAAGCGTAACGATACCCGACGGTGTGACTTCGATTGGTAGGTACGCGTTCTCTGGTTGCGATAAATTAGTGGAAGTAATAAATAAAAGTAGTCTTAACATCACAAAGGGTAGTGAAAATAACGGACGTGTCGCAGAATATGCTTTAAACGTAAAAACGGAAGGTACAAGCGATATTGTAAACGTTGACGGTTATTTATTCTATACACATGACGGTACAAATTATTTATTGGGTTATATCGGCAACCAAACCGATTTAGTATTGCCCGATAAATATACCGATCAAAATTATGAGATATATAAATATGCGTTCGAAGATTGCGAGTCGTTAACAAGC
>CAZBFN010000050.1:0-2396 GCA_964491235.1 uncultured Roseburia sp.
GCCACGCTCCAAGCCGCGAGTACGGCCGCGCCATGCTCACGGTGAAGTGCGCCGACGATCCCCTGATGAAGGATCTGCCGCAGCGCACGCAGGTGTGGATGTCGCACGGCGACACCATCACGCGCATCCCCGAGGGTTACGAGTCGATAGCCTCCACCGACGACGTGGAGCTGGCCGCATACCGCATCGCGGGCGAGCCGACGTGGGCCATACAGTTCCACCCCGAGGTGTACCACTCGACCGACGGCAAGCAGCTTTTGAAGAACTTCGTCGTGGGCATCTGCGGCTGCGAGCAGTCGTGGACCTCGGAGAGCTTCGTGGAGAGCACCGTGGCTGAGCTGAAGGCCAAGCTGGGCGACGACAAGGTCGTGCTGGGTCTTTCGGGCGGCGTGGATTCGTCGGTCGCGGCCGTGCTGCTGCATCGCGCCATAGGCCGTAATCTCTACTGCATATTCGTGGATTCGGGCCTGCTGCGCCGCAACGAGTTCGAGGACGTGCTCGAATCTTACAAGGGCATGGGGCTCAACGTGAAGGGCGTGAAGGCCGCCGACAAGTTCCTGGGCGACCTGGCGGGCGTGACCGACCCCGAGCAGAAGCGCAAGATCATCGGCCGCGACTTCGTGGAGGTGTTCAACGAGGAAGCCTGCCGCATCGAGGATGTGAAGTGGCTGGCTCAGGGCACCATCTATCCCGACGTGGTGGAGTCGGCGTCGGTGAACGGTCCCGCCGCGAAGATCAAGTCGCACCACAACGTGGGCGGACTGCCCGAACACATGCACCTGAAGATTGTGGAGCCTCTGCGCCTGCTCTTCAAGGACGAGGTGCGCCGCGTGGGCCGCACGCTGGGCATAAGCGACATGCTCATAGGCCGCCATCCGTTCCCGGGCCCGGGTCTTGCGATCCGCGTGCTGGGCGAGGTGACGCCCGAGAAGGTGGAGGTGTTGCAGAAGGCCGACAAGATATTCATCGACATGCTGCGCGAAGCGGGCCTCTACGACGAGGTATGGCAGGCGGGCGTGATACTGCTGCCCGTGCAGAGCGTGGGCGTGATGGGCGACGAACGCACTTACGAGAGCTGCGTGGCCCTGCGAGCCGTGACATCCACCGACGGCATGACCGCCGATTGGGTGCACCTGCCCTACGAGTTCCTGGCCAAGGTGTCGAACGAGATCATAAATAAGGTGAGCGGGGTGAACCGCGTAGTGTACGACATCTCGTCGAAACCGCCGGCAACCATCGAGTGGGAGTAAGACGACCCGATAGAAAAAAGGCTGTTCCGCAAAGGAACAGCCTTTTTTCGTTTTATGATCTTCGCGGCGGCGCGGGGCGACTCTCTGTCGGTCGGGCCGCCGCCTGCCGCGGGATGCGCGGCTACAACGTGCGGTTCATCAGCTCGCGGCCCTCGGTGTCGGTGACGGTCACGCGGATGCCCTCGGCGCTGCTGCGCACCAGCATGGCGCTCTTGTTGTCGTTGATTACGATGGGGAAGTCGTGTACCCCTTTCAGCGCGGGCAGGAAGTGGAAGCTGTGCTGGTGGGCCGAGAACATCACGTCGATCTTCGCGGCGTTGAGCACGGGCAGCACCAGTTCGCCCCAGTGCACGTTGCCGTGCCATTCGAGCATCTCCTTCACCGCCGCGGGATCCTGCTCGGCCATCCGCTCGTCGACGGGCGGTATGTGGAGCATGACTATGCGGTGACGCGCGCGGCGGAACTCCTTGCTGCGCACCACCTCGCGCAGCCACTCGATCTGCTGCTCGCGATACTCGTCGAAAGCGGCGAATCCCGCATACACCTCGTGCGAATCGGGCTTGTCCTCGCCGCAGTCGAGCATCACCACGGCCGTGTCGCCGAAGGTGTAGAACCCGTAGTAGCGCCCCTCGGGGTTGTTGTGTATGTAGCGGTCGCAGGTGCGGGCCAGCGCGCCGCGCGTCTCGTGGTTGCCGCGCACCACGGCGAACGGCTTGTGACGGGCGAAGCGGTCGACCGACACGTCGATGAAGCTCTCGTAGGGCTGCTCGGGCCGCGCGAAATAGTTCATCATGTCGCCCAGATAGAAGACCATCTCCACCTCGTCCATGGGCGCTGCGGCCAGCAGCTTGTCGCACTTGGCGGGGGTGTCGTGTATGTCGTTCATCACCAGACACGTGAACTCGCGCGCCGCGGGATCGAAGGTGCGGAATCCGTACCACGGGGTCTCGATCCGCTCGCCGAAGGTCACCTTGTAGGGTTGGAAATCGGCTACGCGGGCCGACACTATGCGATATTCGTACTCGGTGGCGGGCGACAGGCCCTCTATCGCGATTACGTTGTCCGTGTTGTCGGCCATGATGAGCCCGTCCTTGCGGCTGTCGCACGTGCGCACCGCGGTGTCGCCCTTGCGGCGTATCTCCACTC
>CAZBFN010000051.1:0-2344 GCA_964491235.1 uncultured Roseburia sp.
TTTTAATTCTACTCCACTCGAATATACTCTATTTATTATTTCCAATACTACTTTTTTATCGTTTATATTCTTTAATAATTCGATTAAGTTATCGTAATCGGATATATTTAATATCCTTGCCACATCTTTACTATCTATATTATTTTCTTTATAGCTTAATACCTTATCCATATAAGCTATACCGTCACGCATTCCGCCCTTTGCAACTTTTGCGATATAGCTTACCGCTTCTTTACTTATCTTATTTATAAGATTTTCACTTTTTAATATTTCCATTAATCTTTTATATATCGTTTCTGCCGACATCCGATTAAAAACAAAGTGCTGTAATCTATTTTGTATCGTTAATGGGATTTTATGTGGCTCGGTCGTGCAAAATATAAATATCGTATTTTCTGGCGGTTCTTCAAGCGTTTTCAAAAATGCCTGCCATCCTTGACTGCTTATACTGTGGCACTCGTCTATAATGAAAATCTTATATTTTCCGTTCATACTATTAAAATACGCTTCTTTTATTATATTCCTTATATCGTCTACCCCGTTATTACTTGCCGCATCTATTTCGATTATACTATTTTCTGCTCCACTATTTAATTTATTTCCAAATATCCTTGCCACAGTTGTGTTATGTGTAGGTATAAAAGAATTTATAATAAAAGTTTTATCCTCATTATTCACAGATAAACAAATATGTTCGGTTTGTTCGTTAGTTATCTTTATATCTTTTATTCTTAAATGTAGATTATGTTCTTTTTTGGGAATATATTTACTAAAACCTAATTCTCTTAATAATTCTTTACTCAAATATGTGGATACTCTAAAACAGGTATTATGCGTATTTTCATTTTCACATACTTTAGCTATAGCTATTCTTCCACATAAAGATGCGATTATATTCTTAAAAGAATTTATTAAATCTATACTTGTAGTTGTGAATGTTAAATACTGTCGATTTAATTCCTTATTAAAAAAGAAAAATCCTTTTAAGAAGTCTAATTTATTACTATAAGACAAATTCCAAAAGTGCGGTATCCTGTCGGATGATAAACCTGTATATCCTTTCGAAATAAAAAAATCGAAATAATGTAATATACTATCCGTATAAGTTGCTTTTAAGTTATATATATGCTTATTATTTCCTACAGATATTGAAAAAGCTATACTATATTCTTTTAATAGACTATCTAATTTTATAAATAGACTATTCGGATTATCGGATGGGATTTTCAAAGTAAGCTCGTTCTGCTCCGCATCCACTTTTTTATATCCGTATCTATAAAAAATTCCGAATAAAGTATAAAAACTGTTAGGGCGATTAAGATATATTCCTTCGAAAGGTTTTTTCATTCGCTCTAATTGTATTATATTACCACTTTCGAATTTTTGTAAAAGATATTCTGTAGATACCGTTCTTAATTTTTTACTTCTATTAAAATAAACATTCCACAAATGCCCTGCATCGCAATATATAATAGAATTATCCGATAAACATATTCTATAACTATTCGATTTTTCTTGTGTATACTTACCTAAAACTTTTTCAAATTTTCCGTTCGGGCATAATATTTTATCTCCGACTTCTACTTGCTCAAGGTATATTTTATAAACATCTTTAGTATCATTACTTATTCTATATAAAAAAGTTCTTGTCGGATGCAATGCCTTTCCACAACCGCTTGCGCCCGAAAAAAGATAGCAGTTTTTTATTCCTTTATTTTCAATCTGTGCTTTTAATATATCGATAGTATAATTCTGCCCGCTTACTTCCTCAAAAGAATTAGGGCGATATTTCACAGCCAAACTTTTCATTTTTTACCCCTTATTTATTTTTATTCTTTTTACTTTTATACGCTTCGTTATATTCTCTTAAAGCGATACCCCTTTTTTCATTACTTCTATTTTCGAAGTCGTCACAAATTATCGGATTATTATCCGCATCTATTCTAAAAGCTCCATAAAACTCATCTTCAGTATCCGAAAATAAATTATATTCTCGCTCCCAATTTTCCACAGTATGTTTTAATCTACAAATAGCTTGCCTATTCCTAAAAAGATAATATTTACAATTAAGGCAATCGTTATCTCTCCTACCCATTTCGTATTCGGTAAAATATTCTCTATCCATTATAAATCCTCCATTTTTAAAGGAATTTTTGGCGGTTGAAAATCGGATGTTTTAGTTAGTTTTCCTTCAGCATCTAATTTATTACCTATCTTATTTTTATTCGCTTCTATTACATTATTTATTCCTTTTATTATAAATTGTGCCACATTCTCTTTATTCTTTAATTCGCTCGGTAATATAGAATAATATTTTTTTATTAAACTTCCTATAGCTATATAT
>CAZBFN010000052.1:0-2291 GCA_964491235.1 uncultured Roseburia sp.
AATGCTATGTTCGACGGGCGCTCCACGCACCGCTCGCGCTCCGCGACGGTTATGTACCCCGCCTTGCGCAGGGCGGCCAGCTGCGCCGCGTCGAAGGGCAGCAGACGCCGCGGGATCTCGCCGTCGGCGGTGAGCGCCGCAGGATCCCACGCCGAAAGGGTCTCCAGCGCCTCGCAGCGGCGCGGAGCGCGTCGGCGTATGCGGTCGCACTCGGCGCGCAGGGCATCCGCATCGCGCCAAGACTCGGCCAACGCTATGTAGGGTTCGGTGCGGGGGCGGAACTCGTCGGCCGCGAACTCCTCGTACGACGCCCCCTGCGGCTTGGCGAGTGCGGGCAGCGCCACGCGCATCACCTCGCCGAGCGATGACATGTAGTACTCGGCTATCCACTCCCAGAAACGCATCTGCGCCACGTTCAGCAGCGGGCGGTCGTAGAGCCGCCGCACTATGGGCTTTATGCGCGCCACGGCGGGCGCCTCGGAGTGCAGGCGCCACACGATGCCCGTATAGAAGTTGTGACGGCCGAACTGCACCACCACAGCGTCGCCGCACCGCACCTCGTCGCGCAGCGCGTCGGGCACGGAGTAACAGTAGGCGGGCTGCGCCAGAGGCAGCACTATGTCGGCATAGAGCATGGCAGCGATCGGAAACGTTTAATGCGAAGTAAAGGTACGAAATTATTCGGCACACCAGCAAAAAGGCTTTCGAAATAGCGATTGTTTGGCTACATTTGCGGGTGCGCAGGGCGGCCCGACGCCGCGCCTTCGGCATATATCTTTCCAAAACGACGAAGCATGACTTACCCGTGGGGCGACGAGCGCCGATTCAACAGCTATGCCGCATATTTCCGCCGCATGTTCGGCCACCGCATGCAGAAGGTGACCGTCAATGCGGGCTTCACCTGTCCCAACCGCGACGGCACGGTGGGCCGCGGCGGCTGCACCTTCTGCGACAATGCCGCCTTTACCCCCTCGTACTGCACGCCCGAGAAGAGCATCACCCGCCAGATCGACGAGGGCATAGAGTTCCACCGCCGCCGCTACCGCACCGCACAGCGCTATCTGGCCTATTTCCAGTCCTATTCCAACACCTACGCACCCTTGGAGCGGCTGCGCGAGTGTTACGACGAGGCGCTGGCCCATCCCGAGGTGGCGGGCATAGCGGTGGGCACCCGCCCCGACTGCGTGGACGAGCGCAAGCTCGACTACTTCGCCGACCTGGCACGCCGCAAATACGTGGCCATAGAGTACGGCGTGGAGTCGACATACGACGCCACACTGCGCCGCATCAACCGCGGCCACGACTTCGCCGCCGCATGCCGCGCGGTGCGTCTCACGGCCGAACGGGGCATACATGTCGGCGCGCACTTCATCCTCGGCCTGCCCGACGAGAGCGACGAGATGATGATCGCGCAGACCGAGCGCATAAACGCGCTGCCGCTCGACACGGTGAAGTTCCACCAGCTGCAACTCTTCCGCGGCACGCCGCTCGCCGCCGAGTACGACGCCCATCCCGAGCGGTTCCGTTTCCGTAGCGTCGACGAGTATCTCGATCTGTTCGTCGAGATCCTGCGCCGCCTGCGTCCCGACATCGTGGTGGAGCGTTTCGCGGGCGAGGCGCCTCCGCGCTACCATCACACCGAGGGCTGGGGCATGATCCGCAACGAGACCCTCATGGCCATGCTCGACCGCAAGCTGGAGAGCTGCCAGGCCTGCCAGGGCGACCTGCTCGGCATGGAGTGAACGCGAAGCGGCCGCCGCACTCACTTCGATGTGCGACGGCCGCAGAGTCTTCAGACGCCGTATCAGCGTTTGTTGAATGTGTTCATCGTCAGATCGGGACCGACCGTGGCGAACGACAGCACGGCGTCGCCGAAGATCTTCAGACGCTCGGGCATGGCCGCACGTTCGTCGGCCGACCACTCGCCCAGCACGTAATCGACCTGCATGCCGCGCGCGAAATCGCCGCCTATGCCGAAGCGCATGCGCGCCCAGTCCTCGCGGCCCAGCAGCTCCGCGATGTTTTTCAGCCCGTTGTGTCCGCCCGCGCTGCCCTTCTTGCGCATGCGCAGGGTGCCGAACGGCAAGGCTATGTCGTCGGATATGACGAGCAAATTCTCGATCGGTATCTTCTCCTGCTCCATCCAGTAACGCACCGCCTTGCCCGACAGATTCATGTAGGTGGAGGGCTTGAGCAGTATGATCGTGCGCCCCTTGTGGCGCAGCGTAGCCACCGCACCGTAACGGTCGGCCTTAAAAGAGACGTTGGATGCCTCTGCCAAGGCATCCAAC
>CAZBFN010000053.1:0-2272 GCA_964491235.1 uncultured Roseburia sp.
TATCATATTTTTATTAAAATGTCCTATAAGTTAAAATTAAGCTTTAATTATATAAAATTACGCACTTTATTACAGGAGAAAGATATGAGCGGAATGATTTTAGATGTAGAGGAAGTAAAAGGAGTTATCAAAGATATAGCCCTCGCTATACCATTAGAAAGTTTGGCAGAACACAAGCAAGATTATATAGATGGCTTGGATTTTGATGAGATTATAGGCAATATCATAGATGAAAATAAACATTATAGCGATAGTCAAGTGCGATACGAGGTAGATGAGGACGTCTATGAATATCAAGGACATGGCGTTTATACTTTTAAAAAAGTAGATTATTCTATGGAATATCAATCACTTTATGATTATGTTATTGAAAATAATAAAGAGTATTTTATAAGTATCCTAAAAGATAGGTTTATGGAGATAGCATAATGATAGATTTAAAAGATAGATTTAATGTCATAGAATGCGATAAAATCAATAAACGAGCAGAAACAATAGACTTTAAGCAATATGTGAGTATTGAACTTAAAAGGCTAGTGGATATGGGCTTTATCCCTGATAAAATACCGACTTATTGCCCTACACATTTTTTAAATTTTGAAGCCACACCACTAACAATTTTTAGTAATAAAATCATATACACACAATGCCCTAGATGCAATATGGAAATAGAGAGAGAGAGAAGTGGCTATTTAAGCGAGGCAGAAAAAGAAAAAATAAAAATAGAGGGGCAGAAACATTTAGAATATATATTAAGCTTAAGGGGTGTGCCACAAATATTTTTCACAAAAAAAGTAGATTATAGTTTAGGGCTTTTTGCTAAGTTTTCACATTTACTGCAAGGCGAACTTAAAAAGAATTTGATTATAAGCGGTGGCGTAGGTAGTGGCAAAAGTATGTTTGTTTATGAACTATGTAAAGCATATTTTAATATAAACAAATACGCTTCGGTGATAAACTACAATAAATTAGTAGCGGAATTTAAATCTAATTTTTCAAATATTGATACTTTGCATAAATCATATAAAAATGTAGATTGCTTATGTATCGATGAAATAGATAACGTTAAAAATAGTGATTATAATGTTATTGATGAGCTTATAAGTTATTTTTATGATAATTGTAAAAAATTAGTATTTGTTGGCAATGTCAATGTTAATGATTTTAAAAGTATTTTGTCTAAAAATAGTGTATCACGCTTAGAAAACAATACCTCAATTTTATTATCTGGCGAAATTGATTTAAGAAAGGAGATTTTTTAAATGACAAACAAAGAATATGAAAATATAAATGCCATAAGAGTAAGCGAGATAGTTAAATTTGCCACAAGCGATTTTGATAGTATTATCAAATATTTTACTATTCCGCAAGAGCAGACAGAATCTATAAGAAATGGATTAGTAGCACATAGTTTGCTTTTGCGTAAAGATAGAAGTGGTATTCCTAATGATATAGCGGTTTTAGACTATGAAAATTATCGTAGCAAAGAAGCACAAAAGGAGAAAAACGAAGCTATAGACAATGGCTTAATCCCTATTCTAGTAAATCAATATGATAAAATTGTGCAAGTGTTAGATGAATTAGATAGCGATTTAAACAAATTCTTTAACCCCGCCGAGTGCGAATTTGAAAAATCTTTTTTTGCTAAAGATGATTTTTTTGGTGATATAAAGGGCAGGTTAGATTGTATCCATAATGAAAGCGTAATAAATGATTTAAAGGTAACCACGCAAACGCAATTCTTAGATAAAAAGATTTTTGATTTTGGCTATCAACTGCAAATGTATATTTATATGCAATTAGCAAATATAAGCGAATCGAATTTAGTATTTTTAAATTTAGAGACAAAGATTTTAAGTGTTAAAAAATTACACTTAGAGCAAATAGAACAAGAATGCCTATCTCTTTTGCAAAGAGCTAAAGTCAATTATGATAAATTCCAAGCCTATAAACGAGGCGAACTTCGTATTTTAGATTGTGGCGAGTATAATACACCTCAATGGGCATATCATTATTTATTGGAGAGCTAATGAATTTTTATATTAAGCGTTTAGTTTTTTGGTGCTTATTAACCATAGCAATAGTAGTTATATACGCTAAAATCGGCTCTTAAATAACTATCACCTTATTTGTAGTTATTTAACTTGATTTAATAATCCTTATATTGTATAATTATTTTTGTATCGCATCGTTGACCCTTTCCTTTTTCTTTTTCGTTTTATTCCTTTTATTTTAATCTCATTTTTCATACAAACGGTGCGATACATTACTC
>CAZBFN010000054.1:0-2239 GCA_964491235.1 uncultured Roseburia sp.
GTAAAGTAAACGGAACACCTAAGAAATTATATGTATGTGCTTCCTGTTTAAAATCTGGAAAAGTTGAGCGAGCTTAGTAAAAGCGATGGCACCTGCAAAGGCAGGTGCCATTTTTTTATCAGTTGCTTTCTTTTTTGGTGCATTGTATAATAAATTTATACAATGTAACTGCTTTCATTGGTATATTTCTACCAAAAGTATTACATATAAGGATAAACAATATGACAATTTACGACATTTCGAAAAAAGCGGGGGTATCGATTGCCACCGTCTCACGTGTATTAAATGGAAGTGATAAGGTTCGTCCTTCCACCCGCAAAAAGGTGATGGATATTATCGAGGAGTGTAATTACACTCCTAACGCCTATGCAAGGGGAATGGGACTTGGTTCCTTACATACGATTGGTATCTTATGTGCTGATTCCTCTGACCTTTTTCTTGCCAAAGCGATCTATTATATTGAGCAGGAGCTTCAGGCAAACGGATATGAATCACTGCTCTGCTGTACCGGATATAATCTGGACATCAGAAAGCATTACCTTAACCTGATCCTCTCTAAAAAGGTAGATAGTATTATTTTGGTGGGTTCTAACTTTATCAGGACCACGGAGGAAGAAAACCAGTATATTAAGGATGCTGCCGCTCAGGTACCAATTATGGTGTTAAATGCAGTCTTTGATCATCCAAACGTATACAGCATCGCCTGTGACGACTACGCTGCCATGTCAGACGCCACCACCTCGATGCTGGATGCTGGAATTGAGGATATACTATACTTATATAATGCCAATTCTTACTGTGGTATTAAGAAATTGCACGGCTTTATGGATGCCATGGAGACTCGCGGTATCGCAGATTATGAGAAGTTAATTCAATTTTATGATGGGGATTCCCAACAGATGAATGATATCGCAGATTTTGTTGAGAAGGCAGCCGAAGTTCTCCCAGCATTTCACGGAGCAATTGCTGCTGACGATTCTATCGCTATCGGTCTTGTCAAATACGCACAGAAAAAAGGTCTGCGCATTCCGGAAGATTTATCTATAATTGGGTACAATAATTCTATGCTGACCGGATGCTGTACACCAGATCTCACCTCTGTGGACAATCAGCTGGAGCCTTTGACACATCAGCTGGTACAGACGTTGCTCGGCGTTCTCTCTGGGGAAGAGATGCCAAGCCAGACAATATTGCCTGCCAAGCTGATCAAGCGTGGAACTACGTTATATTAATTCATTTCTATAAGGAGAAAATGGAGGGTAAACACATGAAACAATTTATGGACAAGGATTTCTTATTACAGACAGAAACAGCCCAAAAGTTATATTTTGACTATGCGGCTACTACACCAGTTCTAGATTATCACTGTCACATCAATCCACAGGAGATCTACGAAGATCGCCAGTTCGAGAATATCACACAGGTATGGTTGGGTGGCGATCATTATAAGTGGCGCTTCATGCGTTCCTGCGGTGTGGAAGAACGTTATATCACAGGGGATGCTTCTGATAAGGAAAAGTTCTTGAAATGGGCCAAGGTGCTTGGAAAGGCAATCGGCAACCCACTCTTCCACTGGAGCCATTTAGAGTTGCAGAAGTATTTTAATTATCACGGCGTTTTAAATAAGAATACCGCTGAGGAAGTATGGGAGCTCTGTAATAAGCGTCTGGCTGATCCTGATATGACTGTCCGCAATATCATCAAGCAGTCCAACGTTACTTTAATCGGTACTACGGACGATCCTGTAGATTCTTTAGAGTGGCACAAAAAGATTGCCGAGGATAAGACTTTTGATGTACAGGTACTTCCATCCTGGCGTCCTGACAAGGCTATGAACCTTGAAAAAGTTACTTATTTAGATTATATCGCTCAGTTATCCGAGGTATCCGGTGTTAAGATCAATACCTTCGCAGATCTGTGTAAGGCATTGACTGTTCGTATGGATTACTTTGGTTCCCTTGGCTGCCGCGTATCTGATCATGGCTTAGAGTATGTTATGTATGCTCCTGCTTCTGCTGAAGAAATTGAATCAATTTTTGCTAAGCGCATAAAGGGCGATACTGTTACCCGCGAGGAAGAGATCAAGTTCAAGACTGCTTTCATGATTTTTGTTGGCAAGGAATATGCAAAGCGTGACTGGGTACTCCAGCTTCATTACGGCTGCAAGCGTGACAACAACACCGCCATGTTTGACAAGTTAGGTCCTGATACCGGTTATGACTGTATCAACAACTACGCT
>CAZBFN010000055.1:0-2200 GCA_964491235.1 uncultured Roseburia sp.
TTTCCCTCTCATCGAAAGCCTGAACGCCATCCCAATCATCTGCTTCGATCAGTGCATCCCGTTTTTCTCTGCGCTTTGCAGCTGCATCGCTATAAGCAATGGCTGTTTTCTTCATTTCTTCAAAGTATGTATTCTTCTCCATGGTCCGCATCCTCACTTTCCTGTAACCTCTGTCCAGCCCTGCTTCATCATCTCTTCTGCGATCATGCCAAGGTTTACGCCAACCAGTCCGTCTTTCATAATGTCCAGAAGCTCTGTGCATTCCGGAAGAAAAGTGTAGGCGATGTCGTTGCCCCTCAAGAATTCCATCTGGAAGGTGTTGTTTTCATCCGTGTAGAGCTTGATGCATTTTCCGAAGCTTCCATCCGGGTAGATCCTTCCAAGGATCAGCTGGTTGACTTCCCATTCCCAGCCTTCGCCTTCTCTGTAAGCAGCGTCAATCTGAATTCCCTTTGTTGTCTTGTAGTTTGTCATGTTCTTGTCCTCCTTGCCTTTTCCTTTGGCATGTATATACATCACTCTGTGTGGGGACTATAGCAAGTCAATTCTTCGCATATTTAAGCCTTTTTTACATGATTTAGTGCACCCTTTTAGCTGGTTACACTAAAGGCAAGGAGAAAAATTTCATCATCCATTTTTCCGCATGAACAGCCAAGGAACGAGAACACCTGGTAATTTCAAGGATTGGATTCATTTTCTTTTGCGGTACGATGATCACCGTTGAGTAATTCAGGAGGTCATCATGGACGATAATCAGAACACAAAGAATGAATCAAACCAGACATTCAGCTGGGAGAACAAGGAAAGCAGCGAAAGCCGCACAGAACCTCTCAGTCTTGATGAACTCCGGGAGGTTATGGCGGAAATCCGCTACTAAGGCATTTGCCTTATCCTTCAGCGCCAGACCGGCGCTTTTTTTATTCTCTGCCAGTGATGATGAAGTTTATGTAATCGTGGCGATGATCCTCAATGAACATCACCAGATCGAAGTACTCCATCTCATAGGCCATACGCTGCACGGTTTGAACATCCAGCATATTGGTAGCTCCGGTATCCCGGATGGCCAGGATCTCTTCTTTAATCGTCTCAGTCATGATCGGCCTCCAGTCTTTCAATGATGTCCCCGCCATCCAGAACTGCACTCAGTCCTGATCCATTGTCCCAGCGGATCATTACCGATCCCATATCATCAACACCAATGACGGTTCCTTCGGTTCCAACTGGCGGAGCCTGCACGTCATCCATGTGAACCAGGCGCACTCTGCATCCCGCTGGATAAGTGGAGCGAAGATGCTCCAGATACTTTTCACTCGGCATCCGCATCATCGCTTACCTCCTGTTCTTCGTCATTGGTTTCTGTGTCTGCAGCTTTCTCTTTCTTTCGCTTTGCGGCCCACTTGGCTGCGTGCGCCTTGGCTTTCTCCTCTGTCGGAAAGGCAGCAGAGCCTGTCAGGTTTTCCAGAAGGATCTTCCTGGTGGTCTTGTATTCGTTACCCTTCATTCCAAGCCGAAGCAGGAAGTTTCTGAAGCTGTATTTCTCGCTGGTGATCTCCTTCTCTTCTTTGCTTACCCGCGTTGCATTCTTAGCAAACTCGGTGACCAAGGTTACAAAGTCTGCGAATGCTTTATGGTGGTCGCTGTCGATTGCCGGGAATCCATCGAATGTGATCTTCCCGTCTTCTCTTGTCAGCTTGATCTCGTCCGCATTGAATGCGTGCTTGAGCAATTCCTGCTTGGTCTCGATGATGGTCTGCAGTCTTTCGTAAGCATCATCGGTAAGGTCATCCGGCAGGGAAAGTGATAACTTCATCGGTTCCTCCTCTTCGGTTTCTTCAGCAGGCTCAGAATCCTGTTCTGGCCCGGCATCCGGCAGAACCGTGAAGCTGTTGTCCTCCGGTTCATCCTTTTCGGTAAAGCCATGGTCTGCAAGATAGGAAAGCATCTGCTGTGCTTCCTCCTCTGTAACACTCTCGTCCATGTCCATGGTTCCGTCTCTCTGGATCTCAGCCTTACCTTCCAGCACAAACCGGCATCCTGGCATTTTGTACTCCGGCTTCATCTGGAAGAATTCTCCCGCGGTCTGTGCCAGTGCCTTTCTCTGTGTCTTGTCGATGTTGAATGTGTAACTTGCTTTCATGTGTGTTGCCTCCTTTTCTTTTGGTACTGTATAGATCACTCTGAAGGGCACATATAGCAAGTC
>CAZBFN010000056.1:0-2183 GCA_964491235.1 uncultured Roseburia sp.
AGCTCCACGAGAACATCGTGGGTATCGATGCCGCCATATTCATGCACCCCAAGACCTGGGAGGCTTCGGGCCACGTGGCCGCTTTCAACGATCCGTTGATCGACAACAAGGATTCGAAGAAGCGTTACAGAGCCGACGTGCTCATCGAGGACTGGATCGCCAAGCAGGACGAGAAGATCGAGAAGGAGGTGGAGAAGGCCCGCAAGCGTTTCGGCGAGTCGTTCGACGAGGCGCAGTACCGTTCGACGTCGCCCCGCGTGCAGGAGACCGCGGCCAAGCGGGATGCCGTGCACAAGCGTTTCGCCGATGCGATGAACGCCAATGACCTCGCGGAGCTGCGACAGATCATCCTCGACTGCGAGATAGCGTGCCCCATATCGGGTACGCGCAACTGGACCGACGTGCGCCAGTTCAACCTCATGTTCTCGACGCAGATGGGATCGACGGCCGAGGGTGCCAATACCATCTACCTCCGTCCCGAGACGGCGCAGGGCATATTCGTCAACTACCTCAATGTGCAGAAGACGGGACGCATGAAACTCCCGTTCGGTATAGCGCAGATCGGCAAGGCGTTCCGCAACGAGATCGTGGCCCGTCAGTTCATATTCCGCATGCGCGAGTTCGAGCAGATGGAGATGCAGTTCTTCGTACAGCCCGGTACCGAGATGGAGTGGTGGAACAAGTGGAAGCAGACGCGTATGGCATGGCACCGCGCGCTGGGCTTCGGCGACGACAACTACCGTTTCCACGACCACGAGAAGCTGGCCCACTACGCCAACGCCGCTACCGACATCGAGTACAACTTCCCCTTCGGATTCAAGGAGGTGGAGGGTATCCACTCGCGTACCGACTTCGACCTGGGACGTCATCAGGAGTTCTCGGGCAAGAAGATACAGTACTTCGACGCGGAGTGCGGCGAGAGCTACGTGCCCTACGTGGTGGAGACCTCGATCGGCGTCGACCGCATGTTCCTGCAAATCATGTCGGCGGCCTACACCGAGGAAAAGCTCGACAACGGCGAGGAGCGCGTGGTGCTGCGCATTCCCGCGCAGCTGGCACCTACGAAGGTGGCCGTCATGCCGCTGGTGAAGAAGGACGGACTCCCCGAGGTGGCGCAGAAGATAATCGACACTCTGAAATACGACTACAACGTGGTTTACGACGAGAAGGACTCGATCGGCAAGCGTTACCGCCGTCAGGATGCCGTGGGTACGCCGTTCTGCGTGACGGTGGACCATCAGACGCTGGAGGACGGAACCGTAACGGTGCGTCACCGCGACACCATGGCGCAGGAGCGCGTCGCCATAGATGCGCTGCCCGCGATGGTCGACGGCGAGGTGTCGTTCCGCAGTCTGTTCAGAAAGCTGAATCTGTAAGCGGCATCGCCGAGGGCTTGTTATGGGACGCATTCTGGCGATAGACTACGGTACGCGCCGCACGGGGCTCGCGGTGAGTGACCCGCTGCGGATAATAGCGGGTGCGCTGGCTACGGTGGAGACAAAGCAGCTCGAACGCTACTTGGCAGACTATTTCGCGAAAAACGACGTTGATATAATAGTGCTCGGCAAGCCTACGCAGATGAACGGTTCGCCGTCGCAGACCATGCGTTACATCGAACCGCTGGCGGGACGCCTGCGTCATGCCTATCCCGACAAGGAGGTGGTGCTGTACGACGAGCGTTTCACCTCGGTGCTGGCCCATCGCACGATGCTGGAGAGCGGCATAGGACGCCAGGCGCGGCGCGACAAGGCGCTGGTCGACCGCATATCGGCCACGATCATCCTCCAGTCGTACATGGAGTCGGCGGCCATGCGGCAGTAAGTTTTTGTAAAATAGAGAAAAGACGAAAGTATGATATATCCGATAGTAATTTACGGCTCGCCCGTATTGCGTAACAAGTCGGTGGATATCGCCCCCGACTATCCCGAGCTGAAGAAGCTCGTCGACGACATGTTCCTGACCCTGGCCGAGGCCGAGGGCGTGGGACTCGCCGCACCGCAGATCGGCAAGAACATACGTCTGTTCATAGTCGACTGCACTCCGTGGGCCGAGGACGATCCGTCGCTGGCCGACTACAAGCGGGCATTCATCAATGCCGAGATATATGAGCGCTCGGAGCAGACCGACCTTTTCAACGAGGGTTGCCTGTCGCTGCCCGGGCTTCACGAGGACGTGCGCCGTCC
>CAZBFN010000057.1:0-2033 GCA_964491235.1 uncultured Roseburia sp.
TAATAGTGGTTTATTTCCATAATTATTAGTATTGTTATATATTAAGTTATTCCTAACTTTATTTTTTATTAATTGCCCCGCTTCGTTTATTTTCTTTAGTTTTTCCTTAATTTCCTTAAGACAATCTTCATATTCGCCCGTCTGCTTCATTAAATCTATATTAAATCCTAATCCTATTATCTTATTCTTTAAATTATCTAAATTAGATTTACTATTTAAATATCTTGTTTTTATCTTATTATATAAAGCTGCTTTATCGAGTGGAATATTGTCGGATGTATATTGATACATATAATTAGTTGCTTCGTTATATTCTTTACTTATCTTTTTATCTATATCGGATAATCTTTCATATTCTAATAATAAACTTTCCTTGCTATCTTTACCGTCCGCAAAATTTATATTATCTACTTTATAATCGTCTATATTAAAAGTATTTCCATTAGTATTACTTACTAATTTATCTCTTAAGTTTTCTAATTGTAATCCTATTGGGTCGTCTTTTAGACTATCTTTTGTATTAGGTTCTTTATTACTTTGTGGATTATTCTGTGGATTATTCTGTGGATTATTACTATTATTACTTTGTGGAGTATTATTACTATTTGTTAATTGTGATATATCCGAATTCTCATTATCGTCTAATCCCCCCATTAAACCTGCCATAGGGTCGTCTGTTTGCTGTAAATCGTTAAAGAATTTACCCTTACTTTCCTTAATTAACTCGTCTGTAATATTAGAAAATATTCCTGTCTTATCGGATAATTGCTTTAATTCCTTTTGTGCTATATCTTGTGTTATTAAATTACTACTAAATGCTTCTATTATTGAACTTGCTATTTGTTGATTTAATTGTGCTTTTTGTTCATCGTTTAAAGTTTCCATTTCCTCAAATTCGAAATCTAAACCTTCTCTTATTTCGCCAAATAAAGATAAACACATTATAGGTAATAACTTTAATACTATATCCTTAAATTGTCCTTCTCTTACTTCGTCTATATAATCATAATAATTTTGTAAATCACTTTCTCCTGTCGAATTCATTCCTGCAGGACTTCTGCCGAATAACTTTGTCACAGGTATCCTACAAGCACCGCTTAAGTCTTGCATTATTGTTTCGTATATGTCTTTTATTCCTGTAAATCCATAATTTATATAACTTAAATCTTCTTCACTATCTATTAGTCTTATTCCCATACTACTTTCTATTGTAGATATTGCTTGTAAACTATTCCAAAATCTTTCTTGTGCTTGTATACTGTTTATTGAAAATATTTGTTCTAAATCTTTTACTCGTAAAATAGATAGATTGCTCTTAAATACCATACTCGCTATATTTTCTGCCGTAGTATCTCTTCTTATTAATTCTCTATATACTGTTTCTAATTCACTTCCGCCCCAATACATTTCCTTTATCTTATCTTCTCGTGGATATTCCCGCCCTATAAATCTTACTACTTTTGAAGCATGTATTTCTGTCGTTATGTTTAATATATTATCCGTTATTCTATAATATAAAGGTAATCCGAAATTATTGCTTTCTGGGTTATCGTCTATTTCCATAGACGGTTGCGCTCCTGTCCATCTGTCTAATATATATAATCCTAAAAAACTGTCGGGCGTTATTAAATCGTAATTTAAAGGTTCGTTTAAATTATCCGTTTGCCCTTTTATTAATATTATTCCTATTGCTCCTCCATATAATCTACCCCATCGCATTCCTTCATTTATAGATTTTCTTAAATTTGTTCTTATATATAAACTGTCGAATTTGTCTAATTCATCGGGCGTAAATTTTCCTTTTATAGAAAACCACTTCTTTGTTATATCGTTAGGTATAGCAGATATTATATTTTGGACTACCCAATTTTCTCTATATAAAGTATTTAATAATTGATAATCTTGTGTTATAGATTGTCTTTCATAAGTTCCTGCGTTTATTATATTATCTGTTCCTGCTCCTAATCTTGCTATAGGGTTAGTAAATGCGTCTGTAGTAGAATGTGGTTTACTACTTTCGACTAATATATTAT
>CAZBFN010000058.1:0-1982 GCA_964491235.1 uncultured Roseburia sp.
GCATAGCCCCCGCCAGGATAGCCGACAAGACCGATATGACATCGGTGGCCGCAACCGAGGCGCGATTGTTGGGGATAACCCCTCCCTCGGCATCGGAAGGCGGGGCATTGAATATTTTTTAAGAGCTTAACGACATGAAAGACGAAATCCAGGATCGGATCATCGAAGAGTTCGCGGTGTTCGACGAGTGGCTCGACAAATACGAATACCTGATCGAGCTGAGCGACACGCTGCCTGCGATCGATCCGCAGCATCGCACGGACGAATACGTGATAAAGGGCTGCCAGTCGCGGGTATGGGTCGACGCCCGCATGGAGGACGGGAAGGTGTTTTTCTCGGCCGACAGCGACGCCATAATAACCAAAGGCATAATTGCCCTGCTGATCAGGGTGCTCAACGGACGTACGCCGCAGCAGATACTCGATACGGAGCTCTATTTCATCGACGCCATAGGCCTGAGCGAGAACCTCTCGCCCACGCGCAGCAACGGACTGCTCGCCATGATAAAGCAGATGAGGATGTATGCGCTCGCCTTCACCCAAACCCGGCAGTGACGGCCGAGGCGGAAAAGTTATTTGAACAACGGAAATGACACCTGAAGAGATTTTGAAAGTGGAGCACGAGATCGTTCTCACGCTGAAGAACATCTACGACCCCGAAATACCCGTCAACGTCTACGATCTGGGACTGATCTACGAAATAGATTTCGATCCCGAGGGAGTGGCCAACATACGCATGACGCTCACGGCGCCCAACTGCCCGATGGCCGACATGCTCGTCGAGGACATAAACACGCAGGTGAAAAAGATCGACGGAGTGAAGTCGGTGAACATAATACTCACCTTCGAGCCGCCCTGGGACAGAAGCATGATGTCGGAGGAGGCGCTGCTGGAGCTCAACATGCTGTAACGCACGCCCCGACCCGACGGCGGCCCGCTAACCCGATACGCCCATGACAGACGAAAAGCGAAGCATAACGGACAAGTTGCGTAAGGGAGCCTCGTGCTTCGGATGCGGCGGTTATCTGTCGTCGCTCGATCCGCTGCACCGCGCCGAGATATACAACGCGCTGGGTTACGAACGCCTGAGCCGCAAGAATCGCGACGTCAACGGATTCTATGCGGAGTGCCGCTCCGACTGGCCGCAGACGTTCTACCTGATGTTCCTGCGCACGCTGGGCGACGAACGCAACAAGGGCGCTTTCACCGAACTGGCACGCACGGTGCCCTACGCCGCCATACTGCGCGAGAGACTCGTGCCGCACAACGTCGAGGCGATGCTGATCGGGGCGTCGGGACTGCTGGACCTCTATCCGCACGACGAATACATACTCGACTTGAAGCGCGACTTCGCCTATCTGGCCAGCAAATACGCCATATCGCCCATGCGCGCATCGCAATGGTCGCTCATAAGGCTGCGCCCCAACAACCATCCCATACTGCGGTTATCGCAGGCCGCGATGTTCCTCACATCGGTAAGCAACGTAATGGACCGCATACTCGAATGCCGCACCGCCAAAGACGTCAACACGCTGTTCGGCGTCGAGACCTCGAAATACTGGCGCACGCGATACACTCCCGCAAACGGCTCGGATCCCGTGGCAAAACACATAGGGCACACCAAGACCGATCTGCTGGGGATAAATCTGGTGGTGCAGATGCAGTTCGCATACGGGTCATACATCAATAACGAGACGCTGCGAACGCGGGCCATGTCGCTGCTGGAGAACATTCCCGCCGAGGACAACAGCATAATCCGAGGCTGGAACGCCTGCGGCACGCTGGCCAAAACGGCATTCGACAGTCAGGCGCTCATACAGCTACGCAACGAATACTGCAAACGGGACGATTGCGACCGCTGTCCCGTCGGACGGCGGATAGCCGCACGAATGGCCGTGCCGCAGATATAGTGCGACTCGCAAGAGTCGTGCGGGCCGCAGCCTCGCCCCGCGGAGGCCCGCTATCATTCGCATCCGCTCATCC
>CAZBFN010000059.1:0-1886 GCA_964491235.1 uncultured Roseburia sp.
TATCTGGAGCGCGAGACGCGGCTCACGGCCGAGTTGCCGCGGCTGCTGCATGTGGCGCCCGAGGTGTCGCTCATGCGCAAGCTGCGCCGCGCCTACCGCTCGGTCCCCGAACGTTACGTGACGGCCGATCTGGAGAGTCCGCTGGCCGACATGCACTTCGACATACAGCATATCCCCCTGCCCGACGGCTCGTTCGACGCGGTGATATGCAACCACATAATGGAGCACGTGGAGGACGACCGCCGCGCCATGCGCGAACTGCACCGCATACTGCGCGCGGGAGGTCGGGGCATCATCCTCGCCCCCGTGGACTACGGCCGCGCGGCGACCTTCGAGGACGACTCCATCACCGATGCCGCCGAGCGTACCCGCATCTTCGGGCAGTACGACCACCGCCGCATCTACGGCCGCGACTACGCCGACCGCCTGCGCGGGGCGGGGTTCGAGGTCGAGGAACGCGACTATGCTGCCGAGGTGTCGCCCCGCGAGCGGGAGCTCTACGCCCTGCCGTCGGCCGACCGTTTGTATATTGTGCGTAAACCTTTAACCGATATTTGATTATGGAGGCTTTGCAAAAATACTCGTCGCTGCGGACCTTCGTCCGCGACTCGTTCTCGCCCACCACGCAGGAGCTGGTGGACAAGGCATTGCTGTTCGCCGCCGAGCGCATGGGCGCCTACACCCGTTACGACGGCGCCCCGATGATGGATCACGACGTGGCCGTGGCCGAGATCGTGGCGCGCGAGATAGGTCTGGGCCGCAACTCCACCGTGGCGTCCATCCTGCACGACGTGATGCGCATAGCCGTCAAGGAGGACCCCGACGGCGTGGATGAGCTCACGCGCCTGATCCGCGCCGAGTTCGGCGACCAGGTGATAGGCATCATCGTGGGTCTGTGCAAGATATCGAACATAAAGCTGAAGGTGTCGAAGGAGCAGGCCGACGATTTCCGCGACATGATAGTCAGCTACTCGGAGGATCCGCGCGTGATACTCATCAAGCTGGCCGACCGTCTGGAGGTGATGCGCAGCCTTCAGATGTTCCCGCCCGACAAGCGCCGCAAGAAGAGCTGGGAGAGCATGAACCTCTACGCCCAGATAGCCCACAAGCTCGGCCTCTACAATCTCAAGAGCGAGCTGGAGGATCTGGCGCTCAAGTGGCTGGAGCCGCGCGACTACGAATACATCTGCCGCCGTCTGGAGGAGACCGAGAGCGAGCGCCGCACGTTCATAGCCCGCTTCCTGAAACCCATCACCGACAAGATCGACCGTCAGGGCATACGCTACCACATAAAGAGCCGCACCAAGTCGATCTACTCGATATGGAACAAAATGCGCAAGCAGAACGTGCCTTTCGAGGGTGTCTACGACATCTTCGCGCTGCGCATCATAGTCGACTGCGAGCGCGAGATGGAGAAGCAGATCTGCTGGACGATCTACTCCATCGTGAGCGACTGCTACACCCCCAACCCCGACCGCATGCGCGACTGGATCACCATACCCAAATCGAACGGCTACGAGTCGCTGCACACCACCGTCTCGGCGGGCGAGGGGCGCTGGGTCGAGATACAGATCCGCACCGAGCGCATGGACGCCGTGGCCGAGCGAGGCATCGCGGCCCACTGGCGCTACAAGGGCGTCAAACAGGGCGGGCAGACAGGCGAGCAGTGGCTCAGCCGCCTGCGCGAGGCGCTGGAGGAAACCACCCATTCGCTCTCGCAGCGCTTCGAGGCCAAGCCCTCGTCGGGCGAGATATTCGTGTTCACGCCCAACGGCGACATCCGCAAGCTGCCCGAGGGTGCCACGGTGCTCGATTTCGCTTTCGACATACACTCCAATCTGGGCTCCACCTGCACGGGCGGCAAGGTCAACAACCGCGCCGTGCCC
>CAZBFN010000060.1:0-1822 GCA_964491235.1 uncultured Roseburia sp.
GGGGCGAGAAGTAGTGGGCGTACATGAGGTTGAACCACCATGCGCTGTCGTGGGCGTCGTAGTCGTTCAGACCGAAGTAGGCGTCCTCCTTGAAATAGTTGTAGTCGGCCACGAAAGCCACGTTCGAGCGCAGCTCGTCCTCGGCTTCCTCGTCGTAGACGGCCGCCCCGACGGGCATGCCGACCTTGAAGTAGGCGTTGGCTCCGCGGTTCGATATGTGCGAGCCGTAGATCGACTGCTTCTCCATCATTTGGTCGTAGAGCGACTTGCGGTAGTCCATCTGTCCGCCCAGACGGTTCTCGCGCACGTATTTCCAGCCCCAGCGCACCTGCGCACCGTTCTTGGCCTGCCACAGCCATTTGTTGGCTATGTTGATCTGGTCGCTCTCGGGCAGGTCGCGGAACCCGTCATGGTTCTCGTCGTACGATTTGGTGTCCATCGAGCCGTGGGCCAGTATCACCGTCGAAAGGCGTTTGTCGGCCGTGAGCGGGAATGCCGTCGAGAGGTTGATCTCGGGGCGCAGCTCGCTGTCGAAATAGAGGTTGAGGAACAGACGCTCGTCGTCGGTGGGCTTGCGGTGTTCCATGTTGATCTGTCCCGTGATGGCCTCGTGGCCCGCCGTCACCGACGACACGCCCTTCGACACCTGAATCGAGTTGAGCCACATGCCCGGGGTGTAATTGAGGGCGTAGGGTGCGCTGAGTCCGCGCATCACGGGGCGGTTCTCGTCGAGGATCTGGGTGTAGGTTCCCGTGAGTCCCAGCATCTTGATCTGGCGTGCGCCCGATATGGCGTCGCTGTAACCTACGGTCACCGAAGCCGAGTTCTCGAAGCTCTCGGCCAGATTGCAGCAGGCCATCTTGCAGAGGCCCGCGAACGATATGGTCTCGCCCTTGAGGATTCCGTCGCGCTTGACGTAGTTGCCGAGCTGGCTCTCCACCACCACGGTTTCGAGCTCGGTATCGCTCTTGAGCGTGAAATCGACCTTGTTGACTCCAGCGGCTACCTGCACGGTGTCGTTTTGGAATCCTATGTATGTGGCCACCAGCTTGTCGTAGCCCTTGACGCGGTGTATGGCATATTCTCCCTCCGCTCCGCAGGCCGTGCCTACCGAGGTGTCGAGCCAGTAGACCGATGCTCCGACGAGTGCTTCGCCGCTGTCCGATCGCACGGTGCCGCTTACATTCTGCGCGGCGGCATTCGCGGCCGATAATGCCGCGAGGCTTAAAAGTAAAGTCTTGATTATTTTCATTTTGATGTATCGATATAATTAAATGACGTAAACGATGCATCCTATTTTATATAGGTATGCCGATCCTTTGCGTATGGGATAATCACATCGATGCGGGAGGTGCGCGCAGGGATATCCCGCGTGCTGCCGCGCCGTCCGCATGCGGCGGCAGATAGCCGTATGCTGTGCCGTGCTGCGACAACTGTTGCGTCGGTTCGCCGTCCGAGGGCAGCAGTGCGTCCGCTACGGGGTCGGACGTTCCGCGCTCCGAATCGTCGTCGTCCGACGTGCGCGGCCCGATATAGGTGTCCACCGAAGTGGAGTGGTCGTGGTTGCAGACGCATCCGTCGGCGAAAGCGTATCCGTCGACGGGGCATTTGCACTCCGCATGGGCCGAGTCGTGACAGTGTACGCAGTGCACATGGCCTGCGGCGGCGTGGTGATGGGTGCATCGGCACAGAAGCGACACGGCGGATGCGTTCACCGTCGTCGCGAGATAGACGGTGAGCAACGTGAGCGCCGCGAATATTCTGAATGCCTTTTTCATAACGTCAGTCTGTAAGACCGTATTCCTGCATGCGCTGCACCCAT
>CAZBFN010000061.1:0-1783 GCA_964491235.1 uncultured Roseburia sp.
ATTTACTATGCGAAAGTGCCTCAATTTCCTCATCAAGGGTTTGCTCTTCACGAGCGATTTTCCATCGTTCATTTTCGTCTTTCCAAGAGATGGTGTTGTAATGGTCGTCCCGCAGTGTTTCAAAGTATGCCGATAGAGTATGCTCGCCGTTTGTTTTATAAAGGCGGGTCCAAGTATTAATATCAAACGGCACATCAAGGTAGCGGCATAGGGCATCAATTGAATCAAGATTGTCTGGTTGTGTCATTTTTTCAAGACAAGAAGTGCAAATCATTGAGCGATGCGCGGGAAAGAAAGGTGAATTAGTTTCCTTGAATGATAGGAAAGTCTTTTCCTGTCGGCACTTTAAGCACATTCGCTTCTTTTCTTCTGCCATCTCTTATTCCTCCTCTTTTTCGGTCGCGTCTTGCCTTTTCACAGGCTCGGCAAAATGATGAAATGCCGTCTTTTCTGGCATTGTTATAGTTGAAGAAAATTGGGTCGCGAGGTAGCTTGCGGCCGCACTCGTGGCATTGTTTGCGTTCTTCCTCGGGCGTTTCTAAAAGAAGACGATGGCGGCGAGCAGCGGTCGCAATATAGCGAGGAACTTTGTCAGACACAAACTCGCTCATATAGTTTTCCGTTAGTGAAACGCCAAACTTTTCTTCAAGTTCTGTTTTTATTTCACTATAGGGGGCTTTTTCTATGCGCCGCAAAATAAGATATTCGCGGTCGGGAGTAATATCAAGCATATCAAAGTAGCGGTCAAAATCATAAATAAGGGTGCGACCCCAACTCATCGGTTGGTCCCATAGCTGTTCGTAAATTGCGGAATAGTATTTCATAAGTGCTTGAATATGATTGGGGTTTTCCCAATCAAAATGGTGTTCGCGCACTATCCATTTTACATTGCCATTTTCGTCTTGCTCGTAATCTTTTATGTCTTTTGAAATTGGTAGATAAGTATTGCGGACGCGGTAATTCCATTCCTTAAAAGATACCCAGTAGGCTGCGTCTTGCGACCAGTCGTAGGTTTGCGGCGATGGTTGCCGTATATTTTGAAAGCGAATGGTGGGTTTATATGCGTCTTTTAGGTAGTATTGGTGTCGCCGCATATCTATAAGTTGGTGCTTTAGCTGATATTGGCGATAAGGACCTTCAACAAGAACGGTTGTTTCATCGGGCGGGATTTTTCCAACCGACATATCATATAGGCGTTGGGTTCGTTCTATTGCGTCTTGAAGTTCAACCATTCCGGGAATATCGGTGTCTCCGGGGTCAATCATGCGACCGCGAGAATCGTATTTTGGTTTTGCTATTTGCGGCGGATATTTTTTATAGGACTGCCGCGAATCAAATGGTCTAATTGCGGATTGGTCCGCAAGAGGATTATCAAGATATGAATCAAGTGATGATACTGAATCGGCTTTCTTTTTATATGATTTATAGCGTTTTTCGTCCGAGTCGTAGGTTTCGCGGCGTTCAAGTGAGTTTTTGCCGTTTTCATCTTTTCCATAGAGGATATATGAGGCAAATAGTTCGCAGTCGCGAGGGGTTGGTGTAGAGGGTAGAGCATCAAGGATTTCTTCAACTGCTTTTAAGCGGTCGGTATCTCGCTCTATTGAGTAATCAAGGGAATAGGGCTTTTTAGACATTTTCATCACCTCGTAGGTATGTTATTCCCTTTTTATAGTTTAACATATTTTAAGGAAAAAGTCAAATGTTTGAAAATTTGAGTTTGAGTTTGAAAATTTGAGTTTGAAAATTTGAGTTTGAAAATTTGAGTTTGAAAATTTGAGTTTGA
>CAZBFN010000062.1:0-1630 GCA_964491235.1 uncultured Roseburia sp.
CTTTTCTCAACCTTATGTATATATTATATCACAAATCGCGAGTGGAAGCAAATGTTTCATTATATGCTTGTAATATTTCCTGTTTTCCTACCCAAGCATTGCCTCCATTTGCAGAAGAGTAAAAAGAGAAGTTCGCGTGCGAAAAAATATTAATCAATTCTTCTTTCGTTTTTTTTCCTGCTTTTATATAATTCTCGGCTTTTGGGTTAGTAATCTCACAAATTTCTTTAATCTTTCCAGAGTTGCCGTTAATTGAAAAATCTGCGTGTGTATCTCCACGAGGACAAAAAGAAAAATCTTCGTTCTCTTTTAGTATTGTTTTTCGCAAAGAAAAATCCCCTACTTGTCGCGTCCATACGAAAAAACTACAGGGAACTTTATACGGCTCACCGTGCATATCAAAAAAGCAGTTAGAAAGTTTATGTTCTACAACAAGTCGCCATTCTTTTGGAAATAAAGATAAAGACTGATTAGAGACTTTTGAAAAGGTATCAGGTAAAATAAAAGCAATTGTCTCTGCTCCCAATTTTTGAGAATGCTTAATAAACTGCTTTGCTAAAGAACTTCTTTTCCCAAAAGGGGGATTTCCTATTACAAGAATGCGTATCCCCGATAAAGCATCAACGTCAAACCAATCTTTTTGAATAATATTTTCCCCCTCTGGTTCAATGTCATAAGCCACACAATTTAATTGAGAAGAAAAAGCACCCGCTCCAGCAGAAGGTTCAACGATTAAGTCATATTGTTCTATTTTAGGAATTAAAGAAATACATTCTTTCGCGACTTCTATAGAAGTATAATACTTATCTATCCCAATTTAATCACTCCAGTTAATAGTTTTTTGATACTTTGTAAGCCAAGGATGCGTATTATTTTTCATAGGAATGGTAATACTATATTCTACATTTTTATTTTCTTGATTCGCTCGTTTTGTTCCGTGAGTAAATGACCCAGCACTTTTTACTTCTTGCTCCATTTCTTCCTTAGAGAGAATGAAGCACTTGCTATTATCTTGTAATTTTTCCATATCATCAAAATAATAGCAAATATATTTGTCTATATTTTGATATAGACGTACTTGCCGCAAGTTTAATTTTTCTTCTTTATTATGAAAAGAAACTTTTAATTCAATATAGTTCCCATCTTTATCAATGAAATCACCTTTTTCTTGTGAAGGAGAAAGTTTTTTCCAACTATTCCTTTTAGCAAGAAACTTTTCTACTAAAGGTGCCTTTGCTTGTGTTGATAAGGAAGAAATAATTTGTAAAAAATCTTCAAGAGAATTAATATCTTCTAATGTTTGATATAGAAGATTCGCTTTTTGAATGCGGGCAAGCGCTTTTTCATTTTGCTGTTTAATTTGTAAAAGAGAATAATTACTCATTTTTACAAAACTCCCTAATATAAGAATCTGGGCTATAGTTTAAACTATAAAGAGCGTCAAAATCAGGAGCGTCATCCCGCAATTCATAAACCTCATATGCCATATCATTATTAAGAATTTCGTTCCGCTCTTTCTCGGTTTCGGTGCCGTCAAGAAGTTCTTCCTCAATAAAGGAATAAGATTGAATCAAATCATATGCCATATCTAACCCGATTTCACAAGCTTCTTTAAAGCTCCCTTCAAAAA
>CAZBFN010000063.1:0-1612 GCA_964491235.1 uncultured Roseburia sp.
GCTGTACCCCGAGGCGTAGAGCGCCGCTATGATGGCGCCCATCGAGGTGCCCGACACGTAGTCGATCGGTATGCCGTTCTGCTCCAGTGCGCGTATGACGCCTATGTGGTAGAGCCCCTTGGCTCCGCCGCCCGCCAGCACGAGTCCCACCTTGCCCGACACGGGGGCCGCGGCGGCGCTGTCGGTGACTATGCGCACGGCGTCGATGCTCTCTTCGGCCATGGCCCGCCGCAGTGCCGCCAGCGAGTCGGCCTCGGCCCGCGCGGCGCGGCGCATCTCGCGCCTTGTCTCCTTCGACACGGTCTCACGATGCACCGTATCGGCCGCTTTTCGCAACGTGTCGGCCATATCGCGCGATGCGGCGAGCGGGCATGCGGGGTGCGGAAAAGCCGCAGCGGCGAACGACAAGGCGATAAATAGCGTTAAAAATCGGGCTGTTTTCATATTTTTTGGTAACTTTGCGCGTGCCTGCATGTGTCGGCAACAAATTTATCGAAAATATATAAAACTGCAAAATAGCGATGACTGACAAAATCAACGATCTGCTGAAGCGCGTGGCGGAGTTCTCTCCCAAGGCTGCGGCCGAGGTCGAGGAGTTCCGCATAAAGATCCTCGGCAAGAAGGGCGAGCTGAATGCCCTGATGGAGGAATTCAAGAGCGTGGCGCCCGAGCGCAAGCGCGAATTAGGACAGAAAATCAATGCGTTGAAGACCGCTGCGACGGAGCGCATAGCCGCGCTGAAATCGGCGCTGGCCGATGCGGCCGAAGCGTCGGCCGAGGGCGTGGAGGATATGACCCGCCCGGGTTCGGCCGACGGCATAGGCTCGCGCCACCCCATATCGATAGTCAAGAATCAGATCGTGGAGATCTTCTCGCGCCTGGGCTACACCGTGGCCGAGGGCCCCGAGATCGAGGACGACCACCATGTCTTCTCGGCGCTGAACTTCCCGCCCGAGCACCCTGCGCGCGACATGCAGGACACCTTCTTCATCGAGAAGAATCCCGACATCCTGCTGCGCACCCACACCTCGTCGATCCAGGTGCGGGCCATGGAGCGCACGCAGCCGCCCATCCGCATCGTGTGTCCGGGCCGCGTGTTCCGCAACGAGGCCATTTCCTATCGCGCCCACTGCATCTTCCATCAGGTGGAGGGTCTCTATATCGACCGCGGCGTGTCGTTCGCCGACCTGAAGCAGTCGTTGCTCTACTTCGCCAAGGAGATGTTCGGCGAAAAGGCATCCATACGTCTGCGCCCGTCGTACTTCCCCTTCACCGAGCCTTCGGCCGAGATGGACGTGTCGTGCAACCTCTGCGGCGGCAAGGGCTGCAACGTGTGCAAGGGTACGGGATGGCTGGAGATCATGGGCTGCGGAATGGTCGATCCCAATGTGCTGGAGGCTAACGGCATCGATTCGAAAGAGTATTCGGGCTTCGCGTTCGGCATGGGTGTTGAGCGTATAGCCATGCTCAAGTACGGAGTGAAGGACCTGCGCCTTTATTTCGAGAACGACGTGCGCTTCCTGCACCAGTTCGACAGCGCCCTGTAAGCGCTCGGGCGGGAGGGCTCCGCTTTCGGGACGCAGGCGTGCTGTTCGCCGACGGCGGTCGGAAT
>CAZBFN010000064.1:0-1608 GCA_964491235.1 uncultured Roseburia sp.
GTATTAAAGAAGTAGATACTAAAAGAATAAATAACGAATTAATTTTAAATAATTTGAATTCGGATATAAACAATTTAATTGAGAATATAATATCTGCCGATACGATAGACGGGGGAAAGGGTAGTGGATTTTTCGGACATAAGGGCAGACCTGGAAAAATTGGCGGCAGTAGTAAAAGTGGAATATCTTTTGAAAATTTAAGTAATGAGCAAATAAAAGAAGTATTAGATAGTAAGGAATTAAAAGAAAAATGGGGTGGAGCAGGACAAAGATTAAAGAACCTTGCTTTAACAAATCAATCTGTAATGAAAAGAATACAAACCGCATTATCCACAGGACATGCGATATTTAATTCACAAGAAGAACGAAACGCTTCTGACGAATTACTAAAGACTATTCCAAAAGATAGCGAAGAATATAAAAAGTTAGATAGGAAATTAAAACAAGACGATTTTTTTGCCGATTTAATAGATATAGCAGAAAGTAAATTTGGAAATATAGAAAATAGTAATAACTTACCTAAAACGGAAAACTTAAACGAATTACAAAGTAATAATTCGGAAAGTAATAATAATACTCCACAAAGTAATACTTACAGCGATATAACGATAAAAAAATCTAATAATTTTAGTAATTTAATAAACGGATATTATATATTAACTTCCACAGATTACACAGAAGCGCAAGGAATACTAAAAAAATTAAAAGAAGCGGGACTTGAAAATACGAGTATATATAAAGATTTACTTACTATAAATAAAAACGATACGAGTGATATATATAATTCCGATAGAGAAATCGAAATAGAATATATAAAGAAACCGTCTGCAGAGCAATTAAATAATAGTTTACAGAATTTAAATTCCGAACAAGGAAACGCATTAAAATATCTTTGTAAAGATTTAACTAAAAGCGATTTTAGTAATTATTGTGAAAAAAATGAAGATAGACTAATGAGTTTAATGGAAGAAAACGGGGGAATACCGCAAGACGAGGATATAGCAGAATTTGGAAACGCAACGATAGAAACTATAGATTATTATAAAAGTTTACCTTCAAGTATATTAAAAGCTATGTTCGGTTTTTCGAGTATAGATAGTAAAATAAATATTACGGATAAGGATACAGACAATATAATAAAATTAATAGATAATAGTCCATTTGAAAGGAGAGATGTATATCGGGGAGATATATTTAACAAAAAGCAAATAGAAAAAATAAAAGCAGGAATGTCTTTTAACGAAGTTTTACAATTAAATACTTTAAAAGGAAAGCAATCTAAAGGTTTTAGTATTAGTAATATTAGTTATAATCCGATAGAAGCACAAAGTTTTTCGAGTATTGAATCGGCAGAGGATTATTACGATAAAAACGATAAAGTAAATAAAAAATATTTAGGTGCTTGTAGTGTAATACATTCTATACCTAATACTAAAAGTATTCCCAATTATACTTTATCGAAATTTCCGACTGAATACGAAGGATATATAAAGACAGACGATTATATAGTGGATAATATAGAATACGATAAGGAAACAAAAAGCTATATAATAAATTACAAAGAACGGGGTAGATAATGGAAAGGAATAACGATATTTATAATAAAGA
>CAZBFN010000065.1:0-1602 GCA_964491235.1 uncultured Roseburia sp.
GGGCATGACGGCCAACGCCACCATATACACACTGGAGAAAGAGGGCGTGTTCGCCGTGCCCGCGCGTGCGCTGCGCTTCGTGCCCGCCGACATGGACGACAAGCGCAGGGAGGAACTGCCCGAGACGCATGTGTTCGTGCGTCTGGCCGACGGCACGACCGAGCCGCGCGAGGTGACGACGGGAATAACCAACGGAGTGCAGACCGAGATCGTCTCGGGCCTTGCCGAGGGCGACGTGGTGGTGGTCGGCATGGCGGGAGCCGCGCGCGGCGAGCAGAACATGTCGGTGAGCATATCGATGTAACGCACAAGGCCATGAACGACAGAAACGAAATAATCAGGATCGAAGGGATCCGCCGCGACTTCCGCGTGGGCAGCGAGACGGTGCATGCGCTGCGCGGGGTGTCGTTCTCCATCCGCGAGGGCGAGTTCGTCACCATAATGGGCACCAGCGGCTCGGGAAAATCGACGCTGCTCAACCTGCTGGGGTGTCTGGACGTCCCCACCTCGGGCGAATACTATCTGGACGGGGTGCCCGTGCGCCGCATGAGCGGCAACGAGCGCGCCACGCTGCGCAACCGCAAGATCGGCTTCGTGTTCCAGTCCTACAACCTGCTGCCCAAGACCACGGCGGTGGAGAACGTCGAACTGCCGCTGCTCTACAACAGCTCCGTATCGCGCGCCCAGCGGCGGCGCAAGGCCGAGGAAGCGTTGTGCGCGGTGGGGCTGCGCGATCGCATGAACCACAAGTCGAACCAGATGTCGGGCGGCCAGCAGCAGCGCGTGGCCATAGCCCGCGCACTGGTGAACGACCCCGTGATAATACTGGCCGACGAGGCGACGGGCAACCTCGACTCGCGCACGTCGTTCGAGATACTGACGCTGTTCCAGCGTCTGAACGCCGAGGGGCGCACCATAATATTCGTCACCCACAACCCCGAGATCGCGCGCTACTCGTCGCGCAACATCACCCTGCGCGACGGCCGCATAATCGAGGACGCCGTGAACGGCGACATAGCCTCGGCGGCCGAGACGCTCGCGTCGCTGCCCGAAGAGGAATGACGCCGCCCGAGGCGGAGTGACGCAGCCTGCCGCCCCGCGCGAATTGAACCACTAATATCGTCTGACGAACAATGAATTTTTCGAACCTCATACAGATAGCCCTGCGCGCGCTGTCGAACAACAAGACCCGCTGCCTGCTCACGATGCTGGGCATAATCATCGGCGTGTCGTCGGTCATAACCATGATGTTTCTGGGCGAGAGCCAGAAGCAGAGCATCCGCGCCGAGATAGGCGGCATGGGCACCAACCTGATAATCGTACGCCCCGAGTGGCGGCAGCGCGGCGGCGCGGCCGTGTCGGCCGCCGACATGCAATGTATAAAGGAGGCCGATTACGAGGCCGTCATGAACCAGGCGGGCTACGTCTCGTGCGTCTCGCCCTACGTGGGCAGCTCGGGCCAGGCCATAGCGGGGGCCAACAACACACCCACCACGGTGAAGGGTTGCGGCGAACAACTCGCCGAAATAGAGAACTACACCGTCGAGGACGGCGCCATGTGGGGCCGCAACGAGGTGCGCACGGCGGCCAAGGTGTGCGTGC
>CAZBFN010000066.1:0-1583 GCA_964491235.1 uncultured Roseburia sp.
CGGTGCATTGCCATCTCATATTTGTTTCTAGAAAATCTATCTAGCTTGTATACTACGGCACGTCTAATAGGCACCCTCCCCATTTTATTCGGACCAATGCCCACATATATTGTAACCATTTTCTATTTTCCACTTGCGCATAGGTTGGTTTGGTGCTACTTTATAATTGTTCAATTTAAAACGGCGTGATTGAGCAATTATAAGTTTTGAGGGAGTTGTCTATGAAAATAGTTGGCGATCGCCTTAATAAATACAATGAAATATACGGAATTGTAAATGTTATTGACAATTGTTTGGAAACCGGAAATCAAATTACATTCTCTCTCGAGGGCAAATGGGGAAAGGGAAAGTCGTGGGTTCTTGATAAAGTTGAGAAGGTATTGAATGGTGAAAATATTTCTACCGCTTCTGCGCTTCCAGACAATAAAGACACACATGATCGCAACAAGTATTTTGTTGTAAAATATAATGCGTGGGAAAACGATTATTTCGACGAACCATTAATTGGAATATTGTTACTCAAACGTTGGTGTCCTCATGATTTAGTTAAATGGCGTTTGACTACCATTTAAGATAACACCATACTCAAACGAACCATATTCACCACATGCAAAATAACGAGTTTGACTACCATTTAAGATAACACCATACTCAAACATTGAGTGATTAAAACGCACACACACGATTGTTTGACTACCATTTAAGATAACACCATACTCAAACTATCAGTTAACCGCCTACTATATACTAGAAGTTTGACTACCATTTAAGATAACACCATACTCAAACCGGTTGTTTTCTTTAGACAATCAATCGTCTGTTTGACTACCATTTAAGATAACACCATACTCAAACCATTCAACGACCTTTCGCCGTAGAAGTATGAGTTTGACTACCATTTAAGATAACACCATACTCAAACCACCGCCATGTGAGTTTATTGATTATCTCTGTTTGACTACCATTTAAGATAACACCATACTCAAACTGTCATTTCGTTTATTTATTATATTTTGCAGTTTGACTACCATTTAAGATAACACCATACTCAAACATAAGCAAACGCCATAGCATCAGTCTTGTCGTTTGACTACCATTTAAGATAACACCATACTCAAACGTTCCGTTCGCAACGTACTGATTATTACGAGTTTGACTACCATTTAAGATAACACCATACTCAAACTGCCTTGACTTCGGCAATTGATCTTGCTCGGTTTGACTACCATTTAAGATAACACCATACTCAAACCGCGCATACTTGCGTACGGAGGGACGGAAAAGTTTGACTACCATTTAAGATAACACCATACTCAAACCACCGCCATGTGAGTTTATTGATTATCTCTGTTTGACTACCATTTAAGATAACACCATACTCAAACTGTCATTTCGTTTATTTATTATATTTTGCAGTTTGACTACCATTTAAGATAACACCATACTCAAACGAGTGACGACTATTTTAGATTTGACGGATAGTTTGACTACCATTTAAGATAACACCATACTCAAACTACATAGTCTTTTTCTCCTTTTTAGATTTTGTTTGACTACCATTTAAGATAACACCATACTCAAAC
>CAZBFN010000067.1:0-1550 GCA_964491235.1 uncultured Roseburia sp.
CGTCATGGCGTCGCACCCCTTGCCGCTATCACGCGGGTTTTGTGCCTGCATCATCGTATATTCAGTTTTCAAAGATCAGTCGCAAAGAAAAATGTCCTTCTACTTATCGCGGATTTCGTGGTGGTTTTACCCCCTGTTTTTACTCTGGAAAGAAAGAAATTTTTTTGCTTTTTTCCGGGCGGTAACAATGGATTTGGAAATTCGCTGTTGACCAACACCCTCAAGTTTTGCAATTTGTTTTTCACTCATTCCGTCGGCATAGTACATCCACAATCTACGGAACTGCGTCTCCGTCAGGCATACCCGAAGTTGCATCACAAGCTCCGCGCAAAGTTGCTGATGGCAGCGGGTTGTCTGCCTGGTTTCCTCTATCAGTTCGGGTGAGGGTACAATAGCAACAGTTTCAGATAGGCCAGTCATGGAGAGAGTGTGATCAAGATAAAGATGATTGGATTTTTCAGTAATATGGTAATTGGCATCAGACCAAGTTTTCCATTTAAGGAACTCGTCCAAGCTGGAAAAGTTATCTCGAGTCAAGCGGACGAGGTTTCCTTCTGCATCGGTATATATAATGGCTGTGCTGTCCATCTTGTTCAGTGCATAATCTGTCTTTTTATTAAACATGATGTTTTCCTCCGTTTCGTTTTTGGGGTTGGTGCGAATCAAAACGGAGGGGGTGGCGAACGGCAGCCAACAGAGAAAAAGCCAATAAACATCAAAACCCCCGCACGGATACAACAATCCGCGCAGGGGTTTTGATCAGTTTTAGATGAAAGAAAAGGGCTTGGAGGTATGCCTGCCAAAACGCAAGCAAAGATTAGCTGAAACAGACAAGAAATGAGCTGTGACTCACTTGTCGAGATACAGCTCATTAGAGAGTTAACTAAATCGTTTTTACATTGTCGCCAACGGATGCCCTTGGGTTAAGAACTTCCTTTCGATGTATTTTTCATCGTGTCTCCTCCAAACTATATCCAATAAGTAATTTACAGCTAACTTAAAGTGATCTAAAAGGTGATTTATAAAACATTGTTTTTATAGGGGAGTATATTACAGTAGTTTACAGCCAAATTTATCAGCCTCTGATTGTGTTTTTTACTTGTCTTTTGCGTAAAAGTGCAAACCACCGATAATGAGGAAAGCAATCCCAAAAACAACCCATCCCCAGACGGGATCATATTCTGAAATAAGAAAGGCCAGCAGCCCGAATACCACTGCGTAAATTAGCGTCATCAGTCCGCCGATGGTCCAGAATCCAACGGAGGTGCTTTGTAGCCAGAACAGCAACAGCAATACCAATGCCGATCACGATACAAAGCGCCGGATGTACAGATAGGAAGTGGCGGCAGCATACACCGGCCACTATGCCGAGGGCAATGCTATCAAATAGAATAATATGTCCAAAAAACAGACCGATTGCGGAACATATCAGACCTAAAATAATCCCAATTGCCAAGAGTGCGCTCTGAGCAGCCAGAACACCCATGTGAGCCTCCTTCATTTGCTGTAATCATATTATTGGTATTACGAGGTGCGGACAAAAGATCTAA
>CAZBFN010000068.1:0-1513 GCA_964491235.1 uncultured Roseburia sp.
GTGCACGATCTTGCGGCGGTTGAGCGAGAAGGTAACCGAGGTATCCCACGAGAACACGCGGTTCTGCACGGGAGTGGCGTTGAGCGTGAGCTCGAAACCGTGGTTGTTGAGCTGGCCGAGGTTGTCGTACACGCTGTCGAATCCCGTGATCGAGGGGATCGAACGCGACACGAGCATATCCTTGGTCTTGGCCACGTAGAACTCGGCCGATCCGCGCAGGACGTTGTTGAACAGACCGAAGTCCAAACCGAAGTTCCACGACTCGGTGGTCTCCCACGACAGATTCTTGTTCGCCAGACGGTCTACCCAGATCTGCGAGGTGGTGTAGATGCTGCCCGTGGTCGCATCGATGTAGGGATGGAGCGACGAGGTCAGCGTAGAAAGTGCGGCGTAGCGGCCGATGTCGCGGTTACCGTTCTGGCCCCACGACACACGCAGCTTACCATAGTTGAGCCACGACGCGGCCTTCTCCATGAACTTCTCGTTGGTGAATACCCAACCCAGCGCGACTGCGGGGAAGGTGGCACGGGGATTACCGCCGCCGAATGCCGAATAACCGTCGCGGCGAACCGATGCCGTAAGCATGTAGGTATCGCGGAACGAGTAGTAGAGACGAGCCATGAGCGCATCGCCCGTATCGTAGGTGTCGTCCGACGAGATCGACTGCTCGGTACCCGCCTGCATACGGTGCCAGCCCAGAATATCCATCGGTGAGAAGTTGGTGGCACTCATCGAATCCGACCAGTACTGGTTCTTCTCGGCATTCTGCAACAGAGTGATGTTGATATTGTGCTTGCCGAACTCCTTCTGCCAGCGGATCACGTTATCCAGCTGCCAGTTGTAGGTCTTCTGGTGCTGACGGGTAGCCGAACCGTTTACGCTCGAATATTCGGGCGACTCCGAAGAGTTGTGGTTGTAGTACTCGTACCAGCGGAAATAAGGGGTGTAGTTCATCTGATACTCGATGCCGAACGGAAGCTGTATCTTGGTATAGATGCTGGCATTCAGCGTCTGCGTGATCTGACGGCGATCGATGTAGGTGTTGGCGAAGAAGGGGTTGAGCGTGTTGTTGTCGCCCGAAGGATAGCGATAGTAGGGACTGTCGGGATCCATCGTGAAGGTCGTATAGGGCGAGTTGTTCTCGCGCTGGCCGTGGTCGGCCTGCAAATAGCCGCCCTTGCGCTCGGCGAACGCAGCGTTCATGCCGACGGTCATCCACTTCGAGATCTTCGACTCCAGATTGAGTCTGGTACGCAGGTTGGTGTAGCGGTTGCCCACGATAACGCCCTCGCGGTCGGCATAGCCCACCGACCAGTAGTACGACGTGTTGTCGTTACGGTTGGCGATGCTGGCGGTATAGTCCTGCTGGAGACCCGTCTGGTACACTATGTCGTCCCAGTCGGTCTCGATGCCTGCCAGATAGTTGTCCTGCTCGATGGTCTTGAACTCCAGACGGCTCAACCACGTACGCATGAGCGTTTCCTCGTCGGGAAGCGTGGTCGCGGGCGTAGCC
>CAZBFN010000069.1:0-1511 GCA_964491235.1 uncultured Roseburia sp.
CTATTAAAAAGATTTTCATTTTCGTATTCTAATTCTTTACTAAAAGTTTTTTTCAAATACTGTTCGGGTTCTACATTATATCCATCGAAAATTTCGGTATACATTTTTGCTACTCGTTTCGGAGTTTCTTCTATACCTTCTCGTAATACATTTTTATTTTCTATTTCCTTAAGTATTTGCGTAAAATTTAATTCTATTAATTCTTTATTCATTTTCTTCCCCTTTCAAATCTTGTTCTATTCTTTTATCCTCAAAAGAATTTTCTGCTACTGTTTCTAAATTATCTTTTATTTTCTCACTATCGGTTATATCGTTATTACTCATATACCTTAAGCATTCCTTCCAATTATAATATATCATTTATACTCCTTTTATATTTGGCCAATAAACTTGCTGTAATCTGGGAATTATTTTCAAATAACTTTTATTAGCTATATCTTTATACTTTAAGATTTTTTCTGTAAGTATCTTTGCGTTTTCTAAATCATCCGATTGACTTACTGTTTTCGGTGCTATTATTAAATTAGTTTTTATATTAGAAAATAATCCTAACTTATCTAAAAACCATTCCCAATTTTTCCAGTCCGTATCCACTACAAATTTTATTTCGTCTCGCTCGGTTATATATTCGAGTGGAATAACAAAAGGAATATTTGTTATCGGCTCTTTATAATCTATTTTGTGATTGTCTATTATATACCATAACCTGTTTATTAGCATAATACCACCAGATAACTGTATTGACAATCTTATATCTTTATTCTTATCTTTTAATGCCGAACAAAATGCGAATAATTCCATTTGGTTTTGTGCTTCTGGGCTTCCGCCCGTTAATTCTATATTATAGCATTTTTCCTTATCGCAAATTTCGATTACTTTATTAAATAAACTTTCCCAACTATAATCGTCTCCTGCCGTTTTCGATAATGCCTGCGGTTCATCGCAATACGGACATCTAAATGGGCATCCTGCAAATCTTATAAAAATAGTCGGCATTCCTGCGTCTATACCTTCTCCTTGTATACTAAAAAAGATATTATTAACTCTTAACATTATTCTTAATCTCCTATCTCAACGCAATTATTTTCTGTTTCGTATATCTTTAATCGTAATTTCGCTTCTTTAGGTATTTCGTTTATTAATCGTATTTGTATTAATTTCCATAGCATAAAACCGATACATTCTGCAGTCGGATTATTGTCAAACTGTTCTAATTTATTTACTATTAATAACTTTTTCTCGTTCTTTTTATAATCGTCTATATTTGGGTCGTCATAAGCTATTATTAAAGAATGATCAAAGTCCTCTATAACAGGTTTTATACACTCCTTAAATCTTTTAAAGTCTATAACCATTCCATTTTCTCCGAGTTTATCGGTTTCCAAAGAAACATAAACTTTATACGAATGCCCATGGACAGTATCGCTGCAGGCAGTCATATATGCTTTTTTCAATTTATGTCCTGCCTCAAAAGTAAATTTCGATGTTATTTTATATTGCATCTTATACTC
>CAZBFN010000070.1:0-1467 GCA_964491235.1 uncultured Roseburia sp.
CTTATAGTCCAGATCCCCTGTCAGCTTTTGAGTCTTGCAGAAATTTTTTGCAAGATTCGCAAGGGAGAAGCCGGAAAGCTGGTAGGAGCATCTGAACTCCACGCCTTCCACACTCAGCGCCCGGACCGGTCGGGTGGGAGACAGTGCGAAAATATCCGGGGAACCGTCTTTTCTGGCCGCCCAGGTTATACGCCTTTTTATATAGGAAAATTCATATGAAAAATTATGGATCCAACATATAATTCTGTGCTTCTGGGAGACTTTGTATACTTCCACCAGAAACCGGTATACTTCCCCTGCTTCCTCCCATGTCCGGCATAGGACAATATCTTTTCCTATGCCAATCTGACATATATACATATACCCGTGACCGCCTTTTGCCGTGGTCTCTATATCAAAGGCGCAAGGTATGATCCTGTATCGGCCGCGCGAAGGGCAGGGGTATTTTTTGAAATTGTGGCAGAAAGCTTCCGCACCATGAAATACCCGCACATTTACTCCTCCGCATCATAGTATTTGTCCAGGACCCGGAAAGCCTTTACTAATTCAGCCTTTGTATTGAAATCCCGGTGCAGAATTTCTATCTGCTCCCGGAGATCCTTTGGCATCTCATCTGTCCTGGTACCGTAACGCCCGTAAATTTCCTGCAAGCGTGACTCCATATTAGCGGCTGCTCTCTCATACTCTTTGGCAAAAATCGCTTCCGACACTCCCGCGGCAGAAGATTGCTTTTTAATTTCCGACTTTGTGGACAGATCCTCCCGGATTCTTTCCAGCATCTGGAGATCCCCCCTGTTTTCTTTTGTACTCCGCACATGGGGAGTCCCGGCCTTTGAAGTTGCCATTTCAGGCGCGTCCCCGCCGCGGGTATGCTTTGTGAGAATCTGGAAAATATCTGATTCCATGCCGTATTCTTTGGCTATCTGGTCTATCCTGTCATTAATTTGTCGTATCAGCTTTTCAGCTCTACTTCTGGCCATGCTCTGCTTCCTCCAGTCTCTCAAGATAAATATCCGCCCTCCATGCCTGGATATATATGAGGCAAGAGGGAATCCCGGCACCACAGCCCATAGAAGTCACCACATCTGAGTCAAAAAGCACTCCGCCAAGCATCAGCAAAATGCTGATGCCCAGGGACACAAAAGCCGTGGTCTGCACTGTCTGACACATGTCAGACAGATACTTCTTTAATCTTTTCATTTTTCGTAGTCCTCCGCTGTATACTCTCCGCACAGGGTGTCGATTTTTTCGTAATTAAGCGTTTCCTTTTCCTCTTTTGTGAGGAGCCCCTGCGCATACGCAAGGGATATCATACCAGTGATCCGGCCGGAGGTTTCCATCACCTGCGGCCAGGTTACGGAAGTATCTTTATCAATATAAAATTTCCGCATCAGTGCCAGCATATAAAGCTCCCCGTGTATCTCCCTAAGTGTAACCTTTTTAATATCTGTCATGGCTTAGTCCTCC
>CAZBFN010000071.1:0-1383 GCA_964491235.1 uncultured Roseburia sp.
ATATAAGATAATTGAGGAAACGCTGAACCTGAAAGATGTCCGTATCTTTGACTATATCGAAGATGACGAGGGCAAAAAGAAAGCCGTTCTCAATAAAAAGGAAACGGCAATCGCACAGGCAAAGCAGGAACTCATAAAGCAGGGCTTTCAGGACTGGATATGGGCTGACCCTACCCGCCGAGAAAAACTCACAAAGATGTATAACGAAAAGTTCAACAGCATAAGACCCCGTGAGTACGACGGAAGCCACATTGTTTTCAACGGTATGAACCCAGAAATCGAACTCCGTGAACATCAGAAAAATGCGGTTGCACACATTCTGTACGGCGGTAATACACTGTTGGCACACGCAGTAGGTGCGGGCAAAACTTTTGAAATGGTAGCCGCCGCTATGGAGTCCAAACGACTGGGACTTTGCAATAAGTCGCTGTTCGTAGTCCCGAATCACTTAACCGAGCAATGGGCGGCGGAGTTTTTACAACTCTATCCGGCGGCGAATATTCTTGTGGCGACAAAGCGAGATTTTGAGACAAAGAACCGCAAAAAGTTCTGCGGTCGAATTGCTACGGGCGATTATGACGCAGTGATTATCGGTCATTCTCAGTTTGAAAAAATACCGATGTCCATTGAAAGACAGAGGGCAATTCTTGAGCAGCAGCTTGAAGAACTGACAGACGGTATTATGGATTTGAAGCGAAACCGTGGAGAAAACTTCTCCATTAAGCAGCTTGAAAAGTCTAAAAAATCCGTGAAGCAAAAGCTGGAAAAGCTCAATGACCAAAGCCGCAAGGACGATGTTGTTACCTTTGAAGAACTCGGTGTGGACAGGCTCTTTATTGACGAGAGTCATTATTACAAGAACCTCTATCTTTACACCAAAATGCGTAATGTGGGCGGTATCGCTCAGACAGAAGCACAGAAATCCTCCGACCTGTTTATGAAGTGCCGATACCTTGACGAGCTTACAGGCGGTCGAGGAACGGTATTTGCAACCGGCACTCCTATCTCAAACAGTATGGTGGAGCTATATACCATTCAGCGATACTTGCAGTACAACACGCTTGTAAAAAACAGCTTGCAGCACTTCGACTCGTGGGCAAGTACCTTTGGAGAGACAGTAACTGCGGTTGAGCTTACCCCGGAGGGAACGGGTTACAGAGCGAAAACCCGCTTTGCAAAATTCTATAACCTTCCGGAGCTTATGGCGATGTTTAAGGAGGTCGCCGACATTAAGACGGCGGATATGCTGGAGCTGCCTGTGCCGGATGCACACTTCCACAATGTTGCAGTCAAGCCTTCGGAAATGCAGAAAGAGATGGTTGCTTCCCTTGTGGACGGCAAGCGGTTATGGGGCGATGAAAAAGCGTGGTTCAAGTTCCGTTT
>CAZBFN010000072.1:0-1349 GCA_964491235.1 uncultured Roseburia sp.
TGAATATCGTCCGGAGAGAAATAGTCAAGGTAAATCTCAAATATATCCGCACAATACTTTATATACAGACTCATTCTCGGCATTGCGATAATGTAGTCCATATTTTTAGGAATTTCATACAATCGGCATCTGTTTTTGACACCCAATGATTTCATTTTAGGGGAAATAGCAAGCGTTATTGCTCCGTTTCCTCGACTTTCATCGGCTACCACAAGGTTTGTTTCAAACGGACTTAAATGACGTTCCGCGCATTCCACCGAAGCGTAGAACGATTTCATGTCTATACATAAATATGTCCGCTGTTTTACCATACCTCATTTTAAGTCCTTTAAGATTTTTACTGCCACACCTTGAATTGAAACCGAACTGAAATACATATCTTCCATTTCATCATTTTCGGGGTGCAAACGAATTTTTCTGCGACGTTTATCACGGAAATATCGCTTTAAGGTTGCCTCGTCGTTTATTAGCGCAACAACGATTTGACCTTCATCCGCCGTTTCTTGTTGACGAACTATTACTAAGTCTCCGTCGTTTATGCCTGCGTTTATCATACTGTCGCCTTTGGCTCTAAGAATAAAGAATTTTCCACCGCCCAAGAGTTCACGAGAAAACGTAACGTAAGACTCTATATTTTCTTCCGCCAATATAGGTGAACCACAAGCAATTTCGCCTACAATAGGAATACAGTCTGCCTTTTGAAGGCTTTTTGCGATATTCTTGGTAACAAGATTGCCGAAACGTGAGTTTTTTTCGATTTCACCTCTTTCGATCAATTCCTCAATATACCGATATGCAGTGGCTTTACTAGTCTGAACGCCAACCGCAATTTGATCTAACGTAGGATAATCGTTATTAGCATAATACCACTCGTTGATATACTCAAGTATTGCCTTTAGCGTGTTTTCATTCTTGCTACGCATAATAAGCTCCTTTGCTCCGTTATGAAACTCTTGTTTCATTTAGGTGTTTTTATTATACTCAAAACGAAAAGCAATGTCAAGGGCGTTTAGGTACTAACTCAAAAAAATATCCATAAAAATTTCTTATGGATAAAAGAGAAAGATATACGGCTATAATTTTTCTTTCTTTCGGGGGCGTAGCATAATCGGTTGCGTTGCCCTTGTCAATGTGAAAAATAAGACTGAAAATACGAAAGATATAAATTGTGACGATATTATTTTTCTTGCCTAAAGACTAAAATGATACAAGTGCATTGACAACGATATTGCCTATTTGAAAGATAAAGCCCCAAAACAGCCTCACCGATTTTTTCGCCCCTGTCGAAAGACAGAAAAACAAAAGGAGCAGAATGCTATGGTGTATGAATTTTGGCTGTTTGGGTTTCT
>CAZBFN010000073.1:0-1313 GCA_964491235.1 uncultured Roseburia sp.
TGGCGGCACAGGTGGGTGTGGCGAATGCCAAGCCCATGGCCGCCCTCACGGCCGACGTGCGCCGCGCCATAGCGCAGGGCCGCACGGTGCACTACCTGCCGCCCTATCGAGGTGAGACCAAACTGCTGCTCGCCAAGATGCTGGGCATAGCCCCGAGCATGCTGCACGACCGCAAGTCGCTCGACCTGCTCTTCGCCGTGGCGGAGATGCGCGAGAGCAAAGGCGCGGAGGAAATCGCGGCGCTGGAAGAGGCTTTCGACATCGGCTACCGCATGCACACCACTGCCATGCGCCTCACCCGCGCGGGCCGCAGCGAGCACGAGATAGCGGGTGCCGTGGACGGCGTGGCCATGTCGTACGGCACGGGAGTGTCGTTCTCGACCATCCTGTCGCAGCACGGCGAGGTGCTGCACAACCACGATCATACGGGTATTCTGGAGGACGGTCGTCTGCTGCTGTGCGACGCGGGCGGCGAGCACCTCAACAACTATGTGTCGGACCACACGCGAACCTTCCCCGTGAGCGGCCGATTCACGCAGAAGCAGAAGGATATCTACAACATAGTGCTGGCGGCGCACGACAACGCCCAAGCGGCGCTGCACGCCGACATGATGTATTCGGAGTACTCCGACGCCGCGTTCCGCACCATCATCGAGGGCCTGCGCGACTTAGGTCTGGTACACGGCTCGGTCGACGACGCGCTGGCCGCGGGCGCGGGATTCCTCTTCATGCCCCACGGACTGGGCCACGGCATAGGTCTCGACGTGCACGACTGCGAGAACATTGGCGAGCGCAGCTTCGATTTCGGCGAGATGGCCGAACGCGCCAAGGCTTCGGCCTGCTGCATCACACGTCAGTGGTGGCGCCTGCGCGAGGGCACGGTGCTGTCGGACGAGCCGGGCATCTACTTCGTGCCCGCGCTGATCGACAAGTTCCGCGCCGAGGGCAAGTGCAAGGGCATAGTCGACTACGACAAGTTGGAGGCATACCGCGACTTCGGCGGCATACGTCTGGAGGACGACCTCATAGTCACCGCCGACGGCTCGCGCCGAGTGGGCGGCGAGAGAAAGATCCCCATCACCGTCGAGGAGGTGGAGGCCGCGGTAGGCCGCGAATAGGCACGTCATTTCGCAGCGATGAAAGGCGGAACCCTGTTCATGTTTCCCACGAGTGCGGAGGCCGAGAGTTTCCGCACTCTTCGTCCCCGCGCCGAGTGCCGCATCATCGGGGTCGGCATGGCCGAGGCGGGTGCAGGCGCGGCGCATTGTCTGGCGGCGACGGGCTGCCGACGCGCGGTGCTGTGCGGCATAGCG
>CAZBFN010000074.1:0-1188 GCA_964491235.1 uncultured Roseburia sp.
GCATATACCCACAATTATCGCCCAAAAAATATATATGGTGTCTCTCGAATCCTTTATAGCTGTACGAAAACGAACAATTGACAATGCACCAACCATACCCAGTGACAGTGCTATATTATTTCCTATAACAGTCATAACCGTTCCGGTAAGCGTCGCAAGCATTACAAGGGAAGCATTAAATTTTTTGCTGTATATGGTTCCTCTGTGTGATATAAAATACGAAATAAATATAAAAAATCCGAGAACTGCGGCAGCAGAAATATTAAGTAAAATATTTTGCCATGTCATCTCTCCCGGGTTTGTAAGTAGGTTGTAAATTCTTTCTTTCATTTTTTTAATTCCTTTCCTTATTCAAAGTCTTGTACAATATCCGTTTTGGCGTGCCAAAACATATTTGCTCACCGAAAGCTCGCTTCTGTTTGCCGGATTTACCAGTTCTTTTATGTAGCCCAACAAAAATCCGTTAAATTTAACCTCCAGTACAACATTGTATTTGTCAAGCACCGGATTCATATTAAGGTGAGGGTCAAACAGGTCAAAACTGCTCTCCGTTGAAACAATGTTATTATCAAAGGTTATTCTTATTTTGTTTTCCTTTGCAATAAATGCTTTTCTGTTGTATTCCACAATAGTTTTCGGCTTGTAGCACCTCATATTCATAAGTCCGTAACATTCTGCCGCAAATGGCTCATCGTACTTTAAAAGGGGCAGATAATTTCCTTTTGTAAGCTCTATTGCATCCTCCCTTGAAACTCTAAGAGATCTCTTCATTTGATTCGGTCCTTGCTTCTGCTTCATTTCAAGCATTGCATAGGAAGCCGTGGGGTCATAGCACCTTAACCTTATTTTTCGTCTCAGCTCAATGCCGTCCAGCTTTTCAAAGTAATCTCCATCGTATGCCGTATCAAAATACAGCGAACGAATAATATAACCGTGAGTTCCGTTGTGAGGGTCACTGAGCATAACCTGTTCAACTCTGTGGGACAGGGCAATGAATTCATCAATGCTAAGCAAAAATTTCTTTTCTTCTCTTAAAACCTTGTTCACTTTTCTTCTCCTTTTTCATTTTTTTGTAAAAAAAGACCGCACACCAATTAAAAGTCTGCGGTCAGTCAATCATGCCGATACGGGTTAGATACTTAACTTTGCGTCCCCGCCTTTCGACGAGTTTGCCCATAATTCGTATTC
>CAZBFN010000075.1:0-1164 GCA_964491235.1 uncultured Roseburia sp.
CTCCCGTTGCATCTCTATCGCCGTACTGCGCGTGGTCGAGAACGACAATACGACCACCTATGCCACCGACTCGTGCAAGCCCCCAACTCCTATTCCACACGTTTCGATCTGATGCACCATCTGATGGTCTCATGCGCTCTGGGGGGCAACGGCTATGTCCGCATCTTTCGGGACAAACGCTACCGTCCCGTTCGGCTGAAGTTCATCCATCCTGCCCGTATCGAGCCGCTCCTTACCGACAACGATGAACTCTTCTACCGATCGGACACGGGCGAACTACTCCCGAACGAAGACGTTATCCACCTGCGCGGACTCTCGACAAACGGCTATAAGGGCAAAAGTCCGATCGCCGTCCATCGCGACAACCTCGCACTTTCCGTCTCGGCACAACTCTACGGCAAACGCTTCTTCGATCAGGGCGGCAATATGTCGGGCGTCTTCAAATATCCCTCGACGCTCAAGCCCGAAGCCTACCAGCGTCTCAAGAAAGACCTCATCGCCCAATCGGTCGGTTTGCACAACGCCCACGTCCCATTGCTGTTGGAGGGCGGTATGACCTACGAACGCATCTCCATTCCACCCGAAGATGCGCAGTTCATCGCTACGCGCAAGTTCCAAAAGACCGAGATCGCCACCATCTACGGCATTCCGCCGCATATGATCGCCGACTTGGAGCGTGCCACGAATAACAACATCGAGCATCAGGGTATGGAGTTCGTGCAGTATTGTCTGATGCCGTACCTCGTCCGCATCGAGGAGGAGTTCAACCGCAAACTGCTCCGCGAGGACGAGTTCGGGGAGTATTACTTCCTCTTCGGTCTGAACGGACTGCTGCGCGGCGATGCCAAGACCCGCTCGGAATACTACAAGAACATGAATATCGTCGGCGCGATGTCTGCCAACGAGATCCGCTCCCTCGAAGATATGAACTCTTACGATGGCGGCGACGAATACTTCGTACAAATGAACATGCAGCCGGTAACGACTGCCGTAAAACCTGAAACGAATGGAACCGAATAATGAAATAGAGATCCGGAGCCTTGTCGGCGATCTGCATATAGAAAGCCGCGAGGAGGGAACCGTCAGCCGGACGATCGTCGGCTATGCCGCGAAGTTCGAGAGTTGGAGCGACCCTATTATGGGGTGGTTCCGGGAGAAGATCGC
>CAZBFN010000076.1:0-1157 GCA_964491235.1 uncultured Roseburia sp.
TTTCCGGCACGCCCGCCGCCCGGCGCAGCGTGGCCACGTCCTCCCGCGCCCGCGCCATGCCGTCCAGATGGCGCAGGTGGGCCGTCAGCAGCGCTTCCAGCCCGCGCAGTTGCGCCGTCCGCTTCCGGGCGGCCTCCCGCGCCGCCGCAACGGCGCCGTCGCTTTCCGTCGCCGCGTTTTCCTCTCCGGCGTTCCGGGCCTTGCGCGGGGCGCGCAGGTTGTTGCCATGCGCCTCCCGTTCCTCGCGCAGCCCGGCCAGCGCGGCGCGAAGCCCTTCCCCGTCCAGAGTTCCGGCCAGCGCGGCGTCCGCCAGATCCCGCAGATCCCTGTCGGTCAGCGCGGCCTTCTTCAGTCCGTCGACCAGCCGTTCGCGGGCAATACCCCCGTCGCTTTCCGCCACGCGCCGCAGGCCGTCCACAAAGACATGCGCCGCCTCGTGGGGAATGCTCGACAGATCCGCCCCCTTGAAGATGCGGATGACCGCGCCGCCGTCGGGAGCGAAGGTGACCGAGGCGCGGGGGGAGGCGGCGTTCTCGTCCTGGAAGAGCACGCTCCCTGTCCCGTCCTTGACGCCGAGGCGTTCACGGAGTATCTCCATGACTGTGCCCCGGTTGGTGAGAAGTTCCTGCCTTTCTGGGGTGCCATGCTCCTGATCGGTCCACTGTTCTGCGGTTGCTTCTCGCTGTGGGCGTGGTGCGAGCCGGTCAGGAGATATTATTTGCGTCAGTTCGTGATCATAGAACCGGTTGCCATTATCATCCTCCCGCAGCACAAAGCCGACCACATACTCCTTTCCATCAAGCCTGATCCTGTTCGCGAAGATATGCGACACAAGACCGGGCTTTTTCTCTATGGAAGCAACATGGATTCCCCCCTCGACAAGCTGAGGGATGAACGGCACGGAACGCGCCAGCGTCTCGTCAAAGCCGTGTGACAGGCTGGCCTTGATGCCGCTTGGCGTTATCCGCACATCCCAGCCGCGATCGGCATTGGTGACGGTCATCCCTTCAGTATACCGTTGTTTCGCCCATGCCTTGACAGATTCCCGCAGGGTTTCGGGCGTGCCGTCAATGGCCTTCCCCTCGCCGAACCACTGCGAGCTGTCCGCCTCCACGGGGGGCAGGGCGGCGAAACGCGCCGCAAGGCGGTTCTCCCGC
>CAZBFN010000077.1:0-1127 GCA_964491235.1 uncultured Roseburia sp.
ATCCTGCTGAAACTGAGCGGCGAATCGCTCCAGGGCGAACAGAAATACGGCATTTCGACCGACGTGCTCCGATCATATGCCGCGCAGATCAAGGCCGCGGCCGCGAGCGGCGTACAGATTGGCATCGTTATTGGCGGAGGCAACATATTCCGCGGACTCCAGGGCGTGGGGCGCGGCTTCGACCGCGTGAAGGGCGACCAGATGGGCATGCTCGCCACCATAGTCAACTCGCTGGCATTGCAGTCGGCGCTGGAGGCCGACGGCGTGAAGACCAAGGTGCTGACCTCGATACGCATGGAGCCGATCGGCGAGTACTATTCGAAGGCGCGCGCCATAGAGTATCTCGAAGCGGGCTATGTGGTCATCATCGGCGGCGGCACGTCGAATCCCTACTTCTCGACCGACACGGCTTCGGCCCTGCGCGGCATCGAGATCGAGGCCGACGTGATGTTCAAGGGCACCCGCGTGGACGGCGTATATACAGCCGATCCCGAGAAGGATCCCTCGGCCGTGAAGTTCGACCGCATAACTTTCGACGAGGTATACGCCCGCAACCTCAAGGTGATGGACATGACGGCCTTCACGCTCTGCAAGGAGAACGGTCTCGACATCATCGTGTTCGACATGGACACCGAGGGCAACCTGCAAAAGGTGCTCGACGGCGAGGCGATAGGAACGCTGGTCTGCAAGGAGTAGGCGGCGCGGGAGCGAAACCGACAAACGGCGCGAGGCGCGAAGCCTCGGCATAAAACGATAGGATTATGAAAAAGATCATTTCATGCCGCAAGGCATATATTGCGGCGGCGTTCGCGGCACTGCTTGCGCTTGCCCTCCCCTCGGCCGCATCGGCGCAGGGTACGAGAAACGACGATATCGCGGCCACCACCATCATGAAGCAGGGCGATACGGCGCCCGACTTCACCGTAACGTCGCTCGACGGCAAGAAGGCGACCCTCTCGGCGCTGAAAGGCAAGGTGGTGCTCGTCAACTTCTGGGCCACATGGTGCCCGCCGTGCCGCGAGGAACTGAAGCACGTGCAGAAGGAGATCATAGACCGATTCAAGGGCAAGGATTTCGTGTTCATGCCCATCTCGCGCGGCGAGATGCCGTCGGTCGTGGAGGCTTTC
>CAZBFN010000078.1:0-1104 GCA_964491235.1 uncultured Roseburia sp.
TTCATGAACTCGTAGTTGGTGGGGACCCAACCCAATGCCACCGAGGGGAAGAAACCGAAGCGGCGGCCCGGCTGGAAGTTCTCCGAACCCGTGTAACCGAAGTTGATATCGAGCATGTAGGTATCGCGGAAGCCGTAGGTGATTCGGCTCGATATACCCTGATAACGCTTCGGAATCGAGTTCATGTTCGATGTACTCTCGCTCGAATACTTCTCGTCGCTCATGTAGTAGTATACCAGAGCCGACACGCGGTGGTCGTCGGCGAACACGCGGTCGTAGTTGAGCGTGCTCTCGAAGTGATACTTGCGATACTGGTTGGTGCTCTTCGAATAGTGCGCCGCCTGCTCGCTCACTCGATTTATGGTAATAAGCTCGCCCGCCTGGTTGCGGCCCACGGCCTCGTAAAGCGCGGGCTGGATCAGACGGCTCTCGTTGAACCACGAGGTGATGTCGTAAGCGCCCTGGGCACGTATCTTGAGGCCTTCGGTTATCATCGACAGATCCTGCTCGATGGCCAGAGTGGTCTTGCCCGCGAACTCCTGGTCGTTGCGGCGACCCATACGGTTGATCATCACGTAAGGCGAAGTAGACGCTTCCGAATCCACTGCGGGCAGCTGGCCGTTAGAATATACGGTAGGCAGACGCAACGGATGGATGTTGGCCTGAGCGTCCCATATGTAGTTGGTATTGGCCACACCCGGGTTCTTCTGAACTTTCAGATAGCCGTTGCTGCCGAAATAGATCTTGGTGGTCTTGGTAAGCTCCAGATCGATGTTGGCACGGAAACCGTAGGTGTTGTAACCCACGTTGCCCGAATAGGGGCTATTCTTGTCGACGTTGTAGGCCGCATCCTCCAGAGCCGCGTTGAGCGACACGAAGTAACGGGCCAGCTTGGCACCACCCTGCGCGCTCACGTAGTAGTTCTGCTTCCACGAGTTCATCTTCACCACCTCGTCCTGCCAGTTCACGTCGGGATACATGTCGGGGTCGAGGTTGTTGCGGATGATGTCCAGCTCCACGGGGCTGTAAAGTATCTCCTCGCCACGTACCGAGCGGGCCTCGTTGGCGAGCACCGCATAATCGTATGCACCCACGAACTCGGGC
>CAZBFN010000079.1:0-1100 GCA_964491235.1 uncultured Roseburia sp.
AGGTGTTGAGCATGGGATTCACCACGATGTTGAGCATACACATCGAGAAACCTGCAATGAACGCGCCCAGCACATACACGCCGAACGACTCCACGTAACCCGAAAGGAACTGCACGCCCACGCCGACGAAGCCTACGGTCACGGCAGCCAACGAAGTAAACTTGTAACCTTTGCGCTTGAGGATGATACCCGCGGGTATACCCATGCACGCATAGGCGATGAAGTTGGCCAAGGTACCCAATTGCGCCATCGCATTCGATGCACCGAACTGGTTCTTGACGATCACGCCCATAGAACCGGCGAAGTTGGTAACGAACGCGATCATGAAGAAGAGCAGGAACATCACCGCAATCGCGAATACGTTACTTTTCTGATTTTTTGTTGTCATAGGAATTTAGATTGGTTAATAATTCATTTATCTCGTTTCGTTTTTTCCGAAGTATCTTTCATCCGCCGCAAGTTTGCCCTTCATCGGTCGCGCTCGGCCACGTAGGCACACAGGTTTATGAGCGAGGTGCGATAGGGCGAGTCGTCGTAGTGCGACAGTATCTCCACCGCGCGGTCGATGTAGGTGCGCATGGTGCACTCGGCCAGCTCGATACCGCCCGAGGTCTCCACAACACCCTGGATGTACTCCATGGCGGCCGTATCCTCGCCGCAACGCGAGAGGTTGTCCAGCAGGCGCAGCTTCTCGGCAGGCTCGCAACGCTCCAGCACCTCTATGAGAGGCAGCGCTATCTTGCCTTCGCGCAGATCGTTGCCCGCGGGCTTGCCCGTGCGGCCCGAACGGCTGTAATCGAGTATGTCGTCCTTGATCTGGAACGCCATGCCCAGCGCCTCGCCGAAACGGCGCATGCGCTCTATGTCCTCGTGCGACGCTATGACCGACACGGCCCCCGCCGACGCGCTTATGCTTATCAGGCTGGCCGTCTTCTTGTATATTATCTCCAGATAGTCGCGGCGCGTGGTGTCCTTATCGCGCGCATGCTGGCTTTGCAGCACCTCGCCTTCGCACAGCGTGGCCACCGAGCCTATGATGTGCGACACCAGATCGTACTGCGCGCTGGCCATGCCCGTGCTCATCGTGCGCGCCAGAATGT
>CAZBFN010000080.1:0-1052 GCA_964491235.1 uncultured Roseburia sp.
TAACGGCGGGTCGGACTATGTAGGTTCTTTCAAATATAACCGCAATGGTTCCAATATTACATTGGAAAGCGTGGTTACTGCTGGAGGACGAACCTACAAAACAAGCGGTGGTTACGAAGCACGATACTTTGTAACCGACCACCTCGGGAGCACTCGCCTTATCGCGTATCCAAATGGCAATGTAATCGAGCAAAACGACTATATGCCTTACGGTGAACGGCATTCCAACTCGTCATTGGCGACTTCTGGGAACCCATTCCTATATAACGGAAAAGAGTCGCAAAAGAGTTTTGGCGTAAACTATATTGATTCTTTTGCAAGAATACAAAGAACCGACGGACAATTCAACTCTATCGATCCGTTATGTGAACTTGACAGACACATTTCACCGTATGCTTATTGTTCAGGAAATCCGATAAACAGAACAGACCCGTTAGGATTATGGACAAAAACGAATTTCGGATACACGACAACCAACAAATTCGAAATGAGAGATTTCATATCCGCATATAAAAATAATTTCAATGGCAAGAGCGCATATGGGTATGTAGACAATTATTATGAATGGGATGAATACATTAAGAAGAATAACAATGTTTATACATCACATGATAATTCTGACATTGCGTATTCGACTGCGATCCCCTCGGCAATGGTCATGACTCATAACTTCACAGGACGTTGGGCACCGACAAATTACAGAGAAATCCGAAATTGGCAGGCGGACTTCGCGCGTAACATCGATTTTCACGAAACAATGTCAAATCCAATTGTGCAGGCGGTACATAGAAGCCAGCAACAATTCTTTTGGGGATCAATAGATTTTACCAGTCATGCGCTAAATTGTGCAGGAAATGGAATATCCACAATTGGATATGTTGGAGCATTAACGGGCATAGGGGCTCCTTTAGGAAGCGCATTAGTTGGCGTAGGTCAAACATTAGGAAATATAGGATCGCTAATGTCAATAGGTGTATCATATCACTATGGAAATAAAGAAAAAGCAATCTTTGAAACCTTATCATTAGGCACATATAGAATACTAGGATTAC
>CAZBFN010000081.1:0-1036 GCA_964491235.1 uncultured Roseburia sp.
AGGAGTAAATCCTTGCCTTTTTTTTTATTTTATGGTATAATATAAGAAAGAAAGGAAAGGAGGATAGTAAATGACTGATTGGTTTAGTATGGAACCTATGAAGTATTGGAGTTTTAGTTCTTCTACTTCTGCGGAAACGCGGCGTTTTACTATTGATAAATTGCTTAAAAGTGGTGAATACCTATATTCAAGAAAATACGATGGCAACTATAGCAAGGGCATAATCACCTCAAGCCGCAATGCCCTTCAAACAAGAGGAATCAGTAAGAAAACTGGGACCTATGGAGAAGTTCAAAATAAAGTTTTCTTTTGGGAAGATGTCGTAAAAGCATTTGAAAATTGCGGCGACACAGTAATTCTCGGCGAAATCTATCTTGAAAATGGCATTGATAAAAATGTTGGTTCTATTCTTCGTTCTCTTGATGAAAAGGCGAAATCAATTCAGGATGAAGAATACTACAAAACAATTTCAAAGTTTTCCGCAAAAGATAGGCGAGACATTGAAAATAACGAGTTTCGCAATCAAAAACTTCAATGGCGTATTTTCGATGTTCTTTCTTACAAGGGGCAGTCTTTAATGGAAAGCCCAATGGAAGAAAGGGTAAAGTATATTGAAAAGGTTGTTAAAGAGATAAATAATCCTCTTGTTCGCGGCTTAAAATATTTTGAAGCCAATGAGAAAATGTGGGATACACTTTCTCGCATTCTTGCCGAAGGCGGCGAGGGGCTTGTAATGAGTAAGAAAACTATGATTTATGAGCCGGGAAAGCGAGGACCCCATTCCTATGACACAATCAAAATTAAGAAAGAAATGGAGGTAGAAGCCGACCTTTTTATCACTGGTGTTTGTGCTCCCGAAGAGGACTACAAAGGAAAAGAAACCCTCACTTGGAACTTGTGGGAAGACCTTAAAACTGGTGAAAAACTTGAGGGTCAATATTATACTCAATATCATACTGGTGAGCGACCGCTCCGTCCAATTTCAAAAAATTATTATAATGGATGGCCTTCCGCTATTGTTTGTTCGGCGTGGGAT
>CAZBFN010000082.1:0-1018 GCA_964491235.1 uncultured Roseburia sp.
GGTGTTGACGTCGTCGCAGACGGAGACACAATGGACGGTGGATTCCACGACGGCTGACTTCGGACAGTCGAGTGTCGTGATTAGCGTCCCACAAGAAGATAGGCAGAAGACTGTGGCGGTTGCGCTTGAAACGTCTGTCGTCGGGCCGGGGACACTGTCCTTTGCGTGGCGAATGCGAATGGAACGGATCTTGGGTACTACCAGTGACACCCTTAAACCTACGGATTGGCAGAATACGGTGGAACGCCTCATGTTCGGTGTGGGGGACAAGTTCGGCAGCGGGGGGGGAAAAACTAACATGAAGGAAGGGTTCAAGTATGGGCTTGCGGCGACGGATTCCAAGATTCTGATTGTCACGGATCCGGAGGACAAGACGACTAAACCTGTTTCGTGGGGTGGGGGGTGGACGAATATGTCCGTCAAGATTGAAGCGGAGGCGGATGAAACGAATGTCGTACGGTGGATTCATTACTCAGAGAATGGATTCCAGGAATGGGCGGCGACGGGATGGGTCGACCATGTGGTATGGACACCGGCGGGAAGTGACATCGTGTTGCCGAAGACGGATACGGGATTGCACACGGATATCACTGTGCCGGCGGACTGGCCCGATCAGTACCCGACGTTTGCCGATAAATACGGTTCGGATTTGGCGGCCGCGCTTGTCAAGCCAACTGGTAAAAAGACGGCAGACGGTTCGCCGATGTACGTTTGGCAGGACTATGTGATTGGTACGGATCCGACCAATCCTGCGGATCGGTTGACTGCGTCAATCGAGATGGATGCAGACGGCCAGCCGATTATTAAATGGTCGCCGGATTTGCGTACGGCCACGCCGAAGCGGGTCTACACCGTTTATGGCGCATCCACGCTGGACGGAGAATGGATGTCCGTCACGGACGAGAACCGTGCCCAGATGCGTTTCTTCAAAGTTGGTGTAGACGTGGAATAACGTCGGAACGGCAATATTCGGCTTTCTTTCTCCGCCGGTTTTTGATAAACTCTCTCGCCATATGAA
>CAZBFN010000083.1:0-1010 GCA_964491235.1 uncultured Roseburia sp.
GGATATGACGGTGAAGCCCTCCTTGCGCAGGATGGCGAGGGCGTTCTGTATGGCGTCGCGGTCGAGCGTCGAGAAGACTATCGGGGTGCGGTGGGAGCTGAAGCTGCCGAATACGAGGTTTAGCACCTCCAGCCCCACGAGAGTCAGGGCCGTGGCGGCCGCGGCCACCCCGTACATTCCCGCTCCCGTGGCCATGCCCACGCCCGATATGGCCCACAGGCTGGCGGCGGTGGTGAGTCCGCGCACTATCTGCCGCTGGAATATGATGGCTCCCGCGCCGATGAAGCCTATGCCGCTCACCACCTGCGCCGCCACGCGGCTCGGGTCGAGGCGCAGTCCGTCATGCGCGGCGAGAAATTCCTCGAATCCCCACTGCGACACGATCATGAAGAGCGCGCTGCCCAGTGATACGAGGAAATGGGTTCTGAATCCCGCCTCCTTTACGCGCCACTCGCGTTCGATGCCCACCACCGTGCCGAGCAGGCCCGCCACGACGAGTCGGAATATGAATGTCCAGGTCATAATGTCTGTCGTTTGTTCAAGTGTGCAAATATGCCGGCAAAATCGGCATGATGTAAGCCTATCGGCCGTTTCGCGGGCCGCCGATCAGAACGGATAGCCCACGCCGAAATTGAGCGCCGTGTTCTTCCATTTGAAGTTGTGGATCCACTTCGACTCGCCCACGCGGTTGGGACTGTATATCTGAATACCCCAGTCGAGACGCAGGATCACGAACTTTATGTCGAGCCGCAGGCCCACGCCGCTGTTGAATCCCAGCTGCTTGTAGAAGCTGTCGAAGCGGAATATGCCGTCGTCGGGCACCTTCGACTTGTCCATGCCCAGATACCACACGTTGCCCAGATCGAGGAACGTCGCGCCGTGAAACATGCCCCATATGGGAAACCGCAGTTCGAGGTTGGCCTCCAGACGCATGTCGCCCATCTGCACGGGATAGGGCGTATCCTCGGCGGGGGTGCTGCCCGGGCCGAGGGTTCGGGGCGTCCATCCGC